>OMXZ01000044.1 GCA_900315165.1 uncultured Actinomycetes bacterium | reverse complement strand
CCCATCTGGCGCGCGTCGCCCGTGATTTTGGGCTCGTGGGCGATGGCATCGTCGACGGCTGCTTCGACCTGGTCGGGGTCGGCGCCGACGCGCTCAATGATAGCCTGGATGTTGCGCTCGTCGGAATCGAGCAGGGCCTTGAGCAGGTGAATCGGCTCCATCTGCCCCGCCTCGGCGTCCGCGGCCACGCCCATGGCGGACTGCAGCGCCTCCTGTGCCGTGACGGCCCATTTGTCTATACGCATGGTTTGCCTCCGCTTCCGCCGTGCCCCCGACGGGACACGGCAAAGCCCTCGCTGTCTGTCTTTTTCATTCTTCCCGCTCGGACGGAGAATAAACAAAATCTAAGTCTCTACATATAAGATTTTCTCACAGCAGGGAAGGAAGGGGATATGCCGCAGGCGGGAGCGACGCCGCAGACGGCCAGGCCGAAAGGAGACGCCGCCCCTATGCGCGGCGGGCGGGCTTGTCGCGAAAGTCGAGGGCGTACTCGATGGAGTCCACCAGGGCGTTCCACGAGGCCTCGATGATGTTCTCGCTCACGCCGACGGTGCCCCAGGTGCGGTCGCCGTCCGAGGTCACGATGGTGACGCGCGTGACGGCGCCTGTGCCCACGCTGCCGTCGATGATGCGGACCTTGAAGTCCACCAGCGAGAACTCGGCAATCTCGGGATAGGACTTGCCCAACACCATGCGCAGCGCCGTGTCGAGCGCGCCGACCGGGCCCACGCCCTCGCCCGTCGCCACATAGCGCTCGTCGCCCACGTGGATCTTGATGGTGGCCTCGCTCTCGGCACCGGCAGCCCAGGCGTCGGCGTCCTCGCGGTCGTCGACGATCACGCGGAAGCTCTCGAGCGCGAAGTGGGGCTTGCGCAGGCCCAGGTGCCCCAGGATGAGCAGGGCGAGCGAGCCGTCGGCCACCTCGAAGGAGTAGCCGCGCGCCTCGCGCTCCTTCACGTCATCCAGGATCTCCTGCACCAGCTCGGACCGGTCGGACAGGTCGTAGCCCAGGCGGCGGGCCTTGGCCAGAAGGGACGCGCGGCCCGCGAGCTCGCTCACGAGCACGCTCTGCCGATTGCCGACGACCTCGGGCTCGATGTGCTCGTAGGCGTGCGGGTAGCGCGCGATGGCGCTCACGTGCAGGCCGCCCTTGTGGGTGAAGGCGGCGGCACCCGTATAGGGGGTGTTGGCCGGCAGGGTCACGTTGCAGGTCTCGGCCACGAAATTGGCGACGTCGGTCAGCTGGGAGAGATCGGGCACGCAGTCGTAGCCCAGTTTGAGCTGGAGGTCCGCGATCACGGTGAGCAGGTCGGCATTGCCCGCACGCTCGCCGAAGCCGTTGACGGTGCCCTGGACCTGCGCCGCGCCCGCCCCGACGCCCGCGAGGGTATTGGCCACGGCACAGCCCGCGTCGTTGTGACAGTGGACGCCGAGGGTGGCTCCGGGCAGCGCCGCTGCGGTCGCAGTCACGATATCGCGGACCTGGTCGGGCAAGAGGCCACCGTTGGTCTCGCAGAGGCCGAGGGCGGAGGCGCCCGCCTCGTAGGCCGCACGGGCCACCGCGAGCGTGTAGTCGGGATTGCGCAGGTAACCATCAAAATAGTGCTCGGCGTCGAAGACGACCTCGACGCCTGCCGCCACAAGGTAGGCGACGGAGTCCCGCACCATGCGGAGGTTCTCCCCGAGCGTGGTCTGCAGGGCGTGTTCCACATGATCCGCCGCCGCCTTGCCCACAATCGTGACCACGGGAGCGCCGCTCGCGATGAGGTCAGCAAGGCCCTGGTCCTGGTCGGCCAGGGTGTCCTTGCGGCAGGTGGACCCGAAGGCCGCAACGCGCGCATGCGCCAGTGGCAGCGTCCGCACCCGGCGGAAGAACTCGATGTCCTTGGGATTTGACGCCGGGAAGCCGCCCTCGATGATGTCGATGCCGAAGGCGTCAAGTCGCTGCACCACGGCCAGCTTGTCTTCCAGGGAGAAGGATATGCCCTCCCCCTGCTCGCCATCGCGCAGGGTCGTGTCGTAGGTGATGATGTGACGTCCGTTTTCCATGTGGTCGATTGTACGGCAAAAGGCCCGACGGCTGTGGGTCCGTCGGGCCTCTGGAGGAGGTAACACTGGTTTCTGCTGCGCCAGCATCGGTGGCGCTGAAGCAAAGCGGCGCCGGCCCGGAGGAGGTGGTGGGCCGGCGCTGCGCTGGGGAAGCTACTCGGCGTCCTCGCCGTCGAGCGCGGCCTGCTTGGCGGCAACGCGCTCGGAGATCTTCATGAAGGGCAGGTAGAGGGCCACGCCGATCACGAGGATGATCGCCTGCACGACGATCGCGCGCCAGTCACCGCCGGTAGCCAGGAAGCCGGAGATGAAGACCGGCGTGGTCCAGGGCACCATGGCGACGCAGGGGTTCATCAGGCCGAGCGCGGTGGCGCCGTAGGAGATGAGCATGCCGATCGTCGGGGTGAGCAGGAAGGGGATGAACATCGGGAGGTTGAAGACGATCGGGTAGCCAAAGATGATCGGCTCGTTGATGTTGAAGATGGAGGGGATGGAGGCCATCTTGATGATGTCCTTGCTGGACTTGTCGTGGCTAAAGAGCAGGACGGCGATCACGAGGCACAGGGTGCAGCCGGAGCCGCCAAAGAGGGCGAACTGGTTGACGATGTCCATGTTCATGATGTTGTAGCCGCCCGCGGCGGAGCCGGCGAGGTTGCTCAGGGGCACACCGGCGGCGAAGGTCGCCATGTTGTCGGTGATGTTGATGGTCAGCAGGGGCTCGGCGAGGACGCCCGTGATCGTGGACTGGTGGATGCCCAGGCAGAAGAGCAGGTTGCCGAGGAAGTAGAGCAGGATGGTGCCGGGCAACGAGGTATTGACGTTGCGCAGGGGCTCCTGGATGAGCCACTTGATGGTGGAGATCAGGTCGGAGCCAAAGGCGGAGAAGACCGCGGCGAAGACGCCGAAGACGGACAGGGTGAGCAGCATCGGGATCATGACGTTGAAGGAGTCGTTGACCGCGGGCGGCACCTCGTCGCCCAGGTTGATCTTGAGCTTGTCGATGCCGGAGAGCTTGATGAAGAGCTCGGTCGCGAGCAGGCCGATGATGATGCCGGAGAACATCGAGCTCGTGCCCAGGTTGCCGAAGGACAGGGCGCCGCTCACGAGCGCGGTGTCGCCAGAGCCGTCGGCCAGGGAGGCGGTGATGTTGAAGGGCATCATGGCGATCAGGGCCGCGACGCTGGTGACGCCGGCTGCCAGCGGGTTGCTGAAGACCTTCTGCTCGGCCAGGCGGTAGCCCGCGACGCAGGCGATCAGCATGCCCGAGATGTTGAGCGTGCCGTTGGTCAGCGCGTTGCCCCAGGCCTGGACGTTGGTCAGCGCATCACCGGAGAGGAAGAGGGGGAAGAGGACGTTGTTCACGAGGACCGCGACGCCCGCGAGGATATAGAGCGGGGTCAGCGTGGCGAAGGCGTCGCGCAGGGCCATCAGATGAACCTCGGAGCCCACCTTTGCTGAGACTTCGGCAAACTTCTCGAGGAAGCTGCTCTTGGTTTCGGTTGCTTCTGCCATGGCTACTCTCCTTTGCACTCGTGGGTCTGCGCGACCTGGCGGAGCCACGCGGCCGATTTCTTCTCGCGACGTTCGAGCCCATGCTCGAGGTCGACTTCCACAAATCCGTAGCGGTTCTTGAAGGCATGCGCCCAGGACCAGTTGTCGATCACGGCCCAGTAGTGGTAGCCGCGGCAGGGCGAGCCGTCCTCGATCGCGTGGGCCACCTCGGCGAGATGCCGGCTCACGAAATCGATGCGATAGTCGTCCTGGATCTGGCCGGACGCGTCGCGGAACTTGCCCTCGTCCTCGACGCCCATGCCGTTCTCGGAGACGAACCACTCGAGGCCGGGGTACTCGTTTTTGATCTTCATGCCGAAGTCGTAGAGGCCGCGCGGATAGATCTCCCAGCCGCGGCTCTCGTTGATCTCGGCCTCGGGCCAGACGTAGGGGTCCGCGAAGACGGGCTGGCCGTCCTCGGTCGTGTCGCGGGCAGGCGCCTGGACGCGCTCGGGGTGGTAGTAGTTGAAGCCCAGCCAGTCGACCGTGCCCTGCGCGAGGATGGCCTCGTCGCCCGGACGGGTCTCGAGCGCCACGCCGCGGTCGGCCAGGGTCTCGAGTACGTCGGCAGGCAGGGTCCCCTCGGTCACGAGGTCGAGCCACCAGCGGTTGGAGATGCCGTCGGTCATGCGCAGGGCCTCGAGGTCGGCATCGGTCGGGTTCTCGCGCGTGTAGGGCGGGGCGAAGCAGTTGATGAGGCCGATGCGGGCGTTGTCGCGCACGAGCCCCTCCGCCTGGGCCAGGCGGAACTCGCGGACCGCCAGGCTGTGGGCCAGCGAGATGTTGTACTGAGTATTGGTGCCGCGCGTGAAGTTCTTGACGAAGGGATACCACTCGCCCATACGGTAGCGGTTGTCCGGCTCGACGATCGGCTCGTTGAAGGTGAACCAGCAGCGCACCTCCTGGCCGAACTCGCGGAAGGCGAGACGGGCGTAATGAGCATAGGCCTCGACGACCTCACGGGACTCCCAGCCGCCACGCAGGAAGAGGTGGGCGGGCATGTCGAAGTGGTAGAGGTTGACGAAGACCTCGATGCCGATCTCGCGCGCCGCCGCGAAGACGCGGTGGTAGAAGGCAGCGCCCTCGGGATTGAGCTGGCCGTTCTGGTCGACCAGGCGCGTCCACTGGATGGACGTGCGGTAGGAGTCGAGCCCCAGGGACTTGAGGAGGCGCAGGTCGTCCTCGTAGCGGTGATAGAAGTCGTTGCCCATATAGCTGCCCACGCAGTTGTGGAAATCGGTCAGGCGCTCGTCGCTCCAGAGGTCCCAGACGCTCGCGATCCTCCCCCCTGCCTTGTAGGCGCCCTCCGTCTGCGGGCCGGACGCCGCCGCCCCAAAGAAGAAGTCGCGCGGGAGTGTGAAGCTTGCCATCCCCTGTCCTCCTTTCGTGTCAAATGCTTGAGTTGATATATCAACTAATCTAGCTGGCATATATTTTACTTTTGCAGGAAAGAATCGCAAGTCCCTTTTTCACCTATGGGTGAACGGTCGGCTTTACGGGTTAATCGGTATTCTTGCCATATCTAGCTCATGAAGTTAATATGTCTAATTGTTTCTGCCGAAAAATGCTGGCATAGCGGGACCGCGACACTCCATAGCGGACCGCGACACTACACAACGGCATCGCGCCACCGGGAGGTTGCAGCATGCTCAAGTACGAGGCGGTCCTGAACGACCTGGCCGAAAAGATCGACAACGGCACCTATAAGCCCAACCAGCAGCTCCCGACCATCGCGGAGCTCTGCGACATCTATTCCGTCAGCAATATCACGGTCAAGAAGGCCCTCGACGAGCTCGCCTTGCGCGGCATGATCTCCAAGCGCAAGGGGTCAGGCTGCTATGTGAAGGGCGTCTTTGCCAAGACGGCCTCGGTCGGTCAGATGAGCGGCCAGATGGCCGGCTTCTCCTCCGAGGCGGCGGCAAAGGGCGGCACGCTCACCTCCGACGTGCTCGACTTCTCCGTCGTGCACCCTGAGGCACCCGTCGCCGAAAAGCTGGGCATGTCCGAGGAGGACTTCGTCTACCACGTCTGCCGCGTGCGCGTCCTGGACGGGGTACCGCAGGTCGTCGAATACACCTACATGCCCATCGCCAAGATTCCGGGCCTGCGTCTGGAGCATGTGCAGTCGTCCATCTATACCTATATCGAGCAGGACCTCGGGCTCAAGATCGACAGCGCCCATCGCGTCGTGCGCGCCAAGATGCCCACGGCCGAGGAGAAAAAAGAGCTCGGCCTCGACGGGAAGACACCCGTGCTCGAGGTCGAGCAGGTCGGTTTTCTGGATGACGGCGAGCCCTTCGAGTACAGCATCTCGCGGCACGCCGGCGACCGCTATGACTTCTATACGGTCGCCAAGCACTAGCCGCGCGGACGGGCCGGTGCGGAGGGCTACGTTCGACCAGCACCGCATCCCACGCCCCGCCCCTGCGTCCCCGCAATGACACCAACCGCCAGTCGGCGTCAATAATTCTCGTTGTCAGTCTCAGGGGACCGCTGATTTAACGCCGATTGGCGGTTGGCGTCAATATTTTGCCAGCTGCGAAAACAGGAATTTCCGCAGCTAGATGATTAGCGTTATTGATATACACCAACCGCCGGTCGGCGTTTTTTCGTAACGCCAACTGGCAGTTGGTGTCGCCCTGCACGAGAAGTGTCGCGAGTGGACGCCATAGGAGGGGTCGCGGGGCAGGCTTACACGGCGGCGGGAACCGTCACGCAGAGAAGGGTGCAGCCATCGGCACTCGGGGTCACGCGAAGTTCAGCATCCTGTGCAGGCACGAAGTAGGTCTCCCCTGCCTTATCTGCTGGCGCCTGATTATTGAGCGCAAGATCAGCCATGCCTTCGAGCATGATGACCGCCATGAAGCTGTCTGACGTAACGGGCAGCTCCGCCTCACCTGTGAGCACCCAACGCTCCGTGCGGAAGCAGGTCCCTTGGCCAATCATCTGGCACGTCCCACCCGGCACCGCCCGGGCTTCCTCCAGCTCGCCGAGGCCGGCAAGCGGGCTGAGGTTGGCAACGTCGCACGCCTGCGGGATATGCAGCTCGCGAGGCTTGCCGTCGGCCCCCACGCGGCCAAAGTCCCACACGCGGTAGGTGGTATCAGAATTCTGCTGCACCTCAGCCAGGAGGATGCCGCCGCCGATTGCGTGCAGGGTGCCCGCTTGGATGAAGTACACATCGCCCGGTTTGACGGGGACGCGGTTGAGCTTGTCCTCGATTGAGCCGTCGGCGATGGCCGCCGCGAACTCCTCCGGCGTCATTTCCTCCTTCACGCCCAGATAGAGGAAGGCGCTCGGCTCGGCGGCCAGGATGATCCACATCTCGGTCTTGCCGTAGGGCATGCCGTTGGCGCGCGCATAGGCGTCGTCGGGATGCACCTGGATAGAGAGCGGCGTGGCAGCATCGATGAACTTGATGAGCGTCGGGAAGGCGTCCATCACGCCGGCGTTCTTGCCCAAACCGACGGGGCCGAGGTCGTTCACGTAATCGAGGAAGCTCTCCCCCGTATGCGGGCCCGACGCCACGATGCTCGGGTTGTCCTCGCGCGCGGAGAGGATCCAGGCCTCCCCGACCCCCTCGCCTGCGGCATTGGGTTCTCCGAGGCGCTTGCCGCCCCAGATCTTGTGGACCAAAGCCGGCTCAAGGCGCACAAATTCGGCCATGCTACCTCCTACTTTTCCAAAGCCCGACGGCCCAGCTCGATGCAGCCCAGGATGCCCTGGTTCTCATGCAGGCTGTTGGGCACGATATAGGTCTCGAGATCCTCGAGCTCGGGCGTCTTGATGTAACCCGCGAGGTAGCGCACGGTCGCCTCGCGAACCAGCGGAAAGAGCTGCTCCTGCTTCATCACGCCGCCGCCGAGGATGATTTTCTGAGGCGAGTAGCACAGGATATAGTCGCAGAGCGCTTGGCCGAGGTACTCCGCCTCCAGCTCCCAGACCTCGGGGCGGTCGGCAAGGTCGACGCCCTTGGCGCCCCAACGCGCCTCGATCGAGGGGCCGGCGGCGAGGCCCTCCAGACAGTTGGGATGGAAGGGACAGACGCTCTTGCCCGGGTCGTTCGGCAAGGGGGCCAGCAGGATATGGCCCGCCTCGGGATGGAGCATGCCGTGCAGCAGACGGCCGCCCACCATCACGCCTGCACCCACGCCGGTACCGATGGTCAGGTAGACGACGGAATCGAGGCCGCGCGCGCAACCGAACGTCGCCTCGCCCAGGCAGGCGACGTTGACGTCGGTGTCGTAGCCCATGGGGACGTCGCAGCCGGCACGCATGGTGCCGAGGAAGTCATAGCCGCGCCAGCCCGGCTTGGGCGTATCAAGCACATGACCGTACTGGGGACTCGCGGGGTCGACCGCGGTGGGCCCGAAGGCACCGATGCCCACGGCGTCCACCTCGCGCTCGGCAAACCAGGCTGCCATCTGGGGCACGACCTGCTCGGGCGCCGTAGTGGGCAGGGACTCGCGCTCAAGTATCGTGCCGTCCTCGGTCCCCACGGCCAGCACCATCTTGGTGCCGCCCGCCTCCAATGCTCCGATCCGCTTACCCATGGCCATCCCCTCTCATGTTGTCAGCTTGTTATCTCATATATTAATTGGATAATTTGGTATGTCAACATGAGATACTCGTTACCCGGCGAGCGGTTGATTTCGGCCGTTATTCGTTGACCAGCTTGATCTCGTCCATCACGGCGTCGCGATACTCCTGGGTGAAGCCACGGATGATGACATAGAAGGCACGCCCGCTACCGTTGCCGTCAGACACGACGAAATTGATCGTCTTACGCGGCTCGTCCTCGGTCTCCCCGTCATCCGTCGTGATGTACTGGTCGGCGCTAATCAAGATATAGTCGCCGATCTTGCTACGCTCGACGTTCTCGTAGTGATAGTGGAGGTTTGAGTCGGTCGCATCCTCGAATCCGTGCTCCTCAAAACCCTTGCTCGCCGCATCGACATCGTCGAGGGCGGCCACCTCCACGCGCACAAAGTCGGTGTCCTTGGGGATATGCTCGCCCTCCGGTGTGGGTACCCAGGTGTACAGATCGGTGTTGAGCTTGTCCTCCACACCGCGGCAAGAGGATGGGATGGGGATCGAAAAGGTGTCGGTGATGATGTGCGTCTGCGTCTCGATACCGCCGACCGTCGAGGTGGAATCGTCAACGACCTTGTCCTTGACCTTGGGGTTGCAGCCCGTGAGCGACACGGCCATGGCAAGACCCGTGAGGGCGAGGCAGGCGGTACGCATCCACTTTTTCATAATGCTCCTCTCGACAGCGCACAGGCATTGATTCTACCAGAGACATCCCCATACACATGAATGGGGCCGCCCCGAAGGACGGCCCCATCCGATCAAGTCTGGCACAGGGAGGTAAGCCAGACGACTCACTCTGACCTAATCCTAGGCCTCGGCAGCCTCGGCAGCGGCGATCTCCTGCTCTTCAGCGTAGAGCTTGGCGTCATAGCGCTTGAAGAACGGGTAGTAGACCGCACCGGCGACGCACACGTCCACGACGGCGAGGATGATCGACTTCCAGTCCAGCGTGGAGAGGAAGGCGCAGACGCCGATGGGGGTGCACCAAGGAGCGTTGGCGATGACGGGACCGACGATGCCGGAGGAAATGGCAAGGTAGGACACGGCAGCCGCGCTCATAGGAGCCAGGAAGAACGGGATAGCCAGATCGGGGTTGTACACGATAGGCAGACCGAAGAGGATCGGCTCGTTGATGTTGAAGAAGGCAGGAGCGATCTCGGCCTTGCCGATGGCCTTCAGCTGCTCGGACTTCGCGAGGAAGAAGAGGAACATGGTCAGCATGAAGGTAGCGCCAGAACCACCGGTGATGACGAAGGCGTTGGCATACTGGCCGGCCCAGACGTGGTGGGCACCCTCGACGTTCTCGGCGAAGTTGATGAGGGCGATAGGATCGGCGAAGGCGCCGATGATGGAGGCACCGTGGATGCCGACGAGCCACAGCAGGTGGATGAGGAGCTCGATGACGAGCACGCCACCGAAGGAGTCGGCGATGTTGGTGATGAAGCCGAAGGGCACGGCCAGGACCTCATAGAAGTCATAGCCGGTCAGGTTCATGAGACCCTGGAGGACCATCGCGCAGATGGCGATGAAGAAGGCGGGGACCAGCGAGGTGAAGGAACGGGCAACGCCGTCGGGCACGACGTCCGGCAGCTTGATGACGATGTTCTTCTGGACGCAGGTCTTGTAGATGGTGACGGCGAGCCAGGCGATGATGATGGCCTGGAAGATGCCCGAAGAGCCCATGCGGCCGATGCCGGAGGCGGAGATGTCCCAGCCAGCGACCTTCAGGCCAGAGAGGGAACCGGCCTCGAGAGCGGCGTTGACGGCGTCAGCGTCGGACTCGGCCATGACGAAGGTGCCGTCGACGATGTCGAGCTGCGGCATCATCATGAACCACATGAAGATGGCGAGCAGGACGCCGTTGAGCGGCTTGATGTCCACGTCCTCCTCGTCGGCCCAGATGCGCGTGTACTCAAACGCGATGCCGATCAGGAAGTAGATGGACAGGATGCTCATAGAAGCAGAATTGGCGATGCTGTACAGGTTGGTGATGTGGTCCATGGAGACCGCATACACGCCGACCAGGACAGGGAAGACCTGCGGCAGAATCGCGATGATCAGGAACGCAGAGCCGACGATCGTGAAGGCGATCGAGCTCATGCCCGCGGCCTGAATGGCGCGGACCATCTTATAGGACGCAAACTTCTGCATGGGTCCCATAAGATTCTTTTCAATCCACTCAAACACAGTGTTACCTCCTCCAGTAGTACTTTGCTTATCCGCAAGGCTGGGGACGACGACCTCCCATCGTGCGTCAGTACTTGTACTCGCCGTCGACAACCTTGCGGTAGAGCGCGTATTGCTTGTCGGTATTGGTGCTGATGAGATAGAGCCGATAGAACAGGAACGCTCGCGCACCAATACCGACAGCGAGCGTTATGTAGGCGAAAAGTGCATCCGCATAGTAGAAGAAGAGCACGTCCTTGCCCGCGACCAAGGTGATGCCCGCCGCGACGAGGTACAGCACAGCGCTGGCTTCGACGCCGAGCTCGGTCCACTTCAGGCGCTTGACACCGTACGACATCATGTGCGATTGCTCGATGACGCCGGCAGCGTCTGCAAGCGCGCAGGCAAGGGGAAGGAGACCGGACAGGCCGATACCCTGATCGGTCGCACCCATCCAGAAGAGCCAGTAGAGGTCGAGGCACAGCACCGCGGCGCTCATAATGCGCACCGGAAGCAGGCGCGTACCGCGTGCGCCACGCAGCTGCATGTCGCGGCGGTAGTTGTCCTGCCTGCGCCTCTCAGCTCGCTTCTCTTTGTCCTTCTTGCTTGCCACTAGGAAAACCCTCTCGCTTCAAACCGGGAAACTAATTGCCGAGGAGCTCGTCGATCTGCGCGAAGATCGCGGGGCAGTTCTGACGGCCGTAATCCTTCATCTGCATGACGCCGACGGGGACGCGACCGCCAACCTTCTTCACGACAGCATCCTTCTGGAAGGAGACCTGGGGCCCAAGCATGATGACATCGACATCGACGTCAGCCTTGACCTCGGGCACGGAACGAGCCGCGATCTCCAGAGGGATGTTCTGCTCTTCGGCGTACTTCTGCATCTTCTTCATCAGCATGCTGGTGGACATACCAGCGTTGCACACAAGCAGAACCTTCATTGCTTTCCTCCTGTTTGATGGTACGTAGGTGGCCAAACTAGGCGTTGACCTTGGCCTCCAGCTCGGCGAGCTTCTTGTAGAGCGCAATGATCTCGACTGCGAGGTCGCCAACCGCGATGGAGTCCATCAGGTGGTCCTGAGAGTGCACCAGGAGCACGTCCACGGGAATGTGGTGGCCCTGGGCCTCGGAGACCAGGAGCTTGGTCTGCGTGTTGTGCGCCTCGAGCGAGGGCTCCTCGGCCTGCTTCATCAGGTCGTCGGCCTCGTCGAACTTGCCCTCGCGAGCGGCCTTCATAGCGTTCATGTACAGGCTGCGCGCGGTGCCGGCGGTGGAGATAAGACCGAATGCGATCTCCTCGGACTCGCTCATCTCCTCATCATCCTCATCTGCCATGTAAAACACCTCCTTCTCCCTGCATCGGGCCTCCCGGCCGCATCCAATGTGACCTCCCGTTTTTCGTCTGTGTTACTCCACAGACAATTCACGGGGCATTCAACGTCCCTACAGTATACACACATTTTTCCTTCACATTTCCCAGAACGGGGGGATTTTTTTGAATCGGGGTTGAAGTGCGGCACGAAACGCACAAAAATCCCCGCTCGCTTTGTTCAGTGGGCGGGGACAAAACTTTTGATGTGGCTGTTTATTACTCCTGCGAGTCACCTCCGGCGAGCAGACCGCGCATGACCTGCTCGGGGGTGCCGCCGTCGTAGCGGGCCAGGGCCGTGATCTTTTCGCGCATACGGAACTCGTGAACCTCCTCCTCGAGCTCGCGCACCCGGTCGCGCAGGTCGTCGTTCTCGGCCTGGAGTTTGTCCATGCGCTCGCGCATGTCGAGGATGCGCACGACGCCGGCGAGGTTGATGCCCTCGTCGGTGAGCTTGCTGATGAGGTTCAGACGCTCGATGTCGTGCTGGGAGTACAGGCGGGTGTTGCCGCGGGAGCGACCGGGCGTGACCAGGCCCTTCTGCTCGTAGACGCGAAGGGTCTGGGGGTGCATGCCCGTGAGCTCAGCCGCCACGCTGATCATATAGAGCGGCTGGTCCTTATCGCTGCGCGGCATAGCGCTCCACGTCCTTTCGGTAGTCGCGCGTGTCGGCATCCTGCAGCGCGGTGAGCGACTTGCGCTCATCGGCGGTCAGGTGCGTGGGCACCTTGACCTTGACCGTCACATACAGGGCCCCGTGCGCGCCCTTGTTCTTTACATCGGGCGCCCCCAGGTCGCGGAAGCGGAAGGTCTTGCCGTCCTGGGTGCCTGCGGGCACCTTCAGGCGAACGACCTCGCCGCCCGGCGTGGGAACGTCGACCTGGGCGCCGAGGGCGGCCTCGCAGATCGAGATCGGCAGCTCCATGCGGACGTCGGCGCCGTCGCGCTTCCAAAGCGGGTGCTCGGCCACACGGGTCGTCACGACCAGGTCGCCGCGCTCGCCGCCGTTCACACCGTTCTCGCCGCGGCCGCGGTAGCGCAGCTTGCCACCGTCTACCGCGCCCGCCGGCACCTTGACCGTGAGCGTCTGGCGCTCGCCGGTGGAGGGCACCGTGAAACTCACCTTGCGCGTGGCGCCCGTGAAGGCCTCCTCGGCCGACACGTTGATCTCCAGTGTTAGGTCGCCACCCTTGGCCGGACGGTTGGCCGCGCGACCTTGGGCGCCGGGTCCGCCGAAGATGGACGAGAAGTCGAAGCCGCTGAAGGCTCCGTCGCCGTTGCGCATGGAACCGAGGATGTCGTCCCAGTTCATGCCACCCGTATAGGTGTAGGTATGGTTGCGGCCGCCCGAGCCGCCGAAGTCGGCGCCGGGGATGCCGCCGAACATCAGGAGCTGGTCGTATTCCTTGCGCTTCTCCGGGTTGGAGAGCGTGTTATAGGCTTCGCTGATCTCCTTGAACTTCTGCTCGTCGCCGCCCGCGTCGGGGTGGTACTTGGCAGCGAGCTTGCGGAAGGCCTTGCGGATTTCGTCGTCAGAGGCGCTTTTACTCACGCCGAGCACGTCGTAGAAATTCTTTTTGTCAGCCATGGTGCAAACCGCCTCCTCTCTTATGACGTGCCGGGGCCTGACGCCCCGGCACGCTTGTTACTTGTCTTCTTTCGCGACCTCACGCTTAGGGCCGCCGAAGGTTACCTGGACCATCGCCTCACGGATGACCCTGCCGCCCATGCGGTAGCCGCGCTGGTAGACGGCGGCGACCGTCTCGTCGGGCTGGTCCGGGTCCTCCACCCGACCGACCGCCTGGTGCTCCATGGGGTCGAAGGCCTCGCCCACCGGGTCGATGACCTCCACGCCTTCCTTCGCGAGGATGGAGAGCATCTTGTCGTGCACGGCCTGAACGCCGGCCACGAACTGGTCGAACTCGTTGTCCTCCCCATCGGCGGAGGCGGCGCCGGCCGCGTGGTCGATGGCACGCTCCATGTCGTCGAGCACGGGAAGGAGGCCGGTCACGAGCTTCTCGGATGCGCGCTCCTTCTCGTCCAGACGCTCCTGGGCGGTGCGACGGCGGTAGTTGTCCCAGTCGGCCTGCAAGCGCAGGAGGCTGTCCTTGGCGTCCGCGGCCTCCTTCTTGGCCGCCTCGACGGCGTCGTTGGCCTCGGCCAGCTGGCCCTGAAGCTCCTCGAGCCTCTTGTCGGCGTCCGCCGCGATGGCCTCCTCGGCCGCGGCTTCGCCGGCACGCTTGGCCGCCTCGACCATGGCGTCCTCGTCGGCCTGGACCTGGTCGGTATCGATCGGCACCTTCACGTCGCTCTCCTCGGGGTTCTCGGTCTTGTCGGACATGCCGGTCACCCTTAGTTCTGCTTGTCGTCGTCGACGACCTCGTAGTCGGCGTCGACCACGTCGTCGGCACCGCCCTGCGCGGCGCCCGCGGAGGCGTCGGGGCCGGCCTGCGCCTGGTTGTCGGTCTCGGAGTAGACGACCTGGGCCAGGTCCTGAGCGGCGGTCTGGAGCTGCTCGCTGGCGGCCTTGATGGCCTCGATGTCGGTGCCGTCGAGAGCCTTCTTGACGGCGGCCACGGCGTCCTCGGCCTTCTTCTTGGTGTCGGCCGGGACCTTGTCGCCGAGCTCCTTCAGGGTCTGCTCGGTGCCGTAGGCCAGGGAGTCGGCCTGGTTGCGGACCTCGATCTCGTCCTTCTTGGCCTTGTCCTCCTCGGCGTGGGACTCGGCGTCCTTGACCATGCGGTCGACCTCGTCGTCCGAAAGCGCCGTGGAGCCGGAGATGGTGATCTGCTGCTGCTTGCCGGTGCCCTTGTCCTTGGCCGTGACCTTCACGATGCCGTTGGCGTCGATGTCGAAGGTGACCTCGATCTGGGGCACGCCGCGGCGGGCCATCGGGATGCCGGTGAGCTGGAACTTGCCCAGGCTCTTGTTGTCGCGCGCCATCTCGCGCTCGCCCTGCAGGACATTGATCTCGACGGACGTCTGGTTGTCGGCGGCCGTGGAGTAGACCTCGGTCTTGGAGGTCGGGATCGTGGTGTTGCGGTCAATCATCTTGGTCATGACGCCGCCCATGGTCTCGACGCCCAGGGAAAGCGGGGTCACGTCGAGCAGCAGGATGTCGGAGGCGCCGGATGCACCGGACAGGACGCCGCCCTGGACAGCCGCGCCGTCGGCGACGACCTCGTCGGGGTTGACGGACATGTTGGGCTGCTTGCCGGTCATCTGCTTGACGAGCTCCTGCACGGCAGGCATACGGGTGGAGCCGCCGACGAGGATGACCTCGTTGACCTGGGAGATCTGGAGGTTGGCATCATGCAGGGCCTTGGTGACGGGGGCCTTGCAGCGGTCGAGCAGGTCGCGCGTGATGCGCTCGAACTCGACGCGGGTCAGCGTGTAGTTGAGGTGCTTGGGGCCGGTGGCGTCGGCGGTGATGAAGGGGAGGGTGATCTCGGCCTGCTGGGCGGCGGAGAGCTCCTTCTTGGCGTTCTCGGCGGCATCCTTGAGGCGCTGCAGGGCCATGGGGTCCTGGCGCAGGTCGATGCCGTTCTCCTGCTGGAACTTGTCGGCCATCCAGTCGATCACGCGCTGGTCCCAGTCGTCGCCGCCCAGGTGGTTGTCGCCGTTGGTCGCGAGGACCTCGACCACGCCGTCGGCCAGGTCGAGCAGGGACACGTCGAAGGTGCCGCCACCCAAGTCGAAGACCAGGATCTTCTGGTCAATGTCCTTCTTGTCGAAGCCGTAGGCAAGGGCCGCGGCGGTGGGCTCGTTGACGATGCGCTGGACGTTGAGACCCGCGATCTTGCCGGCGTCCTTGGTGGCCTGGCGCTGGGCGTCGTTGAAGTAAGCGGGGACGGTGATGACGGCGTCGGTGATGGTCTCGCCCAGGCTCTTCTCGGCGTCGGCTTTCATCTTGGAGAGAATCATGGCGCTGATCTGCTCGGGGGTGAAATCCTCGCCGTCGATCTCGACGACCGCGCGGTTGCCGGTGCCGGCCTTGACCTTGTAGGGGACGGTCTTGATTTCGGAGCCGACCTCGTCGTAGCGACGGCCCATGAAACGCTTGATGGAGAAGACGGTGTTGGTGGGGTTGGTGACGGCCTGATTCTTGGCCGCCTTGCCCACGATGCGGTCGCCGTCGGCGCGGAAGCCCACGACGGACGGGGTGGTGCGGTCGCCCTCGGCGTTCACGATGATCGAGGGCTCGCCGCCCTCGAAGACCGCCATCGCGGAGTTGGTCGTACCCAGGTCGATACCCAGAATCTTGGACATGGTGTTTCCTTTCCCTTGCTCCCGGCCTCACGGCACTGTGCCGGGAGGGTCATGCTTGTTGCGGGTCTTTGTATTTGTTCCCCTGCGTTTGAATTCTATACATAATCTAAGTCTCTACACATTAGATTTTTTGACGGCTCAGATATAAGGGGCCTGAGGCGAGGAAATCGTGGGGCACTAGGGGACGTTTCTGTTTTGTCAGATAGCGAAAGGCCGTCGTCTTCCCGCCGTATGACAAAATAGAAACGTCCCCTAGCGTCATCCCCTAGCGTCACAAGGAGCCTCGATGAAACTGCTGATAGCCTCCGACATCCACGGCGCCGCGGCATGGTGCGAGCGTCTCGTGGCCGCGATCGACGCCGAGCAGCCGGACCGCGTGGTGCTGCTTGGCGACCTGCTTTACCATGGTCCGCGCAACGACGTGCCCGCTGATTACGCGCCCAAGCGGGTGATCGAGATGCTGTCGGCCATCGCGCCGCAGGTCGTCGCCGTGCGCGGCAACTGCGAGGCCGAAGTCGACCAGATGGTCCTGCCCTTCCCCTGTCTGGCTGATTATGCGGTCATCCTCGATGGGAACGCGGCAGACGGCACGACGGGCGACCCGGCAAGCAGCCAGCCCGCCGGGCGCCAGGTCCGTGAGCTTTTCTGCACGCACGGGCACAAGTTCGGCGCGGGCCGCGACAACTCCGTCGACAACCTGCCGCCGCTCGCCCCGGGCACCACACTCGTATATGGCCACACGCACATCAAGGCCTACGAAGAGAGCACGCTATATCCGGGCGTCTGGATCTTCAACCCCGGCAGCGTCGGCATCCCCAAGGACGGCACGCACAGCTACGGCATCTACCAGGACGGACGCTTCGAGCATCGCCTTCTGGAGGCGTAGCGGCTGGCCGACGGCAATTTACGTGATTTCCCCTGAAAACCGACCACAAATGCACGACGGGCAGCTTCGCGGAAATCGCCCCATACATTTTCACTTCACTTATAGGAAAATCCCAATAATTCGACCATGAATGCATGGCCTGTCCCGCCGCAGGTAAGGTTGAGCACACAAAAAGGTGCAGGTTGCTGTGATTCACGCAAACTGACCAACTTTTGTATGATTCCGCCCGGCTCCAGTCTGGCCCATTCTACATTCATAAGCAGTTTGCAGGTATTTCCCGCAAAATGGCGCATAAATGCACAGCCATGGCGTGCACGATGCGCGGGATCGCAAGGGCGCGGGACTACAGATGGCATGCAGATAAGAGGGCCGTGAGACAATCTATGCCAAGCCGAGTGCGGTGCGGATAGGACGGCCGCTAAACTTGCGACTTGTACGACCTCTGGACGAGGGACAGATAGGTGTTGAGGGCGTCGCCATCAGCGGTCGAGATGATGATGCCGATTAGGTTGTCGCCATTCTTCACAAGGAAGAGCGCGCCGGGATTACCGGAACTCGCGGTCATCGTGTAGCACTGGGACGCAATGTCGTCGCCGAGGGGAATGTCGACCTGCGCAATATCCTTATAGCCCATGGCCTCGAACTGCATCACGAACTCGTTGGCGACCTTGTCGTCGAGGTCGTGGTCGAAGGCTCCATAGCTCAGCATGCCAATCATGGCCGTGGCATCCGCGCCCTCGGAATCAGCATAGTAAACACCCTGCGAGAGGCTCGCCGCCTCGCTGCCGTCACCGCTCGAAACCTCCTGCGTATCGACCTCGACCCACTCCTTTGGCACGTCGACATAGCCGAGGGTCGGGCTGCCGATGACCTGATATTTTGCCGCCTCAGCCGCAGCGGACCCCTCTGGGCCGGCGGCGGAAGACGAGGCGCCGCAAGCGGGAAGTGCGAGAACGCAAGCGACAAAGGCCGCCGCAAGAAGGGGAAGAAGGACGCGCTTATTCGCAAGATGATGCGGGCAGGCGGTCTGGCGGGGCGTACGGGCGGGGGAGGCCATGGCTACGCGACGATGATCGCGATGATCAGCAGCTCGAAATGCTTCTGGACGAAGGGGATGCCGCCGAAGAAGTAGCCGAGCAGCGTGAAGAGGGTGGACCAGGTGATGCCGCCCAGGATGTTGAAGGCGAAGAAGTGGTGCCAGGCCATGCCGCCCATGCCAGCGAGGAAGGGCACGAAGGTGCGGATGAAGGGGAAGAAGCGCCCGAGGAAGATGGCGAGGCGACCCCACTTGTCGAGGAAGGCCTCGGACTTCTCGATACGCTCGGGGGTCATGGCCTTGACCTTGCCGGACTCGATGATCTTGCGGCCGAGGAAGTGGCCGATGAAGAAGTTGCACTGGTCGCCGAGGATGGCCGCCGCCCAGGCGACGCCGAGCAGGACGAAGATATTAAAGTCACCCGTCGCGGCGAAGAAGCCCGAGGCGAAGAGCAGCGAGTCGCCCGGCAGGAAGGGGAAGAAGACCACGCCCGTCTCGATGAAGATGATCAGGAAGATGAAGCCATAGGCTGCGACCGGCCCCATGGCGATGGCGGCCGCGATGGCGCCGCGCGGGTCGCGGAGCAGCTCGGATATGAAGTTGATGAATTGCATGGGTCTCCCGGGTCCGAAAGTGCGGGCGTCCGTCTCGAACGTCCTTCTTTATAAATAAGCCCCGACGTCGACGGGCGGCTTCGGGGCATGCAGGCGAGCTGTGCAAGTGCGCTTTGTGGGAACGGGCGCCCGCCCGAGGCTCCTTATGGCTGCTGCCTCCCGGCCCTGACCAGGTTCGGAACAGTGCGTCGCCCGAACCCACAAAGCACGCTTGCGATGCAGCAGTATACGCGAGCATGCGGTGCGGGCGGCCGCTCACGGGCATTTCCACGAAAACCTGATGATGGTGTCCGCCCGCCTGACTACCATGGGGTCAAAAGGGGCCCGGCGGCCAAGAGGCCCTGCTCTTGAGGGGGCCCGATCGTCAATCAGACGCGCCGCCAGCGGAGCCGGAAGATCGGAGGAGACATGGCCATTCTCGCAGCATACGCGGTGCCGCACCCGCCGCTGATCATCCCCGGTGTGGGGCACGGCCGTGAGCAGGGCATCCGGGCGACTATCGACGCCTATCACGAGGTCGGGCGCCGCATCGCCGCGCTTGCGCCCGAGACGCTCGTGGTGTCCACACCCCACAGCGTTATGTACCTCGACTACAACCACATCTCTCCCGGCGCGCGCGCCGAGGGCAGCTTTGCCGAGTTCGGCGACCCGGGCGACCGCGTCGAGGTCGAATACGACGCCGATTTCGCGCGCACCCTCGCGGCGGCTGCCGAGGCGTCGGGCCTGGCCGCAGGCACGATGGGCGAGCGCGACCCCTCCCTCGACCACGCCACGATGATCCCGCTCTGGTTCGTCCGTGCGCACTGGGGCGAGGCGGGCACGGCGTCGGAGGGCCGGCCCTTCCCGCGCGTTGTGCGCATCGGCCTCTCGGGCCTCTCCCCCGCCGTCCACTACCAGCTCGGCATGCTCGTGCAGCGCGTGGCCAGCGTGCTCTCGCGCCGCGTCGTCTATATCGCCTCGGGCGACCTCTCGCACAAGCTGACGCAGGACGGCCCCTATGGCTTCGCGCCGGAGGGCCCGCAGTTCGACGAGAAGATCGAGGAGACCTTCCGCTCGGGCGACTTCCTCTCGCTGCTCACGATGGACCGCGGCTTTGCCGAGCGGGCGGCGGAGTGCGGGCTGCGCAGCTTCCAGATCATGGCAGGCGCACTCGACCGGACGCCCGTCGCCTGCGAGCTGTTGTCGCACGAGGGGCCTTTCGGTGTCGGCTACGGAGTTGGCTGTTTCACGCCGACCGGGACGGAGGGGTCGGACGCCGGCCGCGACTTCCTGACCCGCTACGAAGACTGGCACGCCGAGGACCTGCGCCGGCGCAAAGAGGCGGAGGATCCGCTGGTCCAGCTGGCCCGCCTCAGCCTGGAGACCTACGTGAAGACGGGCCTGCCACTCGCGGCAGACGACCCCGATCGGACGGCGCTGGTCGCGCAGGTTCCCGACGAGCGTGCGGGCTGTTTCGTCTCGCTCAAGAAGGACGGCGAGCTCCGCGGCTGCATCGGCACCATCCTGCCCACGGCCGAAAGCCTCGCGGAGGAGATCTGCGGCAACGCGATCAGCACCGGCACGCGCGACCCCCGCTTCCCGCCTGTGGAGGAGGCCGAGCTGCCGGAGCTCGTGTACGACGTCGACGTGCTCACGACGCCCGAGCCCATCGCAGGGCCCGACCAGCTCGACGTGCGTCGCTACGGCGTGATCGTCTCGACCGAGGACGGCCGGCGCGGCCTGCTCCTCCCCGACCTCGACGGAGTCGACACCGTAGACGAGCAGATTCGCATCGCCGCACGCAAGGGCCACATCGACCTGGCCGAGGACTACCGGCTCGAGCGCTTCGAGGTCGTGCGCCATGTCTGACAGCGGCACAAACGTGGCGAGTCCAGCTAGCACCCACGACCCAATGGGCACAGCCAAGGCGAGCGCCGCGGGCACAAGCACCGCAGTCGTTTGCCCCGTCTGCCCGCGCCATTGTCGTTTGCACGAGGGGGAGCTCGGTCTCTGCCGAGCCCGTCGCAACGTGAACGGGACCGTGATCGCCGAGAACTACGGCCGCCTCACCTCGATCGCAATGGACCCTATCGAGAAGAAA
>OMXZ01000067.1 GCA_900315165.1 uncultured Actinomycetes bacterium | reverse complement strand
GTACATGCCCACATGGCCGACGCGCGCGGACGGCACGAGGGTCAGGATGCCGTCGACCATGCCCAGGCCGGCGCGCAGGATCGGGACGATCGCGATCTTTTTGCCCGCGATGCGCTTGCAGGTCGCGGTCTCGAGCGGGGTCTCGACCTCGACGTCCTCGAGCGGCAGGTCGCGCAGGGCCTCATAGCCCTCGAAGACGGCAAGCTCGGTCACGAGCTCGCGGAAGTCCTTGGTGCTCGTGTCCTTATCGCGCAGGATGTGCAACTTATGCTGGACGAGGGGATGGTCGACGATGGTGAAGCGGTCGGTATCGAACTCCATGGGACACTCCTGATCTGCCGCTCGGCGGCCCGACGTTACTGGTTGCAGACTTGATGATACACCCGGCACGGGCTACACCACGCCCGCGAAGGCGGGGTCGTCCTCGCGCATCATCTTGTCCACGCGGCCGGCATGACGGCCACCGGCAAAATCGGTCGTGAGGAAGGTCTCGACGATGGCACAGTTGTCCATCAGGCTCACATAGCGGCCGGACAGGCAGATGACGTTCGCATTATTGTGTTCGCGGGAGAGACGGGCGAAGGTCACGTCCTGCACCGGTATCGCACGGATGCCCGCGACCTTGTCGGCCGTCATGGCCATGCCAAGGCCCGTGCCGCAGACGAGCACGCCGTAGTCCGCCTCGCCGCGGGCGACCATGCGAGCCACCTTATCGGCGTAGTCGGGGTAATCGCAGCGGTCGTCGGAATCGGGCCCCAGGTCGACGACCTCGTGGCCCAAACCGGTGATGAAATCGGCAAGGGGCTTCTTCTGCAGGAAACCCGCGTGGTCAGATGCGATGGCAATGCGCATGGCGCCTCTCCTCTCATTTGCTCCGCAAGAAGGGTAGCACGCCAGCGCCCTCCGTATCTCAAAAAAGGAGGGCCCGTCCTTCGATGGGCCCTGAAAAACAGGTATCGCAGACGACAGATGACAGATGCCAAGCGGCAAACGCCTAGCCCAGCTCGGGATAGAGCGGATGGGTAGCAAGCAGCTCGGCGACCTCAGCCTTGGTCGCGGCGGCAACCTCCTCGTCGCCCAGATGGCCGAGCACGTCGCCGATCAGCTCGCCCACACGGCGCGATTCGGACTCGTCGAATCCGCGGGTCGTGATGGCGGGAGAGCCGATGCGAAGGCCGGACGCCTGCATGGGCGAGCGCTTCTCACCGGGAATCGTGTTCTTGTTGGCCGTTATGCCCACCGCGTCGAGCGCCTGCTCGGCGTCGCGACCCGAGACATCGCCCAGCGGCGTGAGGTCGACGAGCTGCAGGTGGTTGTCGGAGCCGCCGGTCACGAGGTCGAGCCCGCGGGACAGCATGCCCTCGCCCAGGGCCTGGCAGTTGACGAGGACCTGATCGATGTAGTCGGCGAACTCGGGCTTGAGGGCCTCGCCCAGGGCCACGGCCTTGCCGGCAATCACATGCATGAGCGGGCCGCCCTGGGCCCCGGGGAAGACGGCCGAGTTGATCTTCTTGTGCAGGTCGTCGTCGTTGGTGAGGATGAGGCCGCCGCGGGTGCCGCGCAGGGTCTTGTGGGTGGTGGTCGTCACGATGTCGGCGTAGGGAACGGGGTTGGGGTGCTTGCCCACGGCGACGAGGCCCGCGATGTGGGCCATGTCGACCAGGAGGTAGGCGCCCACGCCGTGCGCGATCTCGGCGAACTTCTCGAAGTCGATCGTGCGCGGATAGGCGGAGGCGCCGGCGATGATGACCTTGGGCTTGCACTCCTGCGCGATGGCGGCGATGCGGTCGTAGTCGATGCGGCCCGTGACGGCGTCGACGCCGTAGGGCACGCAGTGGTAGAGCTTGCCGGAGAAGTTGGCCGAGGAGCCGTGCGTGAGGTGGCCGCCCTCGGACAGGTTCATGCCCATGAAGGTGTCGCCCGGCTGCATGAGCGCGGTCTCGGCGGCGTAGTTGGCCTGCGCGCCGGAGTGCGGCTGGACGTTGACCCATTTGGCGCCGAAAAGCTGCTTGGCGCGGTCGCGCGCGAGCTGCTCGACCTCGTCGACGGCCCAGCAGCCGCCGTAGAAGCGGCGGCCGGGATAGCCCTCGGCGTACTTGTTGGTGAGGACGGAGCCGACGGCCTCCATCACGGAGAGGGACACGAGGTTCTCGGAGGCGATGAGCTCGATGCTGTCGCGCTGACGGCCCAGCTCGTCGTCGATGATCTTGGCGACCTCGGGGTCGGTCTTGTCCAGGTAGTCGAAGTGCATGCGGTCCCCTCTCGTGTGGCGTGTCGTTGCCGACGTGACGATGCCCATTGTACGTAGCGGGCGCGGGGAAACACAATGCGCCTATGAGCTCGATTCATGTCGGAAACTTTGGCGAAGGGAGCGTCCCGTTGTCCGCTACGCGCCGGCCACGTCCAGGATATCCGCCGTGGAGATGGCGCCCTCGCGCAGGATTCGGGGCTCAGCGCCCGTACAGTCGACAATAGTCGACGGAATCGCGATGGGCGCGGGGCCGGCGTCGAGGGTGAGGTCGGCCTCTTCCACGAGGCGTGCCTCGACCGAGGCGCCCGAGGTCGCCGCCGCAACGCCATGCGTGTTGGCCGAGGTCACGGCCAGGGGCACGCAAACCCGGCGCGCCAGCTCGCGCACAAGCTCGGAATCGGGCATGCGCAAGGCGATGGTGTGGGTGTCCGTTCGCTGGTACTCCACGGGCACGCGACGCGATGTGGGGACGACCAAAGTGAGTGCACCGGGCCAGAAGGCGGCCGTGAGCGCAAGCGCCCAGGCAGGTACGTCGTCGGCATACCGCGCGAGGTCGGCCGTATCCGCGATGAGCCAGGGCAGGGTCATGTCGGCGGGGCGTTCCTTGATCCGGAAGACGCGCTCGCGCGCCGAATTGCCTGAGGTCGCCGCACAGCCGATGCCGTAGACCGAGTCGGTGGGCATCACGAGGACGCCGTCGCCATGCAGCACCTCGACCGCGCACGCCAGCACGTCCTCGGTCGGATTGTCCTGGTCGACCTTGAGCACCTGTCCCATCCCAGCCCTCCTTCAACGACTGATATCCGCCGCCATCCTACACCCCATAGAGGGGCGCCGCCGCGGATAGGTGCAGGGTGGGCGGACTTTTGCGCCTGAGGCGACCGGAGCGGTGCGCGGGAGCCCGCATCTGTCTGAGCGGCGGAGCCGCGAGTTATGCGGGCTGCGCGCCGCGAAGGGAACCTCGCTTAGGCGCAATGGAGCCCACGCTGTGCCTATCCGCGGCGGGCGACCAGGAAACGCGGACGGTGCGTGTAGTCCTCGCGGACCTCGACCGAGGCCCATCCGCCCTGCTCACGTGCGAGGCGGGCCGCCTCGTCGAGCGTCGTCTCGAAGAGCTCGACCGCAAGGAGGCCGCCGGGGTGCAAGGCGCGAGGCGCGAGGTCGAAGCGCCAGGTGCGGCTCGAAGCCCTCGACCTCATGCGGCAGGGTCGGGATCACAGCGGAGGGGATGTAGGGCGGGTTGGAGACAAGCGCCTCGAAATGCCCCATCAACGCCGGGTCGATGCCCGCGGCCAAGTCGCTCGGGACGATATCGACGTAGGGAGCGAGGTGGAGCGCATCGCGGTTGCGCGTGGCCAGGGCGATGGCCGCCGGCGAGACGTCTGTCGCAACCACATGGGTCTTGGCGCGCTCGCGGGCAAGCGAGCAGGCAATGCAGCCGGTCCCGGTGCCCACCTCGAGCACAAGGGCGGGCATCGGCGTGCCGTCGGCTGCGCGGGGCAGGCCGTCGAGCACGAAATCGACCAGAAGCTCCGTCTCAGGTCGGGGGATGAGAACCTCGGGCTCGCACCGCACGATAATGTGGCGAAAGGCGGTGTCGCCCGTCACGTACTGCAACGGCTCGCCCGCCACGCGGCGTTCGATCGCCTTGTGCATCGCGGCGAGCTCCTCCGGGCTGAGTGGCTGATCGAAATGCGTGTAGAGCTCGACGCGCGAGAGGCCCGTCACCGCACAGAGCAGCCACTGTGCCGAGATGCGCGGGTGCTCGTCGCCCTTGCGCTCGAGATAGGAGGTCGTCCAGTCGAGAATGTCCTTGCAGGTCCAGGTGCGCCCGTCCACGGCATTCCCCTATGCAGTCACGCGGTCGAGGAAGGCGGTCATATCCGCGAAGACCTCGTCCGCGGGCGGCCTTGGTCGGGCCCTCGCCGCAGTTGCCGACGGGGTCGTCCGCGCCCGCCATCAGGAAGATGGGCAGGTCGTGGGGGACGCCCGCGATCTTGGCAGGACTTTCGGCCTCATTCAGGAGGCTGACCAGCACGTAATAGCCCGACACACTGAACATCCAGCCGCAGTCGGGATCGGCGACATAGGCCAGGGGGCGCGCCTCGTCGCGGCTGAGCCACTCCACGCCCGTCTTGGCGCCCGTGCCCTCGAAGGCCTTGTTGTAGCCGCCGACGCCCATCTTGTCCACGAAGGGCGAGCGGTAGTCCCAGCCGTGGGCGGCCGCGATGGTCGAGGTGACGGCCTTGGTGCCCAGGATCAGGGCGTGCGACATCCAGGCCGTGCCCATCACGACGGCGCCCGCAAGCCCCTCGCCATGTCGGCCCAGGTAGCAGCGGGTGACGAAGGAGCCCATGGAGTGGCCGAGAATCACATAGGGCACACCCGGGAAGCGCTCCTGGATCATCGCGCGGAGGGAGTGCTGGTCCTCGACCATCTGGTCGGCGCCATGCGTCGGGTCGTAGACGCCGCGGCGGGCGGGGTCGGGGGTCGTGCGGCCGTGGCCGAGCTGGTCGATGCCGCAGACCGCGTAGCCCGCGGCGGTCAGGCGCTCGGCCACCTTCTCGTAGCAGCGGATGTATTCGACCATGCCGTGGACGATTTGCACAATGCCCTTGGGGGCGCCGCTCTCCGGTAGCCAGAGGTCGCCCACGACCGTGGTCGCGCCGTCGTGCGAGATGAACGAAATGTCTTCGTGCAGCATGGCATATCCTTTCGTCCGCGCCGCAAGGGGGAGGGGCTCCCTTCGGCGACTGCTCCGCACTCGAGGGCCGAGAAATACCCGGCACCTGCGGAACTCGCGCTACGCGCTCAGACAGTCCTCGGTCCCGCCGGCCATTTCTCGGCCCTCTGCTCCGCAAACTCGCCGAAGGGAG
>OMXZ01000042.1 GCA_900315165.1 uncultured Actinomycetes bacterium | reverse complement strand
AACGGCCCCTCCCGGGGCCGTTTCAGTTCCAGATCGTTGTTTTCGCCCGCTGAGCTGGGCCTATGCCGGAATCTCTCCCACAGAAACCACCGAAGAGCCCCTTATCCAAGTGTGCCCGCAATGCCGACGAAGCCCATCATCACGACGAGGACGACGAGGATGACCACGACGCGGGATGCCAGGACGCGGTGCTTGCTCATTCGCTCGCTGGCGCGGGAGAACGCGAAGGAGAGCATGACGTAGCCGACCATGCCCCAGACGGCAATCCAACGGCAGACGGTTGTAGCCATGGGCGGCAAGTCGAACAAGCCGGCCATGCCGATCGTGGCGGCGGCTATTGCGGCGATGGCGCATGCCACGGCGGCGAAGTAGAGCCGAAGCGACAGCCTATCCTCGGTTTCGCGCTTCGACTGCACGTCCTCGTCACTCACAAGGGAGTCGATGGTGACGCCGAATTCGTCGGCTATGAGCTTCAGGCTGTCCACACCCGGCCAGCCCTTGCCGGTCTCCCATTTGCTCACCGCCGTGCGCGTCACCAGCAGCTTGGCGGAGAGCTCGTCCTGTGTCATTCGCGCGTCGGTGCGCAGCTTGCGAATCTTCTCGCCGATTTCCATGGTGTCGCCTTTCGTCCGGTCGGTCGAATTCTACCCTACGAACCTAGTACGGCGAACGCGTTTAGTCACGACACCATTCGTCACTCAGCATGTGAGCTGCGGTTTCGCAGCGATGCTGCAGATGGCGCAAATGATGGGAAAATATTTCGACAGGAATTTTGCGGAGGGCCGCACATTTCGGGCGGCCCTTACGTTGTAGTAGGTAGAGGAGGTGATTGGGCTTGCCGAGGAACAACCCTGAGAGCCTGGGTCCGGAACGGGCGCGCGAGATTGCCGAGGAGTGCTACGGCGAGGTGCTGGCGTACTGCAGACGCCACGCGCCCGCAGGGCATGACGCGGCCGACCTCGCACAGGAGACGTTCCTGCGCTTCGTGCGTGCGCAAGGCTACGCCGAGCGCGGCAGGCCCATCGCCTACCTCATGCGGGTGGCGAGGAGCGTGTGCGTGGACGCGAGCCGCAGCAAGCGGCTTGAGACGGTGGCGCTCGACTTCGACGTGGAGGACGTGCGCGACGAGGGCAGCGGCATCGAGGTCGGCGAGGCGCTGGCCAAGCTGCCGGACGACCTGCGCGAGGCCGTGGAGCTGCGCTACGGCTCCGGCCTGGAGGTGAACGAGGTCGCCCGCGCATTGGGCGTCAGCCGCTTCGCCGTGCGCAGGCGCATCAACGCGGCGCTCAGGCTGCTCGAAGGCGAGCTGGGGGAAGGTGGTATCGATGGGTGAAGTTGACAGGGCCCGCTTGAAGGTCGCGCTCTCGCGGCACTACGCGGCGCAGCGCAGCGAGGCAGCCGGCGCAGATATGGATGCGCTCGTGACTGCCATGCTTGCCGAGGACGCCCGCATGTGCAGGGCCGACACTCGCCAGGCGATGGGCATGCCGTCCTTCGTAGCTGCACAGGTGCGCTACATCCCCGCATGGACGTGGGCGGCGCAGATCGCCTGCGTGGCGGCGATGGTGTGGCTCGCCTGCTCGGTAGGCGACGCCGACCCCGTGCGCTGGGTGGTGGGGGCGTTGTCGGCGCTCTCGGTGCTCGTGTGCGTGCCTACGCTCCACGCCAGCAGGCGCCACGGGGTCGCGGAGCTGGAGTACTCCTGCTGCTTCGACGCGACGGGCGTGCTCGTTGCGCGGCTCGTCGTGATGGGCTGCTCGTGCTCGCTCGTGGTGGCGCTCATGGTGGCGGGGACGTCGGCCGCCACAGGCCTCGGGGCGCTCGACGTGGCGCTCTGGGCCTGCCCGCCGTACTTCCTCTCCTGCGCGGGGTCGCTCGCGCTCATGAGGAGGGTTCGGCCGGATGTGGCAGCGGTCGCCTGCTTCGCCTGGGCCGCCCTGTGCTGCGGGGCGCTGCTCATGCTCGGGCACGCCTGTCCCGACGCCTACGCGGCCTCGTCGCTGGGCACCTGGGCCTTCGCGGCGGCGCTCGCGCTCGCCTGGCTCGTGCGCGAGGCGGCGCTCACCGTGCGCTCGGCGGCCGCCGGGCTCGACTCCTTCGCCCCGCAGCTCGCTAATACCTACAACTAGGACCTGAAAGGGACACATCACATGGAACTGACATTTGACCGGCTTAGCAAGCAGTTCGGGGCGAGGATCGCCGTGGACCGCGTGTCGGCCACTCTCACCCCCGGCGTCATCGGGCTTCTCGGCGCCAACGGCGCTGGGAAGACAACGCTCATGCGGATGGTCTGCGACGTCCTGCGGCCCACGGGCGGGCAGATCCTGCTCGACGGGCGCGACGCGACCTCCCTCGGCGACGAGTACCGGGCGCTGCTCGGCTACCTGCCGCAGGACTTCGGGTACTACCCGGACTTCTCGGCGCTCGACTTCATGCGCTACATGGCCACGCTCAAGGGCTTTTCCAGCCGCGACGGGCGGGCCCGCAGCATGCAGCTTCTTGAAGAAGTCGGTCTGGCCGACGACGCCAAGCGCAAGGTGAAGACGTACTCGGGCGGCATGAAGCAAAGGCTCGGCATCGCCCAGGCCATGCTCAACGACCCGGCGATCCTGGTGCTCGACGAGCCGACGGCCGGCCTCGACCCCAAGGAGCGCGTGCGCTTCCGCAACCTCATCGCGGGATTTGCGCAGGACAAGATCGTGATCCTGTCCACCCACATCGTCTCGGACGTGGAGTTCATCGCGAGTCGCATCCTCGTGATGCGCGCCGGGCAGTTCGTGATGGACGGCACGCCCGAGGAGGTGGTGGCGCAGGCCGCCGGCAAGGTGTGGGAGTGCCACGTGCCGGCGCACCAGGCCGAGGCGATGTCGGCCTCGCTCGCCGTCGCCAACGTGCGCTACGCGACGGACGGCCATGCCGTGGTGCGCGTGGTGGCCGACAACGCCCCCACGCCCGACGCCAAGCCCGTCGAGCCCAACCTGGAGGACCTCTACCTGCACGTCTTCCAAGACGTCGCGACGAAGTAAGGAGCACGTACCATGTGGACACTCATACAGTTCGAGCTCAGGAAGATCCTGGACAACCGCGCAGGCATGATCGCCTGCCTGCTCGCGCTCGCCGCCGTGGTGGGGCTGTCGGCGCTGAACCTGCTGACGTTCGGCATGCGCGACTACGACACCGGCGAGTACGTGACGGGTATCGCAGCCCAGCAGGCGTACAGGGCGGTTGAGGAGACGCATGCCGGCACGCTGGACGACGAGCATGTCGCAGCCGACGCGGCGGCGCTCGGACGGGCCAACCAGCTCGCCGACGAGACCCCCGGCTTCTACGAGCTATCAAGCGAGCAGATCATCGAGCGCTACGGCCTCGGGTTCTGGCAGCAGTCAATGGGAGCTTTGCAGCAGAACTACTACATGGAGGTCGTGGGCACGCTCGACTCCGGCTACGGCGGACGCGCGACGAGCCTGAAGGAAGGGGCTCTGGCACGCCTCGACGGCGCCTTCGAGGCCGGCTTCATGAACTATTTCCCGTACAGCGACGCCGAGCAGGACTTCTGGCAGGCCAAGGTCGAGGCCATATCGTGGCCCGTGGAGTACGGCTACGCCGGCGGGTGGAAGAACGCCCTCAACTGGTCGAGCTTCCTGGGATTGTGCATCGTGGCGCTCTGCATCGCGCTTTCTGGCACCTTCGCGGGAGAGTATCAGGCGCGCACGGCGGCAGTAGTGCTGCCCACCCGGCGCGGCAAGCGGGCGCTGCCGGTGGCCAAGGTGGCGGCAGCGGGCATCTTCGCGACGGCGTACTGGTTCGTCTGTGCGGCCGCCGTCACCGCCATCAACGTGGGGATATGCGGAGCTGAGGGCTGGGACTTGCCCTTGCAGGTGGCGCTCGGCTTCGGGAACCCCTATCCGTTTACCATCGGACAGACGGTCCTCGCGCACGTCGCGCTCGGTTGGCTCGTGTCGATGGGCATGGCGGCGCTCACGCTGCTGCTCTCCGCCAAGATGCGCTCGACCATGCCGGTCGCAGTGATCCCCATGGCCGTGGCCTTCCTGGGGCTGTTCGCGCTCTTCATTACGCCGCTCGCCAAGGTGGCATCCCTCACGCCCATTGCCGCACTCGACTACGCCTTCGCGCGGATAGCGTCTTACGCGGCGGGACCGGTTGTGCTCGACCTGCCCGCGCTGGCAGCTCTGCTCTACGCCGCAATGCTGCTGGTCCTCACGCCTCTGGCCTGCCGCACGTTCAGGAGGCACCAGGCAGTGTAGCGGATCGCCCCTTTGGACATAGGAATCGCGACCTTGTGACGCGTTGAGATGATGCCCGTACCGGTTTGGTGCGGGCATCGTTCGTCTTTGCCCGCCTTACGAGACGAAAGGCAGGCAGGACTATGGACGGTGAGACCAATGGCAGCCAGGAAGCCACGCAGGGTCAGGAAGCCAAGGCGCAGGAGCAGCAGCAGGAGGGCACGCAGGGCACCCAAGAGGTGACCGACGGCAACGGTGTCGGCAACGGCACCGACTACGAGAAACAAATCGCCGAGCGCGACGAGAAGATCGCATCCCTTGAGGCCCAGGTTGCCGAGGCGGCCAAGAACGCCGAGACGGCCGAGCAGCTGCGCGGCGAGATCGCCGAGCTCAAGGCCCAGGGAGAATCCGACCGCATCGACTTCAAGCTGCAGCTCGCGGGCGTGCGCAACGTGAAGGCGGCTCGCGCCCTGCTCTCCGACCACGACAACGACGTGGACAAGCTCAAGGAGGCCGAGCCCTGGCTCTTCGAGGCAACGGGCAAGCACGCCAAGGGCGGCAGCGCCGGCGGTTCCGGCACGACCGGGCTCCCCAACGCGGGCGCGGCTTCCGACGAGGGCAAGACGCTCAAGCGCTGGCGCGAGATCGCGGGACTCACCGACGATGACGACGAGAAGAAGGAGGGCTAAGAGATGCCTAGCAACAACATCGCATTCGCACGCAACTACACCGCAGTCATCGACGAGGTGTACCAGAGGGCGTCCGTCTCGGGCGTGCTCAACTCCGGCCGCCGCATGGTACGCGCGGGGCACAACGCCAAGGAGATCCTCATCCCGAAGATCTCCGTCACCGGTCTCGGCAACTACACCCGAAACATTGGATACAAGACCGGCGCCATCACCTACGAGTTCGAGACCAAGACCTTCAACTACGATCGCGGCATCCGCCTGTTCGCCGACGTCATGGACGTGGAGGAGGCTGGGGTCAACGATTGCTTCGTCGAGGCTGGCGCCGAACTGCAGCGCACGCAGGTGGCCCCGGAGGCTGACGCCTTCACCTTCGCGCAGATTGCATCGCACACGGGTGTGACCGTGACGCCGGAGGACCTCTCGGAGGCCACGGCCACCGACATCCTGCAGGCGCTTCGCGAGGTGACGAGCGCCATGGACGAGAAGCAGGTGACGCTCGGGAGCCGCTACCTCTTCATCACTCCGACGCTCAAGGGCGTGCTGGACGACTACTCCTACGCCAACCCCACCATGAGCAACCGAGTGCTGGAGCGCTTCGCCCGCGTGGTCGAGGTGCCGCAGGTGCGCTTCTACACCAAGATCGACCTCAAGAGCGGCGACACCGAGTTCGGCTACGCCAAGGCCGCAACCGGCAAGGCCATCAACTTCATGGTCGTGGAGAAGTCTGCGGTCATCAAGTTCGACAAGCACGTGGCGTCGCGCGTGTTCAGCCCGGACGAGCTCGAGAGCCTAGACTCCTACATGATGAAGTACCGCAAGTACGGCATCGTGGAGCTCTTCGACAACAAGCTCGACGGCGTGTACGTGTCGGCGGCGACGGAGTAGCCGTGGCCTCCGCCGTGACATACGAGTTCTACCAGGACACCTACGGGGGCGGCCTTTCCGAGGCCGCCTTCGCGGCGTCTCTGCCCATGGCCGAGGCGCACGTGCGGTGGCTCTGCGAGCTGCGCGGGGCCGACGAGGAGAGCGTGCGCTTCATGCGGGCCGTGTGCGCGGCGCTGGAGGCGTTCGCCGAGTACGGCGCGGGCGAGGTCGGCGGCTACACGATCGGCGAGTTCAGCGTGAAGAACTACGCATCGCGGCAGACGACCGGCGAGGAGCTGGCGACCGCCGCCGCGCTGCGCGAGCTCGGGCTCTCGGGCATGGCGTTCACGGGGGTCTGCTGATGAGGAGCATCCGGCCCATACCGCGCTCGGCGCTGCCCGACGTGATGACCGTGAGGGTGCCGCTTCCTGACGGGACCTTCGAGAAGCCGCAGATCATCGCGAACGTGCGGTTCGAGCGGACGCAGAAGGTCTCGGGCGACGACCACAGGTCTGTCGATGCCGGCCAGGGCACCGTGTTCGTCGACGCGGTGAACTCCATCGGCGCGTTCGACGTGCCGGCGGGCTCGCGCGTGGCCGTGAGCGGGCACTCGATGATGGTGGCCGAGTCGCACGCGTGCTGCGACCTGTTCGGGCGCGTGCACCACTGGGAACTGAAGGTGAGGTGAGCCGGCATGCAGCTTTCCTTCTTGGTGGCGAAGGCCCTGCTTGAGGGCGACTTCGCAAGCTACTTCGCAAGTCTTCCGTCGGCGGACGTGGAGCCCGAGCCCATCGTCCTGCGCGAGGGCAGGTTCGAGCGCGTGAGCCGCATGGAGGCCGAGGAGCGCGGGACCGTCACCGTCGCCGTGATGGTCGTGCGCGAGGTGGCGGCCACGGCCGAAGCCGACGCGATGGCCTGCGAGAAATGGATCCGCTCCTACGGTTGGGAGCCGGTGGCAGAGAACGGCAGCTGGCGCATCGCGGGCCTGGACACCACGGCGCCGGCGTTCAAGGAGAGGGACGGGTCCGGGCGCTTCGTCTGGGCCTTCGACGTTTTGCTTACGGTGGTGAGGAGCCTATGAGCGACAAAGGCAAGCGCGTGAACGCGAGCGGGCATCAGGCCGAGGCCACGGTGAAGCGGGCGCGGCCGTTCGGCAAGGACGACAAGGCGGCGCGCGAGTCGCAGCGCCGGGCATCCGCCTACGGGCGTGCCAGGGGCAACGCATGAGGTCGATCGTCTACGCGGGGAACGACTTCTCCGAGATCTGCAGCGCCGAGGTGATCGAGCGGGCGGCCAACCCCATCGTCGCCGAGGCGATGGCCGTGCCGGGACGCGCGGGCGCCCTTCTCGTCTCCGGCTACATACCGCCCGTGGACGTGCGGGTGCGCCTGTTCATGGACATGGGATACAACCCGGGCTTCTCCGGCATGGCGCAGATGCGCGGCAAGGTGAGACGCTGGCTCTCCTGGCCCGGCGGCGGGAGCCTGGTTCTGCCCGACGACCCCGAGGTCGAGTACCGCGATGCGATGCTCGTGGGCGCCTCCGACTGGTCCAACCTCTTCGAGGCCGGCGAGTGCACGCTGACCTTCACCCTGTTCGACCCCATCGGCTGGGGCACGGAGCGCGTGGAGCGCACGTCGCGCTTCGAGGTGGGCGGCGACTGGCCGACGCTGCCGGAGTTCCGCGTGGTGGCCTCCGCGGGGTCCTATCTGCAAGTTTCGCTTCCCTCCGCCGGCAAGGGCATCCGCGTGGACTACGACTTCGCGGGCGGCGAGGCAGTCGTGATCGACTGCCAGGGCGAGACGGTGCTCATCGACGATGCCGACGCGCGCGACTGCGTGGCGCTGGCGAGCGACTTCTTCGCCCTGGAGCCGGGCGACTGCATCGTCTCGACCTCGAACTGTACCTACGTGGAGACGCGATTCTCCGAGAGGTGGGCCTAGCATGGCGGGCTCGGTGCCGACGCTCTACTGGTTCGACCGGTGGGACGAGCGTATCGGGCTCCTCCGCGTCGTGGGCGAGTTCGTGCACACCGAGGAGCTGAACGGCGAGGACACGCTTGAGTTCTCCAGCTACGAGGTGCCGACGAAGGGCGACCGGCTGCTGTGGCTGGACGGCTCGACCTGGCGCGAGCACGTGGTGGTGAGGACCGACGAGCCGGTGGCGGGGCTCTGCAGCGTGTACGCGGAGTCCTCCTTGTGCGAGCTGCTGGACGACTTCATCGAGGAGGCGCAGCTGGTGAGCAGGACGGCGGCGCAGGCGCTTACCGCTGTCTTGGCGCCGACGCGATGGTCGGTGGCCTATTGCGCAAACCTGGGCACAGCCGGGGCGCTGATCTACCACCAGAATGCATTGTGGGCGCTCAGGCGCGTGGCCGAGGTGTGGGGCGGCGAGGTGACGCCGGTCATCACCGTCGCGGACGGGCGCGTGGCGTCGAGGTCGATCCGCCTGGACGCCCAGCGCGGCGACTGGCGGGGTCTGCGCTTCACCTACGGCAAGAACATGGCGGGATGCACGCGCACGGTGCTCGAGCAGGATGTTTATACCGCTTTGTATGGCTTCGGAGCGGGTTTGCCCTTCACCGACGAGGACGGCAATTACAAGGCCGGCTACCGCCGCAAACTGACCTTCGGTGACATCAACGGCGGGCTGAACTACGTGGCAGACGAGAACGCAAAGCTCATATGGGGGCGCTGGAACGCCGACCGCACGGCAAAGGTGCACAGCTTCGGGCAGGTGACGTTCTCCGAGGTGACGGAGCCGGAACGGCTGCTTGCGCTGACCAGGCGTGCGCTGGCCGATGCCGTGCAGCCCAAGGTGAGCTACGAAGTGGACGTGGCGGCGCTCGACGGCGACGACGCGGACCTGGGCGACACCGTGGCCGTGATCGACACGTCGCGGGACCCGGAGTGGAGGCTTACCGCCCGCGTCGTGCGGCGCGTGCGCACCTTCGGCGAGTCTGTGGTGGCGCGGGTGACGATCGGCACCGTGGAGCCGGCGGACTACGCGCAGGTGAGCGCACTGGCTGCCGACGTGGCCACGCTGAGGGACGACGTGGTGGGCATCGACGGCAACCTGACCACGGCGGCGTCGGTGACCGTGGTGGAGAACACCGTGACCACGGCGATCGACGACCTGGACGAGCTCGGGGATTTGGACTTCTAATCTTAAGGCGACAGAAGGAAACCTGGCTCACTTCGGAGGGTGTTTCGCACACTGAGGACATCCATGAACGCTCTTCAGCATGCTCGCCGGATTTGTCTTCCACATATAGCCGCAATTCTCACATCGATGCAGCAGCTTCGTACTGCGGGTCTTATATGTTTCCAAGCAAGTAATGTGCGGCTTCGACCTCTCTAGCTCAGCTTTGTATTCGGCGTCCTGTTTTGCCTGCCTGTCCCTCTTTCTGCATTCAGAGCATCCGCAAGGATTCTTGCGTATGAGGGTTCTGGCAGCGGGTTCCCATTCATTCCCGCATCTGAGACATCTGGCCTTAACGCGAGCATGACTGCCCCTGTAAGTTGAGATGTCTATCTCGATTGTTGGATCTATAGACATCAGGCTCTTGACGAATGCATCGGGCGTCAACCGCTGCGACTCACCAATGGCAGCTCTTGCGCAATCCCAGCATCCATCCCCTGCGAGAAGAGCTGATGGAACCGCATCCCATTCGCGGCCACATACCGTGCATTTGCATTTGATCCTACGGTTGGAATTGAAATACTTTCCAAGAATCTCAATCGTTGGATTGATTTCAAGCATTCTGGCAACAAAGTCATCATGCGTCAGCGCTTTTGAGCGTTCGTATGCTTCGGCCTCGATTATTGCGGTTTCGTCTGTGCTGTATTCATGCTGAATCCCCAATGATCCCAATAGCCTAGTCACAACCGACCAGAGATGCGCATGATCGTCTTTGTTGAAGTCGCCCTGGAACGTGATGCAATCGTTAGCAAACGGCGGCGCTATTTCGTCTGGGTATTTGTCGTAAATGATTATTAGCCTTATTCCAGCTGCCCTACAAAGCTCCGCCTTCTGCTTGTCCTTCCAAAGCCGCTTCTCGTGGAGCGCCCATGAACCCGGCTCGATAGCTGTTTTTAGTGACGGAATGAAGATGTCCAGTTCTTCTCCGATCGCGCTCTTGTCTCTATGGAGGACCATCCCATCCTCAAATACGAGACGCAGCGCGCCTAAGATGACCTGTTCCATGAACGATGTGCCAGACTTTGCGCATCTTGGGCAACCATGACCTTGTAGTACAGAATACGGCATGGCCTTCCATTCATGGTCGCATCTGACGCATCTAAAGGTCGCCTTTGCATGGGACCCTGGGTAGCTGCCAACAAGCTCTATCTCGGGATGCACGTTTGACAGCGCATCGACATACGTTTCGGTTGTATATGACTTATTTGCCTTGCCGGCCTTAACCGCCGCGCAATGCGGGCAACCCCTCGGCTTCTTGCACACAAGTGTGTAAGGCCTAACAAGCCACTCGTGGCCGCACTTGCGACAGCGGTGAAGGATCTTAACGGTCGCACCGGCATAAACCCCAAGGCACTCAATACCGGGGTTCCTCTCACTCAATTCGTGGATGTATGTCTCATGCGTTTTAGTCATGCGCTAATTATCCCATTACTAAATGACGCGAATGCACTGCAGCCGCTTGCCGTCCTTTTGTCTTAGACACAGCGTACAACGGTTTCCCGTTTGTGACGTTGGCGGATGCTCTTCTCGACAACTACGGCGAAGGGGGCGGCATGCTCGACGGTTACGGACTTCACACGATGATATGGGACTCGGCGGACGAGCGCCTGGGCGAGTTCCTGGTGGCGTCTCCCGCCGATGCGAACGGGCGCGGCCTGGAGCTGCACGTTCGGCAGGGCGGCGCGGCTGCGGACCTGACCGGGGCCGAGGTCTACTTCCTCTGGCGTCACAAGATGGCCGGTACGCGCGGGTGCGAGCCGATGACGGAGATAGACGCGTCTCTCGGGCAGTTCGTCGTGTACTACCCGGCCGCGATGCAGGATTCCGAGGGTGCGGTGGACGCCCAGTTCATGGTGAGCTGGGACGACAAGTCCATCTCGACCCGTGCATTCACGATCCGCGTGGAGCCCGTCATCATCGGCGGGACCGAGAGCGAGGACGGCTTCACCCTGTTCGTGGAGACCATCAAGCGCTACGAGGGGGCGATCGAGATCACCACGGCTGCAGCCGATGCTGCCAACGAGGCGGCCGAGGCCGCTGAGGACGCGGCTGACAGTGCGAATGTAGTGGCGACGGCGATCCAGCAGGCGGCGGCCCGTGGCGACTATGACGGCGCCGACGGAGCGGACGGCTATTCTCCTACGGCCACCGTGACGACCACCGAGGGCGGCTGCACCATCACGATCACCGACAAGAACGGCACGACCACGGCCGACGTGGCCAAGGGCGTGAAGGGCGACAAGGGTGACACGGGCGAGACCGGGCCACAGGGACCCAAGGGCGATACCGGCGACCAGGGGCCGCAGGGCATCCAGGGCCTGACTGGCCCGCAGGGCCCGAAGGGAGATACCGGAGAGACCGGAGCCACGGGACCGCAGGGACCCAAGGGCGACACGGGCGCTACTGGTCCCCAGGGTATCCAGGGCGAGACCGGCGCGACGGGACCCCAGGGGCCGAAGGGCGACACGGGAGACACCGGCAAAACCGGTCCGACCGGGCCGCAAGGTCCCAAAGGCGACAAGGGTGATACTGGCGACACCGGGCCTCAGGGCCCGAAGGGTGACACCGGCGACACGGGACCCCAGGGTTTGACCGGTCCCTCTGGCGCTGACGGCGTCTCCTGCACGCACTCTTGGAACGGCTCGGTGCTGACGGTGACGAGCGCATCGGGCACGAGCTCGGCCGACCTGCGCGGGCCGCGGGGCATCCAGGGAATCCAGGGCGCTACCGGGCCACAGGGCGAGACGGGGCCGAAGGGCGACACCGGCGAGACCGGTGCCACGGGCCCGCAGGGGCCTAAGGGCGACACAGGAGACGACGGCGCGGACGCGACCATCACCCGCGCGAGCGCGACGATCGATGCGAACACGGGCACGCCGTCGGTGAGCGTCACGCTGGGCGGCACGGCCTCTGCCAGGACGTTCGCCTTCGCGTTCCACAACCTCAAGGGCGAGACCGGGGCTACCGGACCGCAAGGG
>OMXZ01000046.1 GCA_900315165.1 uncultured Actinomycetes bacterium | reverse complement strand
GCGACGTTGGTACCGGAGACGATGCCGGGCACAAGGCGCTCCATCGGGACTGAAGCAAAGCCTTCCCCATCCCCAAACATCTCGATAAACCGGGATTTGACAAGCTCATCGAGCTTTTCTACTGAGTCCATCTCGGTATTAATCAGCTCGAGGATACGGTCCAATCTCGCTGAAATCTGATCCTGTTCCTTATATGTGTGCTTCCTGAATCCGCACTCCTTAAGCAATTTATAGTGACGGCTATATCCTAGGTTCTCGATATGTTTGCTTCTTAAGGAGTGAAACCAATAACGGGTGTTGTGGTTATTCCTTGGCTTGAGAATCTTCACCCCATCAGCCCCGGCGAAAAAGGGTCTTGCGACATACTTAACGCACCTTGTATGATCCCCGAAAACGATTGCTGGCACGTTCGTGCATAGACCCTCTTCACCGTTACCGTAGCCAGCTACCACATCCTGTCCTTGATCGATTACGGGATGGTCTCCTTGGAGGAGGTAGTCCTTCTGCTTTATTTTGCCAACCCCGCGGGAGATGTCCTCGAAGCAGTCTGCAAACGTCAAATACTCGACCGCGCTCATGCCGCCACCTCCCAGTTAAACCGGGATTTGACAAGCTCATCGAGCTTCTTCGTCATCGCCTCATAGCTTCCGATATCGCTGCGTACGCCTCGCAAGGTGCAAACGATTTGCCGTTGAGTAACCAGATCCGGGAGCTCAAGCCTTAGTTTTAAGAGTTCAGAATCAGGAATACTCCTTCTTCGGGCAGTGGTTCCCCTCAATTTCGCCCGATAGTAGGCCATGCTCTGCGGGCTGTGCAGGGCAAAGTCTAAATATTCGGGTAAGACAATCTTGTCATTCACATCCCAAACTTTGTAGGCGGGACTCATGATGCCGCTGTATCCAAGACTCTGGATGTAGATTACTCCCTCGTCAATCGGGAAACCCTCGACTAATTGGCCTGTCCTGACGACCTTATAGTTGCTCGTATCTTTTGATGCAAGCTCCTTTTTAAATCGATCGCTCTGCATAACTATCCCGTTGTGCATGGTCATTGACAGCACAGGGTAGGAGTCATTGCCACATCGCTTGACTTTGGCGGGCTTTATCAGCTCGCCAAGGGCAACCTTCCTACTCATCGTACACGTCCTCAGCTAGCATTTCCTTGAGCTCGTCGAGGCCCCTGGCGATACGCTCGTTAATGTCCGCGAGGTCGGCGAGGATCTCATCCGTTGGCGGGTACTCCTTGCGCTCGTAGACCGTCTCCGTGTACTTGTTGAAGCTGAAGTCGTAGTCGTTCTCGGCAATCTCCTCGCGGGGCACGAGGAAGCTCTTGTCTGTGCGGGCGCGCCCCTTCTCGGACTCGAGGTCGCCCCAGCGCTTCAGGATGTCGGGGATGTCGTCGTGGGCGGGGTCGGGGTCGCGCTTGTCGTCGAGCGTGTAGCCGTCGCCCTCCATGTTGTAGAGCCAGACGTCGTCGGTGCCGCCCGAGTCGGTCTTGGTGAAGACGAGCACCGCCGTGCTCACCCCGGAGTAGGGTTTGAAGACGCCGCTCGGCATGTAGATGATCGCCTCGAGGCGCTGGTGCTCGACGAGCTCCTTCCTCAGTTGGCGGTATGCTTTGGAGTTCGTGCGGAAGAGCACGCCGTTCGGGACGATGCAGGCGCAGCGACCACCGAGCTTGAGCATGCGCAGGAAGAGGGCAACGAAGAGCAGCTCCGTCTGTTTGGAGTCGACGATGGTTTTAAGGCTACCGTCGATGTCCTCGGTATCGACCGACCCGGTAAAGGGCGGGTTTGCGAGCGTAATGTCATATTTACTGCGCACCGTGTTGTTCTTGGAGATGCTGTCCAGATAGCGCACATCTGGCTTATCGACAGAGTGGAGCATGAGGTTCATCGCGCTGATGCGCAGCATAGTCTGGTCCATCTCGAAGCCCGAGAATTGAGGCCCCTTGTCGCTGCTTCCCGAAAAACAATCCCAAGCGTCGGCGTCCATCTGATCACCGTACTTGTCGCGGATGTATTCGGCGGCGGAGATGAGGAAGCCTGCCGTGCCGCACGCAGGGTCGCAAATGAGCTGGTTGGGCTTGGGATCCACCAGGCGGACCATCATGTCGCGGATGTGCTTGGGCGTACGGAACTGGCCATTGGTGCCAGCGGTGTTGAGCTTGCTCAGCATGTACTCGTAGAGGTCACCGAGGTCGGCGATGTTGTCGCCCAGACTCTTGAACAGGGCGTCGATGCCGTCCACGGCCTTCTGCAGGGTCTTGGGTGTGGGGATGCCGAAGGTGGCTGACTCCATGCTGCAAGTGAAAGCGGAGCCCCCTCCCAGCGACTTGATGAAGGGGAACGCGAATTCGCTCACGGTCTTGTACATCGTTTCGGCGGGGAGGTCCTTGAAGCGACTCCAGCGTAGCTGCTGCCCGTCGATTTCGACGCCCATGGCATTGCGGTACGAAGGCGGGAAGATGTGCTCCTGCTCGATGCCGAGCAGTGTTTCCATCTTCTCGGTCTCGAACTCCTTCTCGTCGAGCTGATGCATGAACATGAGATAGGTGAGCTGACTGATTACTTCAAGAGGGTTGGTGATGCCGCCCTCCCACATCTTCTGCCAGATGTCGTCTACCTTGTTCTTGGTCGCTCCCGTGATCATGCGTGCGTCCCCAATCGGCTGCGCGTCGAGCGCCCGCCTGTGCTGTCGATATGCATAGCGAAATCATATACCGAGGTCGTCACAAGAGCAGAGATCGTTCGGTATGGGCAGCCCCTCTGCGCCGTCGGTCGACAAAGAAAAAGCCCGACGCACGGGGCGCCGGGCTTGGCATGCGAGATGCGGGCGGGTCTTACTCGCCGAAGCCGCTGTCGATGAGGGCGATCAGGGCGTCGAGGGCCTCCTGCTCGTCGGGGCCGTCGCAGGCGATCTCGATCTTGGTACCGGTGCCGAGGCCAGCGGCGAGCACCATCATGATGCTATTGGCCTTGACGGGCGCGCTGTCCTTGTCGACGTTGCGGATGGTGACCTTGCTCTGGTACTTCTTGACCTCCTGAACGAAGACCGACGCGGGACGAGCGTGAAGGCCGGTGGCGTTGGTGATCGTCGTCTGTGCTGAAACCATGCTGATCTCCTTCATTTGGGGGCGCGCGCCCCACCTTTACCCGAACACGCCACGTATTCTAGCAAACATCTACAACTCATAAAGGAATTTTGAGTCAGAATAACGGTGAACGTAGCCAGACGCGCCGCGCGCCGCATGTGACCGGAAGGGGCAGGATGTCAGACGCACCGACCACCGCACCGCAAAACGAAATAGAGACGACACCGAATCCCGAGGTAGATGCCCCGACCAAGACCGTAGATGAGGTCCCTGCCGCCCAGCCCGCGGCGGACCTGCCCGAGGACCTCACCCCCGACGAGCCCGTCGCCCCCCACCGCACGCCGGCGGCCGACCAGGTGCCCGACATGGACGAGCCCGGCACGCTCCAGCGCGCGGGCAGCGCCGTGGCAGAGGCGGCCAAGGGCGCCGGCACCTCCTTCATGGAGGGACTGCATGCCATGCGCGCCGTCCACGAGGCCGCGCAAAAGAGCGACGACGCCCGCCAGCAGATCGAGCAGATGCAGGAGGCGCTCGAGAACGACCGCGACGAGCTCTCCCATCGCACCCAGATCGAGATGGATTACGACCGACTCTCCAAGCTCCTGACCGCGACGATCAACACCGCCCGCACCGACGCCCAGGCCGCCCGCGGCCAGATCGATGCCGCGACTGCCAAGAAGGACGAGCTCGACGGCCAGCTGACCCAGATGAAGGCCGCGCACGAGGAGAAGCTCAGCCCCTACCGTACCGTGATGGAGTCCTCCAAGGGCCGCTCGGACGACACCTCCCGCGCCCTGGCCGAGGCCCGCCGCGCCGTCAAGACGGCCGAGGGCCAGGCAGCCGACGCCACCAAGCGCCGCGACCAGCGCATCACCCAGGCCAACCGCGCCGTCGACGCCGCCCAGGACCGCCTGCGTCGCGCCCAGGCCGAGCTCGACCGCATTCAGCGCGACCCCAGCGCCTCGCCGAACGCCCTGTCCAAGTTGCGCAGCGAGGCCGTCGCGGAGCGCGCGCACGTGGATGCCGCAAAGGTAGAGGTCGTCTCCGTGACCAACGACACCAAGCAGGCCGTGGACAACGCCCAGACCCACCTGTGGACTGCCAAGCAGTCGCTCGAGACCGCCGAACGCCAGGCCAACGAGGCAAAGGCCGAGGCCAACGCGCGCAAGGAGGAGTTCGACTCCCTCTATAAGAAGGCCATGGCCGAGGAGGACGTGCTCAAAAAGCAGATCGCCGACTGCGAGGCGCGGATCAAGGATGCCACGTCCGCCCTCAAGGATGCCGGCGACCGCGAGCAGGACGCCCAGGCCCAGCTCGACGAGGCCAACGACATCCACTCCACCCCCGAGATCACCGCCCAGCTCAAGCAGCGCATCCTCGAGACGCAAAAGGCGCTCGCCGCCCAGACGGCAGAGGCCGACAAGCTCGCCGGCTACGAGCAGGACCTGCGCCACTCCACCCGCAAGAAGCGCATCATCTTCATCGCGATGGCGGTGGCGATCGTCGTGGTCGTCCTGCTGATCCTCTTCTTCATCGTGAAGCCGAAGTAGGCTGCCAGCACGATTATCCGCCGCATTTGATTTTTACCCAAACTCATTTCACCAAAACGCATTTAGGTGAAATGAGTTTGGGTAATATTGTCTCTAAGAGTCACACCACTTCGCAAGGGGGCGGCATGCAGACCTTCATCGGCAGATCGCAGGAGCTGCACGCGTTGCAGGATAAATACGACCTGGCTGGCTTCCAGATGGCGGTCGTCTACGGCAGGCGCCGTGTGGGCAAGACCACCCTCATCAACAAATTTATCGACGGCTGCGCCTGCAATGCTGTCTCCTACGTCGCCCTGCAGCGCGGGGAACGCGAGCAGCTCCAATCCCTCGGCGAATCGGTCCTCGCCTCCCTCGCGCCACAGATGCTGGGCACGGTGAGCTTCGACGGTTTCGAGTCTGTATTCGCCTATCTCGCCCAGGCTGCACAAGACAAACGCGTCATCTTACTCATCGACGAGTATCCCTACCTCGCGGCGGCTTGTCCTTCCATGAATTCCCTCCTTCAGCGGTTCATCGATCATGAATGGAAGGACACTCAGCTCTACCTCATCCTCTGCGGGTCGCTTGTCAGCTTTATGAGGGACGACGTCGTGGGCGAGAGTGCCCCCCTACACGGGCGTGCCACACTGGAGCTCAAGCTCCACCCCATGGGATACCGTGAATCCGGCGAGTTCGTACCCGACTACACAAACGAACAGAAGGCGATCGTCTACGGCCTCACAGGCGGCGTGCCCAAATACCTCGAGCAGTTCGACGACGCGAAGACCCTCGACGACAACGTCGTCGAGCAGTTCTATTCGAGCGCGGGCTATTTCACGGCAGAGCAGATCCAATCACTTGTGACGGCGGACCGGACAAACCCCGCTGCCTTCAATTCCGTCCTCATGGCCATCGCGTCCGGCCACACCAAGTTCAGCGAAATCGCCAGCTACACAGGGCTCGGAGATGTAACCTACTATCTTAAGACCCTCGCCAATCTGGAGCTCGTCGAGCGGCGGGCCTCGGGCGGACGACCCTACTATGTGCTGGGCGACCCTATGGTCTCCTTCTGGTTCGGCTACGTGAGTCCGGCTGCAAGCCTCATCAACGCAGGGCGCGGACGGCTCTACTACGAGCAGCGCGTGCGCGATCGGCTACACGAGCACATGGGGCCCGTCTTCGAGTCGATGGCCCGGCAGTACTGCTTTGCCCATATGGGGACCGAGCGCTTCCCCTACTTCGCCACGGAAATCGACGAGTACCAGAACAGCATCAAGGCGGGGCCGGGCGATATCCGCCAAGTGGAACTGGACCTTGTGGGCAAAGACGGCGGCAAGACCGTCTTTGTGGGCGAGTGCAAGTTCCGCAACCAGGCAGTGGGCGCGGGCGAGCTCACCGACTTGCGGGACAAGGTCGCCCTGTTGCCCGTCAGGAATCCAGGACTCGTTTTCTTCTCGCTCGGCGGCTTCACGCCCGAGGTGCGCGCAAGCGACACGACACTCGTGACCCTCGACGACATGTACGCCTGACGTGCGTAATCTGCGGCCGCAGCCTTACTCGATCAGCATCGCATCGCCGAAGGAGAAGAAACGATAGCGCTCGTCGACGGCATGGCGATAGGCGGCAAGAATCTGCTCACGCGTGGCCAGGGCCGAGACCAGCATGACCAGGGTCGAGCGCGGCACGTGGAAATTGGTAATCAGCGCGTCGACCACGTGGTAGGTCGAGCCCGGCATCAGGTAGAGGTTGGTGGTCGCGTCGGCACGGGTCACGAGGTCGCCGCGTCCGAGCACGGCTGCCGAGTCGGGCGCCTGCTCGAAACGACGGGCCACCATGGGCGGATCTGCGACGGGCGCTTCAGGATCGAAGGCGCTCTCGAGCGAGCGCACGGCCGTCGTCCCCACGGCGATCACGCGATGACCCGCGGCCTTGGTGGCATGCACGGCGTCCACGACCTCCTGGGGCACGTGGTAGCGCTCCGTGTGCATCACGTGCTGGGTGGGGTCGTCCTCCGTCACGAGGCGGAAGGTGTCGATGCCCACCTCCAGCTCCACGGTGGCCCAGCCGATGCCCGCATCCTCGATCTTCTTGATGAGCTCGGGCGTGAAATGCAGGCCCGCCGTCGGCGCCGCGGCCGAGTGCTCCTCGTGCATGGCGTAGACCGTCTGGTACTTCTCGGGGTCGCCCTCGTATTGCGTGATGTAGGGCGGCAGGGGCACGTGGCCCGCCTGGTGGATGGCCTCATCCAGGCTGAGCCCCTCGGCCGGCGTGAACCGCACGATGCGGCCGCCGCGGTTGGCCTCCATGAAGTCGAGAATCTCGCCCGTGAGGACCACCGGGGCCGTCTCGGGGGCGTGGGCCCCGCCGGGACGATACTCGATCACGGCGCCCGGCTTCAGGCGCTTGCCAGGGTTCACCTGGCATTCCCAGATGTGGCCCAGCGGATCCAGGTCCTCGCGCCGCTTGAGGAGCAGCGTCTCGGAAAGACCGCCCGTCTTGCGCTTGTGGCCGATCAGGCGGGCCGGCATCACGCGGGTCTTGTTGGCGACGAGCAGGTCGCCCGGCTCCAGGTAGTCGAGGATGTCGTAGAAATGGCGGTCGTCGAGCGAGCCGTTCCCGCGATGGAGCACGAGCAGACGGCAGGAGTCGCGCGGCTCGGCGGGCTCCTGGGCGATCAGCTCCTGGGGTAGGTCGTAGTCGAAATCATCGGTGCGCATGTGGGTCTTTCCTTCGGGAAGCGGGCTAGAGGACGAGCCAGACGATCAGGTAGGCGGCGGCAGCCGCAAGTGCCACGCCGAAGGCCGCGAGCAGGAACGACTCGGAGGTCCGGACGAGGTTGGCGATCGCGACGTTGCGGCCGCAGAGGGCGTCGAAGGGCGCCTGGAGCGTGCCGATCAGGTCGTGCAGGAAGGCACGCCGGGACTCCTCGGTGTCGTCGATCTCGGCAACCGAGGCGCGGGCGCGCAGCTCCTGCGGGGTGGCGAGCGTCTCGTGACCGATCTGCATGAGCGCCGTGATGGCCAGGATCGCCGAAACCACGACGAGCACGAAGAGCAGGACAGCCGTGGCAACGAGCGCGATCCTGATCGCGAGATTGTGATAGGCATCAAAATATCCGAGTACCTGGGGCACGGCGACGGACAGCCCGATCGCAAAGAGGGCCGCAACGGTCAGAAGCCCCATCGCGAGCGATCGCAGCTCGACCGAGCGATCCTTCTCCTGCTGGTAGGAGTAGCGCGCCATCGTGAGCAGTTCGCCTGTCGTGTCCTTTGCCATACGTCCCCCTTCATGCGACAACCGCCCCATGATAGCCCATCGGCGTAGGTATGACAGGGGGCATGACAATAGGGAAACGTCCCCTTTTGTCACATCGGCTAGGCCCCGGCGGAGTGGCGGCGCAGGCCGTGCTCGGCAGCGATCGAGCTCGCGGGCGTCGGCTCCGCCTCCCCATCTACCTCGGGCAGGACGAAGCCGGGGAAGTCCGTGACGGCCTTGACCAGGCGTTTGTGCGAAAGCAGCCGCATCGCGTCCTCGTTGACGTAGAGGCTGCCCGTGCCCGGCGGGGTCGGGAAGTCGCCGTAACCCTCGCCGTCGATAATCACGTCGACCTTGGCGCCCACGAGCGACGTCCAGTGCTCGCCCGCGTGCTGGGTGCCGACGAGCATGTGCTTCTCGCCGCCCGCGCCGTCCGTGAGTACCACGGCCAGGCCGCTCTTGTCGTGCGCCCCGTCGCCCTCGCGGGTCCAGCCGATCAGGCTCGGGTCGTCCAGGTAGTCGTGCTGCGCGCCATAGGAGAGCTTCTGGCGGACCTCCATCAGCAGGGGCAGCTCCGCGACCGCCGGCACAGGTTCGGCGTTCTCGTCCTCCGTGGGCAGGCCGAAGAGGTCGCCATAGAAGACGCAGGGGTAGCCCGCCTCGCGCAAAAGGATCGCCATGTAGGCGCTCGGCTTGAACCAGGTCTCGACCGTCGACTGCAGCGCCTGGCCGGGCTGGGTGTCGTGGTTGTCCACGAAGGTCACGGCGTGGATCGGGTCCTCGTCGACCAGCGTGTCCTCGAAGAGCTTGGAGAGGTCCTGCTGGCCCATGCTATTGGACGCGAAGAAGAACTTGTAGTGCAGCGGCACGTCGAAGAGGCTCATGGGCTCGTCCTCGCCCAGGTAGTCGATGAGGTCCTCCAGGCGCGGCGACCAGTACTCGCCCACCGTGAAGAGCTCGCGGCCGCAGCTCTCGCGCATCTGGGCGAGCCAGGAGCGGTAGAACTTCTTGGAGATGTGCTTGAGCGCATCCAGGCGCAGGCCGTCGACACCGGTCTCCCTGATATACCACTCGCCCCAGCGCGTGAGCTCCTCGGCCACGCGCGGGTCGTTCACGTCGACGTCGGAACCCATCAGGTAGTCGTAGTTGCCGTTGTCGACGTGGTCGACGTCGTCGTCCCACTCCTTGCCCGCGAAGAGGTAGACGCTGCTTTTCTTGGCGTCCTCGTCCCAGTCGGTCCCGTGGAAGCAGGTCCAGTCCCAGGTGAAGTCCGAATAGGTGCCACCGCGGCCCGGGAAGCGGAAGCGCGTCCAGGCCGCGATCGTCTTTTCCTCGCCCACCTGCTTCGTGCGGTCGGCCGGGTCGACCTCCACGGCGCGGACATGCTCGGTCTCCTCGCCGCCGAAGCGCTGGTTGAGCACGATGTCGCCCATGGCCTGGATGCCCGCGTCGCGCAGGGCCGCCACGCAGGAGAGATAGCCCTTCTTGGTGCCGTACTTGGTGCGGACCGAGCCGCACTGGTCGAACTCGCCCAGATCCCACAGGTCGTAGACGCCGTAGCCCACGCCGTGGTCGCCGTCGGCCGTCTTGTAGGCGGGCGGTAGCCAGACTGCCGTGATGCCCATGCGGGCCAGCGACGGCGCCATCTTCGCCAGACGGCTCCAGTGGCGGCCGTCCGCCGGCATGTACCAGGAAAAGGCCTGGAGCATCGTGCCGTTCTCAATCTTGCTATCGGTAGTCGCATCGCTCATGGTCGCGACCTTCTTTCTATTGATATGCGGTCGGATGAGATGGAAGCTCATCGGACGACCGCGGATTGTTTGTCGGATTGCGCACCGGTCTGCGCCGCGCGACGCTGGGCGCGGGCGGCCTTGCGGGCGTCGCGGGCATGCTGCCGGTCGACCGCCGCCTCCGCCGCCGAGAACCGGCAGCCACAGTAGTTCTGCCGGTACATGCCGAGCTCGCGCGACTGCGTGGTGGCCTCGGGATACTGTGCGCGGAAGTCCTGCCAGACCGGCGTGAGCCCGTAGCGGGGCGCCAGGGCGAAAAGCACGTCGTGGCAGGTGTCGAAGAGCTGGTAGGGAGAGACGACCAGCGTCGTAGATATATAGGTGAAGTCGCGCTCGCGCGCGACGCGGCAGGACTCGGCCAGCCGCAAGGCGTAGCAGGCCCGGCAACGGCGCTCGCGGTCCCAGCCGGCAGAGGCAACACCCGCCTCCCAGGCGGCGCGGTCGTCGCCGGCGACGATCACGTCCACGTGCGCGACCTCGGCCGCCCACGTCTGCAGTGTGCGGAGGCGCAGGTCGTGCTCTGCCACGGGCGCGATGTTGGGATTGGTCCAGCAGATGGTGGGCTCGAAGCCCTGCTCGCGCAGGAGACGGACCGGTTCGAGGGAGCACGGACCGCAGCACGCGTGCAGGAGCAGCGGCGCCCTGTCCTTCATCACGTCCACATCCGCCTCCCCTCTCGGTCCCGCATAATGTCCCGCACGACATCCCGTCGCGCGCCTACTAGGTTGGCATCACGCGCGCCGATTTGCAAAGCCACAAAGCCCCGCTGCGCACCCGACACCGTCTTGACCTCGGCATATGCAGGACACCCCGCGATTTTTCCGCGAAATAAGCATCGACGGGAAACCGCCCCACAACGTCCCGTCGCAGGCTCAGAGTCAAGTCCGAAATGGTGTGTAAATTCCTAATCGCCAGTACGTCCGTTTGCCCCGCCTACGCCGCCTTCCTCATCTGCCTCTGGTTCCGTGCTATCA
>OMXZ01000040.1 GCA_900315165.1 uncultured Actinomycetes bacterium | reverse complement strand
TCGGTGAGCGTCACGCTGGGCGGCACGGCCTCTGCCAGGACGTTCGCCTTCGCGTTCCACAACCTCAAGGGCGAGACCGGGGCTACCGGACCGCAAGGGCCGCAGGGGCCGGCGGGAACGACGCCCGACCTCTCAGCCTACGCCACCAAGCAGTATGTGGATGACGCCATCGCCGCGCTCGCCAATCTCGAAGAGGAAGAGTTTTAGGCCATGGCTGTTGGAACCGTATCGACGCGCATACTCACTGACATCGCAAACGCGATCCGCTACCAGGCTGGTGTCGCGACTCTCTACAAGCCGCGCGAGATGGCAGCGGCCGTTGCCGCCCTCGACGGCACCGACGCCGGACAGTACCAGGCGCAGCCGTACATGACGCTTGAGTCGGGCGTGCTGCCGGAGTCTGTGTTCTCGGACATCGCGGACGCCATACGCGGGCAGAACGGGCTCACGACGCTCTAGCCATTCTCGCCTTGGAGTGGGACGTCGGCTACAAGATCCGGGCGCTCCTGCTCGACGACGGCACGCTTGAGATCAACTACTACGAGCGGCGAACCTCTGTCACCGGCGGGCGCATCGTGCAGGTCTTCGAGGTCGACCCAGATGGGTACTCGTCCGCGAGCGCACGCTCCTACGACTCCATCAAGCTGCTGGTGAGGAAGGTCTACATAGACAGCACCATCGGTCCCTTGGGCCTGACCAACTGCGCGTACTGGTTCAACTCGTTCTCTGAGTGCACCGAGGTGCGCGGGTTCGAGAACCTCTCCGGCGTGAAGACGACCACGCAGATGTTCACGAGTTGCGGGAAGCTGGAGACCATCTACGCCACGAGCTTCACCAACGCCATCACGAGCTCGGGCTCCATGTTCTACGGTTGCAGCCGCCTGGTGGGCGGCACCGACGGCTACGTTCCCACGTCGACGAGCGCGGGCAGCGTGTGCAAGCTCGGAACCGGCGGCGTGCTCACGAACCCCAACGCGGACAGCCGCACCTGGTTCTACGGGCACTTCTACGCCGACGGGCAGGCCGTGCTCACGGCAACTGCGACTCCGGACGCCTCGCGCGAGCTGCTGGCCACGGGGCGGATCTGCGCCATCGGCAAGTACACGGGCATGGGCTTCACGCCCTGGGACAGCACGAACCGCCCGCAGCTCACGAGCGTACACTTCGCGAGCGACATGGGCTCCTTCGCTGTGCTCAACCTGATCTACCTGTTCTACAGCTGTACGAACCTCGCCACCATCACGGGCCTCGGCAACCTGGCGAACGTGGCCTCGATGCGCTACACGTTCAGCTCCTGCGCGGTGACCGAGCTGGACTTCCGGGGATTCGACCCCTCGACGCTCACGGACCTGTTCTACTGCTTCTCGGGGTGCGGCAGCCTGACCACAATCTACGCAGACAGCACATGGGCGCTGCCTTCGAGCGGCATCAGCGGCATGCAGTGCTTCTACAACTGCCGCTCGCTTGTCGGCGGCAACGGGACCGCATGGTCTAGCTCGAACACGAACTACACGTACATGCGGATCGACCAGGCAGGGCAGGCGGGGTATCTGACGGCAGCATAGGCCTATTTAGTCCCTCGACTCTTAGATCAGTCGGTATTTGACTTGTCCATCACCGAGCCATTCTTGAACGATACCGACACGAAAGCCGAGGGACTTCCAGTGTTCAACGAGGCCGTCTGCGAAACCTTCGCCTTCACCTATCGTGCAGTAAGAAGCTAGCTGCAGACCGTGCTCTGTGAATGGAAACCTGTTTACTGTGAATTCTGCTTTGCCATCACCGATGACAATGAAGGGAATCTTTCCGATTTGAAACACAGATCCTGGCTGGCATTTCATCGAGTTGACCATACCAAAGCCTGTGCCCAAATCGAAATCGACCACTCCGAGACTGCGAAGTCTTGCAATATCCTCCGGATTCATAGCGAATCTTTCTCCGACATTAATAAGCATGGGTGTTAGCGGCTCAATTTCGCCGTTCCCCATCTTGCCACCAGCGCAATACGAGCAGAGTTTAACGAGCGTTTCTGCATCACGCTTCTCCATGTCGGCAAGTATCGACATGGTGCGCTTGGAAACAGCACCGGCATTGTTGACCTCACCTGCTAGAATGGCGCCCCAGATTGCTTGGACATCTTCATTTCGAGCCTTTTCTGCGTGCATGCGCCAATAGTCCAGCCATTCTTGGTCCAGATTGTCGGCATCCGCATCATCCTCAATTTGCGGCGCAGCGAACTTGAAGCAATCAGCAACGCGCTGGTTGCTTCCTCTCTTTTCGAATACATAGTTGAGCATGAGGTTGCGCAGGTCATCCGGCATATCAGCCTTATTTGCCCACGCAAGCACATCTTCGATATCAGACATTGCGGCATGCACGGAAGAACTGGCTGCATTGTCATTACTTCTCGCTGCTATACTAGGAAACAGCTTTGCAGCAACTTCTCCAGCTGCAGTACCACCTTTTGCGATGGGCTCGATATTCTCAATCACTTGCACCTCCATAAGAACATAACGCATCTAAACACCTCATATTTTACGACGGCATCGAGACACAAGGTAGTTTGTGACGCCATTAGACACTGCCTCCTGAGGACGGACAACAGTCGATCTCGGGAGGCAGTTCTTTATGGAGTCAATCATCGTCGCATGCATCACGGGGGTGGTGACCCTCGTCGGGGTGATCCTCTCCAACTCGAAGAGCAGGGCCGTCATGGAGGTCAAGCTGGACGCCCTGACGGCGAAGGTCGAGAAGCACAACCAGGTCCTGGAGCGCACTTATCAGCTCGAGCAGGACATGGCCGTCGCGAAGCACGACATCGAGGAGATCAAGGGGAAGGTGGCATGAGATGAGCGAGTTTTTGGCAAGCAACGAGTGGCAGTGGAGGCTCCTGCGCACGATCGTGCAGGGCGTCTTGGGCGTGGTGATCGCCAACCTGGATTTGATCCTGGGCTGGTGCGTGCTCGACCCGAGCATGCGCGCCCTTGTGGTTGCGCTGGTGATGGCGGTGCTGAGCCCCATCATGGCGGCTCTCGGCGGAGGCGATGAGGAGATCGTCATCCCGAAGGGCGGCAGCCATGGGGCTTAACGGCATCGACATCAGCTCCTGGCAGGAGGACCTGGTCGTCTCTGCGATGACCACGTGCGACTTCGTCATCGTGAAGGCGACCGGTGGCGCGGGGTACACAAACGAGTGCTTTAGGAAGCATGCGGACCAGACGCTCGCCGCCGGCAAGCTGCTGGGCTGCTACCACTACGCCCGCGATCGGGGCTACGAGGGCTCAGCCGAGGCCGAGGCGGATCACTTCATCGCGGCGTTCAAGCCGTACGTCGGCAAGGCGATCCCGTTCCTGGACTGGGAGGCGGACGCACTGAACCTGGGTGTGGGTTGGGCGAAGGCGTGGCTGGACAGGGTCAAGTCCAAGACCGGCGTGACGCCAGGCATCTACACGAGCAAGAGCGTGTGCTTCGCGTACGACTGGTCAAGCGTGGCTAAGACTTATCCCTTGTGGGTGGCCCAGTACCCGAACTACGAGGAGACGGGATTCAGATCTGAGCCCTGGACCGACGGCTGGGACTTCGGGGCGTGGGACTCGCCGCTCATCTTTCAGTACACGGGCACCGGGCGGATTCCCGGATACGGCGGGCACCTGGACTTCGACCTGTTCTACGGCACCAAGGACGACTGGCGGAGGCTCTGCGCGGTTGCCGGCGCCTCCGCTGGAACGAAGGAGGCGAATACCGTGAGCATTTCGAGGGCGAACGTGGCGGCGCAGATCATGGAGCACCTCTGCAACTGCGCGGAGCACGGCTACTCGCAACCAGGGCGGCACGGGACGAGCGGCCATTGCAGCGTGCAGACCGACGCGGATACCATCAAGGTCACCAAGGGAGACCGCGACTGCTCGAGCGCGGTGTGCGAGGCATGGGAGCTGGCGCTGGCCGGCACTCAGTACGACGGCCTGATCACCCGGTACAACTGGACCGGCGGAATGCGGGAGATGTTCGTGGGATCTGGGCTGTTCTCGTGGAAGCCGATGTCGTTCAACGCGACTCGCGGCGACATCTACCTCGACGAGGAGCACCACACGGCCATGTGCATCCGCAACGACGGCATGGCCGACCTCCTGGGCGAGTTTAGCATCAGCGAGACCGGCGGCATCGATGGTGAGCCGGGCGACCAGACCGGGCGCGAGAGCTGGATCCACGACTACTATTCCGGCAGCTGGGACGGCATCCTCCACTACAACGGCAAGGCCGACGTGGGCAGCGCCTCAACCCCTACCGGCTCTGGTGCGCCCTCCGGCGACGCGTCAGAGCTTGCGGCGAGGGTCATCGCAGGCGATTTCGGCAATGGCGATGCTCGCAGGGCCGCGCTGGGCAGCCGGTACGACGAGGTCCAGGCGGAGGTCAACCGGATCCTCTCGGGCGGCTCGTCCTCTTCCTCCTACGACGTGGACGCCCTCGCTCGGCGCGTCATCGCCGGCGAGTTCGGCAACGGCGACGCTCGAAAGCGGGCTCTGGGGTCGAAGAACTCGGCCGTACAGAAGCGGGTGAACGAAATCCTTGGGGCCTCTGGGACAACCATGACGAGCGTGGATGTCGACGCAATGGCCCGCGCCGTGATTCGTGGCGACTACGGCAACGGCGAGGAGCGGAAGCGGCGCCTGGGGTCGTACTATTCGATCGTGCAGCGGCGCGTGAACGAGATGCTCTCATGAGGTCGAGGCTGCGGTGGCTCGGCGAGCAGGTCGGATGGCTCCTGGGAATCACGGCCAGCCTGCTGTTGATGCTGGTCCTGCTGCCACTCATCCCGCTCTTCGAGATGTACGACGACATCCGGAGGGCTTACGAGGACAAGTAAGCATGGAAACGTACTGAAGACAAACGTGGCGGGGAAACAGTCCCCGCCCGAGGGTGGGCCAGGGCCTCTCGGCCAGTCCAGCAATGGCATCAAAACGCCTGAGACGCTGCTTTGATAGGGCGAGATTTGGTGCCGATGGTGCTATCTCGGCAGTTTGCCGGGTATAAGTGCCTTGACGGGCCCTCGTGTGCTAGAATATGAATCGAAAGCCACCTCCCGCTGGGAGGTCAGGAAGTGGGGGTCGGGAGCGCCCGCGGTATCGCGGGACCCGGCCCCCGCGACGTTTCTAGAACCTCGTCTCCAGAACTGTGAGCCTGCCGAGGATTTCCTCCCATGCATTGCCCCACTTGCGCGGCGCATCGTCGTCGCAGAGCCAGTCGCCGTACGCGCCGAGAACCTGGTCCACCACCCATAGGCGGGGCTCGTCGCTCGCATGTGCGTGGCTCAGCCTCATGTCGGGCACGGCGCCCTTGCTCTTGAGTGCCTGGAGCATGTCGATGTCCTTCCGGTCCATCTGCAGTACCCTGCTCTCTAAGGTGAGCAGGCCCACGCCCAGGGCCTCGAGCTCGGGAAGCAGGAGCTCCATGCACTTGCGTCGGCCACGTTCCTGCTTCTTCTTGGGCAGCGGCGAGCATGCCACCATCACTGTGAGACCCTCGAGCCCCGCGACCGCCTCCAGCGACTCTCGCCTGAGCCTGTCTGTGAGCTCTCGCCAGTGGAGTTTCGCCGCTCCCTTCGGCTTGATGGCTTCAAGACGCGAGGTGTCAGCCCCTTCTCGCAGGATGGTTGCGGCCATGAGGTAGGTGGGGGTTGGTGCCGAAATCCTGATGCTTTCGTCTCCCCACGCCGCGCCAGGCTGATCACTCGTGGCCATCATCCATCCCTCCTTCCTTCAATCCGCAGAACGAGATTCTACCTCACGTGGACGCCTTATGCCGCACCGACCTGCTGGGCCTTGGCGGCCTGGAGCATGGCCTCCAGCTGCTCGACGGTGAAGCTGATGCCGGGCGCAGGCGGGGTCGCGGGCGCCGCAGCGGGCCCGTCGTCGAGGTCAAAGTCCATGTCGAAGCAGTCCTGCACCTTGGAGACGGCGGCCTTCTTGGCGTCGGGGTCCACGTCGGCGTAGATGTTGAGCGTCATGGACACGCTGGCATGCCCGAGGTAGCTCGCGACCGTGCGCACGTCGGTGCCGCCCGCGATCATCATGGTCGCGAAGGTGTGGCGCAGGTCGTGGAACGTGCAGGAGAAGCCGTTCATCTTGCAGAAGGCCGCGAAGTCCTTGCCGAGCTGGGTGGGGTTGTAGGGGCGGCTGCCAGGCTCCTGCGTGCCCAGGATGTAGGGGTCGCCGGCCAGGCCGAACTCGGCCATGTGGCGGCGTGACTCTGCCCGCATGGCCGTGAGCTGCTGGAAGGTGTGCGCGGTGAGCGGGATGGTGCGGCGGCTGCTCGACGTCTTGGGCTCCTTCTCGTAGAACCCGCCGTCTGCGTTGCCCAGGGCATGGCTGACGGTGATGGTGGCGTCGTCGCCCAGGTCGGACCAGCGCAGCGCGCAGACCTCGCCCCGACGCATGCCGGTGGTGAGCGCAAGCTCGATCGCCACGCCGAGCGGCTGGGGCTGCGCGGCGCGGGCCAGGCGCATCATGCGCGTGCGGTCCTCGCGGTTGAGCGCGTTGATGGGGGTCTTGACGCGCTTGGGCGGCTTGCAGAAGTCGCAGGGGTTCTTCACGATGAGGTCCTGCGCGACAGCCCACTTCATGGCCTGCTTGAGCAGCCGGAACGGCTTCGCCACGCTCTTGGGCGCGTAGCCGTCCTTGGACATGCAGGCCATCCAGTCGTTGACCGTGGCGATGGTGACCGAGACCAGCTTCTCGGCGCCGATGTAGCGGCAGATGAGCTTGGCCTCGCTGCGGTACCCGCGCACGGTGGAGGGCTCGATGGTGCCGGACTCCTCCTTGTAGTCGAGGAAGCGGTCCATGAACTCGCGCACGGTGACGCCCGTGGCAAGCGCCCCTCCCTTGCGCTCGAGATCCAGGATCAGCTCGTCGCGCTTCTTCTCCGCCTGCCTGCGGGTCTTTGCCTCCACCTTGTGGTAGGTGCGCACCACCTCGCCGGTGAGCGGGTTGCGGTGCGAGAGGGTGACCTCCCACATCCCCTCGGCGCCCCTCTGCCGGATGCTGCGCGTGGTGTAGTTGAGCTCTGCCATGGTCTTGCCTTCCTTTCCTCCGAGCACGAAGGCGATTTGGTTGCCACCATGGCTGCCACCATAATTGCCACCAAATTGCCACCAACCCGAAGCTGGGAAGGTCGGAAAGGCAGATTTCGGGTGGAAAGAGTGATTGGGAAAACCACAGTCCCAACACATCTACCAGCAGTTTCTGGAAGCGGTGAACTCGATGATTTGAATTGGAACGCCCTCGGGGTCACTCATAACCCGGAGGTCGTAGGTTCAAATCCTGCCCCCGCGACCAAATGACCAGCGGTTTTTGCGAAAGCAAGGCCGCTCTTTTCATGCCTATTGGTTCCGATGTGCGCAAAATGTGCGCATTGATGCTCAACTTTTGTGCTGAGTTCTCGTGTCACCTGCGGTTTTCAACGTCGGCTGTCTGCTGTTGCTTGACACTCCTTGCCAGTCGATGCGTTAAAATAACTTTTGTGATTTTCGCTTGACGTGGCTTGACATTTAGTGTAGTGTGCATTCTGTCGTTACTATGGCGACGGGCGGTAGACCGTTGGGAGAGGCGCAACGGGGAGGCCGCGTTATAAACACAACAAACCGCTCTTCATTACTCGTGTGGTACTGAAGGGCGGTTTTTTATGTCTCGCAAGGTTGAACAACGCTATTCAATTGAAGAGGTTGCCGAAGTCTCGGGCAAGTCAACGCGATCCATCTACCGCGATGTGTATGCTGGCGTTCTCCCTGCTGCTAAGTGTGGTCGTGTTTGGCGTGTCAAAGAGAGTGACTTGGAGCGTTATCTCTCGATGGAGAAGATGACGCGCTTCGACCAGTTGCGCACCGGCATCATCGACACGCGATCCGCGCTCACGGCTGAGCAACGCATGGCTCTCGTCGGGCTTTTGCTCGCCAATGACACGCAGGCATAGGCGCTGATGGTTATGTCGATGACTTTCGCTCTTATATATGAGCTTTGCTCTTCTGGCACGCGCTTCATGGACGTGCCATTGAGCTTAGGTCTCAGGGCTTTTGGCTTGGGGCTTGTGCTTCTGCGCTTGCCTGTTTTCGCGGTCCGCAAATTTTTAGAAATTGCCGTTAACACAATGGAAACATTCTCTAAAACTTTTTTCGCGAAAAGTTTGTTGTCAATGTCACTATTAAAATCTTTGAACTATATAACCCTATCTACCTGCCGTGCGGCGGACTGGGCTTGTCTCCGCCGCACGGCAAAAAACTTTTTGGTGTCAATTTTTCTTGTCAAAACGGGAAGTTTCTTGTCAAAGTCTACGACTCTTGGCATGCCCCTAACTTCTCTGGGTTTGGGGGTGCGTCATGGCTTCCTATCGCTCTAAATGCATGGAGGTCGTGACTCGCCTGTATGACGATGACGGCAACGCCCTCATCACCAACCAGACGTTGAATGACTTCTTCACCGCCAACCAAGACAAGATTGAGATGGCTTGCCTCATCGTCCATGACAAGGATCCGTATGTCGAGGAGGACATCGAGAAGCTGCGTAAGAAAGGCGTCCCAAACCCAGAGTCCTATCTGGGCAAGATAAAGCCACGCCATGTCCACATACCGATCAAATGGCGCAACTCCGTGTATTACAACTCCGTTGCAAAGCAGCTTGGCCTTCAGGATGGCCAGATCGAGAAGCCAAGGGTCAAGCGCAAGCAGTTCGAGGCGATGGCGACGTACATCACGCATAAGTCTCCGAAGGAGCAGGCGAAGGGGAAGCACGTCTATCCTGACTCGGCTGTCCAGGTGATCATCGGCGGCTTCGACTATACGAAGATGACCGAGGACTATTTGGAGTGGGTCAAGAACAGGAACTCCGCCTCCGGGTGCCTCGCTAGCGACCGTGGGCTGTCGTGTTTTGTGGAGGGTAACAAGATCATCATTGGTGACATGGCGTTTGCGCCCGACAGTGGCGATGACGATGACATGAGTATCGTTTCCTGCTTCCATGACATCTTGAGGCCGGATGCCGTGCGCTTTCTCGCGAACATGGTCGAGGCTGGTAAGCTCAGCATCTCTGACTTGCAGGACAAGATAGGCTTTGCCGAGTACAACGCGCACAAGAAGGACTTCGACGCGGCGAGGGTGCGTTACGTCAAAGCCCATCATGTGATGGGCTCGCGTTACAGCTTTTACATCGGCCCTAAGTACGACCTCAAGGAAGGCGGCGGCATTGGCAAGACGGCGATGTCGCGCATGCTGGCGCAAGCCTTGTTCCCTCGCCTCTCTGACTTTGAGGCGTTTCACGAAGTGTCCGACTTGAACGTACCTTTTGAAGGCTACGAGGGCCAGCCCTGCATCATCTGGAACGAGTCGCGTTCTGGCGGGATGATGAAGATACTGGGCCGCGAGAAGGTCTTTGACATCCTCGAGCCGCACCCTAGCAAGGCACAGATGAACGTCAAGTATGGTTCCACGATCCTCACTAACACCGTGAACATCATCAACGGCATCACGCCATACCGCGAGTTCATGAACGGTCTCGCTGGCGAGTATAAGGACCGCTATGGCGAGGAGCACAAGGCCGAGTCCAAGGACCAGGTTTTCAGGCGTTTCCCGTTCATTATCGAGATTACGCAGGAGAGCTTTGACTTCTACGTGAACCAGGGCTTCTTCAGCGACCTTTTTGGTTATCAGGACTTCATTTGCGCGGCACATGTCGGTGAGTCCATTCGACGCATTGTCGAGTCGTATTCCGACGAGGCTCGCGTGATGGTCGGCAAGCGTCTTCTGTTGCCTGTGACCGAAAAGGTTGACGAGCTGCGTGAGAGGCAGGCGAGCGTTAAGCGCAGCGTTGACGAGCTGGATGACTCCGATTTCCAGTTCGACATTCAGACGTTCGAGCCGGGCGATGACGGCGCTCTGCCGCCCTCTGGCCCTGACTCCGGTCGCAATCTTGTCGGCCTGCCCGCTCCTGCAGACGCTGAGACTGATGCTGTTGACGTTACGCTGTATGCGTCCGTCCGCGAATTTCCGGACTACGTGGAGCTGTCGGAGTCCGTTCGGGACGAGCTGCGGGAGGCTGCTGAGCGTGATTGGCATGCCGTTCGCCATTGCGGCACGCCTGAGTATAGACAGCACAGGGTCTTGCTGGATAAGGCGGAGGGCCTTGATGCCGATGCCGAGAAGTACAGGGGCAGGGCTGATGCCATCGAGTGGATGTGGGGAGAGTTCGAGAAGCGAGCGCTGGCGTATTTCGCGACGCTGAGTCCCAGCGCCGTCAAGAACGTCCAGGCTGTCACGAAGCGCAATGCCTCGCAACCGAAGCTGCTCGTCATGTCCTGCAGCGAGTTCCTTTCGGTGGACAAGGCGAAGTGGTGGGTAGGTAATGGCGGCGAGTCCTTCCGTCCCACGGACTCCGAGATACTGCGGGCCTTCGCGTCGGCGTATGAGACGGCTTTTGGCGAGTCTCCTTATGACGTTGCTACGCTGGGCGTTGTTGACACGCGGGTGCAGCCGTCAGAATGGCGGTCGAAGGCTGTTGAGGCTGCTGCTGAGGCAGAGAGACTGCGGGCTGAGGCTGACGGCATGCTGGCCGCTGATGACGCTAAGGGCGACGTTCCTGAGCCTTCGGTTGATGAGATCGATGCCGTCCTTGCCGAACGGTATGCCGATCGCTTGGTTCAGGTCGAGGCGGATGAGCCAGTGGACGGAGAGCCTGTTGACGATGATGCTGAGTTTGACCCTGCCGATTTGTATTCGTGATGCCTGAGTCTTGATGGCTCTGGTGTTAGTGAAGTGAGATTGGAGTCTTGAAATGTTGGATGCTGAGTTGAGCGAGCAGCAGCGGGAGACCGCCGCCAAGTACGCGGTAGCGGCCAGGGCCCTCGGCGCGTCCTATTGCGTCCGGGCCGAGCCCCGGCCAGATGACGATGGCGGCGAGGACGCGGTCGGGTACGCGATGCGCGACGGCGCGGTGGTTGCGAGAGAGTCCGAGCGCCTGCGTTCGGTTGCGTCGCCCACGCTTGGCTGATGTAGGCTGTCGCAAATGTCTGCGAACGATCTGCGCTCGATCGACGAGCAGCTTGCCATCAAGCGCCGGCAGGCCAAGCGCCTCGGCGAGCGTATCGCCCGTGCCGAGCACGAGCGATACGTGGCCGAGCTGGAGGATGCAGTTGCATGGATGAAGCAGACTAAGGTCTGCATGCGTCAAGGCACTGATCCTGTAACGATTTGGGAGTGGTATCAGGCCAATCCCAAATCGTGAGTTTTGCTGTCTCTGTGGGTGAACCTGTGGCTAAACATGTTCACCCACAGAGACTTCCGACCCCGAACGTCAAACCTGTAGCAGACATGTTTGGCGAGCGTGGTCGGTTATCTTTGCTCCCTGTGATGCTCTGCATGACAAAAGTGCGAAGGCATCTTTTGTAATGCAGATGCTAAGGACATACGAAAACGCGACAGCGTTTTCGTGTCCGTCTTGTCACTGGGAGTGGGTGGTTAGGCGTCCGCCTCGGAGGGTTTTACCCTCCGATTGAGGACCGCAGGTGTTGGCGCTCTGCGCTAACACATACTGCGTTATCTGTAGGCGCGGTACCCGTGGCTACAGATGTGGGAAGCCACGCGGCTGGGTGATACCCATTGAGCGGGTTTTGTATGTGGGGAAGTCTAGCGGCGCGGGGAGTGAGACTCCCCGTTGAGCGTTGTGGGTAGGCCTAGCGGCCAAGGGAGTTTGACTCCCTTTGAGCGTTTGTGGGGTTAGCCGTCACGGCTGGGGAGTGGTACTCCCCAATGAGTGTTGGAGGTTTGGTTGATATGGCACGCGAGGTCAAGGTGAGCTATCACACGCAGCTGGCTAATGCCACTGCGGGACATAACGACCGTTCTGCGTACGGTAAGTCTCATGTCTATGGCGGCGATTCGTCGCTTAACAATCACTGGGACTGCTACGGCTGCGGTTCTTCTGTCGATGCCGAGCACCGCTTCTACGAGGAGCATTTCAGCGAGCTGCTGCGGGCGCAGAACGAGCGCTACATCCGCAACCGGCATCCAGAGCGGGTGAAGGACATCGATGGGTATACAGCGGCTCATCCGCCGCGCGAGTCTGTCATCCAGCTAGGCGATAAGGATACTCAGGTGCCTCCCGGTTATCTTGAGCGCGCGGGGAACATGCTCAGCGTGGAGATGCGCAAGGTCGGATGCAGGCTCATATCGATGGACATCCACTATGACAGGTTCACGGACGAGAACGGCGAGGTGCATGAGGCTACTCCGCACTTGCACGTCCGTTGGATTGGCATAACGAAGGACGGACAGCCGAACCTTGCCAAGACCCTTGAGGAGCATGGCGTTGCGCGTCCCAAGCCTGACAAGCCCCGGTCTCGCTACAACACGGAGCTGATGACGTTCACGTCTGACATGCGCGGACATCTTGAGGATCTGGCTGACTCTTATCTTGCGAAGGTCAATGCCGATGTGAAGCTCAGTCGCGAGCGCGATGCTGGCGCCGTCCACCTTGAGCCGGAAGAGTTCAGGCGGCAGAAGAGGATAGAGGAGCGCCTGGAGGATGTTGAAGCAAGCGAGCGGCACGTTGAGAAAAGGGAGTTGCTCGTTGAGGTTGAGGCCGAGTACCGGGAGTCGGCGCTTGCCGAGCGCGAGCGCCTTGCTGCGCTCGCGGCACGGGAGAATGCCGCCTCCATGGCCGAGGCCGCCGTCGATTACGAGCTGGCGCATGGCCCCGCGAGGCTCGCGGAGCTGAGGCGCGAGCGCGACTCCCTCGGCGCCGAGGCCGAGGTGTCCAGGGCGCGCAAGGACGCTATGGACGCCGCCGCCGCGCAGGCCGCCCGAGAGATCATGGTCGCGCGCCGCAAGCTCGACGAGGAGCGGGAGGCATTCGAGTTCGAGAGGGCCGACGAGGAGGAGCGGGAGCGCGCCTGGGCGGAGGAGAGGGATAGGATCGAGGCGGAGTTCCGCCAGGCGAGGATAGACGAGCACCATTCCGCCGCCAGGATCGCGGACGGCTTCCTGTCCTGGCTTGGCAGGGCCGCGCCGCGCCTCGCCTCGTTCTGCGCCGAGGCCCGGGGGTATGTGCCGGAGTTCGAGCGCGCGCTGAACCTGCGGACCTCGAAGCCGTCCTACGAGCGACAGGCCCGCGCGCACGGCAAGGCCCCGCAAGGGGCGGGCCCGAGCAGGGGCGGCAGGCAGGGGACGCCGCCGAGGCGTACGGGCCCCAGCCGTGGCCACGGCGGGCTGGGGTAAGCCGCACGGGTCGCCTGCGAGAGGGGTGCCATCGGAGGCGACCGACCGGCGATATGAGGGGACCCGCCGCGCCTGCGACGGGTCCCCTGTTGGTAAGCGCTCAATCTGACACGCGGAAACAGACGGTCGACTCGCTCGTGACTCCGCTGTGACTCGGCCTGTCCGGTTGTGAGCCGAGTCACGCTCGGGT
>OMXZ01000039.1 GCA_900315165.1 uncultured Actinomycetes bacterium | reverse complement strand
GATCGACCAGATGATCCAGGGCGCGACCATGGCGCAGAAGGCAGGCTTCGACGGCGTCGAGGTCCACGCGATCCACTGGGGCTACCTGCTCGACCAGTTCGCCTCCGCGATGACCAACCACCGCGAGGACGAGTACGGCGGCAGCCTCGAGAACCGCCTGCGTCCCGCAATCGAGATCGTCCAGGGCATCAAGGCCGCGTGCGGCGCCGACTTCCCCGTGACGGTTCGTCTGGGCCTCAAGGGCTACGTGAAGGACTGGATGCAGGGCACCATCTCGGGCGAGGGCGAGAAGTTCCGCACGCTCGAGGAGGGCGTTCGCATCTGCCAGATCCTCGAGGCGGCGGGTTATGACGGCTTCGACGTCGACACGGGCGTCTATGACTCCTTCTATTACGCCTGCCCGCCCATGTACCTCGAGCGCGGGTACATGAACGACCTCGCCCGCGCCGCCAAGGAGGGCGTGAGCGTGCCCATCATCTGCGGCTCCCGCATGGGTGACGTCCAGGTGGACGAGAAGGCCATCGAGGAGGGCTGCTACGACGCCGTCGCGCTGGGCCGTCCCATGTTCGCCGATCCCGACATCGCCAAGAAGGTCGAGGCGGGCACGCCCGAGCGCATCCGCCCCTGCATCGCCTGCAACCAGGGCTGCCTGGGCCGCCTCTTCGCCGGCCTGCCCTCGGGCTGTGCTGTCAACCCCGAGATCGGCCGTCCCGCCAGCTATCGCCTGCAGCCTGCGGCGATCCAGAAGCGCGTCGTCGTGGTGGGCGGCGGCGTCGCCGGCATGGAGGCTGCGCGCACGGCGGCGCTACGCGGTCATGAGGTGACCCTCTTCGAGAAGACGGGCCGTCTCGGCGGCCACCTGATCTCCGGTGGCGCGCACGACTTCAAGAGCGAGGTCCGCGAGCTCAACGCCTGGTACCAGCGCGAGCTGGTTGAGCTGGGTGTGGACATCCGCCTGGAAACCGAGGCCACGCCCGACGTCGTCGCTGCCATCGCGCCTGACGCGGTTGTCCTGGCCGTGGGTTCCTCGGCCATCACGCCCCGCATCGAGGGTATCGACTCCGAGAAGTGCGTCGGCTGCATCGACGCCCTGCTCGAGACCAAGCCCATCGGCCAGAAGGTCGTCGTGGTCGGCGGCGGCCTCGTGGGCTGCGAGCTGGCGCTCGACCTCATCCATAAGGGCAAGGACGTCGAGATCGTCGAGGCCCTGCCCGCCATCCTGTCCTCCGGCCCTGCGGTCCCGTATCCCAACATGGAGTACCTGAACGACGCCTTCGCGGACCACAAGACGCCCATCCACACGGGCACCAAGATCGTGGCCATCACGGACGAGGGCGCTGTGGTCGAGCCGACCGAGGGCGGTGACCAGCAGACCATCGCGGCCGACACCGTCGTAATCGCCATCGGCTTCCGTCCGCGCCCGACGCACGCCGAGGACTACAAGGGCCTGGGCGCCGAGGTCTACGAGATTGGCGACTGCCGCAAGGTGGCCAACATCCTGACTGCCATCTGGGACGGCTACGAGGTGGCGCATACGTTGTAGCGTCTGATTAACAACTTGCGTCGAGACGACGGCGGGCAAGGGGAACGGACCGAAGTCCCCCTTGCCCGCCTAATTTTCCGTCGGCCTCCCTCCGATTACCAAATCTATGTACGTGTATTGCTTCCTCATTTCGAAAAATAGGAACAAAATTACTATACAATAGAACAAAGTTACGATATTCTTAGAATTGGAAAGTTTGAAATGATGACGTTATATATGTTATCGTTCGGAGGCAAGAAATGTACGAGATCGAGCACTACATATCACGGAGTGGGAGAGTTCCAGTAGAGGAATTTTAAATAGTTTACCTGTGAAATTACGAGAAATAACAGTCCGCAGTCTGATGCTATTAGCTGAGTATGGGCCAGCTTTGGAGGGTGCAGAGAGTAAATATGTACGGGATGGAGTATTTGAGCTCAGAACGAAGTTCGGCACTGATATAACACGCGTGTTCTATTTCTTCTATTCAGGGAAACGAATTATTGTGACGAGCGGTTTTATCAAGAAATCTCAGAAGACGCCAAAGGTCGAGATTGCTAGGGCGGTCCGATACAAACATGATTGGGAGGCAAGAAACAATGCCGCGAACACTTAAGGAATTTATTGCGGAACAACAGAAGGACCCCGAATTTGCTCGTGCATGGGCCGAGGGCGAAGGAGCGTATCAGGCCCAGCGCGCTCTTATCCGCGCCCGTATTGATGCGGGCATGTCGCAGCGAGAGCTTTCCCAGGCCACGGGTGTCCCTCAGAAGACAATCAGCTTGATTGAGACGGGGGATACGAATCCGACGGTTCGAACCCTCAACAAACTTGCGATGGGCATGGGGAAGGTTCTTAAGATTTCTATCGAGGACCAAGAGGCTATGAAGACAGATCAAGCAATGGAGGGCTAGAAACGGCGCGGAAAGCACACGCTGATACACTCAACAGCAAAGGGAAAATCAGGAAAGGGGAAGCGATGGCTGAGAGTGCGAGCAAGACACGCGTGGAACACGACTCCATGGGCGAGGTGCTGGTGCCCGCTGACGCACTTTGGGGCGCGCAGACGCAACGCAGCCACCTGAACTTCCCGATCGGCGGCGAGCGCATGCCGCGCGAGATTGTCTACGCCTTCGCCCAGGTCAAGAAGGCCGCGGCCCTCGCCAACGCCAAGCTGGGCCGCCTCGACCAGGTGACCTGCGACCTCATCTGCCAAGCGGCCGACGAGGTGCTGGCAGGGCGCTGGGACGACATGTTCCCCCTGGTCGTGTGGCAGACCGGCTCGGGCACGCAATCGAACATGAACATGAACGAGGTTCTGGCCAACCGCGTGAACCAGCTCGCAGCCGAGCAGGACATCGAGCTCATTGCCCCGGCGCATCCCAACGACACGATCAACATGTCGCAGTCATCCAACGACACCTTCCCCACGGCCATGCACGTGGCCGCGGTCACGGCGCTGCACCAGCAGCTCCTGCCTGCGATTGACCGCATCATCGACACCTTCCGCCGCCTCGAGAAGGAAAACGAGGGCGTGGTCAAGTCCGGCCGCACGCACCTGCAGGACGCCGTGCCCATCGCCTTCTCCCAGGAGATCTCGGGCTGGCGCGGCCTCGTGGAGGGCGCGCGCGACGAGATTGAGGCCAGCACGATGCCCTTGCTTGCGCTGGCCCTGGGCGGCACAGCGGTCGGCACGGGACTTAACGCGCCTGAGGGTTTCGCGGACGAGGTCGCGGCCCAGCTCGCCCAGCTCACGGGTGAGCCCTTCCGCAGCGACCCCAACAAGTTCCGTGCGCTCACGGGCAAAAGCGCGATGGTCTTTTCCCATGGCGCGATCAAGGCGCTCGCGGCCAACATGATGAAGATTGCCAACGACGTGCGTTGGCTCGCCTCCGGCCCGCGTGACGGCCTGGGCGAGATCACCATTCCCGCCAACGAGCCGGGCAGTTCCATCATGCCGGGCAAGGTCAACCCCACCCAGTGCGAGGCCGTGACCATGGTCGCCGTGCAGGTCATGGGCAACGATGCGGCCATCGGCTTCGCGGCGAGCCAGGGCAATTTCGAGCTCAACGTCTTCATGCCGGTTATCGCCTACAACTACCTGCAGTCGGTCCGCCTGCTGGCTGATGCGATCACGTCCTTCGACACGCGCTGCGTGTCGGGTATCCAGGCCAACCGCGACAAGATGGCCGACAACCTGCACCGGTCCCTCATGTTGGTCACCTGTCTGTCGCCTGAGATCGGCTACGAGCATGCCGCCGAGGTCGCGCACAAGGCTTACGAGGAGGGCACGAGCCTGCGCGAGGCCTGCCTGGCCCTGGGCTACCTGGACGCCGACCGCTTCGACGCCGTCTTCCATCCCGAGCAGATGGTCTAGCCCGAGCGCCTATTGCCGCGAGCTCACATAGCTGCTGTCGACCGTGATCTTGCAGACGGCCTCGGGCATGATGCCACAGACGAGCTCAGCCGCACGGTCGCGCAGCTCGCCCTCCGTGAGCGCGAGGTCCGTGGGCCGCACGATGTCGAAGATCACATTGGTGTGCGTCGGTCCGGGTACGACGCGCAGGTCGTGGATCGTGATGCGCGGGTCGATGGTCGCGACGAGCTCGGATATGCGGTGGCGCAGGTCGTGGACCTCGGGGTCGTTGGTGACGATGGGGTCGTAGTGCAGGGTCATGATGAGGCCGTCCTGCTCCTTGAAATCCTGCTCGATGTTGTCGAGGAGATCGTGGCTCTCGAGCGAGTCGGTCTCGGCGGCCATTTCCACATGGGCGCTGGCAAACTGCCGTCCGGATCCGTAGTCGTGGATCATGAGGTCGTGGGTGCCGAGCACGCCGGGGTAGGAGAGGATCTTGCCCCGGATGTGCTCGACCGTCTCGGGGTCCGGAGCTGAGCCGAGCAGGGGATCGAGCGTGTCGCGGATGAGGTCGATGCTCGACAGGATGATGAAAACACCGACGGCGAGGCCGGCCCATCCGTCCAGCGCGATACCGGTGACTTTGGAAAAGAGGGACGCCGCGAGGACGGCGCCGGTCGTGATTACGTCGTTGCGGGAGTCGACTGCGGTGGCCTCGAGCGTCTCGGAGCCGATGGTGCGGCCCACCCGGCGGTTGTAGCGCATCATCCAGAGCTTGACCGCCATCGAGCCCGCCAGGACCAGTGCGGTCACGGCCCCGAACTCGGTCGGGGAGGGATGCATGATCCGGTCGGCGGAATCGCGGACCAGCTCGATGCCGACGGCTGCGACGAGGACCGCGACGACGAGTCCCGCGAGGTACTCGTAGCGCCCGTGGCCATAGGGGTGGCCCGGGTCGGCTGGCTTGCTCGCCAGCTTGAATCCCAGCATGCTCACGATGTTGCTGGAGGCATCCGAAAGATTGTTGACCGCGTCGGCGGTGATGGCGATGGAGCCGGCCGCCACGCCCACGGCTGCCTTGGCGGCGGCGAGGGCGATGTTGCAGCCGATGCCCACGAGGCTCGCCCGTAGGCCCAATCGGGTGCGGTCCCGCGATTCCGCCTTTCCGTGTGCGGATTCGGTCGCCCGTTCATCTTCGCATGCCATACCGACCCCCTCACGTGCGTGTAAAGAGCCAGTGTAGCGCAGGATGCAGGTAGGGAAGGCTAATCAGCGTCAGTCGCGGCGTGCTTGGCCTCGTCGAGGTAGCTGTAGAGCGTGTATTTGGAGATGCCGAAATAGGAGCAGACGCGCTGACCGGACTTGGTGACGAGGAAGGCGCCGCAGTCGTTGAGGAAACCGATGGCGCGAATCTTGTCCTGCTTGCTCATCAGAGCAACGGGCTTGCCCACGATGGCCACGCTCTGTTCGATCAGCTCGTCGAGCAGCGAGCTGATGTTGACGGCGCCCGCCTCCTCGACCGGCTGGACGCCGTCGCCAGCCGCGCCTGCCGTGAACTCGGCAAGGATGTGCTGGACGGCGACAAGCATGGTGATGTCGTAATTGATGGTGATGGCCGCGATGGCCTTGCCATCGGCGTCGCGCAGGAAGACGGCGGTCGACTTGACCAGGCGGTTGTCTTCCGTCTTGTGCAGGTAGGCGACGATATCGCCCATCTTCTCGGGGCCCTCGCGGAGGACCGAAAGCAGTTCGGGTGCGGCCGACCCGCCGACCATACGCTGGGTGACGTGGCCGTTCTCGATGGCGACGATGGTGGAGAGGGAGGAGTCGATATTCTCGAGGTCGTGCACCGTGACCTCGCAGTCCTTTCCGAACTGCGATGCTATGCCTTTTGCGAGACGCTCACAAAAATCTAGAAAAGCGGGCGACATGGCCGCGGACCCCCCATCAGCTGCTGAACAAAACAGAGTGTAAACTCCTCACAAGTTTTTATCAATAGTAGAACATACCCAGATGTTTTTCGGCCTAGCCGCCCACGGTGCCAGCGCCGTTTGTCACGCTGTTTTCAGTAGTGCTTGTCATGTCGACACCGCCGCCTTTCCCGAGATGCTGGTGATTTGGTATTGAAATCGTGCGGACGCGGATTTCTCGAGACGACCACGTAAACTAGTCGGGACGTCCCCGGCCGGGGGACGAAGTCACGCGAAGAAACGCGAAGTAGAAAGGCAGTTGCCTCGTGAGCGAGTTTGAAGAGAAGAAAAGTGACGAGACCGTCGAGAAAAGTGACGACACCCGCCTGATTGACGCCCTGATGAAGGCGTCGCGCCTGCTGCGTCAGCGTATGAGTTCCATGGGCGACGAGCGCCGCGAGGCACAGGAGAAGGCAGCCAAACAGACGCGCGCCCTCAAGCTCCTGACCCTGAAGGACGAGATGGAGCAGCGCGAGATTGCCGACCTCCTCGGCATGCGCCTGCGCGAGCTGGACGGCGACCTGGCCGAGATGGAGCAAGCTGGCCTGGTCGAGCGCACCCTTCCCGAAGAGGAGGATATGCGCGCCATCGCCGTGAGTATCACGGATGCGGGTCGCGAGGCCTGCGATCAGGGCGCGGATGCTACGGGTGAGCTGCCGCTGGTCCCGGGTTTTGCCGATGAGGACCGCGAGCAGCTGATCGAGCTTCTGACCAGCCTGAATGCAACTTTTGAGTCCATGGGTCTCAGCGACGAGCGCCCGCAGCGCGACCGTGATGACCGCGGTGGTCGTGGCGACCGGGGTGGTTTCCGCGGCGGCCGTGACGACCGTGGCACACGTGGCAACTTCCGTGGTGGTCGCGATGACCGCGGCGGCCGTGACCGCAACGACCGTGGTTTCCGTGGTGGCCGAGATGACCGTGGCGATCGCGGCGGTTTCCGCGGCGGGCGTGATGACCGTGGCGGCTATCGTGACGACCGTGGTGGCCGCGGGGGCTACCGTTCCGGCAACGGCACCCAGAGCGCGCGTTACGACCACAAGGACCGCGGCGACCGCGGCGACCGCGGCGGCAGGGGTTTTGGCCGCAAGTACTAGCGGCGGCAGGTGAAGGTGACCGTGCGCTTGGGCTTCTTGCCTGAGGCCCCGGCGTCGGCGAGCGCGCCGGCAAAGGAGGCCATGGCGTCGGCCAGTGCCGCTTGATCGCCTTGCGGGTCGAGGGGCGCCTGGTAGACCGTCGGGTCGGCCCCATCGCGATCGCCGAGCGTCACTGTGTAGGACCTGCCGTCGTAGGGGTCGATGTGAACGTGCTTTGCGACCGCACTGGGCAGGGTCGCCTTCGCGTGCTGGACCCAATCCGCCACCCAAATGCCCAGCATATCGGCACCCTGTGTAGCAACTTGGCGTAGCGGGCTAACGAGCGCCGCGGCGATGCGGCTGCGCGCCTCCTGATATTCGGGGGACTGCAGGCGGTCGGCTGACCTGCGGCGCCTTCCGGAGGGGGCGTCGGCAGGGGAGGACGCGCTGGACGCTGAGTCGCTCGATGGAGCGCCAGTCGATGCGTTGCCCGCGGCCGCGGGGAACATGTTGCGCAGGGCGAATTCCGCCTGCACCGTGCGCAGCATCAGGTCCGTATCGTCGAGGCCCAGGTGCTGCTCGCTTTCGGCGGCATCGAGTGTACCGCGGCGGCGCGCCCAATTCTCGAGCGTAGCGGGATGGGACTCGCGCGGCAGGCCGCGCATGTCGATGTCGATGCGGCGGCAGATGTCGCGCGTGTCGATCGGGATGATCTTGCCCGCCTTGCGCCCCTCGGCATAGCCGTCGAGGAAAAGCATGAGCCACGAATCCTCGAAGGCGGCGTTGTGGGCGAGGAAGGGCTTGCTGCGCAGGAGCTTGAGCAGGCGTTTCTGCAGCTCTTTATCCTGACGGAAGGGGGTCTTGCTCGCAAGCATCTCGGGTGTGATGTGGTGGACGCGCTCGAGCGGCACGCGTCGTCCCTCCCACGCGGGCGGCAGGCCGCAATAGACTGCCTCGCCGTTCTCGGGCTTGGCGTCGGGCGTGAGCTCCATCGTCTCCCAGCCCACATTGATGATGTAGCCACGGTCGGGGTTGCGCCCTGTGGTCTCCAGGTCGATGCCGACGACCGTCCCGCGCACCGGAGCGGCCACATAGGCGAAGGCGAGGTTGTCGAGGTTGCCGGCTACCTCGCGGGTCACCTTGGCCGCGGAGCGGTGCTGCAGGGCCGCCACGCCGCGTACGAGGTCCTGGTCGGAAAGCGAGCGGGTGAGGTTCATGCCGTTGGAGTCCTCACGGCGCTTGGCGATGGCCTGCGACTCGGGCTCGTCACTCGTCTCCACGAGATCGCAGAGGGTGCGGTTGCGGTCCGCGAGCTCGCGCACGAGGTCGAAGGAAAAGGTCTCCTTGCCGAGCGGCTGGGCGAACCATTCGTCGCGCAGCGCGCGGATGGCCTCCTCGGTCCGCTGGCGCTCGGCCTCCACGGCCCCCACACCGTCGGCGAAGAGGAACTCGGGTATGAAAAGCGAGCTCGCGAGCTCGATGGCCTGGCTGACGTTCATGTGACTCCCATCCGTGCGCCGGATGCGGCCCGGCGCGTACCCGATATCCTACTCCTCGCGGAGGACGGTGAGAAAACGCTCGCCATAGCGCTGCGCCTTGGACTCGCCGATACCCGACACGCCGAGCAGCTCCTCAGGGGTGCGCGGATGTACCCGGCACATGTCTTCGAGCGTCGCGTTGCTGCAGATGATGTAGGGCGGCACCTCCTGCTCGCGGGCCAGCTCGGTGCGGACGGCACGCAGGCGCTCGTAGAGGCTGTCGTCCACGGGCCCTTTTTGCGAAGAGGGACGTGTTGGCTTGTGGCCGATTGTGCGGCTGCGTTCCACGGGCCGGGGCGTCTCATGGGCGACGCGCACGACGAAACGCTCGTCCCCCCGGGAGGCGGCGCGCAAGAAGGGCATGCTCGCGTCCGTCAGGGTGATTACGGGATATGACCCGTCGCTGCGGGCGAGGATGCCGCGGGCCACGAGCTCGGAGATCAGGTCGTGGATGCTTGCGGCGGGGTTGTCGGCCATGATGCCGTAGGTCGAGAGCGTGTCGAGCCCGCGGGCGAGCACCTTCTGGTCGCGACTGCCGCGTAGGATCTGCGCGATCATGCCGGCGCCGAGCGTGAGCCGGCGCTGGGCGAGCCGGGCGACGCACGATACGACCTTGAGGGCGTCGGTCGTGCGGTCGGCCTCCTCCCATTCGGTACGGCAGTTGGAGCAGTTTTCGCAGGTCGCGGGCGAGTCCTCCCCGAAATAGGCAAGGATCTGATGGCGCAGGCAACCGGTGGAGGTCGCGTAGCGGACCATGTCTTGTAGGCGGCGTTCGTCGTGAGCGACCAGGTCGCGGGCCTCACGCTCGGTCAGGTCGTCGCGCGTGATGCGCGAGACGAGGAGCTCGGCGGTGTGCACGTCGGCGGGGGAGTAGAAGAGCAGGCAGGTGGCCTTGGTGCCGTCGCGGCCGGCGCGTCCTGCCTCCTGGTAATAGGCCTCCATGGACAGGGGCAGGTTGTAATGGACGACGAAGCCCACGTTGGACTTGTCGATGCCCATGCCGAAGGCGTTGGTGGCGACCATCACGCGGCTGCGGTCGTAGAGGAAATCGTCTTGGTTGCGGTCGCGTTCGGCGGCAGAAAGACCCGCATGGTAGCGCGTCGCGGTGATGCCATGGTCTTGAAGAAAGGCGCAGACCTCCTCGACCGTCTTGCGGGACAGGCAGTAGACGATGCCGCTCGCATCGGGGCGCTCGCGGACGAACTGCAGGAGCTGGCGCTGGCGGTCGCGCTTGTCGCGGGGATGACGCAGCTCGAAGGTCAGATTGGGCCGGTCGAAGCTGGCGACGACTCGCAGGGGGTCGCGCAAGCCGAGCGATGTCGCGATGTCGCGGCGGACCGCCTCGGTGGCCGTGGCGGTGAGCGCGCAGACGGGCGGGCGCACGTCCAGCTCGTTCAGAAAACCACAGATCTGCTGGTAGGAGGGGCGGAAGTCGTTGCCCCACTGCGAGATGCAGTGGGCCTCGTCCACAGCGAGTAGGCTGACGCCGCGCGCGATGACGGCGGCGAGCAGGCGGTCGTCGCCGAGGCGCTCTGGTGCCACATAGAGCAGGCGGCAGCCGCCGTACCGCACGTCGTCGAGCACCGCGTCCTGGGCGGCGGGGTCGAGCGAGCTGTTGAGGTAATCGGCATCGACCCCGGCCTGCCTCAGGGCTCCAACCTGGTCGGCCATGAGAGAGATGAGGGGCGAAATGACGACCGTGACCCCCTCGAGCATGAGGGCCGGGACCTGGTAGCAGATTGATTTGCCAGCGCTGGTCGGCATCACCGCGAGCACGTCGCGGCTGGCGAGCACGGCGTCGATGATCTCGCGCTGATGCGGGCGGAAGCTTTCGTAGCCGAAGGTCTGCCGCAGCACGTCCTCCGGCGTCATGCGCGTCCCGTGTCAGGTGCGATAAGGGCGTCAGCCGCGACGGCGAGCCAGGTAGGCTGGATGGAAGACACGATGCGGGCACAGGTGTAGGCATCCGCAAGACTGAGGACCGCCACGGCCCGCCAGCCTTCATCCCCATGCTCGATTACGACGGCGTGGTCGGTGCCGAGCGGGAGCAGGAGCTTCGTCTTGCGGTCCTGCGGGTCCCAAACCGGCGCGGCCAGACGCCAATCGGCCTTGGCCCGGCGCACCGCCTGTGCGATCTGTTCCGTGTGCCGCTCGATGCCTGGCGCAACTGACACCTCGGCATCCGGCGCCAGGCGGACGTCATCCAGACGCTCGAGGTAGGCTGCCGGTTCGGGAACCAAGCCCGCTGCGGCCAGATGCGCAGCAAGCTCGGTGTCCCCCGGCGTCGTGAAGCCAGCGAGGGCCCAAGGCGTCGCGCCGTTGTTCGGGCTCAGACAAGCGTAAAGCGGCTGATACTCCTCGGTCACAAGGCCGGTGTCCCATGCGGCGATGGTGCCATCCGCGCTGATGGCGAGCTTCCCCTGGGACATGATGGCGGCGAAGGTCACGCAGAGGTACTCGCGCAGGATGCCATGGGGGTCCTCCTGCGTGCCCCAGCGTTCGCGCTTGGCACGACCGGCGAGGTGCTCGCACACGTCGTCCCAGCTGCTAAAGGAGAAGGTCTCGGATAGAAGGCGCAGCGGGCTTTCGCGCCGGTAGGCGGGAAGACCGACGGCGGAGATTCTCGCCCAGGACCCCTCGATCACGACCTCGGCGCCCTCGACGTCGGCGTCGAGATGCGACTCGCCGGTCGTGTCGCCGTCGACCGCGGTTAGCTCCCAGCGCTTGCCAGAGCGGACATGGCTACGACGGGTAAGCGAGATGGTGATAGGGGAGCCGTCCTCGCGCAGGTAGCGCAGGGGGAAGGCGACCTGCGAGCGTGTGCCCTCGATCGCGCCGGTGGAGCAGGCGACCTGCCAGTCCTCCTCGATTGCGGTATGGAGGTCGGCGTCGATGGGCAGGGCACGCGACAGGGCGGCGACCAGCTCGTCGGGGCAGCGGACCTCCAGCCAGAAGTCCCGGGGCAGATAGTCGCGACGCGGCGTGTGTGGTGGCTCGGGAGCGGGTTCGACCTCGGGCCGGTCGGGTGCGGCCGCTGCCTCAGCGGCCCTTCTGGCCTCCTCTGCGGCAACGCGCGCTGCCTCCCGTTCCGCACGGGCGGCTTCCTGCGCGCGCGACTCGGCAAGGATCTCGGCCAACGTTCGGGCGACAGTGTAGTCGGGCTCCGGCTCGAAGTCGTAGTCATACTCATCGGCAGGCTCGGCATCAGCCTCTGGCGTCGTTTCGGCCTGCACCGCCGGCTCGGGCTCTGGTGTCGGCGCGGCCTTGGTTGCCGTCGGCTCCTGGGGCGAGGGCTCGACCCCGGTCTCGGGCGCATCCGTCTCGGGTTCGGCTTCAGCCCTGGACGTGCCTGCCTCGGCGGTGGGTTTCGCCTCCGCCTTTTTTGCCGCCTTGGCCGGGCGGGGCTGGGGTTTGGATGGCTTGAGCGCCGTCTTCCTGCGCTTCCAGGGCTTGCCGCCCTTCTTCGCGGGTTTGGGCTCGTCGGCCTCCTGCAGGGCGGCGAGTGCGTCGTCGAAATCCTCCCGTCGCGCGACCGTTGCGTACACACGCCCGCCCTTGAAAGTCGTGAGCGTCACAAAATCGAGGGTTGAAAGCAGGCCGGCGGCGTCTGCGAAGCCGAGGGCCGCGGAGTCGATCCCGTCTGCCGTGAGCACCTCTTCCACACGCGGCATGAAGGCCTGCGTGCCAGCGCCGAATTCCTGTGTGAGGAGCCTATAGAGATATAATTGATTGTTCGCAGTGAGTATCGGAGCCATGGTATACCGCCTTCTCGGTAAGTTTCCTTATCTAGAGTAAGACACTTCGCGGTAGGATGTAGGCACGCGCGAGACGAAAGGGGCGCCATAGTGTTCGAACTGCCGACATGGCTTGCCCTCGACCTGTACTGCATGGCGATGCTCGGACTGATGATTATTTACTACAGCCGACAGGTGACCGCCCGCACCTTCCAGCGGCGCTACCTCTTCACGATGCTCCTCTATACACTAATGCTCTTTTGCTATCACGCCATGGGGCATTTGGCGACGCCCGACCAGATGTGGCTGGGTATGATCGGCAACTTCGCCGCCCTCGCCTTCGACGTGGGCATGATCCTCTTTTGGTTCGCCTATATCGAGATCTGGGTCAAGGGCGACGCCGCCGATTCGGACCGCAAACACGGTATGAGCCGGTCCGCGATGTCCTGGGCGATACGCATCCTTTTCATAGTGCATATCGTCATTAATGTCATCGGCCTCCGGACGGGCTGGTTTTTCTACTACGACGCGGCCGGCGCCTACCATCGCGGGCCGTATTTCAACTCGCATGCTGTCCTGATGGTCATCATGACCGTGATGGTCGAGGCCTATCTCTTCCGCTATCGCCACCGGCTCCTACCATCCGCCGTTCCCTTCCTTGCGGTCTTCCCCGTGGCTCCGTTCGTCTTTGGGATGTTGCGTCGGATTCACCTTCTCGCTCTCCCTCCTGCACTTCTTCGTGCAGAACCGCGATGCCAATACCGACTTTTTGACAGGCGTGGGCAACCGCCGCCAGCTTGACGTCGCGCTTGAGTCCCGCGTGCAGCGCGCGACGTCCGGCATCCCGTTCGGTGGCGTGATGTGCGACCTCGATCGCTTCAAGCAAATCAACGACACCTATGGTCACAACCAGGGTGACGAAACGCTCGAGGCGGTGGCCGACGTCCTGGCCCGCAGCTTCCGCCACAACGACATGGTCGCGCGCTATGGCGGCGACGAGTTCTTTGTCATCACGGAGATCCGCGACCCGCGCGTCCTGCAGAACGCCATCGGCCGCGTGCGTGCGAACCTCGACGACCTGAACGGCAGCGACCGCCTCCCCTTCGAGGTCAGTATCTCCATGGGCTACGGCATCTTTGATCCCGAGGTCGATGGGGGCGTCCCGGGTTTTCGCGCCCGGCTTGACGAGATGCTGTACGAGGAAAAGAAAGCCAAGGCGGCTGCGACGGGCAACGACGCCTATCTGGACCGCGGTCGCGACGGCGTGAGGCGCGGGGGTGGCGCATCATGACGATGAGCATCTGGATGGGCCTCGACACCTGCTGCATCGTCACGCTGGGCCTCATCCTCTTCGCCAGCTTCCAGGCCCATTCGGCCTACACCGACCGCCAGCGCTACTTCATCGGGATGACGGTCTACACCCTGATACTGGTGGGTGCGCACATCCTGATGTCTGCCAGCATCAAGCAGGGCGTGGCGACCGGTGCCTTCGCCGGCTTGTCGCTCAACTATGCGCTTAATCCGGGCGTCATCATGTACTGGGTCTCGTACTCCGACACCTTCGTGAGGGAGGGCACGCAGTTCGAGACGAGGGCCTTCCACAACGATCGTTGGATCTTGGCCCTGAGGCTCGCGATGGGCATCAATATCGCCATGGTCGTGCTCAACATCTGGACGGGCTGCCTTTTCGCCTATTCGCCAGACGGCGTCTATGCACGCGGGCCGCTTTTCGTTCCTCGCTTCCTGCTGTTGAGCGCGGCGGTCATAGTCGCGGAGACCTATCTCTTTTTCTATCGCGAACGGATCGGCAAGTCGGCCTTTCCCTGGCTCGCCACGATTCCCGTGGCACCCCTCATCGGCGCCGTCCTGCAGGCCTTCGCAAAGGGCATGTTGCCTCTCGAGATTGCGGGTTTCACCTTCTCCATCGCGCAGGCGCACCTCTTCATCCAGGACCGCATGACGTCGACCGATGCGCT
>OMXZ01000036.1 GCA_900315165.1 uncultured Actinomycetes bacterium | reverse complement strand
GACCTGCTCGCCCAGATCAACGACATCCTGTCCCAGATCGACGACGACACGCGCCAGGAGATGTTCGACGCTGCGGTCGAGCGTCAGCCCAAGTAAGGCTGGTCCGTCATCTGATGGGCTTCCGCGCAGGTAGCGCGGCCACGATAGCGATGAAGCCTGGCAGGGGAGACCTTGCCAGGCTTCTGCAGTAGGACATGGTGTCCGGTGCGTGCGTTAGTATTGGTTTTGGTACACGAGTTTGCGGCCGCGTTTGGGCCGCGGTCCGGTCCCTGCCATGGAAATGGGGAGAGATGGCACAAAAAACAGGACCTGCAGGTATGAATGCCGACTTTGCGGCAGCGGAGAAAAAGACCCTCTCGCGCAGGGTCAAGAAATTCCTGAGCGCCGACCACCGCTACGTCTTCCTCGGCACGAGCGCGCTGGCCTATTTCGCCTTCGCCCTGTTGCAGGGGGCGCCATCGCGCTATAGCTTCCTGGCAGTGCCCGCGCTCGACCTGGCGGCCAATGCGGTGCTCGGCGCCTGGTTCGTCTTTGCCGCAGCGGCCCTCGTCACCAAGCTCACGCACTGGGCCCCCGAGCGCTACGCCGCCACCTGGGCCTGCACGGACAGAATGAGGAAGATCGAGAAGACCTGTGCCTACATCGTGTGGGCCCTGGTCGCCCTCGTCGTGCTCGATCGCGCTGTTCTGGGCTTCGTGGCGATGGCGCAGGACGCCGCGGCCGCGCCCACCGCGCCCGACGGCTTCGTCGAGAGCGCTATCTACATGATGGCCGCCTCGCAGTCCATGTATGTGCGCGGCATCTCCACCACCATCGAGCTCGCGGTCTTCGGCACCGTGATTGCCTTCTTCCTGGCGCTGCTCATGGTCTTCCTGCGCATCCAGACCCCCAACCGCAAGGACAACGACTTCGTCAAGTTCCTCAAGATTGTGGGCTCGGGCTTCGCTTCGCTCTACAGCACCGTGGTCCGCGGCACCCCGATGATGGTCCAGGGCCTGATTATCTATACGGGCGGTTTCCTCGCCTTCAAGTCCACGGGTATGACGACGACGGAGGTCACGCACGTCTGGACCACCTTCATTGCCGGTCTCGTGATCATCTCGCTCAACTCCACGGCCTACATCATGGAGGCCCTGCGCGGCGGCATCGAGGCCGTCGACCCCGGCCAGACCGAGGCGGCCCGCTCGCTCGGCCTCTCGCAGTGGCAGGCCATGACCAAGGTCGTCTTCCCCCAGGGCGTGCGCAACGCCATCCCCGCCCTCTCCAACGAGGTCGTCATCAACATCAAGGACTCCTCCGTGCTGTCGGTCGTCGGCGTCTTCGACCTGATGTTTGCCACGACGTCCGTGGTCGGCATCTACTACAAGCAGATGCCCGCCTATATCCTCGCGGCCCTCATCTACCTGCTGCTCACCTACGTCGCGACCCGCCTGCTCGCCCGCCTCTCCCGCGCCCTGACCGCCAAGGCGCCCGAGGCCGTCCCGAGCTCGAACTAGGAGGTCTGTCCCATGTCACAAGACGCGCTCATCCGTGTTGAGGGCCTGCGCAAGTCGTTCGGCTCGCTCGAGGTGCTCAAGGACATCAATTTTGAGGTCAACCCCGGCGAGGTCGTCACCATCATCGGTGCGTCCGGCTCCGGCAAGTCCACGCTCCTGCGCTGCATCAACCTGCTCGAGACGCCCGATGCCGGGCACGTTTGGTACCACGGCGAGGACCTCACCGGCCCCAAGACCGACGTGGACACGCTCCGCCAGTCCATCGGCATGGTCTTCCAGGGCTTCAATCTCTTTGCCAACAAGAACGTGCTGGATAACTGCACGCTCGCCCCGGTCACGCTCAAGAAGATGGGCAAGGCTGAGGCCGAGAAGGTCGCCATGGAGCACCTCGATTCCGTGGGCCTGGCCGATTTCGCCAAGTCGCCGGTGACCTCGCTTTCCGGCGGCCAGAAGCAGCGCGTGGCTATCGCGCGCGCCCTCTGCATGAACCCCGAGATCATGCTCTTCGATGAGCCCACCTCGGCGCTCGACCCCGAGATCGTGGGCGAGGTCCTGGGCGTCATGCGCAAACTGGCCGAGAACGGCATGACCATGGTCGTCGTCACCCACGAGATGGCTTTCGCCAAGGGCGTGTCTGATCGCGTGGTTTTCATGGATAAGGGCATCATCCTGGAGCAGGGCGCGCCGGCCGACATCTTCTCGCATCCGCGCGAGGCCCGTACCCGCGAGTTCCTGGCCCGCTATCTGGACGAGCCCGCGGACTAAACCATCATGGCCGACGTCTGGAAGTACTTCGCCCACGAGGACGACTACCCCGATCTCGACAAGGCAGCCTGTGCCGAGCGCATGGCAGGCCTTTTGCGCTTCCGCACGGTCAGCCATCTTGACCCGACTCTTACGGACTGGGAAGAGTTCGATCGCCTGCAGGCCTACATGCGGGCGACCTGGCCGCACGTCTTCAGCACGGCGCAGGTCGAGCTCGTCGACCATTCGCTCCTTCTGACCCTTACGCCCGACCCTGAGGTCGCCGACCCTGCACTCAATCCCGTGCTCCTCATGGGCCATATGGACGTCGTGCCCGTGGTCGAGGGAACCGAGGGTGACTGGAACCACGACGCCTACTCCGGCCACGTGGACGACACGTACATCTGGGGCCGCGGCTCCGTCGATATGAAAGACCAGGTCGCGGGCGAGCTCGAGGCAGCTGAGTATGCCCTTGCGCATGGTTGGCGGCTGCGTCGGCCGCTCATCCTCGCCTTTGGTCAGGACGAGGAATGCCTGCAGTCCGGTGCCAAGGGCCTGAGCCGGGTCCTTCAGGAGCGCGATGTCCGCCTGGCCTTCGTCGTGGACGAGGGCACCTACCTCGTCGAGGATGCGGCGGGCTACGGAGCGCCCGGCCTGCCGGTCATGGGCGTCGGCCTCGCCGAGAAGGGCTATGCCGATATCGAGCTCACGGTCCGCTCCGCCGGCGGCCACTCCTCGAACCCCTTCGGCGGCACCTCACTCGGGATTCTCTCCGAGGCGATTACCCGCATCGTCCGGGCCCCCTGGCCCGTGGCGCTTACGGGGCTCGACCAGGCGACCTTCGCGGCCGTGGCCGACGCTGTGACCGACCCGCGTCTCGCACCGCTGGTCGCAGGCGGACCTGCGGGCATCGCGGCCCATGCGGACGAGATCGCGCAGGTATGTCTTGCCGACCGCGACCTCAACCCCCTCGTCGTGACCACCGTCGCACCGACGGTGATCAAAGGGTCCTCCCAGGCCAACAACGTGATGCCCCAGGACATGCACGCTGTGATCAACTTCCGCATCCTCGAAGGGCTCTCCGTGGGCGACGTGCTCGCACGCTGTCACGATTTGGTTGCCGACCTGCCCGTCGAGGTCCGTCTGCTCGCCGGCGACAACGAACCCTCCGCGGTCTCGCGCGCCGACGGCGAGGGCTTCGCGGCGCTCGCGCGGGTGGCCGCCCGCTACTTCCGCGATTCCGCGACGGGGGAGGCCGTCCGCCTGGTCCCCGAGCTGCAGACCGGCGCGACCGACGCCCGGTCCTATGAGCCCATTTGCGACTCCTGCCTGCGCTTTTCCGCCTTTGTGGTCGACGCGGACGAGTGCGCTCGCGGCGTCCATGGTACGAACGAGCGCATCACGCGCCGCGCCTACCTGCAGGGCGTCCGCTTCATGATTGCTCTTCTCGCGGACTCGGTCTGCGTGTCCGCCTAATCCCTCATCGATTGGAGTTCGCATGTCTGCCGAACGGGTCATCGTGTCCGAGCGCGTCTTCACGGGAACGGGGGACCATGCCCATGCCCTCGCCATCGGCATCAACGGCGGCACGATCACGGCCGTCGTCCCCGCCGACCAGCGGGAGGCGCTCATCGGCCCCCAGACCGAGGTTGCGGACTACGGAGACGCCCTCATCACCTACGGTCTGCACGACGCGCACGAGCACGTGCTCCATGCGGCGCTCTTTCCATCTGCGCTTGCGACGCAGTACGTGGGCACGAGCGAGGAGGACGAGATCGCCCACCTGGTCGAGTTCGCCAAGACGCTGCCCGAGCCGAAGGGGGCGGGCGACCCCGGCTGGGTCCTCGCCCACGGCTGGCGCTCGTCCCTCTGGGCCGATCCGACCACGCCGACCAACGCCAGGCTCAACGCGGCCTTTCCCGACCGTCCCGTCGCCCTCTATTCCGGCGACTCCCACACCCTCTGGCTCAACGACCGCGGCCTGGCCGAGCTGGGTATCGACGACGCGACCGAGCCTCCCGCGGGCGGCTCCTTCGACCGCGATGCCCAAGGCCACCTCACAGGCGTCCTGCACGAGGCCGCATCCATGGCCTATGTCGCGCGCCTGATCGGCATGCTGCCCGACGACGCGCTACTGGCCGTCTACCGCGACTACATCCGTCGGCTTAACGCCATGGGCATCACGGCGGTCTGCGACATGGCCCTCTCGCTCATCCCCGGCGCCGACTCCATCAGGCCTGACATCTACCAGCGCCTTCTCGATGCGGGCGAGCTCACGGTCCGCGCGCACCTCTTCCCGACGCTCACGGACGACGAGTCCAACCTCGAGGACATGCAGGCTGCCCTGACTGGCCCCTTCCTGCGCGCGCCCGGCTTCAAGCAGTTCTTCGACGGCGTGAGCAGCGAGCACACCGCCTGGTGCAGCGAGGAGTACGCCAACCCGCGCTTCTCCGGCGATGTGGGCCGGCCCACCGTGCCTCCCGAGCGCATGCGCGAGCTCGTGCTCGCTGCCGCCAGTCGCGGCCACGCCGTGCGCATCCACACGATCGGTGATGCGGCCGTGCATGCCGCGATCGACATCTTCGACGAGGCCTACCGTACCTACGGTGCGCCGACCCAGGGCGCCAACACGATGGAGCATATCGAGGACATCCAGCCCGCCGACATCGCCCGCCTGGCCCAGGCGCACGTGGTCGCCTCGGTCCAGCCGCCGCATGTCGTGCTCAACCTCGTCCAGCCCGACCGCGACCTGGGCCCCGACCGTGCCGCGCGCATGTGGCCCTTCGACGAGTTCGAGCGCGCGGGCGTCACGACGGCTTACGGTACCGACGCCCCGGTCGTGGGCCCGAGCAGTATGGATGTGCTCTATACGGCCGTCGCGCGCAAGACGCCCGCGGGTCATGAGCCGCAAGCCGGCTGGCATCCCGAGCACGACGTGACCCGTGCGCAGGCCCTGCGCGCCTATACCCTGGGCTCCGCCGCCGCGGTCGGCCGCACGGACGCGCTCGGCACCATCGCGACTGGCCGCTGGGCCGACCTCGCCGTCTGGGACCACGACCTTCTGACCTGCCACGAGGACCAGATTCAGCAGACCCGTTGCCTCGCGACCTATGTCGTCGGTCAATGTGTCTACGGACAATAGGGGACGTTTCCCTTTTGTCCTTTTTTCCCTTTTGTCTTTTGTCCAGACAGGCTTGTCTACGAGAATTAGTCGTCAGCGGAAGAGCTCATTGTGCGAGCCCGTGCGCTGGAAGTAGGCAAACCCACTATCGACGCGCCAGATGACGAGCCAGTCGCCGGCATTGGCGATATGACACTCATTGCTCCCGCCCCATTTCCCAGAGAGCCGATGCATGTTATGGCGAGTCTTAAGCGTGTTGAGCGATTCGCTTGAGTTCTCGATGATGAGGTCGATGACATTTTCTAGTTCACCGAGGTTCCAGTTGCGCCTCGCAGCTTTCTTTTTGAGGTCGCGACTGAAAGCGGGGGTGAATTTCGCTTCGAGGCGCGTGTTCACGCCATCGCCGCCTGCATCAGATCATGTCCAGACGTAAAGGAATCGCCCTTGCCGGAATTGATCATGTCTTCGGTCTGGCGGATGGCGGCGAGACTCTCCTCGTTGGGCTCTTCATAATCGAATGAGAGGGGGACTGACCCGGTGTTTACAATTTGGGTGAAGAAGGCACGAGCCGCTGTGGAGAGATCCAAGCCGTAATACGCCAAGATACCGGCAGCTTTCTCCTTGAGGTCGCTGTCAATCCGGATGGTCAAATTGGTCGAGGCCATGGTTACTCCTATCATTATTAATTGCACATACAAATTATACCTCATGTAGGTGCAAGTTATAAAATCCTACAGGAGCGGTACGGGAGGGCGGCGGTAGCCTGCGGTAGGATAGACGCAACGCATCTGACTCCCCGGCCTGCCGAACAACCGGCGCCGGGGAGCATCCCAAGGAGCTAGGGAGGCCCCATGCAGGACGGCTTTGTCAAGGTGGCGGCGCGCACGCCCGAGGTGCGTGTGGCCGACGTGGACTTCAACACCAAGGCCATCCTGGAGGAGGTCCGCCGCGCCCGCGAGGACGACGATGCCAAGCTCGTCGTGCTGCCCGAGCTGTGCGTGACGGCATACACCTGCGAGGACCTCTTCTGGCAGGAAGAGTTGCTCGACGCGGCCGAACGCGCCATCGGCACCATCGTGCGCGCGACGGCCGACTACGACCTGCTGCTCTTCTTCGGCGCGCCGGTCCGTGTGAACGATAAGCTCTACAACTGTGCGGTCGCGGCGTCTGCCGGCGAGGTCCTGGGCATCGTGCCCAAGCTCTACCTGCCCACCTATAACGAGTTCTACGAGGGCCGCCACTTCATGAGCGGCCCGCTCGAGACGTCCGCGATCGACCTGCCGCTCGCGGATGTGTACGACGTGCCCTTCGGCGCCCGCCAGGTCTTCTGCTGCGCCACGCTGCCCCAGCTCAAGGTCGCGGCCGAGATTTGCGAGGACCTCTGGGTGCCCGCGCCGCCCTCGGTCGAGCATGCGCAGGCCGGCGCCACCGTGATCGTGAACCTCTCGGCCTCCAACGCCCTGGTCGGCAAGGCTGCCTACCGCCGCAGCCTGGTCACGAGCCAGTCCGCCCGTTTGATCTGTGCCTATGTCTACGCGAGCGCGGGGGAGGGGGAGTCCACGCAGGACGTCGTCTTCTCTGCCCACGACATGATCGCCGAGAACGGCGTGCTGCTGGCCGAGAGCGAGCCCTTCGGCGAGGGCTGCGCGACCTCCGAGGTCGACGTCCGCATGCTCGCCGCCGAGCGCCAGCGCATGTCCACCTACGAGACCAGCGCCGCGCCGGTGGACGAGCTTGGCTACACCTACACGTCCTTTGCGCTCGAGGCGGCCCGGACGGGCGCCAAGACCCGCCTCACCCGCTATGTGGACCCGCATCCCTTCGTGCCCGACGACCCCGCCACGCGTGCCCAGCGCTGCGAGGACGTCCTCTCGATCCAGGCGCACGGCCTGGCTAAGCGCCTGTCCCACACCCGCTCGACCCATGCGGTGGTCGGCGTGTCGGGCGGGCTCGACTCCACGCTCGCCCTGCTCGTGACCGCGCGGGCCTTCGACCTCGTGGGGCTCGACCGCGCCGGCATCCTGGCCATCACGATGCCGGGCTTCGGCACGACGGAGCGCACGCACTCCAACGCGCAGGACCTGGCCGACGCCCTCGGCGCGGAGCTGCGCGAGATCCCGATCGGCGACGCCGTGCGTCAGCACTTCGCCGATATCGGCCACGATGAGGCCGTGCGCGACGTGACCTACGAGAACTCCCAGGCGCGCGAGCGCACCCAGATCCTGATGGACATGGCCAACCAGGAGGGCGGCCTCGTGATCGGCACGGGCGACCTGTCCGAGCTCGCGCTGGGCTGGGCCACCTACAACGGCGACCACATGAGCATGTACGCTGTGAACGCCAGCGTGCCCAAGACCCTCGTGCGCCACCTGGTCCGTCATGTGGCCGACACGACCGAGTCCGCCGCCCTGACCCGCGTACTGCTCGACGTGCTCGACACGCCGGTCTCGCCCGAGCTTCTGCCTGCCGAGGAGGATGGCACCATCGCGCAGAGGACCGAGGATCTCGTCGGCCCCTACGAGCTGCACGACTTCTTCCTCTATCAGGTGCTGCGCCGCGGCTTCGGCCCGCGCAAGGTCTACCGGCTTGCCCGTTACGCCCTGGGCGACACGTATGATGACGAGACGATCGCGACCTGGCTGCGGACCTTCTACCGGCGCTTCTTCGCACAGCAGTTCAAGCGTTCCTGCCTGCCCGACGGGCCCAAGGTCGGCTCGGCGGCGGTCAGTCCCCGCGGCGATCTGCGCATGCCGAGCGACGCGGTCGTGACCCTCTGGCTGCGCGAGCTGGACGAGCTGTAGGGCACGCCGCAGCTCAGGCAACTCACAAAACCTAAGTCTGTCGATGTCAGATTTTTTCAAAATCTGTTGTTATATTTCGCGTGTCTGGGTATAGTTCCAAACGTTGGTCAAAAGGCGCCCTCGGGCGCAACGTCAAGGAGGTTCTTAGTATGACACTGAAGCCGCTTGGGGATCGAGTCCTCGTCAAGCCCGCACCCAAAGAGGAGAAGACCGCCACAGGCCTGCTGATCAGCTCCGGCGCCCAGGAGAAGCCGCAGCGCGGCGAGGTCGTCGCCGTGGGCGAGGGCAAGCGTGACCAGGACGGCAACCGCATCCCCCTGGACGTCCAGAAGGGCGATCAGGTCTACTACGGCAAGTTCGGCGGCAACGAGGTCAAGATCGACGGCGAGGATTACCTGCTCCTGCGCGCCGACGACATCTACGCCATCATTTCTGAGTAACTCAAGACACGGAGGATAAGACCATGGCAAAGGACATCATGTTCGGCACCGATGCGCGTGCCAAGCTTGCGAAGGGTGTCAACACCCTCGCCGACGCCGTCACCACCACCCTCGGCCCCAAGGGCCGCTATGTCGCGCTGCAGCGCAGCTACGGCGCCCCGACGATCACCAATGACGGCGTCTCCGTCGCCAAGGAGATCGAGCTGAAGGACCCGATTGAGAACATGGGTGCCCAGCTCGTCAAGGAGGTCGCCACCAAGACCAACGACACCGTGGGTGACGGCACCACCACCGCGACCCTGCTCGCCCAGGTCATCGTCAACGAGGGCCTGCGCAACGTGGCCGCCGGCGCCAACCCCATCGCCATCCGTCGCGGCATCGACAAGGCCGTCGCCGCCGCCGTCGAGGAGATGAAGGGTGCCTCCCAGGAGGTCGCCACCAAGGACCAGATCGCCGCTGTGGGCACCATCTCCGCCGGCGACCCCGAGATCGGCAAGAAGATCTCCGACGCTATGGAGGTCGTGGGCAAGGACGGCGTGATCACCGTCGACGAGTCCCAGACCTTCGGCATCGACATCGATACCGTCGAGGGCATGCAGTTCGACAAGGGCTACATCTCCCCGTACTTCGCCACCGACAACGAGAACATGACCGCTGAGCTGCAGAACCCCTACATCCTGCTCACCGATCAGAAGATCTCCAACATCCAGGACATCCTGCCGATCCTCGAGGCCGTCCAGAAGGCCGGCTCCCCGCTGTTGATCGTGGCCGAGGACGTCGACGGCGAGGCCCTCGCCACCCTGATCCTCAACAAGCTCCGCGGCGTCCTCAACGTCGCCGCCGTCAAGGCCCCCGGCTATGGCGACCGCCGCAAGCGCATGCTCGAGGACATCGCCGTCATGACCAACGGCCAGGTCGCGATGAAGGAGCTCGGCGTCGCCCTGACCGACGTCACCGCCGAGATGCTCGGCCGCGCCAAGTCTGTCAAGCTCACCAAGGACACCACCACCATCGTCGGCGGCGCGGGCTCCCGTGAGGCCATCGACGAGCGCATCGCCCAGATCAAGGGCGAGATCGAGAACACCACGTCCGACTTCGACAAGGAGAAGCTCCAGGAGCGCATGGCCAAGCTCTCCGGCGGTGTCGCCGTGATCAAGGTCGGCGCTGCCACCGAGGTCGAGCTCAAGGAGATCAAGCACCGCATCGAGGACGCCCTGCAGGCGACCCGCGCGGCCGTGGAGGAGGGCATCGTCGCCGGCGGCGGCGTCGCGTTCCTGCAGGCCACCGCGGCCCTCGACAAGGTCGAGTGCGCCGATGCCGACGAGAAAATCGGCGTCGAGATCATCCGCAAGGCCCTTGCCGCCCCTGTGAAGACCATCGCCCAGAACGCCGGCTTCGAGGGCTCCGTCGTGGCCGAGAAGATCAAGAGCCTGCCCGCTGGCCAGGGCCTCGACTCCGCGACCGGCGAGTACGGCGACATGATCGAGATGGGCGTGCTCGACCCGGTCAAGGTCACCCGCACCACCCTTCAGAACGCTGCCTCCGTCGCGTCCCTGATTCTCATCACCGAGGCCACGGTCTCCGATGAGCCCAAGGACACCACGATCGAGGATGCCATCTCTCGCGCTGCCGCTGCTGGCGGCCAGGGCGGCGGCATGTACTAAACCGTCGCGTACAACCAGGCCGTATCCCGGCCGTACCATTTTTCGGTACACGTGCTACGCACAAGGGTCCCGCTCCGGCGGGGCCCTTTTTGTGTGACGGGCAGAGAGCGTGCGAGGACGGGTACAATAGGAACTTGCTGCTTGGGAGTCAGGAGAGGACGCATGGCAGAAAAACGCGACATGCTCGATGACATCATCGACATCCAGAACGACTGGAATGCCGTCAAGAACCCACTCGGCAACGTGGCCGACCAGATCATGGCGGACCCGGCAGACGTGCCCTCCTACAACCCTTCCGACTACAAGGACCGCCCGCGCGTGGTTGCCACCTCCTGTCTGCGCCATGACGCAGGCGGCAAGGATGTCTGCCACCGCTGCCTGGACGTCTGCCCGGTCAAGGCGATCGAGCTGGACGACAAGGGCGTCAAGATCCAGGACAACTGTCGCAAGTGCGGCCTCTGCATCGCCGCCTGCCCGACCGAGGCCTTGCTGGCCCAGCGTCAGATGCCCAAGGCGCTCTACGACAAGATCGCGCGCATGGCGAGCACCTACGAGCAGGTCTACGTCACTTGCACGCGTGCGCTCGGCCGCCTGCCCAAGGAAAACGAGATCCTGCTTCCCTGTGTGGGTGTCGTCAGCAGGCAGACGTGGTTCGCCCTCCTGTCCGAGTACGGCAATATCAGTGTCTACCTGCCGCTTGGCATTTGCGACAAGTGCCGTACGACCACAGGCGAGGAGGCCTTTTCCGACGCCATCGCCGATGCCGAGGACCATACCGAGGAGCATGTTGGCCTCGAAGTGGACGAGAAGGAGATGAACCACGAGCAGAGCCGCGCCTACAAGCGCTCGCAGTTTGTGAGCAGCATGACGCAAGCGGGCACGCGTCTCGTGACCCGCGGCAATCCGGCGCTGGCCGGCGCCCAGGCCGTGGCCAACCGCATCCAGAAGCACACTAATCAGATCAATTCGCTGCAACGGGCGCTCGAGCAGACCACGGGTCAGAAGAACGCCCAAGACCGCCGCCGCCTCCTCACACAGAAGCGCAAGCTCGTGCTCTCGACCCTGCAGAGCCATCCCAAGTACGCTCAGGGCTTCGAGTGGAAGGTGCCCGTCTGCGACACTACGCGCTGCACGATGTGCGGCGACTGCGCCAAGGTCTGTCCCCTGCACGCGTGCGAGATCGATGGTGGTGGGCACTTCTCCGTCGAGCCGACTTACTGCGTCAACTGCGGCGCCTGCGTCGCGGTGTGCGAGGAGCGAGCCCTCACGATGCAGGCCATCAAGCCCGAGACGATGGTCATCCCCGATCCCGAAAAGGAGAAGGCCAAGGCTCAGAAGGCCCAGATCGAGGCCGCAAAGAAGAAGAGCAAGAAGACCCTCGACACCTCACTCAAGGCCCTGGAGACCTTCGGCGAGGAGCTGAGCAAGGAATACAAGAAGTAGGAAAACGAGGAGACGCACATGAGCCTTTCCATCGGCATTGTCGGCCTGCCCAACGTTGGCAAGTCCACGCTCTTTACCGCCCTCACGAGCAAGGGCGGTCTGGCGGCCAACTACCCCTTCGCGACCATCGACCCCAACGTGGGCATCGTGGACGTGCCCGACGACCGCCTTCAGAAGCTGGCCGACATCGTGCACCCGGGCCGCATCGTGCCCGCCACGGTCGAATTCGTGGACATCGCGGGCCTGGTCAAAGGGGCAAGCGAGGGTGAGGGCCTGGGCAACCAGTTCCTCGCCAACATCCGCAACTGCGATGCCATCTGCGAGGTCGTGCGCTACTTCTCCGATCCCAACGTGATGCGCGAGACCGGTCGCGTCGGCGAGTTCGTGGACCCCGCTGCCGATGTGGACACCATTCAGACCGAGCTCATCCTCGCGGACATCGGCTCGCTCGAGCGCTCCGTGCCCAAGCTCGAGAAGGAGGCCAAGCGCGACAAGGCCCAGGCCCCGCGGCTCGCCATCGCCAAGCGCCTGCAGGACTGGCTTAACGACGGCCATCGCGCGGCCGACCTCGATATGACCGACGAGGAACGTGCCGCCGCCCACGACCTCTTCCTGCTCACGATGAAGCCGATCCTTTATGTGGCCAACGTCGACGAGGACCAGCTGACCGAGGACTTGGCCCCGATCAACGGCCAGGATCCCATCAAGATCTGCGCCGAGGTCGAGGCCGAGCTGTCCGATCTCGATCCTGCCGAAGCCAAGGAGTATCTGGAGTCGCTCGGACTCGAGAAGAGCGGCCTGGAGACCCTGGCTCAGGCGGCCTACCGCCTGCTCGGCCTGCAGTCCTTCTTTACGGCGGGCGAGATGGAGGTCAAGGCCTGGACGGTGCGCATCGGCGCCAAGGCGCCCGAGGCCGCCGGCGTCATTCACTCCGATTTCGAGCGCGGCTTCATCAAGGCTGAGGTCGAGAGCTACGAGGACTACGTCACCCTCGGCGGCGAGGCGGGCTGCCGCGAGGCGGGACGCCTGCGCATGGAGGGCAAGGACTACGTCATGCAGGATGGCGACGTCGTGCATTTCCGTTTCAACGTGTAAGGGAAACGCCAATCGGCATGAAAAAGCCCCGGTCGGGTGTCCGCTCGGGGCTTTCGTTATTTGAAGTCATGTGGTCGGAAGCTTTACTCGCCGTGGTAGTTCTCGGCGTAGTTGATGTCGTCGCCGTATCCGGTGTCGCTCTTGATGACATCGGTGCCTTCGCTGGAGGATGACGAGGTGTCATCCGAGCTGCCGTCTGAACTACCCGAGGAGGTCTCGGTGCCGGGCAGCTGGGCGGAGACGCCGCTCGTCTGGTCTGTCTCGTCGTCCGCGAGCGGTGACTCGCCAGCATCGACACGCTCCATCATCGTGCGCCAAGCCTCGATGTCGCAGATCTCATACCAGACGTTATTGGTGTAGACCGACGTGGTGGGGGCCAGACCGCTCATGATGTCCTTCTCGACGTCGAGGCCGGCCATCTGGGTGGCAAGGCTTACGATGTCGCCGACGCTCAGGTCGGTCTTGACCATGTTGGCCATGGCGGAGACCGTGCTGGTCATGGTGACGGGGTCGGAGGCCAGGACCTTCTTGGCGACCGCCGCGATGACCATGCGCTGGTTTGCGGCGCGGTAGAAGTCGCCGCCGCCATAGCTGTCGTAGGCGTGGCGCGTACGGCAGAGCATGGCTGCGGTGTAGCCGTCCAGATGTTGCTCGCCGGCGGGCAGGTCGAGGCCCGTGTAATCGGGGTCCTTGACGGGGATGGGCAGGTCCACGTCCACGCCGCCGACGGCGTCGACGACCGCAGACATACCGTCCATGTCGATCTCGGCGTAGTGCGAGATGGGGACGCCGGCGAACTCGGAGACGACCTGCGTCGCGTAGGCGGCGCCACCGAAGGAGTAGGCGGCATTGATCTTTGCCTTGCCGTACTCGCCCAGGTCGACGTAGGTGTCGCGGGGGATGGAGACGAGCGTGACCTTCTTGTTCTTCGCGTCGATGCGGGCCAACATGATGGAGTCGGACCGGTAGGCGCTGTCGTCGGTGCCGAAGTTGCTGTCCTCCGTGCGTCCCTCGTCTTTGTCGACGCCGAGCAGCAACATGTAGAAAGGCTCGCCGTACTCGGTCTCGGTCAGCGTGGAACGTAGATCGCTGTCGATGCCGGCGGACAGACGACTGTCGATGTTGTTGATGTATGCCCAGGCAGCGCCGACGCCGCCGACGAGGATGACGGCGAGGATGATGAGAAAGGCCCGCAAGGCCTTGTGCCTGCCGCGTTTTTTGCGCTTGTCGGTGTATCTGGTGGCGGTGTCGTTGCGCGAGTACTCACTCGAGGTCCGCAGCTGCCCGTTCTTTTTGTCCCTGCGCGCCAAACCTGCTCCCTGCGTCAGATTGGGTCTAGGTGGTCGGATGAAGCTATATTCGCAGCTCCAACCCGATAATGATAGCAATTGATGTTGTTCCCCGCATGATGTTCATAAAGATAGGTGTGCGGGAAGCGGGCTTGCCGTATGATGGGCAGGACTTTCAGACGCGTCTGCGTGGCAGACAGAAGGAGCCTCACATGCCGAACAACCGCCCCGCCCAGTTCGTCGCCGTGCTCGATTTTGGTGCCCAGTACGGGCAGCTCATCGCCCGTCGTGTCCGTGACCTGCATGTTTACTCGGAGATCTTCCCCTGTGACGTGTCCGCAGCCGAGCTTGCGGCGGCCGGCCCCTCCGCCATCATCCTGTCGGGCGGCCCCGCCTCCGTCTATGCGGAAGACGCACCCGATATGGATGCAGCCATTTTTAATATGGGCCTGCCCATCTTCGGCTTCTGCTACGGCCAGCAGATCATGGCCGTGAAGCTGGGCGGCGCGGTCGGCCACACGGACAAGGGCGAGTACGGCCCCGCCCACATCACGCGTGCGGGTGCGTCGCGCATCTTCGGCGAGACCCCGGCCGAGCAGACCGTCTGGATGAGCCATCGCGACGCCGTGAGCGAGGTGCCCGCCGGCTTCGCGGTCACGTCCACGACCGAGACCTGCCCCGTGGCCTCCATGGAAGACGCCTCGCGCAACCTCTACGCCACCCAGTTCCATCCCGAGGTGCGCCACACGGAATACGGCCGCGATCTGCTCTCGCACTTCCTGTTCGATATCTGCGGCCTCGAGCCGACCTGGACCATGGACAACATCGTGGAGGACAAGGTCGCCCAGATCCGCGAGCAGGTGGGGGACAAGAAGGTCATCCTCGCACTTTCGGGCGGCGTCGACTCCTCCGTGGTGGCCGCGCTCGTGCATCGCGCCATCGGCGATCAGCTGACCTGCGTCTTTGTCAACCATGGCATGCTGCGCAAGGGCGAGCCCGAGATGGTGGAGGAGGTCTTCCGCGAGCAGTTCCATGTGCCCCTGATCCATGTGCATGCCGAGGACCGCTATGCCCAGCTGCTTGCCGGCGTCACGGAGCCCGAGGAGAAGCGCCGCCGCATCGGCACGCAGTTCTGGAAGGAGTTCTTCGCCGTGGCGCAGGACCTCGACGGCATCGAGTACCTGGCCCAGGGCACCATCTACCCCGACATCATCGAGTCCGGTGCGCGCAAGACGGGCGGCAAGGCGAGTACCATCAAGAGCCACCACAACCTGATCCCCTTCCCGGAGGGCGTGCATTTCGACCTGATCGAGCCGCTCGACCACTTCTTCAAGGACGAGGTCCGCGAGCTGGGCATCGCGCTGGGGCTTCCCGACAAGCTGGTCTGGCGTCAGCCCTTCCCGGGACCGGGTCTGGCCATCCGCATCATCGGCGAGGTCACGCCCGAGAAGCTGGCCATCCTCAAGGAGGCCGATGCGGTCGTGCGCGAGGAGCTGGACGCCTATAACGCGTGCCTCTTCGAGGAGACGGGCGAGCGCAATTCCGAGCACAGCTGCTGGCAGTACTTTGCGGTCCTGCCCGACATTCGTAGCGTGGGCGTGATGGGCGACGAGCGCACCTACCGCCGTCCCGTGATCGTGCGCGCCGTGGAGTCGAGCGATGCCATGACCGCCGACTGGGCCAAGCTGCCCTATGAGGTGATCGGCAAGATCTCCAGCCGCATCGTGGACGAGGTCGATGGCGTCAACCGTGTGGTCTACGACGTGACGCCCAAGCCTCCCGCCACGATCGAGTGGGAATAAAA
>OMXZ01000034.1 GCA_900315165.1 uncultured Actinomycetes bacterium | reverse complement strand
GCGGGTCAGGCGGACGATCTGGCTGGGGACCGCGCCCGCCATCATGGGCGTGAGGTTGCCGAAGAAGACGCCCGACGCCTCGACGCTCATCAGGTCGCGCACGCCGACGGGCGACTCCGGGTCGATGATCACGGCGATCACATAGGCGAGCACGCCGAAGACGAAATACATCAGGTAGCAGAAGGCGGCCGCCCAGACCCAGCGCGTGTCCACACCGGCGAGCGCATCGATGAAGGTGCTCATCTGGCCGGAAAAGACAAGGTAGGCGACATAAACGCCAATCACGCCGACCAGAAAAAACGCGCCCTTGCGTGCGCTGGTCTTGTTGTCGTCGTTGTCGGCGCCGCTCGCGCCTTTGCCGACCTGCGCTTTTGGCGCAACCGGTTTTTTGGCCTCCTGCGCCATGCCCCTCCGCTCGTCAGCCTGCTACAACAGATGCTGCCGTCCTATTGTACCCGTTAGCGCCGATGTGCCGACTGGCGGTAGTCCGTCTGCCGACGCTTGCGCCGCCGGTTCGATACCGCCCTTGCGATACCCGCGATCGCAAGCACGACCACCAGCAATAGGACCAGGCCGATTGTAACCAGGGCCACATAGTCCATCGTCCCCCAGGGAGTATGGGACGAGGTGGCCACCAGCGGATAGCTGCCCACAAGCTCGCCGGCGACATAGCAGTCGAGCGTCGCGACTTGCGTTCCCTCGACTACAGTGGCGGTCAGGCGGCGCTCACCGTCCGCGACAGCTGCCGTATAGTTCTCATCCCAGACGACCTCCGTCTTGATGTCCTGCGTCGTGTCGACCGTTGTGAGGTAGGTGTCGTCGGTCCGCACGGCAAGCGACGTGGTTTGGGCCAGGCGGTCCGGCAGATCGGGGTTGGCCAGCCCGACCGTGGCTACGTCCGTCTTGCCGTCGCCCCAGACATGGCGCTCAAACTGGGTGAGCACGCTGTCGAGGATCTGATCCGTCTGGGTGTAGAGGGTCGGGCCGTCCGCGGCGTGCAGCACAACGCCGAGCAGCGACATCCCGTCCCCGGCTGCCAAAAAGACCAGGCAGCGGCCCGCCTCCGCAGTTGTGCCGGTCTTAACCCCGGCACACTGAGCGCGGTAGTAGGGGTTGGCGACGTCGCCCTCGCCCTCATCCCAGACGTTGCCGTAGTCGTCGACCTGGCCGCAGGTCTGCTGAAGCATCCAATTGGTGTTGTACCAGTCCATCTGCGCACCGTTGCCGCTTGTGCAGCCGTAATGCGGGGTCGAGACAATCTCGCGCACGAAATCGCTCTTGAGCGCCTCCTGCGCGATCAGGAGCATGTCGTTTGCCGTCGTGTAATGGGCGTCGTCGTGCAGGCCATGGGGGTTCACAAAGTGCGAGCCCGTGCAGCCGAGGGCGGCGACCTTCTCGTTCATGAGCCGGGCGAACTCCGCAATCCCCTCCTCGCCAGAAAGCGACGCGTTTCCCGTCTCGATGCGCGCGACATTCACGCCCATCACGATCGCCGCGTCGTTGCCCGAGGGCAGGAGCAGCCCGTAGAAGAGCTCGCGCCAGGTGTAGGAGTCGCCTTTTTCGAGATGGGCCAGCGAGCTGATCTCGGGGGTCAGGTCGAGCTCGTCGCCCACGGTCACACGCTCGTCGAGCCGGTCGGACACATAGTCAAGCGCCACGAGAGTCGTCACGAGCTTAGTCGTGCTGGCCGGATAGGCGCGCTCGTCTGCCCCCTGCGAGCAGATGACCTGGCCGGTCTGATCGTCTATCACGACGACGCGCTCGTCGTCCGCGAAGGCGGGCAAGTCGGCCGCCCAAGCCGGCAGGACCGACGCGCAAAGCATGACCAGCGTGCAGAGCAGGCAGGCTGCGACCTGGGCCCATCTATTTGTCTTACCCTGTGCCATGATGCCTTCCCCCTACCCGCGTCATGCAAACCATCGCATCTCAGGATAACCGAAAACATGGTGTCCGCCCGCCGACCTATACTGGTCGCAACAAAGACAGACGGGCCTGGCCCCGCAAAGGAGAGACACCATGGCGACCTTCGGAATCAAACGTATCTACGAGGACCCCGCATCGGAGGACGGCACGCGCATACTGGTCGACCGCCTCTGGCCCCGCGGCATCAGCAAGGAGCGAGCGGCCCTCGCCGGCTGGCATAAGGAGCTCGCACCCAGTCCCGAGCTGCGCAAATGGTGGGGGCACGACGCGGCGCGCATGGACGAGTTCGCCGCGGCCTATGAGGCCGAGCTCGACCAGCGCCCCGAGGTAGACGAGTTCCTCGCGAGGCTTGCACCGGACGAGAGGGTCACCCTCCTCTACGCCGCCAAGGACCCCCAGGTCAATCATGCCCGCATTCTGTGCGCCTACCTGACGCAACGTCAGCAGTAACACCGCGTTCACGCAGGTCGGGTATCCTTACCCGCAATCACGACCCAAGGAGCACCCATGAGCATCCGCGATGACGCCCAACAGATGAAGCTCGACGCACCGGCTATGGCGGCGACGAGCATTGATGCCCGCAACGACGCCCTGTGCCACGTGAGGGAGGCGCTGGTCGGCCATGCCGACGAGATTTTCGCCGCCAACGCCCTCGATCTCGCGGCCGCCGAGAAGGACGATGTCGCCCCGCAGATCGTTAAACGCCTCCGCTTCGACGAGCACAAGCTCGCGGACGTCACGGCCGGCATCGACCAGCTCATCGCCCTCCCCGACCCCGTCGGCCGCGTCACGCTCGACCGCGAGCTCGACGAGGGTTTGGAGCTGCGGCGCGTGACCTGCCCGATCGGGGTGATTGGGGTGATATTCGAGGCACGCCCCGACGCCCTCGTGCAAATCTCGGCCCTCTGCCTCAAGTCGGGCAACTGCGCGATCCTCAAGGGCGGCCGCGAGACGGCAAACACCAACCGCGTACTTTTCTCCCTCATCCACGACGCGGCGGTCGCGGCAGGGCTTCCCGATGCCTGTCTCAAACAGGCGAAATCCCATGCCGACATCGACGAGCTGCTCGCCTGCGACCGCGAGGTCGACCTGCTCATCCCCCGCGGCTCCAACGCCTTTGTCCGCTACATCATGGACCACACCAAGATTCCCGTGATGGGCCATTCCGACGGTATCTGCCATATGTATGTGGACGCCGCCGCCGACCCCGACCAGGCGCTCTGCCTGATCCTTGACGCCAAGACCCAGTACGTGGCCGCCTGCAACGCCCTCGAGACCTGCCTGGTCGATCGCGCGGTCGCCGCTGGTTTCCTGCCGCGCCTGGCCGCCGCCTGCGCCGAGGCCGGCGTCACCCTGCATGGCGATGCCGAGGTCGGGTCATACGTCCCCGTCGAGCCGCTCGGCGAGGACGGCTACCGTCATGAATACCTCGCTATGGATATGACTGTAGCGCTCGTCGACGGGGTCGACGCCGCCTGCGACCATATCAACCGCTACGGGTCGCACCACACTGACGCGATCTGCACGACGGATGCCGCCCATGCCGACCGCTTTTGCCAGCTGGTCGACTCGGCCGGCGTCTATGTCAACGCCAGCACACGCTTCGCCGACGGCTTCCGCTACGGCTTCGGTGCCGAGGTCGGCATCTCCACGGGCAAGATCCACGCGCGCGGTCCGGTGGGCCTCGATGGCCTTGTCACCTACAAATATGTCTTGTACGGTCATGGAGACATTGTGGGCGACTATGCCTCGGGCAGGAGGCATTTCACTCATCGCGACCTGATCTAGCTGCTGGTTTTCTTACTCGGTGCCCCTCGACGCGCCGATGGAGCCCGCTGTCAAACCTTTTTCCGCAAGCGGCTTTATTCACATTTCTGAAAATCCGACTATCAGTCATCTGATAGGATGCCGTGAGTTTGTTGAAAAAGGAAGGCCCTCTATGAATAAGATCGTTCCCGTCGCCGCAGCTGTGGCGCTTGTTTTGGCACTTGTCGGATGCAACAAGCCGGGCTCCACCCAGATCGACACCGAAAACGCCGGCGGCTCGGCTGCGACCGTCAGCGACAGCACCGTCCCCGATGCGGGCGCTGGCGAGGGCTCATCGGCAAATATCGGGACCCCCTTCACACAGGTCTCCAACGTGCAGGAGGCTGCCGACCTCGTGGGGTTCGGCATGGACGGCCCCGAGGACATCGCCGGCTACTCGCTCTCGACCATCCTTGCCTTCACCTCCGACGACCCCATGATCGACATGCGCTACCTCAAGGGCTCGGACGAGATCGCCCTGCGCAAGGCCCAGGCCGCCGGCAATGCCAATTCAGACATCAGCGGCGATTACAACGAGTACGATCAGACCGGTACCGCGACCAGCCCAGCCGACGACAGTGTCGTCGCCACAACCTACGGCAAGGATGACCTGGTCTACAAGATGGTCTGGGGCCACGACGACTACGTCTACTCCATGACGTCGACCGCTGGTATCGACGCCGATACGGCAGCCCAACTCCTCGCCCAGGTCTACTAAATCTCCCGTCACAGAAAAAGGCGCGAACCGAAGTCCGCGCCCCGAGTCGTACCTCTGCGGTCTGCTTTGCGAGAGCGGGCTACATGAAGAGGATCGCGTTGCCATAGCGGCCAGCGCTCACGCTGTCGCCGCCCACGGCGAGCCGACTGAGCGCACTACGCGAAGTGTCGCGATGGTCGAAGGCGCGATAGTGCTTCATGATCGAAGCGCCGTCTGCCGTGAAATCTGCATCGGACCCAAGTGTCCAACTCAGGCGCAGACCCTTGACCCGGTTCGTGTTCTTCTTTCCAAAAACCATCGTTTACCTCCTTAAACGCTCCTGTTCAAACAAATCTTATCGGCGGGTTCTTTTTGTTTCTACATTGTTTCCTCGCATCATAAAGATAACAAATTTGCACAGCTGTTATCTGTTGTACTCACAAATTTATTTTGTTCTGTGAGTGCCCTCGTTCCGTGAGAACCCTCCGGATGCAGACGAGGGTCCTTCGTGCTCGGAAACATCGTGTCCGCCCCTTGTGCCACAATCGTTGCGGACAAGAGAAAGGAACGTTATGACCGATACCACCGCTGCCGAGGACGTTATCTTCCCCCGCAACGTACGCCTGTCCGAGGACGGCGACGCCGTTGTGATCATCGACCAGACCCAGCTGCCCGGCCGCCTCGTCTATGAGGAGCTTCGCACGCCGGAGGCCATGTACGACGCCATCAAGAAGCTCAAAGTCCGCGGGGCGCCCGCCATCGGCATCGCCGCGGGCTACTGTGCCTACGTCCTGGCCCGCCAGATTGCCGCACGCACGCCCGAGCCAACGGGCGACGAGTTCCTGGCCGAGTTCGAGCGCCAGTGCGCCTATCTCAACTCGTCGCGTCCCACCGCCGTGAACCTGAGCTGGGCCCTGAACCGACTGCTTGGGGTTGCGAAGGCGAACGCGGCATCGGCCTCCCTCCCCCGCATCGTCGAACTCCTCGGGGCCGAGGCCCGCGCGATCCACGAGGAAGACATCCGGATGTGCACCGCCATCTCGGAATACGGTCTCTCGCTTCTGCACCCCGGCGACGGCGTCCTCACCCACTGCAACGCCGGCCCCCTCGCCACCTCGAAATACGGCACCGGCCAGGGCCCGCTCTTCCTCGCGCAGGAACGCGGCTTTGGCCTGCACGTCTTCGCGGACGAGACGCGACCCCTGCTGCAGGGCGCCCGCCTCACCAGCTACGAGCTCTCGCGCGCAGGCGTCGACGTCACGCTCATCTGCGACAACATGGCCAGCATCGTGATGAAAAACGGCTGGGTCCAGGCCTGCATGGTGGGCTGCGACCGCGTGGCCATGAACGGCGACGCCGCCAACAAGATCGGGACCTCAGGCGTGGCCATCCTCGCCGCCCACTACGGTATCCCCTTCTACGTGCTGGGCCCCACCTCGACCATCGACCGCGCCTGCCCGACCGGCGACGATATCACGATCGAGCTTCGCGACCCCGCCGAGATCCGTGAGATGTGGTATGCCGAGCCCATGGCTCCCGCCGACGTCAAGACCTACAACCCCAGCTTCGACGTTACCGACCACGAGCTCATCACGGCCATCGTCACGGAGAAGGGCATCTGCCGACCGCCCTACACGGAGTCGCTGGCCGCCCTCTTCGCGTGATACGGACCCGCCTGACGCTATTCCGACATCAGCTGCTCGCGGCAGGACGCGAGGTTGGCCTTCTGCTCGGCCGGCATCTCGGGATAGCGCGGGTCCATGTCCTTGAGCGCCTTGAGCACGACCCAGCTCACGAGATAGCGCGCCACCCACTTCTGGTCGGCCGGGATCACGTACCAGGGGGCGTGCTTTGAGGCCGTCTCGTTGATGGTGCGCTCGTAGGCGTCCATATAGGCGGGCCAGAGCTTGCGCTCGGCGAGATCGCCAGCCGAGAACTTCCAGTTCTTTGCAGGGTTGTCGATGCGCTCGAGGAAGCGCTCCTTCTGCTCGTCCAGGCCCACGTTGAGGAAAACCTTCACGAACCGGTAGCCCTCCTCGTAGCCGCGCTCCTCGAAGTCGCGGATCTGTCGATAGCGGCGGCGGTAGAAGGCGTCGGCTCCGTCCTCGGTGCAACGGGCGGCCATCCGGTAGCCCTCCTCCAGATGGTGCACGCGCGCGACCAGCACGTCCTCGTAGTAGCTGCGGTTGAAGACAGCGATCGACCCGCGCGCCGGCATCGCGCACTCCGCCCGCCAAAGGTAGTCGTGGGCGAGCTCGGTCGACGTCGGCTGCTTGAAGCTGTGGACCGTGACGCCCTGCGGGTTGAAGGCGCCCATCACGCGCTTGATCGTGGAGTCCTTGCCTGCGGCGTCCATGGCCTGAAAGAGGATCACGAGGCCCTCGCGTCCATCGGCATAGAGACGGTCCTGCAGCTCGCCCATCTTCACCAGGTTCCTCTCCGTCGCGGCCTCCACCTCGGGCCGGCGGTCGCGGTCGATATCGAACGATGTGGGCGCGTCCGCGATCCGGAAGGTGCCAGACCCGTCGGACGCGCAGCTCTTTGCAGTGAGTTCCTCAGCCATACCAGCTCCTTAACCTTGACGCTGTCAACGTTTATACCCCATTGCGCACGCTCCGTGTGACACTCCTCCGTCCCCTGTCACGCGCTATAGCGCGAGCAAGTAGACCACATAGGCGAAGACCTCGCTCGCAGCCCAGCTCACGACCACCGTGGAGGCGAGGTCGCGCGACCGCAGGAAGTACCAGGCCGAGGCGAGCTCGCCCAACCCATACAGCAGGACGCAGTAAACGACGGGCCCCTCCAGGGGCGACGCGTTGAGCAGGCCGCCGCCCACAAAGACGAGAACAGCCGCCACAGCCCACTTCCACCTCGGTTTCGCGCGGAACCACTCTGAGCGCATGACCAGCGCAATCACAGTCGCCACGACCGTCTTGTGGAAGGCCATAAGACAGAAGTCCGTCGCGCACACAGTTGCACACACGCGCGCCGACTCGAACTGCACATCCGACAGCACATAGGGCAGACTGTCGAAATACTCGCTCGGCAGAAGTGACACGAGCCCGTAGCCCGCCGCCGCGGCAAGCAGGCAGGCAAGCGCGTAGACGCCGACCAACTTGGCGCGGCCGAATCTTCCGAGTGTGCGGCCGCCCATAAGATGCGGCTCGCACGGCGCCTGCAGAAGCTCGCGCACGCCATGGGCGCCAAGGCCGATGAGGAGCAGGACCAGGGCGAGCCCCAACGCCGCGGCGTACCCGCCAATTACGATTGCATAGTCCGCACCGGACGCCTCGATCTGGAAGGCATCGGGGTCCACGCTGAGCAAGCGTGCGAGGGAGTTGTCGGTATTGAGCGTGAGGAAGAGGTACCACCAGCCGACAAACATCGCCGCCAGCCGCGTCTCCCTCAAGTTGCGCCAGATGTGCCCCTTGCTCACTGCGTCACCTCCAGGCCGGCCACCAGCTGGTCGATTGGATAGGTCACGACGCGGTCGACGCCCACGCCGTAGCGGGTCCGGTAGACAGCGGCCCCCGACTCGTGAAGGGTGTAGAGCGTGCCGTCCGCTCCGTCGATGTCCTCGAGCATGGGCGGCAGCTCAAAGGAGCCGACCGCCTCGCCCGTATCGATTTTGCCCGCCTCCCCGACGGGATAGACATACAGGTGGGAGGGCTTGTGCCCATATGACTGCGACACAAAGAGGCAGTCGTCCGTCAGATAGGCCCCTTGCGCATGCTTGGGGATGCTATAGGTGTCGGTCGCGTGGCGGGCCGTGCGGTCGGAAAGCTCGCCCGACCAGGTGAGCTTGTAGCGGTAGAGCCTGCTCTTCTTGTCCGCATAGAAGACACCCACATAGATCGACCCGTCGTGGTAGGAGACAAAGGAGGCGCGGCGCGGCTGCGCGAGGACCACGCGTTCGTCGTAGACCAGGGGGTTCGTGGCGTCCGAGGGGTAGGCCTCAAGCTTGCGCAGGCTCACAACCATGAGCTCCGCCTTGCCGCCGCGCTGGCCGCAGATCCACAGGCGGTCATAGCGGATGTCGTAGGCGAGGCCGCCCACGTGCGGCTGTCCCTGCAGGACGATCGTCTTGGCCAGCACACCGGTCGCACGGTCGATCATATAGATGACGGAGTTGGCCTCGTAGGAGCTGTCGTAGGCCGAGACAAAGATCCAGTTTGTCGACACCGCGAGGCCCTGCGGGACCATGGTGCGGCTCACCGAGGGGACCTTGCCGGCCGTCTGCCAGGAGAGGGTGTTGGCGAGCCCCGGCAGCACCTGCAGCGCGTCGATGTCCAGCCCGCTCGTCAGCGGGAAGACAGACAGGAGCTGGCGCAGATTGGTGTCATGGAAGATCTTGATCTGCGTTGTCTCGTTCGCCGGCAGGGTGACCTCAGCGCGGATGGACTTGGACGCCTTGTTGCCATGGAGCATGACGTCGAGCCGGACGCTCGGCAGGTCGCGCCGCTCGGGAAAGCGCCAGGGGTTCTCGAGCAGGAAGGCCATCGTGACCAGGGCCGCGAGCAGGCAGAGCGTGACGGCTATGCGCTTGTCGAGGGCCGCCATGCCCAGCCTACAGCTGCTCCGCAATCGCCTCGATGAAGCCCTCGGTCGTGAGGGTCTCGGGGTCGGGCAGCTCCGTGATGCGGGCAAGGTCGCCGGTCATGCGGCCGCCCTCGATCGTCGCGATGGTCGTGCGCTCCAGCCGGTCGGCGAACTCGCCCAGCTCGGGCGTGCCGTCCAGCTCGCCACGCTTGCGCAGGGCGCCGGTCCAGGCGAATATGGACGCCACGGAGTTGGTCGAGGTCGTCTCGCCCTTGAGGTACTTGTAGTAGTGGCGCTGGACGGTGCCGTGCGCGGCCTCGTACTCCCAGTAGCCGTGGGGGCTCACGAGCACGGACGTCATCATCGCGAGCGAGCCGTACACGGTCGAGACCATGTCGCTCATCACATCGCCGTCGTAGTTCTTGCAGGCCCAGATGAAGCCGCCGTGGCTGCGGACCACGCGGGCGACGGCGTCGTCGATCAGGGTATAGAAGTACTCGATGCCCGCCGCGGCGAAGCGGTCGGCATACTCGGCGTCGAAGACCTCCTGCATGATGTCCTTGAAGCGGCGGTCGTAGGTCTTGGAGATGGTGTCCTTGGTCGCGAACCACACGTCCTCGTGCTTCTCGAGCGCGTAGTCGAAGCAGCTGTGGGCAAAGCCGCGGATGGACTCGTCCAGGTTATGCATGCCCTGCACCACACCCGGCGCATCGAACTCGTGCACGAGCTCGCGGCTCTCGGTCCCGTCCGGCGCGGTGTAGACGAGCTCCACCTTGCCAGGCCCCGGGATGCGCATCTCGGCGTTCTTGTAGACGTCGCCGTAGGCGTGGCGGGCAAGCGTGATCGGGGCCGTCCAGGTGGGGATGTAGGGCTTGATGCCCTTGACGAGAATGGGCGTGCGGAAGACGGTGCCGTCGAGGATCGAGCGGATCGTGCCGTTGGGACTCTTCCACATCTGGCTGAGGTGGTACTCGTCCACGCGCTGGGCGTTGGGGGTGATGGTCGCGCACTTCACGGCGACGCCGTACTTCTTGGTGGCCTCGGCGGAGTCCACCGTGACCTGGTCGCGGGTCTCCTCGCGGTGGGGCAGGCCCAGGTCGTAGTAGTCGGTCGCGAGGTCGATGTGCGGCTCGATCAGATCCTCCTTGATCAGCTTCCAGATGACGCGGGTCATCTCGTCGCCGTCCATCTCGACCAACGGGGTCTTCATTGCGATTTTGCTCATGCCAGGGTCTCCTCAGTCTCGCGCGGCCTGCCCGCAAGTTCGCTCACCAGTATGGCCGCAAAGATCGCCGCGAAGCCCGCGAGCATCGCAAGCGTCACCTGTTCGTGATAGAAGATGATGGAAAAGACGACACCGAACACACTCTCGAAACTCATCAGCAATGCGGCCTGGGCCGACTCCACGCGCGCCTGGGCCATGTTCTGCATGATGATCGCGAAGACCGTCGCGAGCAGGATCACATAAGCCAGCTTGGCCAGGACCTCGGGCGTGAAGGTGGCGGCGGTGGGCACGGGCTCCCCGAGCACGAGGGCCGCCACGGCGGAAAAGAGGCCGAACACATAGAGCTGCACCACCGAGAGGGTGAGCTCATCGTGCGCCGGGGCGAGGACCGAGATTGCCACGATATTGACGGCGAAGAAGAAGGCGCCCACCAGGCTCAGGACGTCGCCCTCCCCCATGCGGAAGCCGGCGATCCCGCCCGCCGCGCCGCCGAGCGTGACGAGGAAGGTGCCGCAGACGCATAGGGCCGCCGCTGCAAGATTGTTCCAGCGGGGCCGGCCGCGGCCGATCGCCCAGTAGACGAAGGGAACCATCGCGCAGTAGGTCGCTGTGAGGAAGGCGTTCTTGGCCGGCGTCGTCGTGACGAGGCCGATATTCTGCACGAGGTAGGCCGCCCCGCCCGTGACGCCGATAATCGTACCCGCGAGCAGGTGCGACCCGTCGAGGTTGGCCCGCAGGCGGCGCCAGAAGAGCACCGTCGTGATCAGGCCGGCCAACATGAATCGGATGGCAAGCAGCCAGCTGGGCGGCAGGGCCGAGAGGGTGTCCTTCAGCACGACGAAGGACCCACCCCAGATCATCGTGGTCGCAAGCAGGCCCAGCTTGTAGGCCCCTTTTGGAATGTCGTCGGCTTTGATGGTGGGCTCCCTCCGCCTCGCCTCCATACACGCCTGCAAATTATATAGCGCGCCCCGCACCGAGACGGCATAATGAAGCGTACCTGCAACACGGAGGAGGCCCATGGCAGACCAAGAGGTGCACGACGAGACGTTCGAGGTGGAACAGGCCCACCTCAGCGAGATATACGCCCAGCTTGTGGCCCTGCGCGACGACCTGACCGAGGAGATCGAGACCAGCCACCACGGCGCGCGACAGGACCTGATCGACCTGTCCGAGGAGGTCACCGTCGACTTCGGCGGCGCCGACGAGACCATGGAGACCCTCGCCGCGATCGAGACCCTGAACTCCGTGATCGACACCTACAACAAATACCACGACATCAGCGTCGAGAAGCTCGCCCACGTCCTGCTCCTGCTCGAGCAGCCCTACTTCGCCAAGGTCACGCTCAAGATGCGCCCGGGTCGTCCGCCGCGCGACGTGTACATCGGCACCGTTGGCGTCACCGACCGCGAGGCCGAGCCGCTCGTGGTGGACTGGCGCAGTCCCGTGGCGGCCACCTACTACAATCAGGAGATGGGCCGCACCTCCTATGAGGTCAACGGCCGCACCCGCACCGTCGAGCTCACCTGCCGCCGCCAGTTCGACATCGTCCGCGACACCCTGCGCGGCTATTTCGACACCACGGTCGCAATCGAGGACGCCCTCCTGCTCGACGCCCTGCGCCGCCGCCACTCCGAGAAGCTCCGCGCCATCACGGCCACCATCCAGCGCGAGCAGAACGAGGTCATCCGCCACCCCGACGTCCCCGTCCTGCTCGTCTCGGGCATCGCCGGCTCCGGCAAGACCAGCGTGATGCTCCAGCGTATCGCCTACCTGCTCTACCGCCAGCGCGAGACGCTCGACGCCTCACAGGTCTGGCTCTTCACGCCCAGCGAGGTCTTCGGCCGCTACATCGACACCGTCCTGCCCCAGCTCGGCGAGGCCAACCCGCAGACCGGCACCTGGTCGGACTGGGTCCGCGGCCTGGGGCTTTCCGACCGCGGCGACGGGGCCGACGGCGACCCCGCCCGCCTCGCCCTGCTCGAGGCCCGCATCGAATCCGAGCGCTTCGAGGACCGCGACTTCCGTGGCATCGTCTATGAGGGCGAGACCCTGCTCAAGGCCTCGCAGGCCCAGAATGCCTGGGACGGTTTCGACCAGTTCCCCGTCGGCCCCCGCCGCTGCGCCCTGACCGGCGACAAGCTCCACGACGCGCTCGAGCGCAAGTTCGGCCGCATGAGCCGCGAGGACCGCTGGCAGGAGGAAATGCTCGGCCTCGACGTGGACGACCAGGTCGCCTGCTTCGGCCGCACTGTCGACCCCGGCAGCGAGGACGAGACCGCCGCGCTCACCCGCGACTATGTAGCCTGGCGCTTCGCCGGCGCGCACGATGCGGTCGATGCGCTCGACTGGCTCCGCCTTGACCGCATCGGCGCCCGCATGCTCGATGCCGAGGGCCTTTCCGCCGCCGAGTACATCTGGCTGCGCCTGCTCATTTCGGGCCACGGTGCCCGCGACGTCCGCTATGTCGTGGTCGACGAGGTCCAGGACTACACGGAGACGCAGCTAACCGTGCTCGCCCGCTATTTCCGCGGTGCCCATTTTCTCCTGCTCGGCGACCCCCACCAGTCCATCCGCGAGGGCACCGTCACCTGGGACGATATCCGCCGCATCCTCGCCCCCGCCGGCGAGGCCGCGGAATGCAGGCTGCTCACCAGCTATCGCTCCTCGCCGGAGATCACGGCTCTCTTCGCGAGCCTCCTCCCCGAGGGAGAGCGCACCCAGCTGACTTCGGTCCAGGAGGAGGGCCACGCCCCGCGTATCGAGGCCTGCGACAACGACGCCTGGCTCGCAACCCTCACCGACGCCGTCGAGGACGCTGCAAAGAGGGACGAGCTCACGGCCCTGATCTGCGCCGACCGCCCGCGCACGCGCTGGCTCGGCAAGCAACTCGGTGGCCTCGTGCACACACTTTCGCGCGATGAGGCGCTGCCAGCCCGGGGCGTGGTCCTGCTCGACCTCTCGCTCGCCAAGGGCCTCGAGTTCGACCGCGTGATCATTCCCGACGCCCAGACCGAGGTCTACCCCGACACGCCGCTCGCCCGCCGCCGGCTCTACACCGCGATCAGCCGCGCCACCCACGAGGTCGAGATCTACGCCCAGGGCGCGCTGACCCCGCTTCTCGTCTAGCCCTTACCTATTCACGCGGAGGCAGGACGAGGTCACGCGGGCCACATGGGTGCCCAGGTCGTCGACAACATCGCAGGTGGCGAAGACGAGCGTGCGGCCCTTCTTGTCCGCGTCGCAGGTAGCGGTCAGCCACGAACCCTTGGCGCCCGACAGATATTCGGCCGTACTCGACACCGTCACGGTCGGCGACTGGCCGACGTTGGTCGCAATGGCCAGGGCGAAGTCCGCCAAGGTGTAGATCGCGCCGCCCATCACGGCGTTCAGGGCGTTGCGATGCATGTCGTAGATGCGCATGCGCACCACGGCGTGCCCCGGCGCCGCCTCGATAATCTCGGGCTCGAGCGTCTGGGTCGCGTAGCGGTCGTGCTCGAAGGCCTCGCGCACCTGGTCGATCGTGAAGTCCTCGTCGTAGATGGACGGCTTCTGCATATCGTCGGCCATGGAGCCTCCTTCGCTAAGAAAAACCGCGCGGTCTGCGTCCCCACAGAGCCGCGCGGTCCGTTTGCTTGCGGGTCCTTTACAGCAGGCGGTAGCCCGCGTCCTCGATCAACGCCGCGGCCTCCTCGGCACGGTGGATCTTGAGCACGTCGATCGCCTTGCCCTCGCCCACGCCGAAGCAGTAGCCGTAGTGCACGTCATAGCCGTGCGCATCGAGCAGCTCGAGCAGGCGCGCGAGCGCACCGGGCTCGTTTGGTAGCTCGACCGCCGTGACCTTGGCCGCACGGCCGGCGATGCCCGCCTCCTTCAGGGCCGCGAGCGCCTTGTCCGTGTCGTCGGCGATGATACGTACAACGCCGTAGTCCTTGGTCTCCGCGATGGTCAGGGCCTGCATGTTGACGCCGGCATCGGACAGCGTCCGGCACAGCTCGGCGAGATGGCCCTGCTTGTTCTCGAGAAACACCGTAATCTGGTCGATCATGCCAACCTCCTATGCCTAGTCGCGAATACCGGTGCGCAGGTCGATCACGCGCTTCGCCTTGCCTTCGCTGCGCGGGATGGTCTTGGGCTCGACCAGCCTGACGTCCACCTGAATCATCAGGGCGTCCTTGAGCTTGCGGCGGATGCGCGCCTGCAGCGCCTCGATCTCGGCCACCTCGTCGAAATCGAAGTCGGGGTTGACCTCCACCTTGAGCGTGACGTAGTCGAGCGAGTTCTTGGTCGTGAGCTCGATCTGGTACCAAGAGGCGACCTCGGGGAAGGTCTCCATCACGTTCTCGATCTGGCTCGGGAAGACGTTCACGCCGCGCAGGATGAGCATGTCGTCGGTGCGACCGTGGAGGCGGGCGATGCGGCGGTGCGTGCGACCGCACTTGCACTCGCCGGGGATGATGCGGGTGATGTCGCGGGTGCGGTAGCGGAAGACGGGCGTGGCCTCGCGGTCGAGCGTCGTGAGCACGAGCTCGCCCCACTGGCCGTCGGGAAGTACTCGGCCCGTCTCGGGGTCGATGATCTCGGCGTAGAAGTGGTCCTCGGCGATGTGCAGGCCGTCCTGCTCCCAGCACTCGATCGCGACGCCCGGGCCCATCGTCTCGGTCAGGCCGTACACGTCGAGCACCTTATAATCGAGCTTGCGCTCCAGCTCGCGACGGAAGTTGTCGCTCATGGGCTCGGCGCCGTGGATGCCGAACTTGAGCTTGAAGTCCTTGTGCGGGTCGACGCCCATCTCGAGTGCCGTGTCGGCGATGTGCATCGCGTAGCTGGGCGTGCAGCACAGGATGGTCGTGCCCATCTCGCGCATCACGCGGATCTGGCGCTTGGTGTTGCCCGCGCTCATTGGAATGGTGAGGCAGCCCGCGGACTGGCCGCCGTAGTGCGCGCCGAGGCCGCCCGTGAAGAGGCCGTAGCCGTAGCAGACGTTCATGACGTCGCCCTTGCCGCCCCCGCCGTACAGCACGCCGCGGCCGAAGCAGTCGCCCCAGAAGTCCAGGTCGTGCTCTGTGTAGCCGCCGACGGTCGCAATACCCGTGGTGCCCGAGGACATGTGGATCTCCACGCAGTCCTCCAGCGGGCGGGCGAAGAGGCCGTAGGGATAGTTGTCGCGCAGGTCCTGCTTGGTGGTGAAGGGGGCATCCGCCATATCGTCGAGCGATGTGATGCCGTTGGGGTCAAAGCCAGCCTCATCAAAGAGGTTCTTGTAAAACGGCACATGCTCGTAAAGGTCGGCTGCGGTCTTCTTGATGCCCTCGAGCTGGATCTCCTCAATCTGCTCGTGGGGCAGGTGCATGATCCGTTCCTGCTCTTGCGCGTCGAACATTGCTCCCCTTCCGGTCGGCGCTTCTGTGCGCAGGTAGCATACGTGAGGATTGTTTCGCGCCCGTCACGGCATCGGCGGCGGTAGCGCCAGCGCCGCGAACGGCAGGCCGAGTCGCGTAATCGCCCACGCCCTACCGTCAAACCCTCAGCTTTTCGTGCGCGTCTAGTACCCCAGCACGTCCCGCGAGTCGCCGAGTTTGAGCAGGCCGGTGTTGAGCGCACGGTACATATAGCGCACGGCGGTCGAGCAGTGCGGATGCCAGACGTCGCAAACAGCGGTCACGACGTCGCAGTCGGTCATGGGCGCACGATAGAGCCAGGTAAAGACCTGCCGCACCGCCGCATCTTCCACAGGCAGGATGTCCTCACGCCCCAGGTAGAAGAGAAGATACATGTCGGCGGTCCACGTGCCGATGCCCGGCAGCGCCACCAGCTCGGCGCGCACCTCCTCGTCGGGCAGGGCGGCCAGCTCGTCCAGGTCGTGCTCGAGCGCGTAGTCTGCCAGAGCATGCAGGCTGCGCGCCTTGGTCCGCGACATGCCACAGGCTTTTATCTCTTCCTGGCTGAGCGCCCCGACAGCCTCGGGTGTCAGGATGCCACCGCATTTCTCGATGAGGCGGCCGCGAATGACGTCTCCGGCCTTCATCGTGAGCATCTGCTCGATGATGGAATGCGCCAGCGCCTCGAAACAAGGTGCCGGCGGTCCGATAGGTAAGCGGCCCGACGTGGGCGATCAGGTGTGCCAAGCGCCAATCACGTTCGCTCAGGTAGAGCACCGCCTCGTCGTCCATTCCGATTGTCGGCATCGCCACCCCTCCTCTCGTCCCGCGGACCCGGCCTCAAGCCCGCAGCGATGGTCTTGTTTACGCGGTCTGGCGCAGGAGCTCCTTATAGCCGGTGCCCCATGCATCCATCGCGTCGAGCACGGGCCCCAGCGACTGGCCGAGCTCGGTGAGCGAGTACTCCACACGCGGCGGCACCTCGGCATAGACCTCGCGGTGCACGAGGCCGTTGTCTTCCATCGCGCGCAGGTTGGAGGTCAGCACCTTCTGCGAGATCTTGCCGATCGAGCGCTGGAGCTCCTTGAAACGCAAGGTCCCGATGCGCTTGAGGTCGCGCAAGATGAGGACCTGCCACTTGTTGCCGATGAGGGTGAGGGTGGTCTCCACGGGGCAGGCAGGCAGGCCGGCAAGCTTCTCTTCGTTGGTCATACGGGGTCCAATCGCAGCTTGTTCCAATAGTATCTGTTAGATACCTACGGCATTTACTCTCTCTGCCTACCATATCACACTTACATTCTACGCATCAGCATAGTCCGCAGCAGATTGCAAACGTCAATGAAGTAGCCAGATAGCGACCTTGGGGCATATCGCCCAAAGGTGCCTGTATGGCTACATGCAGCATGTAGCCAACGGGGCACGTCTAGGCATATCGCCCTAAAGTGCCTTCCTGGCTACAGACACGGGCAGGCGGAAGTTGCGGGGCATGTGGCTACGGCTATGCGCGGGCAGCGGCACCCGAGGCAACGGGGCGCAGAGCGCGTGCGCGACGACCGAGATGGAAGGTCTTGTTGCCGAACAGCTCGCAGGAAGCGGCGCCGCCGATGATGAGCGCTGCGCCCAGGATGCGGACGGGACCCATGGCCTCCCCCAGCACGAGGGCCGAAAGCACCACGGCCGAGAGCGGCTCGAGGTAGCCGAAGACGGCCACGCGCTGGACGGGCAGATCGCCCATTGCGGAGAAGTAGAGGTAGCAGCCGAGGCCCGTGTTGACGAGGCCGAGCGTGAGGACCGCGGGAAGGTCGGCCGAGACGAGCGCGCTCGCGGCGGGCAGCTGGCCGGTCGCGACGGAATAGACCGCGACCGCCGCGAAGCTTGCGACAATCTGGATCGTGGCCGCCTCGACGCCGCCCACGTCGGAGGCGCGCTTGGAGAAAACGACCATCGCGGCGTACATGATCGCCGCCATGCCGCCGAGCGCGAGACCGGCGGGATTGATCGAGCCGGCGCCGCCCTGCGCGACCACGAGGAAGGCTCCCGCCACGACCGCGGCGAAACCCATCAGCTTGACGGGCGTGAGGTGCTCCCTGAAGAGGACCGGCGAAAGCGCCATCACGATCACGGGCCCAATGTAGTAGGCAAGCGTCGCGACGCCCACGCCGATCAGGCGATAGGCAGCAAAAAGGAAGATCCAGCTGATGCCCAAAGCCGCACCGGAGACGGCAAGGCTGGCCGCCTGCCGGGGATGGTCGAGGGAGGCGAGGCGGGCGCCGGACCTGTGGTTAGACACCGCGAGGGCCGCGACCAACAGCAGGGCGCCGAGCAGCGTGCGCGTGAGGACGACCTCGCTCGAGGGAAGCGCGATGGCGCTGGCCACGATGCCGTTGGAGCCGAACATCAGAAGCGAGGCCAGGTATTTCTTGAACGAGCGGGACATCAGACGAATCCTTCGGGATCGAGGTGCGCGGCAGGCCGTGCGTTTTTCTTCCGAAGCTATTGTGACGGCTTCGAATTCAGAAGAAAAGCGGATGTTTCTCATGCTTTGTATGCGGTATTCTCATAATTGCACATGAGACGCCTTGAGAGTTTCGCATCAATTTTTGCGTCAAACACACATCGGAATAACCGTCCCTCAAGTGAAAGGCCGCCCACCATGGAGGCATCGATCCAGAAATATCAAGCCCTGGTCGAGACGGTCCACCTGGGCAGCTTCACGGCGGCGGCGGACCGCCTCGGCTACTCGCAATCGGGCGTGAGCCGCATGGTCGCCGACCTCGAGCGCGGGTGGGGCGTGACCCTGCTCGAACGCGGCCGCGGGGGCGTGCGCCTGACCTCGGATGGCGCGCAGCTCCTCCCCGCCATCCAGTCCGTCTGCGAGTCCGAACGCCGCCTCCAGATGCGGGTGGACGACCTGCGCGGCCTCGCAGCGGGCATCATCCGCATCGGCGCCTTCTCGTCAGTCGCCACGCATTGGGTTCCGCCCGTCATCAAGCGCTTCCAGGCCGACTACCCCGCTATCGAGTATGAGCTCCTCGTGGGCGCCTTCGGCGAGATCCGCACCTGGTGCGAGGAGGGCCGCGTCGACCTCGCCTTCCTCCCCGACTACGTGCGCAGCGACCTACTCCAGACCCAGCCCACGCAGAGCGGCGAATACCTTGCGGTCCTTCCCGAGGGACACCCGCTCGCGAAACGGAAGTTCATCTCGGTGGAGCGTCTCGCCCGCGAGCCTTTCATCCTGCTCGAGAAGGCGAGCGACCGCAGCGTGAGCGAGATCTTCGAGCGTGCCGGGGTCACGCCCCAGGTCCGCTTCAAGACCTACGACGACTACGCGATCATGTCCATGGTCGAAAGCGGCCTCGGCGTCGCGATCCTGCCCTCGCTCATCCTGACGCGCAACCCCTACCGCATCGAGACGGTCCCGCTGCGCCCCCGCGTCATGCTCCCGGTGAACGTCTGCTACCGCAGCAAGGAGGAGCTGCCGCTCGCGGCCGAGCGCTTCCTCGACTATCTCGACTTCGGCGGCGGGCAGGACGAACCGGGCAGGCCCCTCGGCGGCGCGAGCCGCTAGCTCTCGATATCCTGGACCTCGCTTTTGAGCTCGTATGCCATGTCCTCGCCATCGGCATCGAACTTATTGCGGATACGGTTGATGGCGACCGACGCGTTGACCGTGCTGGTGTCGGTCAGGATGATGGTGAACTGCGACTCGTTCATCTGGGTCATGATGTCGGACTGGCGAATCGTGGACCTGATGATGTCGGACAGGCGGTCCGCCGCCGCCTCAACCTCATCGCGCTCGCTCGAGCCCCCGTCTCGCCTTGCCAACGTGAGCAGGACGAGCTGGACATCGGTATTGTTGCGGCGCGCATACCTCTTGAGGAACTGGTAGAGCTGCTTGAAGCTCTCACTATTGGTGTGGAAGGCGCCGCTGCCCGCTGATCCGGCGTCGAGGATCAGGGTCAGGTTGGCGATGCCGAGGTCGTCCCTGCCCGTCGAACCCCTGAGCTGGTAGTTCGTGTCGTTGTCGATCATGGCGATCATGTAGTCCGCGAAGACGGGGTCGAACTGGGTGCCCTTGTTCTCCTCGATGATGGAGCGGACCTTGTGCTGGTCCATGCCCTTGCGGTAGGAGCGGTCGCTGGTCATCGC
>OMXZ01000035.1 GCA_900315165.1 uncultured Actinomycetes bacterium | reverse complement strand
CGCCATGACGGGGCCTTCCTCTATACGGTCGGCCAGCGGCGCGGCCTGGACCTGGGCGGCGGGCCCGCCCGCTATGTCGTGCGGACGGATGTGGATGCCAATGTCGTCTACGTGACCGCCGACCACGACAGCCCCGCGCTCTTTACCAGCGAGATTACCCTGGAGGACGCGCATTGGATCGCGGGGGAGGCGCCTGCGGCGGGGGAGTATCTCGTCCGTACCCGCCATACCGGCGAACTGCGCCCCGCGCGTATCGAATTCGTGACACCCTCCAGCTCCACGCCAAGCAAACGTGAGACTGGTGGCGTCAGCCCCACAGCGGCCGATTCTGCATCCGGGGCCGCATCCGAGTCCGCATATGCCAAGCTCGCCTTCGACCAGCCAGTCCGCCGTGTCGCCCCCGGCCAGAGCGCCGTCATCTACGACGGTACCCGCTGCCTCGGCGGCGGCATCATCACGGCCTGATGCCTAATCAATAAAGATTCTTATCATAATAAGAATTATCACAATAAGAATTACTTGGGTGGAGGTCTCCCAGATGGACAGGGGGGCGCTCCTTCCAAAGGACTCTTGTGGCAATCGCCCCCTTGGACGGGTTTTTCTGCAGAATTGCGGGAAACCATGGCTAAGGGGGCGATTCGCCCTAGGAGATCCTCGCGGCAATCGCCCCCTTGGGCGGGTTTTTCTGCAGAATTGCGGGAAAAGGGCTCCAAGGGGGCGAATCGGGTTGGCCCGTGTTGGCGCAGCCCCAATTCTGGACGTGACAGGACTGGATAGGCTAGGGAGGGGTGGAACGGGAAGGGGCAGGGCAGGCCAGGACGGTGGGCAGGCTAGGACAGAGTGGTTAGGGTAGGCCAGGACAGAGGGGATAGGACAGAGGGGTTAGGGCAGACCAGGACGGATGGCTAGGGCAGGGCAGATTGCTAGGCTAGGGCAGAGCCGGATCCCGATTGTGACGATTATCCGTCTGTCTTGCCACTGTCTTGTCAGTGACAAGACAGTGGTGCAAACTGGGCATGTTTGTGCGCGGCGGCCCATGCTTGCCGTGCGACCCACGGCAGCCAGGGGGAGGAACATGTCAGTGGAGAACCAAGGGGAGCTGGCGGCCAACCAGCAGGCGCCCGCCCAGCAGGTGCGCGGCCAGCAGGCAACCGATCGCGATTACTCGCCGATCGAGCAGGAAAGCCTGCGCGAGGCGACGCGGCGCTATCGGCAGGGCCGTGGCTCGGACCTGACCGAGGGGGAGCTCGCGCACATCCGCGAGCGCGTGGAGGAGCTCAAGCGCGAGCAGAACGCCGTGGTCCTCGCGCACTACTACGTCCCCGCCGAGACCCAGGCGCTGGCCGACTACGTGGGCGACTCCTTCTACCTGGCCCGCCTCGCCAAGACGCTGGAGTGCGACACGATCGTCCTCGCGGGCGTGAGCTTCATGTGCGAGAGCGTCAAGCTCCTCAACCCCGCCCGCCGCGTGCTCAACCCCGAGCCGCATGCCCATTGCCCCATGGCCTACATGGTGCGCAAGCAGGATGTGGATAAGGTCCGCGAGCAGTACGGCGACGACCTGGCCGTGGTCGACTACATCAACTCCACGGCGGAGATCAAGACCTGGTCGGACGTGTGCGTGACCTCGTCAAACGCGGTCAAGGTCATCAGCGAGCTGCCGCAGCACAACATCCTCTTCATCCCCGATATGAACCTTGGCCGTTATGTGGCCGAGCAGCTGCCCGACAAAAATGTCATCCTCAACCGCGGCTACTGTCCCACGCACAACCGCATCATCCCCGCCGAGGTCGAGGCGCTCGAGCTCGCCCATCCCGAGGCCGAGGTCTGCGCTCACCCCGAGTGCACGCGCGAGATCCTGGACGAGGCGGACTACATCGGCTCCACCAAGCAGATCATCGAGCACATCGCCGCGAGCGACGCCCGCGAGTTCATCGTGCTGACGGTCGTGGGGGTCGCGGCGGAGATCGAGCGCCAGACCGCGGGCCAGGGCAAGCGCATCTACTTCCCGGCCACGCCGCCCATCTGCCCCAACATGGCCATGGTCGGCCCCGAGAAGGTCCTGGCCGCGCTCGAGACCGGCGCGGGCGAGGTCGAGCTGCCCGCGAACGCGGAGGGGGCCATGGCCCCGCTTGAGCGCATGCTCGAGCTGGCTGCCCGATGAGCGGGACTGCTGCCGACCGCACAATCGACTGCGACGTCGCGATCGTCGGCTGCGGCGTGGCGGGGCTCTTCGCGGCCCTGAACCTCCCCCGCGACCTGCGGGTGGTCATGCTCTCCAAGGAGGCTGTCGACCACTGCGACTCCATGCTCGCGCAGGGTGGTATCTGCGTGATGCGCGACCACAACGACTACGACTCCTGGTTCGACGACACGATGCGCGCCGGCCACGATGAGTGCCGGCCCGAGAGCGTGGACACCATGATCTGGTCGAGCCGCGACGTGATCGGCGAGCTGGTGCGCTACGGCGTGGACTTCGACCGCACGGATACGGGCGATTTTGACTACACGCGCGAGGGCGCCCACAGTCGCAACCGCATCATCCACCACAAGGACACGACGGGCAAGGCGATTACGACCGCACTTCTCGCCCAGGTCCGCCGCCTGGCCAACGTCCGCATCATGGAGAACACCGTGATGGAGGACCTTCTTATAGAAGAAGAGGGCGGCCCGGACGCGCGCTGCGCCGGCATCCTCGCGCGCGACGCCGCGGGCACGCTCGCCGTCCGGTCCCGCGACACCCTGCTGGCAACGGGCGGCGTCGGCGGCCTCTACGAGCACTCCACCAACTACCGCTGCCTCACCGGCGACGGCTGCCGCATCTGCGAGGCCCATGGCATCCAGCTCGACCACATGGACTACGTCCAGATCCACCCGACCACGCTCTACACCACCAAGCCCGGCCGGTCCTTCCTGATTTCCGAGTCCTGCCGCGGCGAGGGCGCGGTCCTGCTCGACGCGCACGGCGAGCGCTTCACGGACGAGCTCCAGCCGCGCGATGTGGTGAGCCAGGCGATCTTTGCCCAGATGGCAAAGGATGGGACCCGCCACGTCTGGCTCTCCTTCGACCGCGTGCCGCGCCAGGTGATCCGCGACCATTTCGCCCACATCCACCGCCACTGCCTGCAGGAGGGCTACGATATCACCTGCGAGCCGATCCCCGTCGTGCCCGCGCAGCACTACCTCATGGGTGGCATCCATGTGGACCAGAACTCGACCACGACCATGCCGCACCTCTACGCCGCGGGCGAGACGAGCTGCAACGGCGTGCACGGCAAGAACCGCCTGGCCTCCAACTCGCTTTTGGAGAGCCTCGTCTTCGCGCGCCTGGCCGCGCGGGACATCGTACGAAGGAGGCACGGATGGACCCGGTAGCGCTCAGGCTCCAGGCGGAGCCGCTCATCCTCTCGGCCCTGCGCGAGGACATCACCAGCGAGGACGTGACCACGGCCTCGGTCATCTCGGCCGAGGCGACGGGGGAGGTCCAGCTCATCGCCAAGCAGGACGGCGTGATTTGCGGCCTGGACGTCTTCGTCCGCACCTTCGAGCTGCTCGACCCCGCAGCGACAGCCGACCTCGCGGTCGCGGATGGCGATGAGGTGGAGAAGGGCCAGCTCCTCGGTACGGTGCGCGCCCACGTGCGCGCCCTGCTCTCCGGTGAGCGGGTCGCCCTCAACTACCTCCAGCGCATGAGCGGCATTGCCACCCAGGCGCGCGCGATGGCGGCGCTCTTCGCGGGGACCCGGACCCAGCTCGTGGACACCCGCAAGACCACGCCCAACATGCGCGTCTTCGAGAAGGAGGCCGTGCGCGTGGGCGGCGCGGGCAACCACCGCTACAACCTCTCCGACGGCGTCCTGATCAAGGACAACCACATCGACGCCGCGGGCGGCATCACCCAGGCGATCGAGGCTTGCCGCGCACACGTGTCCTTCGTTCGTGTCCTTCGTTCGCAAGATCGAGGTCGAGTGCGAGACGCTCGACCAGGTGCGCGAGGCCGTGGAGGCCGGGGCCGACATCATCATGCTCGACAACATGGGCCACGCGACCATGGCGGCGGCGGTCAGGCTGATCGACGGTCGGGCCAAGACCGAGGCCTCGGGCAACGTCGACGAGGCCAAGGCGGCGACCCTGGTCGACCTTGGCGTGGACTACGTCTCGTCCGGCGCGCTCACGTACGGGGCGCCGATCCTGGACCTCTCGCTCAAGCACCTGCGCGTGCTCGAGGACCGGTGACGGCATGGCCATGACGGGCGACGAGCGCCGCAAGCTCATCCGCGACCTGCTCACGAAGGCGGAGCGCCCCGTGACCGGGGGCGCCCTTGCCAAGGAGTGCGGCGTCAGCCGGCAGGTGATCGTGCAGGACATGGCCCTGCTCCGCGCGGACGGCGTGCGGGTGGGCTCCACCAACCGCGGCTATGTGATCGAGCGCGACACGCGGCCGCGCCGCCTCTTCAAGGTGCGCCACCGCGACGACGAGGTCGCCGACGAGCTCAACCTGGTCGTCGATATGGGCGGCACGGTGGAGGACACGCTCGTGAACCACCGGACCTACGGGGTGATCCGCGCCCAGCTCGACATCGCCTCGCGCCGCGACGTGAGGGCCTTCATGGACGACCTCGCCACGAGCCGGTCGACCCTGCTGTCCGGCATCACGAGCGGCTACCACTTCCATCATGTGACCGCCCCCGACGAGGCCACGCTCGACGAGATCGGCCGCGCGCTTGCGGACCGCGGCTGGCTGGTGGAGCTGACCGACTATGAGCGTGAGGCCATCAGCTAGGTAATACGGCTAGATTCTGGCTGAGTGAGTAAGGTTAAAATGCAGTCTCATTGCATTTTAACCTTACTTTCCCAGCGAATCAGAAACCCCAGGCCTCGATCTTGTCGGCGGTTACGCGAGAGGCTCGGTCTGGCGGCGTAGTTTGGTCTAAGAAGACCACTGCGGTCCCTTCGCCTACCTCGTCGCCTCGAGCGAGGGTGAGCCGCTGTTCATGGGCCTGGTGCGCGACCCGTCGGAGTGATGTCGGGCAATATCGCTGCGCGAGCCGATGTCATGCGTCGGGGTCATGAACAGTCCTGACATAATAAGGAACAACAGTACGTCAAGGTCGCCATGATTGTGTCCGCCCCGGGTGTTACAAAGGGTTGGACAGGCAACCCGCGGACGGGGAGGACTGAATGGCGTACGACGTCGACTACGACTACGAGTACGAGGTGAACGAGGCCGGGCTCAGCATCATCCCGGAGGGGACGACGCATGACGGCGAGCTGTACGTGCTCCCCAATGGCCGCTACATGCCGAGCGGCGTCTACTTCGACCCGAAGAGCGGGCTTGACGTCATCTACGAGCCTCTGGAGCTGAAGCCCTTCAAGGAGATTCTCGAAAACCTCCCGACGGCGAGGCTGAGGGACGCAATCTACGGCCTCGCGGTGGGCGACGCCCTGGGCGTGCCGTACGAGTTCAAGCCCCGCGGGACCTTCGCGTGCGAGGGGATGGTCGGCCACGGCACGCACAACCAGCCGGCGGGCACCTGGAGCGACGACACCAGCATGACGCTGGCGACCTGCGACTCGATCCGCGAGCTGGGCCGCGTCGACACGGATGACATCCGCCATCGCTTCGAGAGGTGGCTGCACGGCGGGGAGTACACGCCAGACGGCCTCGTCTTCGATTGCGGGATCACCGTGTCCTCCGCGATAAACGCGGGCCGCGGCCTCGCGGGCGAGCGCGACAACGGCAACGGCAGCCTCATGCGCATCGCCCCGCTGGCGTTCACGGACGCCGCGGACGACGAGGTCCGCGCCGTCTCGGCGATTACCCACGCGCACGACCTGAGCTGCTCGCTCTGCGTGGACTACGTCCATATCCTGCGCGAGCTGGCGGGCGGTGGCTCCGCGTCCGACGTCGCAGGGGTGTGGAGGGACAGGCCCGCGCCTGCGTCTGGGGGCTTTGTCCGCTACACCTACGACGCGGCGCTCTGGTGCCTTGCCAACACCGACAGCTACCGCGACTGCGTGCTCGCCGCCGTGAACCTGGGAGACGACACGGACACCACGGCCGCCGTGGCGGGCGCCCTGGCCGGCGTGCTCTACGGCTACGACGCCATCCCCGCGGAGTGGCTCGACACCCTGCGCGCCAAGGACCTCATCGACGCCTGCCTGTTCTGAAATATCCGACCGGACGGAGGAACCTATATGGACCGAGACAACGACGCAATCGTCCTCTGGCACGACTCCCATTCCCGTATCGAGGCCGTGCGCGGCAGCGTGGTCGACATGCACGTCGACGCCATCGTCAACGCCGCCAACGAGTCGCTCCTCGGCGGGGGTGGCGTCGACGGCGCGATCCACGCCGCGGCGGGCCCGGGCCTCCTCGAGGAGTGCGTGACCCTCGGCGGGTGCGAGACGGGCGACGCCAAGGTCACCGGGGCCTACGGGATCGATCACGCCGACTACATCATCCATACCGTCGGCCCCGTGTGGGGCGCCAACGGCGGGCATGACAGGGACGACGACCTGCTGGCCTCGTGCTACCGTCGCTCGCTCGACCTCGCATTGGAGAAGGACTGCCATTCCGTCGCCTTCCCGGGCATCTCGACCGGCGTCTACGGCTTCCCAATCGACCGTGCCGCGAAGGTCTCGCTGCGCGCGGTCACGGACTGGCTGAAGCGCCACGACGACGTGGCGATGGACGTCTACTTCTGCTGCTTCCGTGGCGTGGAGAGGGACGCGTACCTCGCCCTACTCAGCTGATCCGAGAACGGTGGGCGTGAGGGGCGCCGGGCTTCTGACTGACGACATAAACCGTTGGACCTAGAGGGGATGAAGCAACATGGCAGATGGCGGCGAGGTCATCATCAAGGACCCGAGCGGCGGCCTCTCGTACGACGAGTACCGCAGGCAGGCAACGATCACGGTCGACGACGGGGAGTTCTTCGACCGGCTCGACGACGCGTTTGGCATCGTCCCGCGGACCGATAAGCTCGCCGCAGAGGACCTGGAAGAGGATAGGTAGCCTCAGCGTCGTGGATATGATGGGCGAGGGAGTTTATATGAGCGGTCAGCATAATCAGGTCGCGCTGCCGGGGGAGAGCTTCGACGGAAACTTCTGCTTCTTCTGGCACGAGTACGAGGACAACGGCTACTTCAGCAACTGGTACGACTCCGACTTCACGTTCGGCGGCGTCACATTCTCCTCGGGCGAGCAGTTCATGATGTACGAGAAGGCCTTCGTCTTCGGCGACCACGACACCATGGACAGGATCCTCGATGCTAGTGCTCCGAGCGAGTGCAAGACCCTCGGCAAGAAGGCGAAGGGGTTCGACAAGGAGCTTTGGGACCGCGTGTGCCGCCGCATCATGAGGGTCGGCCTGCGCGAGAAGTTCCTCCAGAACCCCGAGCTGCTCGAACGCCTGATGGGCACGGGCGACCGCATCCTCGCAGAGGCCTCGCCGTGGGATCCCACCTGGGGAATCGGCCTGGAAGCGTGCAAGGAGGCCGCGAAGGACGTGACCAGGTGGCGGGGCAGGAACTACCTCGGCCGGACGCTCATGGAGGTCCGCCGCGACCTGCGCGGGCACTGGGCGCGCACGGGCGGGGAGGACCTGCCGCCGATGGAGAACTACGGCCGCGCGCTCGACGCCCTCGGCGGGATGACCCTGCATGAGCTGAGACTCGTGCCCGGGGTTCGCGGCGCCGTGGACGCCTACGTCGCCGTGGCAGCGAGCCGGTGCGACGGAGGCCCCATGTCCGAGGACCAATACCTGTCGATCGCATGCGGGACGCTCGACACGCTCGACTGCGCCTACCGCACCAACATGGGCGGCGGCCTGCCCGCGCAGGGCTACTATGAGATGATGTTCGACCTCGAGCGCATGCTGGAGCTCGGGCTGATCTGACCTATGTCCTTGGAGGTGGGTAATGGCGGCACGTTCATCTGACGGGGCGGGGTGCGGCAGCGGCTGCGCGACGGCCTTCGGCGTGTTGATTGTCGTCTCGCTCGTCCTCTACCTGTTGGAGGCCCTCTGGGTGTTCCTGCTCGTCGCGGCGGTCGCGTCGTTCGTCGCCGCGTTCGTTATTAAGAAGAAGGGGAGCGAGGAGCCCAAGAAGGGGCCCGCACCCGACCCGACCTACGTGTAGGAGTGCCCGCGCTGCGGAGGGCGCGCGGAGGTGAGCGTCTACGAGGCCTACGGCACCTGCCCCTACTGCGACTCGTCCTTCAAGGCGGAGCGCGAACCGCTGGAGCGCCCGAAGGAGGAAGAGAAGAAGGCCGCTGACCCCTTCGTCGTGCTCGTCGCCGTCGGCATCGTCCTTGCGATTCTGGGCGGCATTGGCTTCGCGGCGTCCCAGAGCTCGGACGGCTCGCAGAGCAGCACATCAAGTTCGACCTCTGTCAGCGCGATCGAGGTCGTTTGCCCCGTTCGGCAGGGGACTAAATGACAATCGCCCCGTTCTGAATATCGGCGAACACCTCGTTGACCTGGTGGTACACGTCATCGAGCTCGCTGGCAATCTCACCGAGAGCGTAGCTCTCTCTGAGGTTCGGCTTCGTGAGGATCGCCCAATGGAGTTGCTGGTAGGAGTATTTTGCGAAGGCGAGCCACTGGGGGTAGTTGATCGCGAGGGGGTTCTCTGTGAAGTAGACCTTGCCGGCGTTTATCGCCGTCGCTGCGGAGTGGGCGATAAAAAGCATCGTGGCGAGCTTCGGGTGTGCCTCGCGATCGGTGCTGAACGGTATGGACTCCGAGATGCTATATCCCTCCCTGACGCGTTTGATCGCGTAGCCGATTCTGACGACGGCCTCCGCTACCGCGGCGCTTACCGACATGGAGCAGAAGTGGATGAAGTCATAGCCCTCGTAGTACATCCCCTGCACGATCTCCGCGACCGTCTGCTCGTACTCGCCGATGCTTCCGAACTGCATCAGGTTGAACAACCCCATGAGAGGGGCGGGGAGCCCCATTGACGTCGTCATGTCCGACATGAGGTGGGCGACCTGTTTGGCGACGGCTGCGAATATGTCCTTCTCGATCCTGTCGTCGTACACGTCCATCACTTGCGAGACGACGGCGCCGCTCTTGTCGATCGTCGTCATCCTACCGGTGAGGATGTCCGAAACGCCGACCACGAAACCCAGCAGCGGGTCGTGCCCGAGCGAGAGCAGGCGGTGGTAGTAGGCGCTCAGCCCTTCGACGTGGAACTGTGTGTTCCGGTTGTCCTGGGCGTCGAATGGGACCTTGCTCGCCTTGGAGTTCGCGAGCCTCTCCATCTCATCTGGCGGGAACTCCCTATCGAATGCGTCCCTGATATAGTCCGAGAGCGGCCCCGCCTTGAGGCCCTCGTGCGTCTTTTCAGGGATGCCGACGAGCAGTATGTCGGCCGCGCCTGCGAGTACGCCCGCAAGCGCGGCGATGGCGATGTCGCATCTGTCCAGTCTGTGCAGCTGGTTGTATTGTTCGTTAAGCTCGCGGATCTCGGCCTCATTGGAACGGAGTTCATCTTCCGAGAAGAGGTCCTCCAGCGAGTTGTCCGATCCCACCTCGGAGAGTGCCATCGCGGATAGCTCCTCCCAGCTCGGGGGAGTCAAATCGGCTTTGAATGAGGCACTAGGCGAGCGCTCGGGTAGGGTATAACCGAGATCTGTGAGGATGCGCTCGCTCCTGGCGATGCTTTCGTCGGCAGGAGAAAGATCGGGCATGCTGATCTCGCCCAGTAGCCCGTCTTGGTATGCGAGGACGTTGTTGATGTCCCCCTGAGTCTGCGTGTAGCTCAGGCGGTGCATTCTTTCCCAAGGTCTTTCCCGAGGTCCTCCACCGCACGCTCCAGCAGCGTGTTCAGTCTCGTGAGGTAGTCGATCCGTTCCTCGGTGGCGTCCGCCTCGTCCTTAAGTGCCTGGATGATTGCCTGATGCTTGGCGAGTGCCTCCTTGTACAGGCGCTCCTTTTCCTGCCTGAGCTGTTTGTTCTTCAGGTGCGAGGCTACGCCGACGCCGCCTGCTGCGAGTGCGGCTGCCGGCAGGGCGAGGACGAACACGCCCGCGACCATTCCACCACCGATTACGGTGCCTGCCGTGGCGAGCCCGGAGGTGATTCCTGCGGCGGAAAGGCCTACCGTGCCGAGACCGTAGAGTGCGGCGAACGACCCGGCCCCGCCGATGCCGGCCCCCAGTGCCCCGGCGAGCACCTCCGGTATGGCGCTCTCCCTGATCGTGCGGCTCTTGTCGCCGAGCGCCGCGGCAGCCTCGTTTACCACGTTGACGACTTGCTGGAGGCTGTCGACGCTCTGGAACCTCATGTCTTTTTTCTTGGTGATGTAGCTGGCCATGGGGTCCTCCTGATGGGAAGGTGCGCCTATGTTTGGATGAATTATACGGTGTGGCAGCCGCGTTGATGTGCACGTCCTGAGCCGAATAATTCCATCTGAATTATTCCCATTGCGACGGGGTTTCTCACATCGCATAAACGGCGCCAGTTCACGCCATAATCCGCCCCGGATCGGCCGTTCTTATTCACAGGGCGCAGCAGGGGAGCGAGAAAACCCTCGGATAGTCCGCCTTATGTAAAGCAGGGCTTATAAGGGGCCTAGAAATGCCGATAACAGTGACGCCGTATGCCTGGCAGGGAAATCGGAGAAAGGTATTCCGTTGCGGTAAGTGCCCGTCGCAGGGCTTAAGCCATCCGCTGGTCTAAGAATCTGGTGTACAGGTCCGTGAATTGGGCGACGCTCTGGAGTTCTATATGCTCGTCAGTCGTATGCATGAGCGTAGACTCACCGGGACCCGCGAGCACGCAGCTTGCATTTGGCAGGGACGGCATCAGCAACGAGGCGTCCGTGTAGAAATACACGCCCGAATCCTCCTGGCTAAGACCTATCTTCCCGCAGATGTCTCGAAGGTCCTCAAGAAGTGGGTCTCCAGGCGGGGTCTCGATGGCCATGCGGTCGTTGGTCGCGCTTATGTCAAATGCAACAAGGGGGTTTTGGCGATGAATCCCATCGGCCGCGGCTCTGATCGCTGCCACCAAGCCCGCGTGGTCGGTGCCGGGCAGAGTGCGGATGTCCAGCAGGATATCTGCAACGCCAGGCACGATGTTGGGGGCGCCGCCTGCCGAAAAGCCTGTGGGGGAGAGACTGGCCTGGCCCAGGAGCGGATGACGGGTCGCGGTGTCTATGAGGCTTCGCGCCTCGGCTATGAGCTTGTACCCGTAGTCGATGGCGTTTGCCCCCTCCTCGGGATAGGCGCCATGCGATTGCTTGCCGCGCACAATCACGTGCAGCCAAAGCGCACCCTTCTCGCAGCGTGCCAATCTGCCACTGGTGGGCTCGCACACAATGACCTGGGTCACATGGTCGAGCAGCCCGCTTCGGGCGACATGCCGTACGCCCAGGCCGTCCCTTTCCTCGTCTGAGGTAAAAACGAAGTAGACCGTATGGGCGGGCATGCGCCCCGTGGCAGCCAGGTGGCGGAGCGCCAAGATCATGGCCACATCGCCGCCCTTCATGTCGCATGATCCGCGTCCGTACATGACTCCGTCGCGCACCAGCGCGTCGAGCGGCGGCACGGACCATGCGGCGGCGCCCAACGCCACGTCGTCCAGGTGGCCAAGAAATGCCAGAGCACCTTCTTTCTCCAGGCCCGGCACTCGTATCACCAGCGAGTCGCGCCCCGGGGCGTCATGCAACACATGGGTCTCCAACCCCTTGGGGATCATGCCGAGCACAAGCCGCACCGCCTGGGCCTCGTTGCCCTCTGGCTGGCAGGTGTTGGTTTTTACGAGGGAGGCAAGCAGCGACTCGCACTCCTGGATTGACGGCATCAACGTTCTTCCCTTCCGCGTACGGCGACCATGCGGCTGTCCGCCGCCATGTTGGTCCTAAGCCCTTGAGAACATGGCCAAGTCGCCCACGCTGGTGCGCCGGGCCATGCCGAACCTGCTCACCCAACCTCCAGCACCCATCCCGCGTCGCACCACCCGGCTCTCGAAGGAGACGATCTGGCCATTTACGATGGTATAGGTGGCGCGCTTGGTGGCGGGGTTCACCACCGTTACGTTTGCTAGCGCCCCGGCGCTCAGGTTGCCCATCCTTTCGGACCACCAGGGGTTGCCGGTTCTTGTGGCGATAAGCTTTGCCGGGTTGCAGGTCATGCACGCCACGGAATCGCTCAGGCTAAGCACGCCGCGCTCCGATAGTTCCAGGATGGCGGGGATGTCGTCGCGCGTATCGCCAAAGCCCTTCATGGTGGCCTGATTCTGGCCGTCGGAGACAAGGATCTTCACCTTGCCGTCCGCCAGCGCTTGAAAAGCCATTTCCTGGCAGCGCTCGGGCAGTTTGAGGCCCTCGCGGCACCCGCCGCCCGGCCTGAGCATGGTTGTCACAAACTCGCCGGTAACCTGCTTGTCGTCGATGAGGTCCAGCACTCGGCGGAAACCCTCCTCGGGAATCGCATGGGTGCCGCAGCCGGCCGCAGTGGCATGCGCCAAGTGGATGGGGCGTCCCTTCGAGAGCGCCACCATGCGCTCTGCATGCGCGGGATCCTGGGTGTGAGACATGTAGACGAGCCCCGCGCGCGAGGTGATGTCGTAGACACGGTCTATATCCTGGTCGCTCATGATGAAATGCCCCATGTGGTCCTTGATGCCCACCACGAAGGGGGCAGTGGCGTTAGTGATACCGTTGCGGGTCATCTTGCGGGCCAGCAGCTCCGGGTCTGCCTGGCCGCTGAACATCTGCACGAGCTCGTCCGCATCCATACAGGTGGCCAATACGGCAGCCGCCCCGAGGTATACGCCGAGATTGATGGGAACGCCGCGGTCCACCTCGGCGCCTAATAGGGAGGGTGCCATAAGAGTATTGCCTGCACCGGGCGAGAGACCGACGGTGACGCCGTCCTGGGCTGCGCAAAAGATAGGGTCTGTGGTTATCTCGAAGAGATCGCCCAGATGCACGTGCATGTCGATCAGGCCAGGCAAGACCAGAAGGCCACGGCAGTCGACTACCGCGTCGCCCGGCATGGCTTGCGCGCCGTCTGACACGCCCTCAACATTCTGGCCGCAGAGGGTGACGTCGGCGATTCTGTCCACACCGTTTTTCGGATCCACCACATGACCCCCGCGCAGGACGAGCCGTCCGTGCCCCGCATTGGGATGCTCGGTTCCCGGCCCCTGACCCTTGTACATGGACGCCAACCCCTGTGGCTGGCTTACGCTGTCCTTTTGGTAGTACATGTTGCGCGCTCCCTGCCCTGGCCTCCTCACATGCGACTAGTCTCGCATTGTTGGCGCGCGCGTTACCAAGTGGAAGGAAAGTTGCAACACAACGATTCGTTTTCCTCGCAACGTATTGCCCGGGGGTAAACACTTTCTCACCCTTCGTTAACACTTTCCCGCCTCCCGACACCGCAAAGGTATAGTCTCCTCAAAGCTGGTGATGAAACCGGTTTCATAACGGATGTGCGACCGGCCTTTGCGTCGGTGCCTGCCAGAGGGAGGTTTTATGGCAACGATCGAAGACGTCGCACGCGTCGCCGGGGTGTCTGAAGCCACCGTCTCCCGTTATCTCAACAAAAGGCCGGTAAGTGAGCCCTCGCGCAATAAGGTGGCCGCGGCGATTGACCAGCTTGGCTACCGGCCCAGCGTAATAGCCCGCGCCCTCAACAATAAAAAGGTCGACCTGGTGGGGCTCATCGTGCCTACCATCGGCAACTTCTTTTATTCCGAGCTCTACCAAGCTATAAACGAGGCGGCGTCAGAGCGGGGGTTCATGGTCATGCTCTGCGACGCAAACACGGTCGAAAAAGAGCGCCTCTATATAGACGGATTGGCGTCCGCGCATGCGAGCGGCATCATCACCACCACGGGCCGCTGCAACGACCTCTATCGCACCCTGAGCCGCACGCCCGTCGTGTGCGTTGACGAGAGTCTGGTGGGCGTGGGCCCCTTCGTGGGGTCGGACAACGTCCACGGCGGCCGCATCGCCGCTCAGCATCTCCATGATTGCGGCTGCGAGGACGTCTGTTTCATGGGGCTGACCGAGAAGTCGGGGAGCCAGAACGACCGCTGGGAGGGCTTCAGGCAGGAGTGCCGGAGTCTCGGAATGACCTGTCGCGAGGTATACGTGGAGGACGACGTCGCGCCTCTGGGGCCAAAGGTACGCCGTGAGCTCGCATCATGCGACGGAATCTTCGCTTGGAGCGACTTTCTGGCGCTGCGCACCTACGGGTTCCTGCACAGCATCGGTCGGGAAGTCCCGCGGGATGTGCAGCTCATTGGCTTCGACAGCACGCGCATGGGCAGCTACTTCATACCCAAGATCACCTCCATAGCTCAGGACATCTCCCAGGTGGGGCGCTGCGCTGTGGAGATCCTGATGGACGCTGGACGCGGCGGCGAGCTGTCGGCGGACCGGCGCGAGCTCATTGACGTTTGCTTGGTGCAGGGCGGAACCACTCACCCCAAAACAGCAACGGGGTGAAGGGGACGGATTTACACCTGACGGACACGGCAGGACAAAGGCGAGGTGATTGGAGGAAAAAGTGCTGGGGGATTACTCAGAGCTACTCAGCAATACCTTGGAACGGAACAAACAGGCCTATATCGAGTGCCTCAAGGGCCTGGTGGCGCACGATTCCCATGACATCGGCCACGGCATAGAGGGCGGCCTGGAGGCCAATGCCCAGGAGTACCTGGTGGACCTCTATGGCCGGATGGGCGCCGACGAAGTGCAGCGCGACCCCCTGGACGAGCAGGTGATCGAGGAGAGCCTCAAGAAGTACGGCGAAGGCAACCCGGGCCACAACCTGGATAACCGCTACAACGTGTATGCCACCTTCAAGGGGCAGGGCGGCAAGTCCCTGTTGCTTGATGGCCACGTGGACCACATGCCGGTTACCGAGGAAGAGGCCGCCCGCTGGACCACTCCGCCCCTGGAGCCCACGGTGCGCGACGGCAAGATCTACGGCTTGGGTGTCGACGACATGAAAGCGGGCCTCATGGCCGCCATCATGTCTGTTCGTCTGCTAAAGGATGCGGGTATCCCCCTTCCTGGCGATGTGACCATAGCGTCCGTTTGCGACGAGGAGGGCGGCGGCAACGGCTCCGTGGTGGCGACCAACCACGGCATCCATGCCGACGCCGTTGTGGTTTGCGAACCCACAAACTACGAGCTCATTGCCGCTCATATGGGCTGGGTCTTCTTCAAGGTGGAGTTCGAGGGCATTGCGGTGCACTCCGGCCTCAAGCTCAAGGGCGTGAGCGCCATTGAGAAGGCCATCAAGGTGATTCATGCCATCGACGAGATGGAACACCGCTGGCTGCTCACCTACAAGCACCCCCTGCTGCCGCCCCCGTCTAGCAATGTCGGTGTGATCTCTGGCGGCGAGGCGGGCTCTACCGTGCCCGATTACTGCTGTTTCCAGACCTGCGTGCACTACCTGCCCAATGTGATGAGCCGCCAGCAGGTGATTGACGAGTACACGGCCACCATCTACCGCTGCTGCGAGGGCGACGAGTGGCTCAAGGACCACAAGCCGAAGATCAGCGTCTATCAGACGGGCAACCCCTTCGAGATGGATTTGGCCCATCCCTTTGTGGCCAGCTTTAAGCAAGCCTACCGCGAGGCCATGGGGCACGACGTCAGGGTCGTGGGCTCGCCCGCTGGCTGCGACTCTAGACTCTGGCTGCACATAGCAGGATGCCCCACCCTGCAGTACGGCCCGGGCGCCTTGGAGCAGTCGCACGCTATTGACGAGTACGTCACGGTCGAACAATACCTGGACGCAATCAAGATTTATGCGCACCTGATCCTGGACTGGTGCGGCGGCGAGCGGGACAAGGAGGCCTAAACCATGAGCAAGAAGATACTGGTGGCCGGTGAGTCGTGGACCAGCTTCACCACGCACGTCAAGGGTTTTGACACCTTCTATACGTCGCGATACGAGGAGGGCATAGAATTTATCGGCCGCGCCATTGCCAACGCGGGCTACGAGCTCGTCTATCTGCCGAGCCAATATGTCGCGGAACGTTTTCCCTGGACGCCGGAAGAGATGTCCCAGTACGCGTGCATCGTGCTGTCCGACATCGGCTCCAATTCGCTCCTGCTTCCCGACCGCGTGTTCAACGACGGCAAGGCCACGCCAAACCGATGCGCGGGACTTCGCGACTATGTCAATCAGGGCGGCGCCCTCCTTATGGTAGGCGGCTACCTCTCTTTCACGGGCATCGATTGCAAGGCGCGCTATGGCCAGACCGAGGTGGCGGACGTGCTTCCCGTGACCTGCCTCGATATCGACGACCGCGCAGAGCATCCCGAGGGGGTGGTGCCCAGCGTGGAGGCGCGGGGCGCCCTGGAGGGCATGCCTACCCAGTGGCCGGCCCTCCTCGGCTACAACCGCACCCTGCCACGCCAGGGCTGCGACGTGCTGGCCACCGTGTGCGGCGATCCCTTGGTCGCCGTGGGAGAGTTCGGCAAGGGCCGCTCGGCGGCCTTCACCTCCGACTGTGCGCCCCACTGGGCGCCCGCCGACTTCACCAGCTGGGAGGGCTACGACCTCCTCTGGAAGAAGGTCTTCGATTACCTCACCCGCGCATAAGGGTGTCGAATAGGAGTGGAAGGAGGGGCGCGGGCCCGGGTCGGCTCGGCAATTAACAGCAGTTTTTCGATTGAAAGGTAAGGTACCCACCATGGCCAGCACAAAGAAAATGAGCAACCTCGTGATCATGCTCATCCCCATTGGCGTCGCCATCAACTTCATTGGCGGCCAGATCGCCATTCTGCTCAAGCTTCCGGTCTACCTCGACTGCATTGGTACTATGGCGGTGGCAGCCCTGGCCGGCCCTATCCCCGGCGTCATCGTTGGCGTTATCTCCAACATCCTCAACTCGATTACTGCCCCGATTTACCTCTTCTATGCCATCTGCTCCATCCTCATCGCCCTGGCCGCGGCGTATTTCTCCAAGAATGGGACCTTCCTGTCCTTCGGTAAGTCCATCACCCTGGGCACTTTGGTCTTCTCGCTCATCGGTGGCGTGCTTGGCGCCTGCATCACCTGGATTATCTTCGGCGGCGAGTTCGGCACCAACACCGCGGCAATGTTCGCGGTGCCTCTCTACAACGCCACGGGCATGTCCAAGTTTATCTGCGAGGTGATTGCAGAGTGGATCATGGACCTGGTGGACAAGGCAGTCACCGTCGCCATCGTTTACGGCGTGCTCAAGTCCATGCCAGTGCGCACGCTCTCCAAGCTCCCGCTCGGTGACGTATACATCCAGAGCAAGAAGGACGCGAAGGCTTCCGCCGAATAGTCTCTACGCTGGGTTGCCAGGCCGGGCCGCCTCGCATGGGCCTGGCCTGGCAACGAGGCCGCCGGATGCATGGGCTGCCATCGACAGCCCATGCATCCGGCGCACTGTGGTGTTTCTGGATTGCCGATGCAGGGGAGGGGACTCATGGACAACGACGCGTTCGTACGAAGCTTCGACCACTACTTTTCCTATGGCACGTGGTTCAAAGACTTCAACCCGGTATGCAAAATGGTTTTTTGCTTGTGTCTGGGATTTACGTGCTTTATGAGCTACACGTGGCAGTATGGGCTGGCGATGGTGGCGATCTGCTACGTGCTTGCGGCCAGCTGCGGAGAGCTTGGCGAGTTTAACAAGGTGGCAAGCAAGCTCTTTGTCTTCTTGCTCCTCTTTATGATCGTGATACGCGAGGGTTCCATCCAAGGCAAGACGGTCATATTCTCCATCTTCGGGTGGAAGTGGACGGTGGAGGCCCTCCTCAACGGCATGAATGTGGGTGCCACCTTCCTGGGCTTCTCGTGCTGGATCGTGCTCTTCTTCTACACCACTCCCATGCGCGACCTTACCTTCTGTCTCGAGCGCATGGGGCTGGGACATGAGACCTCTTATGTGGTCCTTGCCTCCATGCAGAGCATCACGGACCTCCGAAAGCAGTCCAACGTAATCATGGAGAGCCAGAAGGCGCGCGGGATAGAGACCGAGGGCAATGCCTTCGCCCGCATGAAGGCACTCGTTCCCGTGCTCAGCCCCGTTCTGCTCGGCGCGATGTCATCCACCGAGGAGAAGACCCTCGCCATGGAGGCACGCGCCTTCTCGGCCAAGACCCAACATACCTTCTTGCGTGAGCTGCCGCCAGCCAAGGTCGCGCACAAGGCACTTGCGGTGCTGGCAGCCATCTATTTGGTGGGCACGATCGTCCTGCACGCGATGGGCCTCAACCCAATCGCCGGCATTTAGGGGGGACCATGGCAACCATCGATATCCAAGACGTGAGTTACCAATACCCCTATGCGGACCGGTATGCCCTGCGGCATGTGACCTACTGCTTCGAGAAGGGGAGAACCTACGGCATCATCGGCCAGAACGGCGGGGGCAAGACGACCCTCTGCAGTCTGGTACGCGGGCTTATACCGCATTTCTACAACGGCGAACTCGAGGGGAAGTGCCTCATAGATGGGGTGGATGTGCGCGACTGCGACCCGGCAGACCTTGCCGTCAAGATTGGCTACGTGTTCCAGAACCCCTTCACGCAGATTAGCGGTGTCAAGCCTACCGTCTATGAGGAGGTTGCCCTAGGGCTGGAGAACCTGGGTGTGCCCAAGGACCAGATTGCGGACCGGGTGCTGAACGTTTGCGAGGAGCTCGATATACTGCCCCTTTTGCAGAAGGACCCCAATGAGCTCTCGGGCGGCCAGCGCCAACGTGTGGCTTTCGCTTCTATCGTGGTGATGGACGCCGACACCATGGTAATCGACGAGCCCACCAGCCAGCTGGACCCGGAAGGTACCCGCAAGGTCTTCAAGATCATCGACATGCTCAAAAACATGGGCAAGACCATCCTTCTGGTCGAGCACAAAATCGACCTCATCGCAAAATATAGCGACGAGGTGGTGGTCATGGAGGATGGGACGGTTGCCTTTGGGGGACCGGCTCGCCAGGTGCTGAGCAATGAGGAGATACTCTCGCATGGGGCCTTGATGCCCCAGGTGGCCCTGTTCGGGCACGACATGGAGCGCGCGGGCAAACCCCTGGCGCACATCCCCATTACCACCGAAGAGACCGTCCAGATGCTGCGCGGCAGGACGGGGGAGGAGTAGCCATGGCTATAGACCTCAAGGACGTGTCGTTCTCGTATCCCGGTGGCTTCGAGGCAAACAAACACCTGACTCTGCACATCGATGATGGCGAGCGTGTGGCAATAGTGGGCCAAAACGGTGCTGGCAAGACAACGGCCGTGAAGCTCATGAATGGTCTCAACAAGCCCAGTGAGGGCGACGTGCTGGTCGACGGCATGAACACTAGGGGACATACCACCGCCGAGGTCTCGAAAGTGGTGGGCTATGTGTTCCAGAATCCTGACGATCAGATCTTCAACCAGACCGTGGGCGATGAGATACGCTACATGCCCAATTACTATGGCCTGTCCGAGGACGAGACGAAGGTGCGGGTGGACAAGGCCGTGGAGCTCACGGGAGTTGGTGAGTACATGGACGTGAACCCTCTCGACATCCCGCTCTCCATCCGTAAATTCGTAGCAATCGCTGCCATCTTGGTTACGGAGCCCAAGTATCTGATTCTCGATGAGCCCACGGCAGGCCAGGACCTCAAGGGTACCCAGACGCTCGAGCGGCTCATGGATTACCTGGGCAAAGAGGGCATGGGCGTGATTACGATTACACATGATATGGAGTTTGTGGCGAGGAACTTTGACCGTGTGGTCGCCATGGCCCATGGCAATATCATCGCGGATGCGCCCGCACGCCAAATTTTCTGGGACGAAGGCGTGGTTGAGGAATCGCGCATCTCCAAGCCACAGATCGGCGAGGTTGCCAAGCAGCTGGGATTACCCGGCCAGGTACTCTTTCGGGATGAGCTGGTACAGGCGGTGCGGTAGGCATTGTGCGGGGTGATTGACCTAGGGGAAGTGTACTTGGCAGCCCTACGGTACAAATCCAGCCCCAGCGGCCATGAAACCGCAGGACAGAGGCTCAATTGTCTGAGCCTCTTACTGTTTTTTACTGCGAAAAATGATGTTGCCAGAAGCAAAATGGAAGCAAATAGAAGAATAAATCGTAAGCGTAAAAGTAAGACACGTCCGTAGACAACTCCGAGACTGTCCGCCAAACCCCTGCTTGCGCGCCGCATCGGGCTCGGCGCGGCAACGCATTTAGTTTCCCTAAGTTTCCCTGTGCTGCCGGAGGGCCGCCACGGGGCTTGCGGGTCGGCGCGATGGGATGTCCGAAAGACATCAGAAACTGAAGCAATGCCGAGCGCCGGGATGAGTGCCGGGACCTGTTCCTGGGCGGGTTTTTCCCGGTTTGCGAGTTCGCTGCGAGTTCCGATAACTTGCATCGATTGAAATACGGATCTAAAACCGCAGGTAAAAAGCTCGTTGCAACATCACCTATTGCTGAAACAATTAATAACGAAAATAAATAACGTAAGTGTGAGTGCCGGGTGAGTGGCGGGTGGTGCCCGGGAATCGTTTTGCCATCGTATTTTTAGCGTATCAATCCGTACGTTTTCGTACGTTTCTGCCTGGTTGGCCCGAACGCCCGCGCGGGGAGACGCACTTTTACGCAGCCAAACGCATCTTTACGAACGACGGGTGTCATCGCTTCTAAACCGTAGGTTGCCAGCTCGAGTCCGGCAGGGCCCACCAAAGAACCCCAGGTCAGAGGCCCCTTGGGAGGGCCTCTGATTTGCTGTGTTTCGGGCAAAATGCCTGTCTGTGAGGGAGGTGAACCGGACGGGCAGGCCCGTCACCGTGCTCAAGAACAACAAACCGTGGGTCGTCATCCAGCCCGCCGACGCCTCGGGCGCGCTGGAGGACGTAGCCGTTGACTTCATGAGCGAGTACGGCGACGTCTTCGAGGAGCTCGCCAAATGACCGTGCGGCGGGTCACGGCGGCCGAGGCCGTCGCGGTCCACGACGCCGCGATCCTACGCGTCGCATCGGGCGAGGCGGGGTACGGGGAGTTCGCCGCGTGGGTGAGGTCGCAAGCCCGCTGACCGGCGACTGGGCAGGTTCCACTGCCCATACGTGGTGTGCAGCAGCCGGTTATTGCGGTGGGCGAAAAGCTCCCGGACCGTTTCCGCGCATGACCAAGCTTATGCAAAGTAGGGCGTTATGCCCGTTACAGTCTGCACCAAGCCTTTGGGATTCGATGCAGACTGTAACGGAAGAGCGGACAATAAAGCCCGCCGCGCGAGGCGACGGGCTTCGGATGCGACGTTTGTCTTGCCGAAACTAGCAGCTGGGAACGATGGCGTCCAGGTTGAACTCCATACCGCAGGTGTGGGCGGTCTTCGGCGAGGCCATCATCACGACGGCGGCGGCGACCTCCTCGGGCTTGGCGTAGCGCTTGTCGAGCGCGGTGGCGGCGAAGAACTTCATGGCCTCCTCGTGGGTCATGGAGTCGCCGAGCTGGTCGTGCTCGATGCGGCGCATCATGTCGGTGTCGACGGGGCCGGGGCAGATCAGGTTGACATGGACGCCCTTGGGCATGAGCTCCTGGGCGATGCACTTGGTGGCGCCGGCCACGGCGTACTTGGACGAGACGTAGTTGTGCATGGTAGCCGTCGGGGTGTAGGAACCGGCGGAGGCCAGGACCACGATGGCGCCCTCGCCCTTCTCGACCAGGGTGGGCGAGGCGTACTTCATGAGCCACATGGGGGAGAAGACATTGAGGGTGTAGGTCTTCAGGATCTCCTCAGTCTGGTTGTCGGCGATGGAGCTTGCGGTGCTCTCGTAGCCGGCGTTGGGGACGACGACGTCGAGCGTGCCGAAATGGGCCTTGGCGTCCTCGACGAGCTTCTTGACCTGGGCCTCGTCGCGCGCGTCGCACACGAAGCCGGCAACCTGGCCCTCGGCCGCGTCCAGCGTGGGGATGAGCTTGTCGATCTTCTCCTGGCGGGTGGAGCTGAAGGCGACCTTGGCGCCCTCGGCCAGGAAGGCCCTGACGATGGCGGAGCCGATGCCGCCGGTGCCGCCGGTGACGAGCACGACCTTGTCCTTGAGTTGCAGATCCATGACATCCTCCTGTCTGAAGGGAATTGATACCGCACTCCATCATACGGGACGCTCGCGCACCCCTCCCTGGAAAATTTGACGGTAATGCGGGGAAGGGGAACGAGGACCATTGCGAAAATGTTCGTGGGAGTGGGTTGCCTTCGAGAGGCCGGTGTGAACGCGCGGATCGGCGCAGGGCTTCTGCCCGCTCAGGCGCCGAGATCTGCATCGCGCTGCTGGCGGGCGAGGCGCTGTTGGGCGCGCATCTGGCGGCAGGTCTCGCAGTTGCAGATATAGAGCTTCTTGCCGTTCACGTAGCGGACCTCAGCGGCCGGCTGGGAGCTGGGCGCGGGGAAGAGGGAACCGTGCCGTGTGGCGGCTGCGGCCGAGGGCTGACCTGTGGTTGCCGACGCGCTGCCTGCAGCGGCGCCGACCGCCTCGCCGGCCGTGTTTGCCAGCGCGGCGGCAATGGTCGCGCGCGCTTTGTCTGAGAGAGCCATGCCGGCTCCTTAGAAGATCCCGTGGCTGTTCTTGCCGGCGGCCATCTTGGCGGCCACGTCGTGCTCGACCACGTCCCAATGCTCGGCGAGCTTGCCGTCCTCGATGCGGTACATGTCCACGACCTTGTTGATCATGCCGTTGCCCATCGTGCATTTGAAGAAGACGTAGACCATGTCGCCGACTTCGTCGCAGCGGATGATGTCGACGTGCGGTTTCATCGACGTGAAAAACTCGATGAACTTGGTGAAGCCCTCGAGGCCGTCCTCGACGGTGGGGTTGTGCTGGATGTAGTCGGGCCGCACGAACTGATCGAGGTGCGACGTGTCCCAGCCGTTGAACACCTCGTCGTAGAACTTGAGCATGAGCTCCTTGTTGGTCATGCTAGGCCTCCTCGTCGGGACATAAATTACGTCACCATATTACGACTCGTGGCGGCTCAGGCCGCGCGAGGCGTACCATACCGGCGGCTTCAAGAAGTACTCCATGCGCGCCTTCGACCAGCTGGCCGAGCTTGCGGGCGCCCCGCTCGTCTGCACGGAGCACTTCCGCGATCCCACCAAGAGGAAGGATCATGCCGTCGAGGAGAAGCTCGACCGCTTCGTCCGTGAGCTCTCATAGGGAGAAGAAAAGCTAGAGAGCCGATGGCTGGCTTCATATGTAATCTGAATAAAAAGACAACATCTCGGGGAGTTGCAGGGTAGAATAGACACCGTGATTAGGCCCTTCGACGGTCCGTCCGGTTGGGTCCAAAGAGGGCCACCCTCTGGGTGGCCCTCTTTGTCTCTGTAAACTGTTGCCACGGGGGATATGTGGACAAGCCATTCAAGTCGATTGAGGAACAGGTTGAGATCCTTGAGGGCCGTGGCCTGCGCACCAACGAAGCGACACCCCTTATCCTTGAGCGCGAGAACTATTACTCGGTGATCAATGGTTACAAGGACCCGTTCTTGGAAATGCCGACAAACGGCGTCGATCGCTATCTACAGGGGACTGCGTTCGACGACGTCTATCGACTCTTCTGCTTTGACAGAGACCTTCGAATGTTCATGTTCCGCTATTTCGCCATCGCTGAGTCGACCCTGAAAAGCACCTGCGCATACCAGTTTTCGAAGGTGCATCGAGACGAGATCGAGCCCTACCTCAACCCTGCTAACTATAGAGCCGAACCGAACTACAAGGGTCGCGTGACCAAGTTCGTCGGTGAGCTTTCGAAGACTCTCTGTTAGACCACGATTGACACGAACGTTCGTGCCCGGCGCCTAAGAAGATGTCCGGCCCCCGACCTATTGTTGTTATCGACCAAGACAACACAGTAGGAGGAGGGCCGGATGACAGACATCATAACGCAGCTCCTGGCGGGCATGGGCATCGACGAGAAGAGGGAGCTCTTCGAGGCGCTGAGGGCGGCGATCGCGGCGGACCTCGCGGGCTGGGACGCCGACGAGAGGCCGACCTGCTGCCCCAGGTGCAACCACGCGGGGGTCGTGAGGAAGGGCCGCAACGCCGACGGCACGCAGAGGTGGATGTGCAAGTCCTGCGGCTCCACCTTCTGCGCGAGGACGATGTCCCTGGTCGGCCAGTCGAAGCTGCCGGAGGGGACGTGGGCGCGCTTCGCCTGGTGCCTGGCCGCGCGCAAGCCCCTGCGCGAGTGCGCGGAGGACTGCGGGGTCTGCCTGCGGACGGCCTGGTACATGCGGGTGCGCGCCTGCGAGGTGATGTCCCACGCCCTGGAGAAGTTCAGGTGCGAGGGCACGGGCGTGCAGGCCGACGGCACCTTCCTCAACGAGAGCCTCAAGGGCAACCGGACGAGGCCCAACGCCGTGCCGATGCCGCGCGAGCCGAGGAGGAACGGGAAGGTGCACAGGAGGGGGATCAGCAACCTCAAGGTCTGCGTGGTCTGCGCCGCGAACGACCTCGGCGACGCCTACGCGGCGGTCGCCGCCCGCGGCCGGGCGAGGTCCGACGAGGTGCTCGAGGTGCTCGACGCCGCCGGCGTCGGCGAGGGGACCAGGCTCACCACCGACGACCACGGCCCCTGCGGCGCCGCGGTGGCGGCGCTCAGGGCCGACTGGGAGGCCCTGCCGTCCGAGTCGGCCGAGGCCAGGCGCGGCCTCGCGCTGGTGAACGCCCTGCACGACCGCATCAAGGCGTTCCTGCGGCCCTTCTACGGGGTGTCGAGCAAGTGGCTCCAGCACTACCTGTGGTGGTTCCTCTGTAAGCGCTCAATCTGACACGCGTTGAGGCGGCGCCGCCGGCGCGCCACAATCCTGGCAGGGACAGAGAAGCCTTGACGGGAGGGGTCGATGGATCTG
>OMXZ01000025.1 GCA_900315165.1 uncultured Actinomycetes bacterium | reverse complement strand
TGCCCAAGGGCGCCGGAATCAGGTTCGACCGGCTCGTCCCGGCCGACCTGGCGCTGGCCATGTCGCACGTGAACTCCGAGCCCCGCGGCGCGCTCGGCTGTTTTTGTCAACCGATAGTTCCCCAGATGGCTGTGCGGTGAGGGCGTTGGTCTCGAAGGGGCACCGAAGAATCGGCATCCTCGGTGGATACCCGGGAGACGCCGAGGGAGAGCAGTCGGGCAACGGCCCGTCGCTGCGCATCCGTGGGGCCGTCGAGGAACTCGAACGCAGCGGGGTCTCGTTTGACTGTGCGAGGGACTACGAACCGTGCCCCTTCTCTGCGGAGGCGGGCTACCAGGCTGCGAAGCGACTGCTTCTGCGCACTCCAGACCTGACGGCAATCTTTGCCATCAGCGACTCCATTGCCATCGGTGCCATGCGCGCGTTTCGCGACATGGGGCTTCACACGCCGCGCGACATATCGCTCGTTGGCTTCGACGGGATCGTTCCCACGAGGTACACGATACCCAGGCTTGCCACCATCGAGCAGGACGTCGAACTGCTTGCCCGCAGGGGTGTCGATGACCTGCTCATGAGGATCAGCTACGAAGGTCCGGCAGTGCACGAGAAGATTCCCTATAGGTTTGTAGACGGCGAGAGCATCGCTCGGCCGCGTACATGAGAACAGGAGGTACAACATTGGCAACCTTGAGCTTGAGGCACGTCCAGAAGATCTATCCCATGAGGGATGAGGACAAGGAGAAGAAGAAAGGGAGGAAGAAGAAGGGCGAAGAGCCGGTAGAGAAGAAGTCCTACAACCTGAAGATCACCGATGAGGGCGTCGTCGCCGTCGACGACTTCAACCTGGAGATCGCGGACAGGGAGTTCATCGTCATCGTCGGTCCGTCGGGCTGCGGCAAGTCCACCACCATGCGCATGGTCGCCGGACTCGAGGACATCACCAGGGGCGAGGTCTACATCAACGACCGCCTGGTGAACGACGTCGCTCCCAAAGACCGCGACATCGCCATGGTCTTCCAGAACTACGCCCTGTACCCGCACATGACGGTCAGGCAGAACCTGGAGTTCCCGCTCGAGCTTCGCAAGGTTCCCAAGGATGAGATGGATCAGAAGGTCGAGTGGGCCGCCGAGGTCCTCGGCATCACGCCGTATCTCGACCGCAAGCCCAAGGCCCTGTCCGGCGGCCAGCGCCAGCGCGTCGCCATCGGCCGCGCCATCGTGCGCGACCCGCAGGTGCTCCTGATGGACGAGCCCCTGTCCAACCTCGACGCCAAGCTCCGCAACCAGATGCGCGCCGAGATCATCAAGCTCCGCAAGAGCCTGAACGCCACCTTCATCTACGTCACGCACGACCAGACCGAGGCCATGACCCTGGGCGACCGCATCGTCATCATGAGGGATGGCGACGTCCAGCAGATCGGCACGCCCCAGGAGGTCTTCAACCATCCCGTGAACCTCTTCGTCGCCGGCTTCATCGGCATGCCGCAGATGAACCTGTTCGACGGCGAGCTGGTCAAGGAGGACGGCAAGTACGCCGTCATCGTGAACGGAGCCAAGATCTTCCTCTCCGCGGAGAAGCAGAAGAACCTGGCCGAGCGTGATACCGCCCCGCAGAAGGTCACCGTGGGAGTGCGTCCCGAGCACATCTCGCTCGACGAGAAGGAAGACTCCATGATCGAGGGCGTCGTCGACGTCACCGAGATGATGGGCAGCTCCGTGCACCTCCATGTCAACGTGAGCGGTAAGGACTGCATCATCATCGTCCCCACGCTCGACCTCGACACCGGAGCGGTCGGTGCAGGCTCGACGGTGAGGTTCACCTTCGCGCCCAACGCCGTGCACGTCTTCGACCCCGAGTCCGAGAAGAACCTCGAGTACCTCTAGCACACCGGTTATTACCGGACCTCAAATACGCCGAGCGTCCGGATGAATGCAAGTAGTCTTCAACAGAAGGAGACAGGAGGAAAGAATCGCAATGAAGAACATCAACCTCACCCGTCGTCAGATCCTCGCGCTCGGCATGTCCGGCGCCTTCACCATGGCCCTTTCCGCCTGCGGTGGCGGCAATGGCGGTGGCGGCAATGGCGGTGGCGGCAATGGCGGTGGCGGCAATGGCGGCGGCGAGGGCGGCGACGAGGCCGTCAACGCGACCATCACCGTGTGGGGCCCGCAGGAGGATCAGTCCGCCGATAACGGCAACTGGCTCCAGACCCAGTGCGAGGCCTTTGCTGCCGAGCATCCCGATTGGACCCTCAACTTCAAGTACGGCGTCTGCCCCGAGGGCGACGCCAAGACCAACATCGGCACTGACCCCAGCGCCGGCGCCGACGTGTACATGTTCGCGAACGACCAGATCCCCGACCTGCTCAAGGCCGGTGGCATCGCCAAGCTCGGCGGCGGCACCCTTGACGCCATCAAGGCCAACAACTCCGAGACCACGGTGAACACCGTCACCTATGACGGCTCCGTGTACGGCGTCCCCTTCACCGGCAACACGTGGTTCATGTACTACGACAAGTCCGTCTTCTCTGACGACGACATCAAGTCGCTCGACGCCATGCTCGAGAAGGGCAAGGTCGCCTTCCCGCTGGACAACTCCTGGTACATCGCGGCGTTCTATGTGGCCAACGGCTGCACGCTCTTCGGCGCCGACGGCGGCGACGCCGCTGCCGGCTTCGACTTCAGCGGCGACAAGGCCGCAGCGGTCACCGACTACCTGGTCGACCTGGTGGCCAACAAGAACTTCGCGAACGGTGACGTGGGCACCAACGCCGACGCCAAGGCCTTCTTCTCTGGCACCTGGGATTACCAGAAGGCCGTCGACGCCTACGGCGACAACCTCGGCATCGCCGCGGCTCCCTCCATCACCATCGATGGCGAGCTCAAGCAGATGAAGGCCTTCGCGGGCTCCAAGGCCATCGGCGTCAACCCTGCGACCGCCCTCTATGGCGAGCATCCGCAGGTCGCCGTTGCCCTCGCGGCCTATCTCGGCGGCACCTCCGCCCAGCAGGCGCACTTCGACACCCGCAACATCATCCCGACCGACACCAACATCAAGGTTGATGACGCGCTCGCCCAGGCCCAGATGGATGCCATGGACTTCGCCTCCATCGTCCAGCCGCTGCAGGCTGACATGGGCAACTACTGGACGCCCGCAGAGTCCATGGGCAAGGAGCTCGTGGCCGGCACCGTCACGCACAAGAATGCGGCTGACAAGACCGAGGCCATGAACACCTCCATGAACACCTCCGCGGTCCAGTAAACCCGATCCGTACCATCCGGCGACCGGGCTCCTGCCCGGCCGCCATCCCTTCCGCATTCATTCATAGGAAGCAAGGATAAGAACATGAATGAAGACCAAATCAACGTACGCAATGCCTTGAAGGACGGTGATCTGTTCACAAGGCTCTCTGCTGTCGTCATGGGCGCGGGCATGTTTGGGCACAAGCAGGTAGTGAAGGGCGTCGTGGTTCTCCTCATCGAGATCGCTTTCTGGGTATTCATGGGCGCTGCCGGCTTCTACAACCTGTCCATGCTCCCGAGCCTCGGCACCCAGGAGCAGGGCGAGGTCTGGAACGAAGCCAAGCAGATCTACGAGTACACTGCCGGCGACAACTCGCAGCAGATTCTGCTGTATGGCGTCATCACGTGCTTTGTGGTTGCGGGAATCGTGGCGCTCTGGATTCTCCAGATGCGGCATTCCTACAAGCTCCAGAAGCTCATCGAGGACGGAGAGGAAGTTCCCACACTCCGAGATGATATAAAGAGCCTTTTCGACGGCAACCTGCACATCACCCTGATGTCGCTTCCGTGCATCGGCATCCTGATCTTCAACATCGTCCCGCTGGTCTACATGATCTCGATGGCGTTCACCACCTACTCCAAGGAAGACGAGCACCTCATCCTGTTCGACTGGGACGGCATCCACCAGTTCCTGAGGGTGCTGAACATGAACGGCAACATCGGCCGTCAGTTCTGGCACGTCCTGGCATGGACCATCATCTGGGCCATCTTCGCGACGTTCCTCAACTACATCCTCGGCATGGTGCTGGCCCTGATCATCAACAGGAAGGACACCAAGGGCAAGGCGTTCTGGAGGTTCTGCTTCGTGCTCTCCGTCGCAGTCCCGCAGTTCGTCACCCTGATGATCATGAACATCATGCTGCAGCCGTCTGGCGCGGTGAACGTCCTGCTCCAGAACCTCGGCCTTATCAAAGAGCCTATCCCGTTCTGGACCAATGCCACGCTGGCCAGGGTCACGATCATCGCCATCAACCTGTGGGTCGGCATCCCGTACACGATGCTGCAGGTCACCGGCATCCTGCAGAACATCCCCGGGGAGCTCTATGAGGCAGCTAGGATGGACGGTGCGGGCCCGATGAGGATCTTCTTCAAGATCACGCTGCCCTACATGCTGTTCGTCACCGCGCCGTACCTCATCTCCAGCTTCGTGGGCAACATCAACAACTTCAACGTCATCTACCTGCTCTCGGGCGGCGGCCCCACGCGCGTGGGCGACACGGCCGGCCAAACCGACCTGCTCGTGACGTGGCTCTACAAGCTGACCATCGACCAGCAGTACTACAACCTCGGCGCAGTCATCGGCATCATGACGTTCGTCATCCTCACGATCGTCACGCTGGTCACGTATCGCAACTCCAGCTCCTATAAGAACGAGGAGGCGTTCATGTGATGGATAACCAGATGGCAAAAAACAAGCTGAGCCCACGCAGGAGGCTGGTCAACTTTCTGGTGCACCTGCTTCTGGCCGTACTGGCGCTGATCTGGGTCCTTCCCATCGCGTGGATCGTCCTGACCAGCTTCCGTGCCGAGCCTGGCGCCTACACCAAGACCTTCCTGCCGCAGGGGTACACGCTCAACAACTACGTCAAGCTGCTGACGGACCGAAACGTCCTGAACTTCCCCAGGATGTTCAAGAACACCCTGATCATCTCGATCTTCAGCTGCACGATCTCTACGTTCTTCGTGCTCTCGGTGGCCTACTCGCTGAGCCGTATGCGGTTCAAGTTCCGCAAGCCCTACATGAACCTCGCCATGATCCTGGGCCTGTTTCCTGGCTTCATGACGATGATCGCCCAGTACTTCATCCTCAAGGCCATGGGCCTGACGGAGGGGGCGTCCATCAGGATCGGCCTGATCGTGGTGTACTGCGCCTGCACGGGCTTGGGATTCCAGATCTCCAAGGGCTTCTTTGACACGATTCCTCGGTCCATTGACGAGGCCGCGGTCATCGATGGCGCCACGCAGTGGCAGGTGTTCACGCGCATCACCTTGCCGCTGTCCAAGCCGATCGTCATCTATACCGTCATGACGGCCTTCATGGCACCTTGGGTGGACTTCATCTTTGCCAAGGTCCTCTGCCGCGCGAATGCCGACCAGTTCACGGTGGCCATCGGACTCTGGAACATGCTGCAGAAGGAGTACATCTACCAGTGGTACACCTGCTTCGCAGCTGGTGCGGTGCTGATTTCGATCCCCATCGCGATCCTGTTCCTGTACATGCAGCGCTTCTACGTGGAAGGCATGACAGGAGCGGTCAAGGGCTAGCCGCTCTCTCCCCCGGCAGCCAGGGGCGTCGCCCCAAAAGGGAGTCTCCCCTTTGGGGCCCGCCCCGAAGGGGAGACTCCTTTTTTGGAGAAGTGGTTCAGGGTTCGTTTGGAGGTGGACATGAGACGTCTTTTGCGGTGGATTCCGATGGTTGCGTGCGTGGCGCTGCTGCTTTCGGGCTGCAACGGCCAGCAGGGGAGCAGTGGCGCAGAGCCCGCCGCCTCTGCCGTGCAGATGATCGACTACAACAGGAATCTGCAGCCGGCTGCGCTCGATGCGGATGACGACTACCGTACGACCTACGAGATCTTCGTCTATTCGTTCTGCGACTCGAACGGGGATGGCATCGGCGACCTGAACGGTGTCCGCGAGAAGCTGGACTACATCGCCGACCTGGGCTTCGACCAGCTGTGGCTGACGCCCGTGCACCCCTCCGCCACCTATCACAAGTACGATGTGGACGACTACTGCGCCATCGACCCCAGCTTCGGGACGATGGAAGACTATGAGGCCCTGCTGGCAGACTGCCACGCGCGGGGAATCCGCGTGCTGCTCGACCTCGTGCTCAACCACACCTCCGATACGCACCCGTGGTTCGTCGCGGCGACGGACTACCTGCGCTCGCTGCCCGACGACCAGGACCCGGTCTTCGAGGACTGCCCCTACGTCTGGTACTACACCTTCTCGCGCGAGGCGCTGGACGGCTTCGTCCCGCTGGAGGGCACGCCCTGGTACTACGAGGCGCGCTTCTGGTCGGAGATGCCCGACCTCAACCTGGGCAACGACGTGGTGCGCGACGAGATTCGCAACATCGTGCAGTTTTGGCTGGACAAGGGCGTGGACGGCTTCCGGCTGGACGCCGTGACCTCCTACGTGACGGGCAGCCCCGAGGGAAACGTCGAGTTCCTGCGGTGGCTCTCGGACACCTGCAAGGGCATCGACCCGGACTGCTACCTGGTGGGGGAGGCCTGGACCGACCGGGCGTCGATCGCGACGCTCTACGCGAGCGGCATCGACTCGCTCTTCGACTTCCCCTTCGCAGATTCCGAGGGCGTCATCCGGCAGGTCATGAATGGAAGCTACACGGCCTCCGACTACGTGCAGGCCATGGTCAGCGAGGAGGCCGCCTATCGTGCGGCCAATCCGGCCTACGTGGGCGCGCCGTTCTACACCAACCACGACACGGCCCGCAGCGCGGGCTACTATGCCCAGGACGACGGGCCTGTCACCAAGATGGCCTATGCGCTGAGCCTGCTCATGCCGGGCAACTCCTTCGTCTACTACGGCGAGGAGCTGGGCATGAAGGGCTCCGGCAAGGACGAGAACAAGCGCGCCCCCATGTACTGGAGCGCAGATGCCGCTGCACTGGGCATGTGCACCGCGCCCGCGGGGATGGATGAGCTTCAGATGAAGTTCCCTCCGCTCGAGGAGCAGCTGGAGGACGACCTGTCCCTGTGGCGCTGGTTCAAGGAGGTCATCCGCGTGCGGCGGGCCTTCCCGGCCATCGCGCGGGGTACGACCGAGCCGGTGGAGGGCGTGAGCGACGAGAGCGTGGCGGCGTTCGTCCGCAGCTGCGAGGGGCAGCAGGACGTGCTTCTGGTCATGAACCTGCGCGACCAGGCCGCGACCAAGGACCTGTCGGCGCTGGGTGCCGCATGGCAGCTGGCAGCGGTGCTCAACACCAACGAGGAGCAGATCACCTACGAGAACGGCAACCTGAGCCTTCCGGCCTACTGCATTGCCGTGCTGACGCTTGATGCCGGGCAGTAGCCCGACGGACGGGAGGGCCTGATGGGACCCACATGGCTGAAAGATGCCATCTTCTACGAGATTTATCCGCAGTCGTTCCAGGACAGCAACGACGATGGCATAGGCGACATCCCGGGCATCATCGACCGCTTGGACTACGTGGCGGGGCTTGGCTGCAACGCCCTGTGGATCAACCCCTGCTTTGACTCGCCCTTCATGGACGCGGGGTATGACGTGCGCGACTACAAGCTGGTCGCGCCTCGCTATGGGACCAACGAGGACCTCGTGCGGCTGTTCCGCGAGGCGCATGCGCGCGGGATGCACGTGCTGCTTGACCTAGTGCCCGGACACACCTCAGACCAGCACCCGTGGTTCAAGGCGTCCGCCCAGGCTGACCCCAACGAGTATTCGGCGCGCTACATCTGGACCGACGAGGCGCTCTGGGGCATGGAGGGGCGGCCCTACATCGCCGGCATGACCGAGCGCTCCGGCGCCTACATGCTCAACTTCTTCGCCTCGCAGCCCGCGCTCAACTACGGGTGGCTGGACCCCTACAAGCACTGGATGAGCGCCACCGATTCCCCGGAGGCGCGCGCGACCATCGAGGCCATCAAGGACGTGATGCGCTTCTGGCTGGACCTGGGCTGCGACGGGTATCGCGTAGACATGGCCGATTCGCTGGTGAAGGGCGACGACGAGCGCAAGAGCGCGACCTGTGCAATCTGGCGCGACATCCGTGCAATGATGGACCGCGACTATCCCGATGCGGCGCTGGTGAGCGAATGGTCCAACCCCGACCAGGCCCTTTGCCAGGCGGGCTTCCACATGGACTTCTACCTGGACCACCAGCGCAACGGCTACAACACGCTGCTGCGCGACTACGAGACCAAGGGTGGCGACCACAGCTACTTCCGCTGCGACGCGGGCGGCAGCATCCGCCGCTTCCTCGATGACTATCTGCCCAAATACGAGCGGAGCAGGGGTCGCGGCTACATCAGCCTCATCACGTGCAACCACGACACGCCGCGCCCTGCACGGACGCTCTCGCCCGCCGAGCTGAAGCTCGCCTATGCGTTCATCCTCACGATGCCGGGCGTGCCCTTCATCTACTACGGAGACGAGATCGGGATGCGCTATCTCGACCTGCGCACGAAGGAGGGTGGCTACCAGCGGACGGGTAGCCGCTCGCCCATGCAGTGGAGCCACGGAGAGAACGCGGGCTTTTCCACGGCGCCAGCCGACCAGCTCTACCTGCCCGTGGACGCGTCGCCGGACGCGCCGAGCGTGGAGGGCCAGTGGGCGGACCCGGATTCGCTTCTGTCGGAGGTGCGCCGGCTGGTCGCGCTGCGCCATGCGTACGAGGACCTGCAGGCAGATGCGCCGTTTGCGGTGGTCAACGACGACGAGGCTGCGGCGCCGTTCTCGTATCGCCGGGGTGCACTGCTGCTGGCGCTCAACCCCTCTTCGCGCGAGCGACGCCTTGACGACGCACTGCTGCAGGGGAGGCGGGTGGTGTACCGCATCGGCGGGGCTGCACTCCACGAAGGGTCCCTGGCGATGCCCGGGCAGAGCTTCGTCGTGCTCGCGTAGGAGGGTCCGCCGCGCCGCAGCCGCTCCCGTGCTGCGGCCGTCTCCCTCACCGTTCCGACACAGATCCAGAAGTCCTTGTGCACAGTTGCTCTAGCTGTTATAGTACACATATAACAGAAAGGAGCTGACATGCTGTTGCAGATCGACCTCGCTTCGAGCGAGCCGCTCTATCGCCAGATACGAACACAGATCGTGCAAGGCGTTGCCTCGGGGGAGTTGTCTGCCGGCGATGCGCTGCCCAGCGTGCGGTCTCTGGCCAGCGACCTGGGCATCAACATGCATACGGTCAACAAGGCCTATGCGGTGTTGCGCGACGAGGGCTACGTCGTGATGCGCGGGCGCAGCGGCGCCTATATCGCCGATGCCGCCCGCACGATGACGCCCGCGCGCGCCCAGGAACGGCTGGACCACATCGCGGGGCAGCTGGCAGGCTTGGCCACCGAGTACCGTGCGCGGGGTGGTACCGAGCAGGGGTTCGTCGAGTTGGCGCGGGCTCAGGCCCACGCGGTCTTTGGTGCCACGGGAGAGGATGATGCATCATGACCGGCTATGTTGTCATCATGGTTGTCTGCCTGTTGTTGATGGGGGCGCTGTTGGCGGTCACGCCATCGCTGATGCCTCCGACCGAGTGCTTTGCGGTGAGCGTCCCTCCCTCGGCGCAGCAAGACCCGCGCATCCGTGCGCTGAAGTGCTCCTATGCACGCACGGTTGTCGTTACGACAGTCGTCTGCATGCTGCTCTTGGCGCTGGTGAGCGTGCTGGTTGGCGAGGACGGACTCCATTCGTCGCTCTATCTCGCCGCGACGATCGCAGTAACGTTCGTGCCCATGGTGGTTGGCTTTGTCCTGATGCTGCGCAATCGTGCCCAGGTACGCGAGCTGAAGCGCGTCGAGCAGTGGGCCGCTTCGAGCAGCCGTGCCGTCGCCTTCGTGGGCGAGGGGGAGTGCGAAGGTGCCGTCCCTCTGGCGTGGAACCTGCTCTACCTGCCCCTCGTCGTGGCGTTGGTGCTCTTTGGCGTACTGTCGTACGACCGGTTCCCCGAGCTCATCCCCATGCAGTGCGAGTTCGATGGCACGGTGACGCGTTACGTTCCCAAGAGCCTGGGTTCGGTGCTCATGCCTGCGATCTTGGTTGGCTTCATGGGACTGTTGTTCCTGTTCACGCACTGGGCCATCATCCGCTCCAAGCGGCCCATCGATCCCGCCTCGCCGGCGACGTCGGCCATGGCCTACGACGGATTCGTGCACATGCAGAGCCTGGTGCTGTTCGTGGGAGGACTGGCCATCAGCGTGGCCATCGGTGTTGCGTTCAACCTCTCGTCCCTGGAGATCATATCGCTCAGCGCAGCGGCGATTCTAGTCGGGGTGGTGGCGATAGCCTTTGCCCTTGCGGAGGCATGGGTCGGCATCGCGCTCGGTCAGTCGGGGTCGCGCCTGGCAGCGCAGCTGCGCACGACCGACGAGCTGGCGTATGACGATGACGCGCACTGGCCGCTGGGCATGATCTACTTCAATGCCGACGATGCCAGCGTCATCGTGCCCAAGCGCTTTGGGATTGGCTGGACGCTGAACATGGCACGTCCCGCCACCTGGGTGATAGCTGCCCTCCTCGTGGTCGTGACGGCAGCGTTCGCGGTGCTGACCACCGTGCTTGTGGGCTGATGGTCGTGGCGCGGTGGGCAAGTTGCGATGCGTTGGCTTGCCCACCGCGGGCTTGTGGCGGAGTCCTCTGGTACTTGTGGCAGATATGCGCGGTTTGTTTGAGGGTTGCCAAGTAGTCATAGGGAAAAAGCCCAGTTGGCGTGACTCTGCTACACGGGCTGTCACGAATAAACCGCGCATATCTGCCACAAGTACCACGACGCCGGGGCGTGACCCTGCTGGCGGCCGTCAAATCGGCCTATGAGCGCAGTCCCGCCGCCGCCAGGAGCGTCTTGGTGTACTCGTGTTGGGGGTTGCGGTAAACACTGGCCACCTCGCCCTGCTCCAGGATGCGCCCCTGCCGCATGATCAGCACGCGGTCGCAGATCTGATAGACGACGCGCAGGTCGTGCGAGATGAACAGCATCGACAGTCCCATGCTCTCGTGCAGGGACCGCAGCAGCGCCAGGACCTGCGCCTGGATGGTGACGTCGAGTGCGCTGACTGGCTCGTCCGCGATGATGAAGGCGGGGTTGCGCATGATGGCGGCCGCGATGGCAACGCGCTGGCGCTGACCGCCCGACAGCTCGTCGGGGTAGCGCTCCAACAGCTGCTCGTCCAGTTCTACCTGCCTGACCACCTCGCCGATGCGCCGCTCGCGCTCCTGGGGCGTCCAGGTGCGGGTGCGGTCGACGCGCAGCGGCTCCTCTAGCAGCCATCCGATGCGCTTCGACGGGTTGAGTGATCCGAACGGGTCTTGGAACACCATCTGGGGACGCTCGTGCGCCAGGCGTATCTGGCCATCGAAGTCGCGGATGATGCCGCAGATGGCCTTGGAGAGCGTGGTCTTGCCGCACCCCGATTCGCCGCACAGCCCGACGATCTCCCCGCGTCCGACCGTCAGGCTCACGTCATGCAGCGCCTGGACCAGCGCGTTGCGGCGCCCGAACAGCTTCGTGCGGTCGCGGTAGTAGACGTCGAGCCCGCTCACCTCCAGCATGTTCTCGCCTAGGTCCGCGCCTGTCTCGAAGATGCCTCCCATGGGCACGCTGATGCTCGCCATGGCTACAACACCACCTTTGGTATGGCATCGACCAGCATCTTCGTATAGTCTGTCTGCGGGTTGCCGAAGACCTCCTCGGCCAGTCCCGTCTCCACGACGAGTCCCTTGCGCATCACGACGACTCGATGGCAGAGCTGGCGCACCAGCGACAGGTCGTGGCTGATGAAGATGATGGCCGTCCCGTCGTCGTGGTTGATCTTGCGCAGCAAGGCGATGATCTGGGCCTGGATGGTGACGTCGAGGGCGGTCGTGGGCTCGTCGGCGATGAGGATCTGGGGACGGGAGATGGTGGCCGCAGCTATCATCACGCGCTGGCGCATGCCGCCGGACAGCTCGTGGGGGTACATCCGGTAGACCTTCTCCGGCTCGGGTAGACCGACGGATGTCAAGGCACGCAGGGCCTGTTCGCGGCGCTGTTCCGCCGACAGCTCGCCGTGGTGTATCCGCAGGGGCTCCTCGACCTGGCGGCCGATGCGCTGCAAGGGGTCCAGAGAGGTCATGGGCTCTTGGAAGACGATCGAGATCTCGTCGCCCTGGTAGTGGCGCAGCGTCGAGCGCGGGCACCTCAGCAGGTCCTGGCCGTCGAAGAGGATTTGCCCGCGGCGCTCCAGCGCATGGCGGCTGAGCAGCCCGGCGATGGCCAGGGCGGTCATGCTCTTGCCCGACCCCGACTCGCCGACGATGCCCACGATCTCGCCCCGGCGCAGCTCGAGGTCGAAGTCCTCGACGGCCACCTCGGGCCGGCCATGGTCGTGGAACTCGAGGTGCAGGTCGCGCACCTCGAGGATGACGTCACTCGTCTGTGTGGGGCTGGTCGTCTGCTCCATCGGCTAGTCCAGACTCTGCGTGGCGGGGCGGATGCCCTCGCCCATCAGCGAGAACCCCAGCACCATCGCCACGATGACAATGCCGGGACCCAGCACGGAGGTGGGCACGCGGAAGAATATCTCCTGCGCCTCGGAGATCATCTGCCCCAGCGAGGCGTAGGGAGGCTGCGAGCCGATGCCCAGGAAGGACAGGCCCGCCTCGGCAAGCACGGCGTTGTTGAAGCCGATCATGATATTGGAGAGCAGGACGCCGCGCACGTTGGGCAGCATGTGCACGAAGATGACGCGGGCGTCGCTGGCACCCTGCAGGCGCGCGTTCTTGACGTAGTCCAGGTGCTTGATGCGCACGTATTCGCTGCGTACCACGCGCGTGAAGGACGGGATGAAGGCGATGCCCAGGGCCCACATGACGTGGGTGGTACTGGACCCGAAGAGCGAGACGAACACCAGCGCCAGCAGCACGCTGGGGAAGGCGAACAGGCCATCCATGACACGCATCACGACCTCGTCGACGATGCCTCCGTAGAACCCCGTCACCGCGCCAACGAGGATGCCCGTGCCTGCGCCGATGGCCATCGTCCCCAATGCCACCGCCAGCGTGACGCGGCTGCCGTACATGACGCGCGAGAGGATGTCGCGGCCCATCTTGTCGGTGCCCAGCAGGTGTGCCGCCGATATGCCCTGCAGGCGGTCGGCGCTCATGGCGGTAGGCTCGTAGGGCATCCAGACCAGCCCCAACAGCACCAGCGCCACGACAGCCGCCATGAGGACGAATCCCGCCCAGAAGACCTCTGGGCTGGGCAGGCTCTCGATCGTCTGGCGCAGGCTGTGACGTCTCGTGGCCATGCACCTCACCCCACGTCCACGCGCGGGTCGAGCGCCCGGTACAGGAGGTCGACAACGAGGTTGGAGACGATGACAAAGACGGCAATCCACATCACGGCAGCCAGGATGACGGGGTAGTCACGGTTGCCGATGGAGGTGAGCAGGATGGTGGAGATGCCAGGGATGTTGAACACACGCTCCACCACCAGCGAGCCGGCCAGCATGTTGGCGAGGCTCATGCCAAGGAAGGTCAGCGTGGGCAGCAGGGCGTTCTTGAGGATGTGTCCGTAGAGCACGCCGTTGGTGTCGTTGCCCCGGCTATAGGCCGTGCGGGTGTAGTTCTTGCCGGCCTCCTCGAGGATCGACCCGCGCAGCAGCTTGGCCAGCTGGGCGGCGCGCGGCAGGGCGATGGCGAGGGCGGGAAAGACGAGGTAGCCCAAGAAGTCCGCGAGGCTGCGCGTGTAGGGCACATACCCGCCAGGCGAGAAGAGGTGCAGCACCATGCCGAAGAGCCAGCTGATGAGGATGCCCGAGAAGAACGGCGGGATGGCCATGATGACTTGGTTCAGCACCAGGACGATGTGGTCAAGCGACGAGCCCGCGTGCTTGGCGGTGTAGAGTCCGACCGGCAGGCCGACGACGCACATCAGCGCGAACGAGAGCAGCGCCAGCGCAAGGGTGACGGGGATCTTCGCGGCCAGCAGGGAGGCCACCGGCTGCTTGTAGATGTAGGAGATGCCGGGGTCGCCCTGCAGCAGGGCGACGAGCCATCGGACGTACTGCACGGGCAGCGGCTGATCCAGGCCGAGCTGTGCCCGCAGGGCTGCCAGGCGCTCGGGCGTGGCGCCCGTCCCCAGCATGCGGGTGGCGGGATCGCCCGAGATCAGCTGGAAGCTGACGAAGAGGAACAGGCTGACCACCAGCAGGGTGGCCAGCGTGCTCACGGTCTTTTTCAAGACGTACCGCATGGGAGCAGCGTGGTCCGGACGCTACTCCGCCGGGCGGATGGCGGCGATGTTCTGCGCGTAGAGCGGGTAGGACTCGTAGCCCTCGAAGCGGTTTGACAGCACGACGAAGCTGGGGAGGTCCTGGATGTAGACGCTCGCCGCCTCCTCGGCCAGGATGCGCTCGCACTGCTTGTACAGTTCGGTCTTCTCGGCGTCATCGGCCGCAGCATGGGCGCGGGCATAGGTCTCGTCGTAGGTGTCGCTGCGGAAGTTGATGAAGTTCTTGCTGGCATCGCTGACGAAGCGGGCGAGCATCGAGGGGGCGTTCAGCGCGCTTGCGTCCAGGCCGACGACCGTCGCCTCGAACTCCCTGTTGGTGTAGACGTCCGTCAGCCAGCTGCCCATCTCGATCTGCTGGATGTTGGCGGTCACGCCGATGACGGCCAGCTGCTCCTTCAGCACCTCGGCCGTCTCGATGTGCTGGGGGTGGGAGCTGGAGACGTGGATGGTGAAGGAGAACCCGTCCTTCAGGCCCGCCTGTCCCAGCAGGTCGCGGGCGCGGTCGAGGTCCTGGTTGTAGATGTCGTTCAGCTCGGGCATGAAGTATTTCGCGAAGGCGGGGTACATGCTGGAGCCGACCTCCATGCCCTTGCCGCCCGAGACGTAGTCCATGATCTCCTGCGGGCTGATGGCATAGCAGAGCGCCTGGCGGACGCGCACGTCGTCGAACGGCGCGACGGCGTTGTTGAGGTAGAGCGCCTGGACGATGTTCATGCCGACTTCGTAGATGGTGAACTGCTTCTCGGAGATTTGGGACAGCTGGGTCTCGGGAGTGCGGTAGAACAGGTCGAGCGAGCCGCCAGCCAGCTCCATGCCGATGGAGTCGGTGTTCGGGGTGATCTTGAAGGTGACGTTGGGCACGTGCGCGGCGTTGGCCGCGTCCCAATAGCCGTCGTAGCGCTCCAGGACGATGTTCTCGAGCGGGGAGCGAGAGACGAACTTGTAGGGGCCGCAGCCGATCGGCGTCGCTTCGAGGTCGACGACCGCGGCGGGCGTGATGCCGATGGAGAAGTAGGCGAGGAAGTCGGTGTCGCCCTCCTTCAGCACCACGTCGACATGGCTGTCGTCGACGATGTCGACATGGTCGACCTCCTCAAAGGCGGAGACCAGCGATCCGCCTGTGGTGGAGTCGCGATAGCGCTCGATCGAATGCTTGACGTCCTCGGCGGTGACGGGGCTGCCATCGTGGAAGGTCACGCCCTCGCGCAGGGTGAACGAATAGGTGACGCCGTCGTCGGACACGGCGTAGTCGGATGCGACTGCGGGGTTGAGGTTGCCCTCGGTGTCCGGCTTGACGAGGCCCTCGTAGACGTTGAACAGCAGCTCGCGCGTTGCGGCGGATTCCGCGCGGACGGGGTCCATGGAATCGATGTCCTCGGTGATGCCGATGACGAGCGAGTCGGTGCTGGAGCCAGCGCCTTTGCCGCAGGCGGCGAGGCCGAGTGCGAGCATGGGGGTCGCGGCAAACAGGGTGCGACGTGTCACGTTTTTCATAGGACCAACCTTCTTGCCTCCGAACGCGAATGTGCGAGGTATAGCATACCCCCTCGAGCTCTGCGTCATACGAAAACTGGGATTGGGCGAGGTTGTGGATACACGCTGATAACACCCGGTCCACGCAGGCGCGGGGGGCGCCGCGCGGCGCGGAGCAGGCGTCTACCAGAGCGCCCCCTTGCCGCCAGATAGGGCGACAAGGGGGCGCGTCAGGGTCAAAGCGAAGCTCGCGTCAGGTCCAGAAGGCGACCATCAGGGCGATGACGATGCCAAAGACGACCAGGTACACCATGCCGATCGACAGGGCCGCGCGCAGCGTGCCCAGCACGACCATCCAACGCTCCTCGGCGCTCTGCAGCTCGTCGGAGAAGTCGCCGGACCCGCGAAGCTCGGGACGCATGCCGCCCCGGACGTCGCTCATGTCGGCGATGGTGTGGCCATCGTCGTAGGCGTCTGTCCTATGTGCCCTAGGCATCTGCTACGCCTGCTCGGGCTCGTCGTCGTAGAGGTGGCAGACCACGTAGTGCCCCGGCTCGATTTCCTTCTGCTTTGGCGCCACGTGCTTGCAGCACTCCATGCACTTGCTGCAGCGAGTGTGGAACTTGCAGCCCTCGGGCGGGTTGGCGGGCGAGGGGATCGATCCCTCCAGCACGATGCGGTTCATCTTGGCATCGGGGTCGGGGATGGGGATCGCGCTGAAGAGCGCCTGGGTGTAGGGGTGCAGCGGGTTGGCGAAGATGTCCTTCTTCTCACCGTACTCCACGAGGTTGCCCAGATACATGACGCCGACGGTGTCGGAGATGTGCTCGACGACCGACAGGTCGTGGCTGATGAAGAGGTAGGTGAGGTTGCGCTGCTCCTGCAGCTCGTTCAGCAGGTTGATGATCTGGGCCTGGATCGACACGTCCAGCGCGGAGACCGGCTCGTCGCAGACGACGAACTCGGGGTTCAGCGCGAGGGCGCGGGCGATGCAGATGCGCTGGCGCTGGCCGCCAGAGAACTCGTGCGGGTAGCGCTCCTTCTGGAAGGGCTGCAGGCCGCACTGGTCCATGACCTCGTCCACGTAGTCGTCCAGCTGGTCCTTGGGCACCAGGTTGTGCTCGCGGACGGCCTCGCCGATGATCTCGGCGATGGGCAGACGTGGCGAGAGGCTGGAGAACGGGTCCTGGAAGATGATCTGCATCTTGGTGCGCAGGTGCCGCAGCTCCTCCTTGGAGAGGTCGTAGACCTCCTGGCCGTTGAAGAGCACGTCGCCGTCGGTCTTCTCGCCCGTCAGGCGCAGGATGGTGCGACCGGTGGTCGTCTTGCCGCAGCCGGACTCGCCGACCAGGCCCATCGTGGTGCCGCGCTTGAGGTTGAAGGTGACGCCGTCGACGGCCTTCACGTTGCCCACCACGCGGTTCATCATGCCGCCCTTGATGGGAAAGTACTTCTTGAGGTTGCGGACCATCAGGATGTACTGGGGATCGTAGACCAGCTTGGCCTCGGTCGTCTCGCTCATGCGCTCACCTCTCCCATGCCGAAGGCGCTCATGTCGTCCTTGCCGTCTGCCGCAGCCTCGGCGCGGTGCTCCTCGTAGTAGCGGTAGCAGCTGACCTTGTGCGTGTCGGAGAGGCTGATCTGGCAGGGGTAGTCGCCGTCACAGCAGCCCAGGCGCCGGTCGCAGCGGTCGCGGAAGTAGCAGTAGTTGGGCATCTTGATGGGGTTGGGGACCTTGCCGGGGATGGAGAAGAGCTTTTCCACCTCGCGCCCGACGACCGGCTTTGAGGCCATCAGGCCGATGGTGTAGGGGTGCGCCGGATGGTGGAAGATGTCCTCGGCGGTGCCCTTCTCCACGACGCGGCCCGCGTACATGACCACCACGTAGTCGGCCATCTCGGCGATGACGCCCAGGTCGTGCGTGATGAGCATGATCGACGAGTTGATGCGATCCTTCAGGTTGCGCAGCAGGTCCAGGATCTGGGCCTGGATCGTGACGTCCAGGGCCGTCGTGGGCTCGTCGGCGATGATGACCTTGGGGTTGCAGGCCAGTGCCATGGCGATCATGATGCGCTGACGCATGCCGCCGGAGAGCTCGTGCGGGAACATCTCCGCGACGCCCTCGGCGTTGGCGATGCCGACCATCTCGATGGCCTCGATGGTGCGGCGACGGATCTCCTCGGGCGTCTTGCCCTCGCCGTCGTGCAGCGCGATGACCTCGTCCACCTGGTCGCCGATGCGGAACACCGGGTTGAGGGAGGTCATGGGCTCCTGGAAGATCATCGAGATCATGTTGCCGCGCAGGTGCTGCATGTGCTCCTGGGTGATTTTGGTGATGTCGTAAGCCTTGTCGCCCAGGTTCAGGCGGATCTCGCCGGAGACGATCTGGCCCTGGGGGCGCTGCAGCAGCTGCATCAGCGACAGGGACGTGACCGATTTGCCGCAGCCCGACTCGCCCACGACGCCGACGACCTTGCCCTGTGGGACGTCGAAGCTGACGCCGTCGACGCTGCGGACGGTGCCGTTGTCGGTGAAGAAGAAGGTGTGCAGGTCGTCGAACTCGACGGCGTTCGCGGGGTCGTGCATCGTCGTGAGGTACTCGCTCTCGGGCACGCCCTTGCGCTTCCACTTGCTTTCGAGCTCGTTGGTGATCTTGCGGTTTGCCTTCGAGATGGCGCGGGACTCGCGTGCGGAGAGGTATCCGTCGCCGCGGTCCTTCGCGTTCTTCTTGCCAAATGCCATGCGATCAGCCTCCTTACCGGTTCATCTTGGGGTCGAAGGCGTCACGCAGGCCGTCGCCCACCAGGTTGAAGGCCAGCACCGTCGCCAGCAGGCAGACGCCTGCCGGGATCCAGATGAACCAGTAGTTGGTGAGCACGTAGGTGTCGTTGACGTCATTGATGATGTTGCCCCACGAGGCAAACGGGAACTTCACGCCCAGGCCGAGGAACGACAGCGTCGCCTCGGTGATGATGGTGGAGCCCAGGCTCATGGTCATGGTGACGATGAGCTGCGGGATCACGTTGGGGATGAGGTGGCGGAAGATGCGGCGGCTCGCGCGGATGCCCGTGGCCTCCGCCGCCGTCATGAACTCCTGCTCGCGCAGGCTCAGGATCTGGCCGCGCACCAGGCGTGCGATGCCCGCCCAGCCCAGGAAGCCCAGCAGCAGCATGAGGTAGAGCATGCGGATCTGGGGGTCGACGCGCATGGCGTCCATGGTGGCGCCGAGGATGATGATGATTGGCATCGACGGGATGCAGTAGAACACGTCGACGATGCGCATGATCAGGTTGTCCACCCAGCCGCCGCAGTAGCCGGAGACACCGCCCAGGATGACGCCGATGAACGTCTCGATGAACACGACGATGAAGCCGATGTAGAGCGACACGCGGCCGCCGTACATCAGGCGCGTCAGCATGTCCATGCCGTTGCGGTCGGTGCCTAGGGGATGGGCCATGCTGGGCGAGGAGTAGGTGTCGAAGACCTTGGTCGAGACCGACTGCATGACCGACCAGCTGCTCTTGCCGGCGTCGTACTTGAGGATGTAGTCGGCGGTCTCGCCGTTCTCGTCGGTGTAGGAGAACTCGGACTGGTCGGCCTCGATGGCCTCGATCAGCTCCTCCTTGAACTGACGGGTCAGGAAGACGTCGCTCATGATGGCCTGGGCCACATAGCGGCTGGCGTAGGCGACCTCGGTGTTGCCGTCCATGACGGTGCCGGCGTCGTCGATGGTGTAGGTGGTGCCGTCGTACTTGAAGCTGTCCTTGTCGCTGGCCTCGGCCATCAGGATGGCGCGCTGGAAGGCGAAGGGCAGGGTCTCGTTGCCCGTCGAGGAGCTGACGGTGTCGTAGGTCGCCATCGCGACCGGCTCGTCCTGCCCGTCGACGTAGATGCTGTAGAGCTCGTCGCTCTCCTTCTCATAGCGATAGGTGACGCCCTGCGACTCGAAGGTGTTGCCGTCCTGCTTCAGCGCGAGGACGAACTTGGCGCGGGCCACGGAGGGGAAGTTCGCGTCGTTCTCGGTGACGTAGCGCAGCTCGTTGTTCTCCATGACGGCGGCCCACTGCTTGTTCTGCTCGTCGAAGCGGTAGAACAGCTGGTCCTCGCGATAGGGGCTCACGATGCCGCCGATGAACGAAAACACGAACATGAAGGCCAGGATGAACAGGCCCGTCACGGCCACGCGGTTGCGCAGGAACCGCTTGACCACCAGTGCGGTGGGCGAGAGGGTCTTCACGCGGCGGTCGTCGTTGAGCGAGTACTCGCTCTGCTCGGCGCTCTCTCCCTGTGCGTCGATCTCCTGCGAGATGAGGTCGTCGACCTTCGTCGATTCGTCTGCCATGTGTCCCACCTCCCTAGGCGATACGGACGCGTGGGTCGACCACGGCGTAGAGGATGTCGGATATGAGGTTGCCAAGCAGCGTGAGGATGGCCATGAAGGTCAGGTAGAACATCGAGAAGGGGATGTCTCCTGCCACCATCGACTGGTAGGACACAAAGCCGATGCCCGGGATCGAGTAGAGCGTCTCGGTGATGAGGGCGCCCGCGAACAGGCCCGGCAGCGACCCGCCCAGCATCGTGACCAACGGGATCAGCGTGTTGCGGAAGGCATGGTGGTAGATGACCTTGCTCTCGGGCAGGCCCTTGGCGCGCGCCGTGCGGATGTAGTCGGCGTTCAGGACCTCCAGCATGTTGGTGCGGGTGTAGCGCATCAGCGAGCCGATGGAGATGACGACGAGCGTGATGATGGGCAGCACCAGGTGCTGGGCGCGGTCGAAGAACTGTCCCATGGCGGAGAGCTGCTCGTAGTTGCGCCCGATGAGGCCACCGAGGTCGAACCATCCGAGGTTGACGCAGAACAGCAGCTTCAGCAGCGACGCGAAGAAGAACGTCGGCAGCGAGAAGCAGGCCAGCGCCACGATGGTGATGGTGTAGTCGATCTTGGTGTACTGCTTGGTCGCGGCGATGATGCCCAGGGGGATGGCGATGAGAATCTCGAAGATGAAGGCGATGCCGCCCATGATGAACGAGATCCACACGGAGTCGGCGAACTTCTCGGTCACGGGAACGGTCCAGCGCCAGGAGTCGCCGAAGTCGCCACGGATGGCGCGGCCACACCACGACAGGAAGCCGGGGATGATGCCCTTGTCCATGCCATAGGTGGCGGAGAGCTGGGCCATCCATTCCTCGAAGCTCTTCGAGCCGGGCTGCTGGGACTTGGCGCGAGCGACCTGCTCAAGATAGGACGTGGGCAGGCAGCGCATCAGCACGTAAATGATGAAGGCGACGAACACAAGAATAACGACTGATTCGAGCAGTCGCTTGAGAATGTATTTGCGCACGGAGGTTTCACCTCGCTTGGGGTGGTCGGAGAGACGCGGGGAGTTGAACGATGGGGACGGTTCCTTTCGTTCAACGGATTGAACGAAAGGAACCGTCCCCATCGTTCAACGAGAGATGCCTCCCCATTGCAGGCCGCAGCGGGGAGGCATCCTGAAGGCCTTACCTCATCTGCATGTTCTCGATCTCGCTCATCCACGGGTAGAAGGTGGAGATGTCGGGCGTGACGGTATCGATGTTGACACGCTCGGTCGAGAAGATGATGGCGTTCTGGCGCTGGTACGTGGGGATCTCGCAGGCCCAGTCGATGACGATGTCAAGGGCGGCCTTGTAGATCTGCTTGCGGTACTCCTGGTCGGTGGAGGCGCGGGCGTCCTTAATCAGGCTGTCAAGCTCCTCGTCCTCGATCTGGTACATGTAGTTGGAACCGCCGGGCTCCTTGCCGCCATTGGCGACGTCGGAGTAGTAGACCTGGGTCATGTCGGGGTCGATGGTGGCGCCCCATGCGGCGCACCAGATCTCGCCCTGGTTGGCCTCGAGCTTGGTCCACAGGTCGGAGGAGTTGGAGAGGTCGTTGACGATGAGGTTCATGCCGATCTCGGCGAAGGCGTCCTTTGCCTCGGTGAGGATCATGAACGCGGGGTGGTCGCCGGTGCCGTCAGCGGGGATCATGACCTCGTACTCGAGCTTGGCGCCCTTGGGGGCCTCGGTGAGCTTGCCGTCCTTGACGGTGTAGCCGGCCTTCTCGAAGAAGCCGAGCGCGGCCTCCTTGGCGGCGGCGTACTTGTCGTCGGCGCTCATGTCGGAGGTGTAGATGTCGTTGCCGTCGACGTCGACGGAGAAGGCGACCTTGTAGTCGGGGTCGGTGGCGTGCGGGGCGGCCCAGGAGGTGTTGGAGATCGGGTAGTTGATGACCTCGGCGGCCTCGCCGTAGTAGGAGTCGATGGCCACGTCGCGGTAGGCGGCCAGGATGGTGGCCAGGCCCTTGCGCAGGCACTTGGAGGCATCGGAGGCGGGCTCGTCGTTGACGCACACGTTGTGGCTGTTCATGCCGATGTAGCCATAGCCCAGGTTGTCGACCGTGCTGGTGGTGATGACGTCGCCGGTGATGTCGCCGCCGTTCTCGTCGGCCACGGCCTGCGCGGTGTCCTTGGACCAGGACGGGTCGGTGACGTCGATGGTGCCGGTCACGACGCCGTTGAGCTTGTCGACGTCCTGGACCTCACGGAACTGCAGGTACTTGATCTTGGGGGCACCCTTGAAGTAGTGCTCGTTGGCCTCGAAGTTGATGATGCCGTTCTCGAACTTGATGAACTTGTAGGGGCCGGCACCCATGGGCTGGGTGGTCTTGGCGCGGATGAGCGAGAGGTCGCCCTTGGGGAAGCCGAAGGGGCCGGTCTCGGCGTTGAACTGCTTGGCGTCGCCGTAGTAGTGCAGCGGGCAGATTTGGAAGCCCAGCTGGTAGATGAGGTTGGCGTCGACCTGGGTGGCGTGGATGCGGCAGTTGTAGTCGTCGATCCTCTGGATGCCGGTGATGGTGGCGGCGGAGTCGCCGGTCTCGATACCGATGGAGTAGTCGGCGAGGTTGGGGAAGAGGTCCTCGACGGTCACGCTGGCGGCCTCGGTGCCGACCATGCCGTTGACGTCGGCGCCGTAGCCATCGGAGAGCGCCTTGGCGAAGTCCTCGATGGAGCCGCCCTTGGCGACCTCGAAGCCCCAGGCCTCGGCGGCACCGGCGATGTCGCCGTCCTCGGCATAGCCGTTCTCGACGCAGTAGTTGACGATGTCCTCGGCCATCGCCTCGCAGAGCGTGGAGATCGTGTCCTCGGCCTTCTACGACGAGCTGATCAAGATCGAGGCCGCCTCGCTCAGGTCCGCCCTGGACGCGCGCGAGAGGGTCGGCCGGCGCGTCGACGAGCTGCTCGCGTCCATGCCCGACGCGCGGGTCCTCCTCTCCATGCCCGGGCTCGGGAGGGTCACGGCGGCCACGTTCATCGCCGAGGTCGGGGACATCTCGAGGTTCTCGAGCGCCGCCAAGCTCGCTGCCTACGCGGGGCTCGCGCCGCGCGTGAGACAGTCGGGTCGCTCCCTCAACTCCGTGACGAAGCCCAGGGCCGGCAACAAGAGGCTCAAGAGGGCCTGGGTGCTCTCCGCCGCGAGATCGATCGACTTCTGCGAGGAGTCGAGGGCGTACTACGACCGCAAGAGGGCCGAGGGGAGGTGCCACTACTCCGCAGTCATAGCGCTTGCCCGTCGCCGCATCAACGTGGCGTACGCGATGTTGCGCGACGGGCAACGCTTCGAAAGTCGGCTCGGCTAGCCTGATTCCACCCATGCCTAGCCGTCCGCTGCAGCTCCGATTATACAGGGGCTGCGCGTCAGCATGCGCATTCGTCGCCAGCGCCGAAACCACTCGCAAAACCCATCGAGAAATAGGTTGACACAAATTGACAGCTGACCGCTGCCATACGGCAGCTAACGCCTCCGCTCGGGGCTTGCGAAAGCGACGCTGGCGGCCTGCTTGCTGATGAGGATCTTCCTGCCTACGCGTTCGTGGGGGAGTCTCCCGCTCTCGATGAGACGGTAGACCCTTCGCCTGTC
>OMXZ01000049.1 GCA_900315165.1 uncultured Actinomycetes bacterium | reverse complement strand
CGGTTCACGGTGGGCGCGGACCAGTTGAGCGCCGCCATCACCTCGTCGCGGAAGCACTCGGTGCCGTCCCCGATCAGCTTCTCGCACACGGCTTCCAGGGAGGTGACCTTGCCCAGGTTCTCCGCCTCGGTGCGCAGCTTCCTGGCCTCGGACACGCCGCCGTAGTTGGGCTTGCAGTCCTCGAGCAGCCCGGTTGAGTCCATGGTGTGCAGCGGGAAGGTGAACCAAAGGTCGAGCGGCGCCTTGGGCGGGAACTCGCGCAGCGTGAAGCTCATGCGCCAGCCGGTCAGGTGCTGCGTCTCGGCCAGCTTGTACGACTGCCGTGCCATCTCCAGCGTGCCCGGCTCAAGAACGAGCTCGGTCATGTCGAGCACCGCGTCAGGCGCACGCCCGAACACGCCGGAGCCGCTGCCACGGTCGATGGCGGACTTCAGGCCCTGCGCGCCCTTGCTGTGGTGGTGGCTGATGACCACCGTGCAGCCCAGGTTCACGCAGATCTCGTCGAGCTTGGCGAAGAACTCGCGGATGTCCTTGGCGTTGTTCTCATCGCCGTCCTGCACCATGTATGCCGGGTCGATGATGACCATGCCGAAGTCTCCCGCCTTGCATCGGCAGAAGAGCTCGGCCGTGATCTCTTCCAGGCCGCAGCTCTTGCCGCGCAGGGGCCACACGGTCAGGTTCTCCCGCACGACCTTCGCGTCGGCGCTCTTGGCGATGCTCACCGTGGAGATGCGCTTCTGCAGCGTGCGGTGGTCGGTCTCAAGGTCGATGTAGAGCACCTTGCGCTGGGCGCACTTGAAGTCGATCCACCATCCGCCGGTGGCCACGCTCACGGCCAGGTTGATGAGGCCCCACGTCTTGTTCGCCTTGGACGGGCCGGTGAGCAGCATCTTGTGCGTCTCCAGCAGCACGCCCTCCACGATCTCGGCCGGCATCTCGGGCAGCTCGGCGGGGATGACGATGGCCTGCTCGAATGCGGGCAGGCGCGAAGATTCGCTTGTTGCCGCAATATCCTCGGAGACGACGGAGGCCGCGTCGTTCGCGGCCTCCACGTCGTGCATGTATGCGTCCTTGCTCACACCCATCAGCGCCACCTCGTGTACCAGAGCTTGTAACAGGTCGTGATCGAGGGGTCCCTCTGCTCGAAGTCCCACTCCTTGCCGCGCATGGCCATGAGGTACTCGTCGGCGTCCTTGGCGCCGTCAGGATAGGCAGGCATCACGGCATGGGGAACCTTGAGCACATCGAGGTCGTGGCAGATCCGGTCGCGGGTCTTCCTGCCCTCGTCGTCCTCGTCCATGGCAACGGTGACCTTCTTGGGCCTGAGCTCGGGCGGCGTAGCGTACAGGACCTGCGCCAGGCGCTTGGCGTTCGACACGCCTCCCAGGGCCATCGTGTCGCCGCCGGTGATCTTCGCCAGCGCCATCGCGTCGATCAGCCCCTCGGTCACGTAGACCTGCTCGGCTGCGGCCGACAGGAGCCACTCGCACCACAGGGGCGTCGCCAGCCCGCGCGGCCGCCACTCCTTGTTGCGCGCGTCGCCGGGCTTGCAGACGGTGCGCACCATGCAGTAGTTGGCCGTCGAGAAGTCCCTGTTCCAGAACGGTATGGTGATGAAGCCGAAAGCCTTGGGCTCGTAAACGCGGAACTCCGGCATGATCTCCCTAGGATCCTTCGTGAAGCCGAGCCCGAAGGTCGCCGCATCGCCGTCGTCGAGCCCGCGCCAGCGAAGGTAGCGCCGGCCGATGTCGTTCTCCGCGCAGTAGAGCTGTCCGAAGGCGTTGCCGCACGCCTCGGCGCAGTCGGCTCCGCCGGCCTCGCGGGGAGGGTCGAACAGCGGCCGCGGCCTGCGCTTGGGCCTCTGCCTCGGCCTCCTAGGTTCGTCGTCATCCGAAAGGTGGTAGCCGACGGCATCCGCCACGGCCCTGGCCTGCTCGGCGAAGCCGTCAATGCCGTCGAGCTCGGCGATGAGCGAGAAGACGTCCCAGGTCTTGCCGCACCCGAAGCAGTGCACGGTGTTGTCGTTCTCGTAGTAGTGGGCGGAGGGGTCGCGGTCGTCGTGGTTGGGCGACGGGCACCGGAAGGACCGGCGCAGGTCGGTGATCCCGCAACGAACGTTCAAGAGCTCGGGCATGAGCTCGCGCAGCGCCTCGCGGTCGGTCTCGGTCACCATGACGGCACCTCCCTCCGCTTGTGGAAGTTGCCGCAAGGTGTAGAATCGCTCGGACAGAGCGCAAAGCTCTGGTTACCGGTGGCCCGCAGCCTCGCATCCGCCAAGATTCCGGCTGTGGGTCGCCATCTTTTCAAGGCCGTCACATCTGGCCTCCCTCCTCGTCGCATTCCTCGAAGAGCTCGCGCCAGTCGCCGGACCAGCCGACGGCCGCCGCGATCGCCTTGCCGCGCTTCGGGTAGGGCGGCTCCAGGCCACGGACGATCCGCGACACGGCAGGCCGGGAAATGCCCGTCTTCCTCGCGATCATCGCCTGGGTGCCCCGCTTCTCGCAGATCCGCCCTATGCGCAGCGTGCGCTCGCTCACTGGTCCACCTTCTCGCCGAAGAGAAGGCCCTCCTTGGTGTTCGCGAAGACGGCGTCGCGGCAGATGCGCCAGCGCCCGTTCACCTTGTCTGCGGGGATGCGGCCCTCGAGGATGCCGAGCCGGATCGAGTTCACGTGCTCTCCGGTCACCTGCGCCAGCTGCTGAGGCGTCAGGAACAGTGGCAGGTCGTCGAACTTGTTACCCATGGTTCTTCCTTTCGTCGAAACGGTCCTTTCTAGCTGCGTGCCGCCGCCCCAGTCGGTGGTTCCGGTGCTCACCGTGGAACTCCGATTCGCTCTGTTGCGCCGGCGGGCCATAGAGTAGCACAATAAATCCCACTACGGCTAACATGAATTGAAATATGTGGTATTATTGACCCAAGAGCATTGTCCGTTTCGTTGCATGGTGGTATGATTCGTTGCGTAGTGTTGAACCGTTCACCCGACGATTCGCACCGCTCCACCACAGAACGCACACATTGGGAGGACTAGGAAATGGCGAAGAGCATCAAGGACCTGAGGCAGGAGAAGGGCTACCGCAGCGCCCGCGAGTTCGCCGACGCCCTGGGCATCGCGACCTCCAGCATGTCCCGCTACGACCGCGACCCGGAGACGATACCGCTCAAGCACGCATGGGCCATGGCAGACCTGCTGGACTGCTCCATTGACGAGGTCGTGGGCCGAGAACAAGTTACAGCTGGTCGCAATGAACTGCAGGAGTTCTACGATGGGCTCTCACGTGAAGGCAAGGCTCTCTTCGATGAATTCAAGGAGTTCGTCGCGATGAAAGAGGAGCGTGCAAAGAAGAGCGCACAGGACGCAGACGACAAGAAGTACGAACGACTGGCGATGCTGTACGAGCGCATGTTCACCCAGGCAATCCTCAACCGCATGGACCCAGATGACTTCGTGGTATTCGAACAGCCATGGATGATGCGCGACGGCATCGCCGCACTCGTGGAAGAGAAGGTCGAGGAATCGCGCTACAAGAGCGCCCAGCGTTTCGCAAAGAAGGAAATCGCTCGCATGAAGAGCACCGGAGAGTATAACGAGCCCATCGAGGACGTCACCGCCGAGATCGGCGACCCAGACTACGACATGGCGCTTGAGTACTATCTTGTCCACGTTGCCCTCGACCATGACGAGGCGTTTGAAGGAAGCGTAAGGGAGGTGACGGAGAAGGTCATGGCAGCCTATGACAGGATGCACCCGGAGGAAGAGCACGGAAGCGTGTTCTATTCGGTACTGCAAATGCCGTAGGCGCAAAACCAAGTTGGCCCCGCAAGTGGTGGCACACCTGCAGGGCCGGTGTCCAACTAGATCGCAGCTAGAAAGGACGGTGTCATTATATGGCATCCAACACCCGCATGGACAGCGCCCAGGCGCCTGTCCGCACTAATTCCCCCTTGGCGGAGCTCCGCAAGGCGGCAGGCTACCGCAGCAGCAGGGACTTCGCGGCCGTGCTCGGCATCCCCGCGACAACCTACTCGCGCTACGAGCGCACACTTGCAGACCCCGACAGCGGCATCCCGCTTCGCGCCGCGTGGGCGATCGCAGACAAGCTCCACTGCTCCATCGATGCGGTCGTGGGCCGCGACGAGGCCGTGGGCGACGTGGGCCGCGACCTCAACGCCGCGTACCGCACGCTCAGCGACGGCGGCAAGGAGCGCTTCGACGAGTACCTGCAGTTCCTGGCCTTCCGAGACCAGCTCATCGCGACCCAGCAGGCCAGGTGATCGGCATGGCGGAGAAGACCAACGGCAAGGGAAGCATCTACCAGCTCGACAAGGGCAAGGACGGCAAGAAGCCCAAGAGCAAGTGCCGCAAGTGGCGCCTGGTGGTGAGCCTGGGCAAGGACCCGCATACCGGCAAGTACCGCCAGAAGGCCAAGAACTTCAACGGCACCTACACCCAGGCTCAGCGCGAGCTGCGCGAGTTCGTCGCCCAGATCGAGGGCGGCAACCTCGTCAAGCGCAACGGCTGGACCTTCAACTCCTACGCCAAGCACTACGTCGACACCCGCGTGGCCGCCGGCGAGATCCAGGAGCGCACCGCCAACAGCCTGCGCGGCACGCTCAGGGCCCTGGGCTACCGCATCGGCGAGCTCAGGCTGCAGGAGATCACGCCCGAGGTCATCGAGGCGGCCTACATCGACCTGCGCGCCGGCGAGAGCCTGTCCGGCAAGCCGCTGTCGGGCCGCACGCTCTACAACATCAACCTCAGCGCGTACCTCATGTTCCAGAGCGCCAAGGAGAAGGGCATCGTGGGCGAGAACCCGCTCGAGAAGGTGCCCATGCCCAAGAAGGACACCAAGGAGAAGGAGTCGCTCTCGGCCGCCGCCTACAGCGCCCTGATCTCGGCGCTCGACCCGGCGAACCGCTTCCAGTGCGCCGTGCTGCTCTGCGCGACCCTCGGCCTTCGCCGCAGCGAGTCACTGGGGCTCTCCTGGGGCGACGTGGACTTCGCCAACGGCACCGTGAACGTGCACGCTTCGACCGACGACCACGCGGACCTCAAGGAGCCCAAGACCGAGGCCGGCTTCCGCCTGCTGCCCATGCCCGAGCAGCTGGCCGCCGCGATCATGAGGCGCAAGGAGGCCATCATGCCCTCGCTCATCAAGTACCACCCGGAGCGCGTCTTCCGCGTGGTCTCGACCGACGGCGAGCGCCCTGCGGGATGCGTAGAGATCGACGGGAAGTACTACGACGTCGATGGCAAGGTGGCCGTCTGCTGCGACGACGACGGCGAGCGCCCGCTGCCCGACAGCCTCTCTCGCTGGTGGGCCCGCCACCGCAAGGATTACGGACTGGAGGGATGGACGCTGCACGGGCTGCGCCACACGTTCCTGAGCCTCGCCGCCGCCCAGGGCGTGCACCCGTCGGTGATGATGCGCCTGGCCGGGCACAAGAACCCGAACATCACGATGAAGATCTACACGCACGTCAACATGGAGTCCAAGCGCGAGGCCATGGACGCCATGCAGGCTGCGTACATGCTGGCAGGGTAGTAAAATGGTGCGGAGTGATGCGGGCGTGGCGCGGGCACAATTCTTGATTCTTTCTTTACTGGAAGGATGCAGGCAGACGGCCCGAACCAAGAAACAAGCCATCTACCTGCATCGTTGTAAGTGGGATTCAACTACAATCCCAAGTGTACAAAGGGGAGAAGCCCCTATCGTCCTACCCCTATTGTCCTACTTCACACCGCGCTGGCCCTGAGCGAGCGCCCGCTGCACGTTGCCGCGCACCACGTCGCAGGAGTGGGCGAAGGCGGCAAGCTCGTCGTCGGCCAAGTTCGCCTCGACAACCTGTTCGATACCGCCAGCGCCGATCACGCAGGGCACGCCGATCTGCACGCCCGCCTGGCCGTACTGGCCGTCAAGCAGGACGGACGCGGGCAGGACCTTCTTCTCGTCACGTAGGATGGCCTCCACGATCTCGGTCGCGGCCCGCCCGATGCCGAACTCGGTGCACAGCTTGCCCAGCATCACAGTCCAGCCGCCCCGGCGCACCTGCTCCAGCACGTCGTCGCGCGACAAGCCGAAATCGTCGAACCCCCGCCCACCCACGCGGATCAGGCTGTACGGAATCATGGATGACTCACCATGCTCGCCCATCACAAAGCCCTGCACCGAGGTGCGCGAGACGCCGGTCATCTCGCTTATCACGCGGCGCAGGCGCGCCGTGTCGAGCGACGTACCGGTGCCGAAGGCGCGCTCGGCGGGCAAGCCCAGGCCGCGGCGCAGGTAGTCGGCGATGACGTCGCAGGGGTTGGTGATGCTCACCAGCACGCCGGGGAACCGGTATGGGGCAAGCGAGTCCAGCAGCTCGTCGCACATGACAATGGAGTCGTCCAGCATGGCCACGCGATCCTGGCCCGGCTTGCGCGGCATGCCGATGGCGCAGACCACCACCTGCGAGTCTTCGACGTCGGCGTAGTCGCCGCCGCGCACCACCACCTCGTGGTTCATGTAGCTCACGGCGTCGAAGGCGTCCAGCGCCTGGGCGGCCGCCTTGTCAGCGAGCTTGTCTACAAGGACGACCTCGTCGGCCACGCCCTCATACGCCAGGGCGAGCGCCACATGGGATCCCACATGGCCCGCCCCGATGATAGTCACCTTGCGCTTCTGCATACTCTGCCTCCTTTGACGGCCACACAGACCGATACACGATTGCCTTTTTGATTTTGCACCCACGCCCTCTGGGATAATTGAGGGTTTTACCTATTCGACATGGTGTTTTTCGCAAACCAGCCACCGTCCCCCAACCCTCTCCCGCTCTCCGCGGAGGCGCGTCATTCTTCCGTCACCTGTCACGCCTCCGCATCCTCGTCCAAGGTGAACGCAGCATAGAGCGGCAGGTTCCTCACGCCGTTCTCGAACCCGAAGTTCCTGGCTGTGACCTTGACCACATAAGGGACCTCGTATTTGTCCGCGAAGCTGCGCACACTCTTTGCACCGACGTTCTTGCCCGACTTGACCTCGACAGGGACAACGCGCCCGCCCCTCGTCTCGAAAACAAACTCCACCTCCGACTTGCTGGCCACGCCCCAGTAGTAGGGTTTGATGCCGGCGGTGACGAGTTGCTGACACACATAGTTTTCGGTAAGGCCTCCCCTGAAGACGGCCGCCTTGTCGCCTTGCGGCAGCACGTCCTCCATCCGAGCTCGGTAGAGCGATGAGAGCAAGCCCGTATCCAAGAGGTAGAGCTTGAAGTTGTTGTCCTCCGCGAAAGCCTCCAGCGGGCGGACGGCGTCGGTGATGTGGGTCACTGGCTCCACGAGACCCGCGTCCTTGAGCCACTCGATACAGGGGGCGTAGGTCTTGCTGCGGGCACCGGACCTGATGGCGCTGTACTGAAACTTGGTGTTGTCCTTAGCGAGCTGACGCGGCATCGACCGCCACGCCGCAAGCACCATGGCTCCGTCAAGCCCCTCGGTATACTGCGTGATGTCCGCCAGATAGCCGGTGGCAATGTTCTCCTGGGCCCGCCGCACGACGTCCATCTGCCTTTGCGCAATCCAAAGGGAGAGAGGCTCCGGCATGCCTCCCACCAGCAGATACCTGCGATAGAGCTCCATGCACCGATCATGCAGGGCGAAGGCACGCGAATTCCGGCTGGCCTCTCTGATGAGATCGGCCAGGTCCTCATGGCCGAGCGCCCACAGGCACTCCTCAAAGTCCAGAGGGCGCATGGCGATCAGGTCCACCTTGCCCACGGGAAAGAGGCCCGCACGCTGGCGGACGGTAGTCCCCAGCAGGCTGCCGGCGGCAATCACGTCGTACTCGGGCGCACTCTCGCAGAAGTACTTGAGCGAGGTGATGGCCTCGGGGCAACGCTGCACCTCATCAAAGAAGATCAGGGTCGTCTCAGGATCAACGCGCGTAGAGAAGTACTCACCAAGAAGCCTGACAAGCCTCTCCGGCTCGACGCCTCCGGAAAAAAGCCTCAAGAGGTCAGGGTGCTCGGCGAAGTCGACATGCAACACGGCGGCATAGTTGGCACGACCGAACTCGAGGACGGAGTAGGTCTTGCCCACCTGCCGCGCCCCCATCACCACGAGGGGCTTGCGGTGATCTGAGTTCTTCCAGGTCTCGAGCTGTCGCGTGATCTTGCGTTTCATCCCAACCTGCCTTTTTACGGAAATTAATGTCAAATTCTACATTAATTTCCGTAATTAAATGTTATCAACAACATTTTGTGATGGCCAACACATGTGTAACAGAGCGGAATGCAACCTCATCGCCCTGACGGACGGGTCCGCGACGCGCCCGTCCCCTGTCACGCCGTGTCACCCCGGAAGATGTCCAGCCGAAAGGCGGTCACCCACGGAAGGCGTGCGTCGTGAAGAAGCCACAGGTCGCAGAAAAACGTGCCCCTTCCGTGGGTGAGCCAATTGCTGCATGACTTCGCGTGCTCCTCTGGTCGCCAGCATTCATGTCACTCGACGTGGGACCGGCGCGACTGTTCGATATCCATTCCGAAAAAGCGTGCGGGTACGAGGAATTTCGGAATGTCCCCCACTACCCATCGATAAGCGTCGGATCGGTGAGGAAGTCGGTCAGCCCCACGACGAGCACGCCCTGGTCGTTGTGCCACGGCTTGACGCGGTTGCGCACGACGATGATCTTCTTGAAGGAGTCGCCGGTGTTCACGAGGGACCTCTGCTCCTGGTCCATTTTCTCGGCGTCGGGGATCGCGAAGGCGGACTGGATGTAGTAGCGCCTGCTCGCCATGTTGCACACGAAGTCAATCTCCAGCTGCTTGCGGCGGCGGTTCCCGTCCCCGTTCCTCTCGACATGCTCGACCACGCCGACATCCACGCTGCAGCCGCGGCAGACAAGCTCGTTGTACAGGGCGTTCTCCATCAGGTGGGTCTCCTCCTGCTGGCGGAAGTTGAGCCGCGCGTTGCGCAGCCCCAGGTCCTCGTAGTAGTACTTCCTCTGAGCCCCGATATACTTGCGCCCCTTGACGTCATAGCGCGAGACCTCCTCCACGAGGAAGGCGTCCTTCAGGTAGTCTATGTAGGCCCGGACCGTCTTGTCGTCGATCGACCCCATGCCCCTCGACGCGAAGGTGTTTGCCAGGTTGGTCGGGTTCGTCAACGAGCCGACCGACGAGGCGAGCACGTCGACCACGTTGCCGATGGCGGTGCTCCCCCGGAGGCCGTTGCGTTCCACGATGTCGTCGATGTAGACCTTGTCCATGAGGGCCGTGAGGTAGTCCGCCCTACCCTGGTCCGACGCGAAGGAAAGTACGTGCGGAAGCCCGCCGAATGCGACGTAGTCGAGCCAGGCATCCTCCGCCGTGCCGCCGTGGGCGGGAAGATATTCAGAAAAGCTCAGGGGCCTCACGCGGACCTCGTCACCACGGCCGCGGAACTCGGTCCGCACGTCGGAGGACAGGAGCTTGGAATTGCTGCCCGTGACGTAGACGTCGACGTTCCCGCGGCGTAGGAGTCCGTTCAGCACTCCGTAGATTCTCGGGGGGTTATCGCGGTCGGCAAGCTCCTTGCGGGTGATGGCGTACTGCACCTCGTCGATCATGACGTAGTGCATACCCCCCTCGCCGTCCAGCCGGGACCCGATGTACTCCCTCAGCTTGTCGGGATCCCGGAGCGCGGCGTTCTCGTCGTCATCAAGGGCGACCTGGATGATCCTATCCGCGGGCACGCCGGTCTCCCGCAGTCGATCGGCATACAGGTCGAACAGCAGGTATGTCTTGCCGCAGCGCCTGATGCCCGTAATGATCTTGACCGACCCGTTCTCCCGGCGCTCCTCGAGCTTGTCCACATATGACTGGCGTTCGATTCTCATGGGCCCTCTATTCCGAATTTCCGTGCTTATGCACGTGTTTTCGGAATAGTATAGGACACTCCTGGTTTTTTACGCGGGAGTTCAACCAGCCGCCAGGGGATTTCCCCTATACCGACCCAGCATAAATCGCTTGGCAATCCCTCGCCGCTGGTCACGCGTGAAGGGGGAGCGTGGTTAGCCGTAGGGCGCGTTTTCCAGCATCGGATCGTAGCTGAGGCGTACCTTGGGCGGTCGCTATATGGCGTTTAACGCACCACCATTTTTTTCAATCCCGACGAGGCGCAGACAGAAGGGGCCCTTTGGGTTAAGTTTTTTGCGCCAACAAAAATACCGCCCGAAAGGTGCCCCGTGAAGAGGATACTATGCCGAATCCTCGGTGTCACGCTGACCGTGATAACCGGCCTCAGGTTCGAGCAGGGCCGCCTCATCGTCGCCGTCAGGCCCCGCAGGGGCCGCGAGCTGCGCTGCCCGGAGTGCGGTCGGAGGTGCCCCCGCTACGACGCCCCGAGGGGCATGCGCCGCTGGCGGGCGCTCGACCTGTGCTCGACGATGTGCTTCCTGGAGTACGCGCCCTGCCGCGTGAGGTGCCCGGAGCACGGCGTGCGCGTGGAGGCNNNCCGAGCTCATGCGGGTCGACTGGCACACCGTGGGCGGCATATGCGCGCGCGTGGAGGCCAGGCTCAGGGAGGCCGCGGGGCGCTCCAGGCTGGACGGCCTGCGCAGGATAGGCATCGACGAGACCTCCTACACCAAGGGCCAGCGCTACCTCACCGTCGTCGTCGACCACGACCGCGGCTGCGTGGTCTGGTGCGCCAGGGGCCACGACAGGGCGACGCTCGACTCCTTCTTCGGGCTGCTGACCCAGGATCAGCGCGCCTCCATCGAGGTCGTGACCAGGGACGGCGCCCGGTGGATAGCCGACGCGGTCTCGGGGTGGTGCCCGAACGCCGAGCAGGTCATGGACCCCTTCCACGCCGTC
>OMXZ01000032.1 GCA_900315165.1 uncultured Actinomycetes bacterium | reverse complement strand
ACCCGAGCGTGACTCGGCTCACAACCGGACAGGCCGAGTCACAGCGGAGTCACGAGCGAGTCGACCGTCTGTTTCCGCGTGTCAGATTGAGCGCTTACCCTCCACGCAGACGGTGACCCTGGACAAGGACGGGAAGGCTGCGGAGGACGTAACCTATACCGTCACCGCCAAGTACAAGGGGGACGTGCAGCCCAGCTTCGAGTGGAAGTACCTCTTCGTGGACCGCAGCGACGATGACCCGAAGAAATGGAATTCCGCTTGGAAGTCCATCGGCTATTCGCAAGCGAGCAACGCGTATGCAGAAATTGAATGGCCTAGCGGACGCACGGGCGTCATGGAGTACTTCGAGGCTGCCGATGATGCGGGCGAGAAGACCGTGACGGTCACCCTCCGCGTCAAGGCCTCTCAGCTCACGGCCGAGGACGACGCTACCTGGTTCCGCTGTGTCGTCTCCTATGGCGATGGCACCATCAATTCGCAAGATGCGCAGCTGCGCGTCCAGGGATTTGATACGGTCCGGGCGATGTCCGCCTTTACTTCCAGGGCGCGCGTCTTTAATCGTCTGCGCGGGGAGAACGCGCGGATGACTAACTACTTCGCTCCGGTTGAACCCTTCGAGCCGACGCCATCTGACGAGCCGACGCCATCTGACGAGCCGGCGCCATCTGACGAGCCGGCGCCATCTGACGAACCGGCGCCCGATGTCGCCGAAGTGACTGTCAAGCCCGTTCCCAATACGGGTAAGGCGGATGCGGGTGAGACTCTGCCACAGACGGGGGACGCCGCGCCTTCCGGGCTCGCCGCCGTCCTTGCTGGAGCGGGAGCGGTCTTCTCGGCCTTTGGCCTTCGTCGTCGTAAGAGCGAGCGGCAGGAGGGCTAGCGCACCACAACGTTGACGAGGGGCTCGTCTGCAGCGTAGCGACGCAGGTTGGCCTGGGCGAGAGCGACGACGTTGTCGAGGGTCGCCTGCAGGTGATAGAAGCCCGCGACGTGCGGCGTGACGAGTAGGTTGGGGACATCCCAAAGCGGGCTTTCTGCCGGCAGCGGCTCCGTGCGGGTGACGTCAAGCGCGGCACCGGTCAGATGGCCGCTCTGGAGCGCCTCCACAAGGGCGTCCTCGTCCACTAGATCACCGCGGCCGCCGTTGGCGAAGATGGTGCCCGGCTTCATGGCCGCGAAGAAGTCCGCATCGGCGAGGTTGCAGGTCTGCGGCGTGCTGGGGAGGAAGGAGACCACGACGTCGGCCTGGGGGAGTACCTCGCGCACCTGGTCAAGCGAGATGATTCGGTCGAAGGGCTCGCCAGGTTGGAGCGGGTGCCTTCTCACGCCGACCACGCGTGCGCCGAAGGCCTGGCATAGGCGTGCGAAGGCGGATCCGATGTCACCCGCGCCGAGCACCAGCACGGTCGCCCCGCGCAGAGAGGTGACGGCGCCCTCGTCGCCCCAGACATGGGCACGCTGGTCATCGCGGTAGAGCTCGATCTTCTTCTGGACGGCCAACACCGAGGCGAAGAGGTGCTCGGAGACCGCCTGGCCATATGCTCCGGTCGAGCAGGTGAGCAGGGTCGTCGGGGCGAGCACGCCGGGGCGCGTGTAGGCATCCGACCCCGCCGAGCTGGTCTGCATCCACGCCAGGCGCGGGGAGGCCTGGATGCTCGCGGGCGGCACATTGCCGAGGATGATGTCGAAGCCCCTGGGGTCTTCGGGCGGCGTGTCCCGCTGGTCGGCGAAGACGAAGCGAGCCTCGGGCATGATGGCCTGGAACTCCTCGCGCTGAGCCTGAGTGGTGGGGATGACGACAAGGACGCTTTCCGACATGAGACCTCCCGAGGGTTATCAGGCGGGGGCGTGGGCCGCGCCTTTTGATGTTGACTGTATCCTAGTGCTTGATTTGCCCGCCCGCGGCCGAAAGCCTGTCGTATTATGTGGGAGTTGCTGTTTCGCGGGGTCGTCCCGCGCACTGCGAAGAGAGGTTCTTAGATGAAGGTTCTTTTTAACGACGGCCACGTCGACGAGATCCCCAAGGACGAGGAGCTCCACGTCATCCGCCACTCCGCTGCCCATATCATGGCCCAGGCCATTGCGCGCCTGTACCCCGGCGCCAAATTTGCCTATGGTCCCGCGACGGACAACGGCTTCTATTACGACGTCGACTTGGGCGAAAAAAAGATCTCCGAGGATGATTTCCCCGCCATCGAAGACGAGATGAAGAAGATCTGCAAGGAGAACCTCAAGTTCACCGTGTATGAGAAGCCCCGCGAGGAGGCCGTGGCCTCCATGGCCGAGCGCGGCCAGGACTACAAGGTCGAGCACATCGCCGACCTGCCCGAGGATGCGCACATCACCTTCTACCAGCAGGGTGAGTACGTCGACATGTGCGTGGGCCCGCACCTCATGTACACCAAGGCGCTCAAGGCCTTCAAGCTCACGGCGGTCTCGGGCGCCTATTGGAAGGGCGACAAGGACAACAAGATGCTCACGCGCATCAACGGTGTCGCCTTCCGCAACAAGCAGGAGATGGACGCCCACTTCGCCATGCTTGCCGAGGCCGAGAAGCGCGATCACCGCAAGATCGGCAAGGAAATGGAGCTCTTCATGTTCTCGGACTTCGGTCCGGGCTTCCCCTTCTGGCTGCCCAACGGCATGAAGGTCTACAACGCGCTCAAGCAGTACTGGATCGAGATGCAGGACCAGTACGGTTACGAGCAAGTCGACACCCCGATCATCCTGTCGCGCAAGCTCTGGGAGACCTCCGGCCACTGGGACCACTACAAAGAGAACATGTACACCACCCAGATCGACGACGAGGACTTCGCCATCAAGCCGATGAACTGCCCCGGCGCCTGCCTCATCTACAAGAGCCGTCCGCGCTCCTACCGTGATCTGCCCCTCAAGCTGGCCGAGGCGGGCAAGGACCACCGCCACGAGCTCAAGGGCGCCCTGCACGGCCTCTTCCGCGTGCGCTCCTTCACCCAGGACGACGCGCACCTCTTCATCCGTCGCGACCAGATCACCGAGCAGGTCACCGACGTCGCGCACCTGATCACCGCCTACTACAAGCAGTTCGGCTTCCCGTATCGCGTCGAGCTCTCCACCCGCCCCGAGAACTCCATGGGTTCCGACGAGGATTGGGTGCTCGCCGAGCAGGGCCTCAAGGACGCGCTGGAGGCCATGCACGTCGACTACGTGCTCAATCCCGGCGACGGCGCCTTCTATGGCCCCAAGATCGACTTCCACCTGGAGGACTGCCTGGGCCGCGAGTGGCAGTGCGGCACCATCCAGCTGGACTTCCAGCTGCCCGAGCGCTTCGAGCTCGAGTACACCGACAAGGACGGCTCCAAGCAGCGCCCGATCATGATTCACCGCGCGGGCTTCGGCTCGTTCGAGCGCTTCATTGGCATGCTGATCGAGCAGTACGAGGGCAAGTTCCCCACGTGGCTGGCCCCCTGCCAGGTCAAGATCCTGCCCGTGTCCGAGAAGACCCGCGACTATGCCCGCGAGGTCGCCCAGAAGTTCCGCGACGCCAAGATCCGCGTCAAGGTGGACGAGCGCGACGAGAAGATTGGCTACAAGATTCGCGAGGCTCGCTCCATCGACCGCGTGCCCTACATGCTGATCCTGGGCGAGAAGGAGGCCGAGGCCGGCAATATCTCCGTCCGCGACCGCTCGAACGAGACCGTCCAGAAGGACCTGGACGAGTTCATCGCCGAGATCAGCGCCGAGATCGCCGAGCGTCGCTAGGCGTAGCAGCGCGTAGCCGACAACGTGCGCATTTCAGCAAGGCTCGATGTGTGCGCGGCTGAGAGGCGATTAATGGCCTTACGTCAAACTCGCAAGGCGGTGGGATTCATGTCCCGCCGCCTTTTCTCATGTAGTAGTTCGTTGTCGGTACCAATCACCATCGGAAGAGCCTAATTTCTTCAAAACACCAACGGAAGGCATATCCCGCGCGGATCAAATTACCATCGGAGAAGGTAAATCAGAGCAAAACCCAAGGTCGCGCTTGCGAGTTGACCTTTCCGATGGTGAATATCCTAAGGCCAATCAATCAATTTACGCCCTTCCGATGGTGGTTAATAACGAGATGACCTTTCGGATGGTGGTTTGACCGAGGACTTTTGGGACGATGTGACTTGTAAACGTGCGCAGGGAAGAAATGGCGGTTTGAACGATGCAACGAGAGAAAAACGGATTGACCCTCGATCGACTCATATCGCGTAACCTCAAGGCGAAGCATACCTGGTTCCTTCGATTACCTGTGGATATGCCTTTACATGGGAGCGCGGAAGACGTTCGTGGATGCATAAGGGGGATTCTCCCCACCAATCAGCCCATCGTTGAAGTTACGGCACTCGGTGGCGCCCCCATCACCTGCACGGACCTGCGCATGGTGGCGAAGGAGGCGCACGCCAGGAACGAGGTGGTTGTCTGCGACAACACCCTCGCGACGTCCTTTGGCTGCCCGGCGACGCGGCTCGGTGCCGATATCGTGCTTGAAGGCCTCAGCCACGCGCTTGGTGCCGCTGGAGATAACCTTGTTGCCGTCAGCTTGTCTGTCGAATTCCTCGCAGCTCATCCCGAAACTGCAGCGCGACTTGAAGCGAAGCGGCCGGACAACGCGCTCGCGGATGACTTCGCTGATGCCTACCTGCGATGGGATACGGTGCGCAAGCGGCAGAACGACGCGGCGCTGGCTATTGCGGAATACCTCGTCTGCCATCCTAAGGTCGCCCGCGTCTGGTACCCGGGCCTCCTGCGCGACCAGAGGGATTCATCACAGCCGGACCCCACCAATGCAGTGGCACCCGCCATCTTGACCGGCGGTTTCGGCCCCGTGGTGGATTTCGAGCTTGCCAACAGCCCCGTACACGATTGCGTGCCCGATTTCGCGGCGGAATCACACCTGCGGCTGATCGGCAAGCGCCTGATTCGTCTTGTCTGCACCGAGGAAGAGATCATTGCCCAGGCGCGTGCCGTGGAGCAGGAACTCGCCGATATTTAATCCTTGTCTGCAAAGAACTCGTAGCCACCAACGACGATCTCGCAGGCGCGTGCAATGACCTCGCCGTTCTGCGAGCTGGGAGGCTCCTCAGTTCGCAGAACGGCGAGGTCGTCGTCTGGGGCAACGAGTCCTTTGTTCAGGGCTACGAGGTCGTCGTATGGGGCTACGTTGCCGTTGTACCCGTGCGGCTCCGGCGTGATGGCGCGTGGCTGTTGACGCAAATGCGGGCACAGGAGCATTTGACTAGCATCCGCTGGTCAACAGGCTCGTAAATATGATGAAGATAAAGTGAAGCTAGAATAGTGTCATCGCTCATACCCGACCGTAAGCGAAAGGGGAGTTATGGCAGAAGAGAAAGCGTACCTCGTCGTCGAGTCGGATGACGAGCTCGAGGGCGCCCTTGCCAAGATGCGCGAGGCCCAGGCCGTCTTTGCGACCTACACCCAGGAGCAGGTGGACAAGATCTTCTATGAGGCGGCGCTTGCGGCCAACAAGGCGCGTATCCCGCTGGCCAAGGACGCGGTCGAAGAGACCGGCATGGGCGTCATGGAAGACAAGGTCATCAAGAACCACTACGCAGCCGAGTACATCTACAACAAGTACAAGAACCTTAAGACCTGCGGCGTGATCGAGCACGACGACTCCTACGGCATGACCAGGATCGCCGAGCCCATGGGCATCGTGGCAGCGGTCATCCCCACCACCAACCCGACCTCCACGGCCATCTACAAGTGCCTCCTCGCACTCAAGACCCGCAACGCGATCATGATCTCCCCGCACCCCCGCGCCAAGAAGTGCACGACCGACGCGGCCCGCATCATCGCCGAGGCCGCTGTGGCCGCCGGCGCCCCCGCGGGCGTCATCGGCTGGATCGCCAACCCGTCGCTGCCCGCTACCAACCAGCTGATGCGCGATTCCGACATCATCCTGGCAACGGGCGGCCCCGGCATGGTCAACGCCGCCTATAGCTCGGGCACCCCGGCCCTGGGCGTCGGCCCGGGCAACACCCCCGCCATCATCGACTCGACTGCCGACATCAAGCTCGCGGTCAACTCGATCATCCACTCCAAGACCTTCGACAACGGCATGATCTGCGCCTCCGAGCAGTCTGTGACCGTTCTTGCTGACATCTACGACGAGGTCAAGGCCGAGTTCGAGGCGCGCGGCTGCTTCTTCCTGTATGGCGACGACCTCGAGAAGGTAAAAAAGACCGTCATCATCAACGGTGGCGTCAACGCAAAGATTGTCGGCCAGCCGGCGGCCAAGATCGCCGAGATGGCGGGCGTCACGGTGCCGCCCACGACCAAGATCCTGATCGGCGAGGTCACCGACGTGTCCCCGGCTGAGGAGATGGCCCACGAGAAGCTGTCGCCCGTGCTCGGCATGTACAAGGCCGAGGATTTCGACGACGCCCTCGCCAAGGCGGAGCGCCTGGTCGCCGACGGCGGCTACGGCCACACCTCCTCGCTCTACGTCAATGTGAACGAGAAGGAGAAGATCGCAAAGCACGCCCAGGCTATGAAGACCTGCCGCATCCTGATCAACACGCCCTCATCCCAGGGCGGCATCGGCGACCTCTACAACTTCGAGCTCGCTCCGGCCCTGACGCTGGGCTGCGGCACCTGGGGCGGCAATTCCGTCTCGGGCAACGTCGGCCCTATGAACCTGCTCAACATCAAGTCGGTCGCAGAGAGGCGTGAGAATATGCTGTGGGTCCGCACCCCCGAAAAGATCTACTTCAAGAAGGGCTGCATGCCCGTGGCCCTGCAGGAGCTCAAGACCGTCTACGACAAGAAGCGCGCCTTCATCGTGACGGACTCCTTCCTCTACACCTCCGGCTTCACCAAGAAGATCGAGAAGACCCTGGACGAGCTGGGCATCGCCCACGCCTCCTTCTGGTCGATTTCGCCCGACCCCAAGCTGCAGGACGCCGAGAAGGGCGAGGAGCTTTTGCGCGCCTTCCAGCCCGACGTGATCATCGCCATCGGCGGCGGCTCGGCCATGGACGCCGGCAAGATCATGTGGTCCATGTACGAGAACCCCGACGAGCGCTTCGAGGACCAGGCCATGGACTTCATGGACATCCGCAAGCGCGTGTACAACTTCCCCAAGATGGGCAAGAAGGCCTTCTTCGTGGCCATCCCGACTTCCTCGGGCACGGGCTCCGAGGTCACGCCCTTCGCCATCATCACCGATGCCAAGAACGGCATCAAGTGGCCCATCACCGACTACGAGCTCATGCCCAACATGGCCATCGTCGACACCGACAACATGATGACCCAGCCCAAGGGCCTGACCTCCGCCTCCGGCGTCGACGTGCTCACGCACTGCCTCGAGGCCTACGTCTCGATCATGGCTTCCGACTTCACGGACAGCTGGGCACTGCAGGGCATGAAGCTCGTGATGGACTGGCTGGCGCTCGCCTATGATGAGCCCAACAACGTCGAGGCTCGCGACCACATGGCCAACGCCTCCACGCTGGGCGGCTTGGCCTTCGCCAACGCCTTCCTGGGCGTCAACCACTCGATGGCCCACAAGCTCGGCGCCTACCACCACATTCCGCACGGCTGGGCCAACGCCGTCATCCTGACCCGCGTCATGCGCTACAACGCCTCCGAGCGCCCGGTCAAGATGGGTACCTTCTCCCAGTACGACCACCCCAAGACGCTCGCCCGCTATGCCCAGGCCGGCCGTTTCTGTGGCTGCACCGGCGAGACCGACGTCGAGGTCTTCGAGAACTTCATCGCAAAGATCCAAGAGCTCTTCGACCACGTGGGCGTCAAGCACACGATCGCCGAGTATGGCGTGGACGAGCAGTACTTCCTCGACACGCTGGACGAGATGAGCGAGAACGCCTTCAACGACCAGTGCACCGGCGCCAACCCGCGCTACCCGCTGATCTCGGAGATCAAGGAGCTCTACCTGGACGCCTACTATGGCCGTCCCGCCAGCTCCTACGATGCATAAATCCGGCTTGTCTGAGACGATGGGAAAGGAACAACGATGAAGCTTTCCGACAGCAAGGTCGAGCTCGCGCGCCGCAACAACAAGGTCGTCTACCAAGATGGCAATCGCGTCGTGAAGGTCTTTAACGACAACAAGCCGGCCGCCGACATCTTCAACGAGGCGCACAACACAGCATCTATCATGGGCACCGACATCAAGGTGTCCGACGTGATCGAGGTCTCGCGCATCGAGGGAGGGGAGTGGGACGGCAGCTGGGCCATCGCTAACCACTACATCCCCGGCACCGACCTGCGCGCCATTGCCAACGCCGAGGCCTACCCCGACCACGACAACCCCGACCAGGCCAAGCTCAAGGAGTTCACAGAGCGCCTCGTGGACCTGCAGCTCAAGGTGCACGATACTAAGGCGCCCCTCCTCAACCGCCAGAAGGACAAGCTGGGCCGCATGGTCGCGTCCGTGAAGGCGATCGACCCCTCCACCCGCTATGACCTCGAGCTGCGCATCGACGGCCTGCACAACATCGGCCGCGTGTGCCACGGCGACTTCGTCCCGTCCAACGTGATCGTCGCCGACGACGGCGAGCTGTACCTGTGCGACTGGGCCCACGTCACCTCGGGCGACCCCGTGGTCGACGCCGCCCAGACCTACTTGCTCCTCAAGCTGCGCCATCCGCTGTGGGCCGAGGACTACCTCGAGCTCTATAGCCTCAAGGCTGACGTCGCCAAGCAGCGCATCTTCTACTGGGTGCCGGTCGTCGCGGCGGCGGAGCTCGCCCGCGGTCGCAAGCGCGACGAAGAGTTCCTGATGAACCAGATCACGGCGGGAGACTTCCAGTAGGCTTCGCATTCGCGCGCGATTACGCTAGGATGTCTGACGCGGCAGGTCATTGCGGCCTGCCGCATTTTTGGAAGGAAAGAGATGGACGACCAGCGCTACGGCGGCAACCCATACGGCGGCAACCCTTACGGAGGACAGCAGCCGGACCCTGCGGCGCAGCAGATGAGCCCGCTACCCCAGTATCCAGAGACGGCCTCCGCGACGACCTCACCGGACAATGCGAACTCCGGCAGCCTTGCCTACGCCATCGCCGCAGCGGCGATCGCCCTTCTCATGTTTGCCGTCATGGGCCTGTCCCAGGAGCTGACTGCCTATATCCAGGAGGTGGCCGCGTCTGACGACCCGACCCTGGAGGAGCAGCCCTTTTCCGAGCAGGGTTATAGCCTGGACACTGACACGTTAATCGAGGGATAGATGAGCAAAGCCGACGACATCTTCATCGCGAACTGCCGCGACATCATCGAGCACGGAACGTCGACCGAAGGGCAGGAGGTTCGCCCCCACTGGCCAGACGGGACCCCTGCCTATACCATCAAAAAGTTCGGCGTCTGCAACCGCTATGACCTTCGCGAGGAATTCCCCGCCATCACGCTGCGTCGCACTGGGCTCAAGAGCTGCATGGACGAGGTCCTCTGGATCTACCAGCGCAAATCCAACAATATTCATGATCTTAAGCCCCATATCTGGGATGAGTGGGCCGACGAGACCGGCTCCATCGGCAAGGCCTATGGCTACCAGGTGGGCGTCAAGACGGACTATGCACAGGGCGCCTTCGACCAGATGGACAAGGTGCTCTGGGACCTCACGCACACGCCCTACTCGCGCCGCATCATGACTAACCTCTACCAGGTGAGCGACCTGCCCGCGATGCATCTCTACCCTTGCGCCTACAACGCCATTTACAACGTGACGCAGGAAGAGGGAAAGGACCGTCCGACGCTCAACATGCTGCTCGTCCAGCGCAGCCAGGACATGCTCGCGGCCAGCAACTGGAACGTCTGCCAGTACGCGATTCTGCTCATGATGGTCGCTCAGGTGGTCGGTATGGAGGCAGGCGAGCTCGTGCACATGGTGGCCGACATGCACATCTACGACCGGCATATCCCCATCGTGAAGGAGCTCATCGAGCGCCCGACTTATCCGGCACCCAAGGTGTCGCTCAACCCCGACGTGCGCGACTTCTACGACTTCACGACCGATGATCTGATCGTGGAGGATTACGAGCACGGCCCGCAGGTGAAGGACATCCCCATCGCGATCTAGATACGCCGATAGGTGACGAAGCGGCAGGTTTCGCCCTCTTCCGTCTCGGTAATCTCGAAGGCCGGATCGGTGTCGAGGTCGGGGAAGAAGGTATCCGCATCGCGGAGCGCGTCATATTTGGTCACGACCGCACCGTCGCAGTACGGAAGCAGCTGCCGGTAGACCGAGGCTCCGCCGATGATCCAGACTGTGTCGGGATCGGCATCCGCCACGAGCGCGAGCGCCTCGTCGACGGAGTGAGCAACTTCGGCCCCCTCGCGGGCGAAATCGGTCTGGCGTGTGAGCACGATGTTGCGGCGATTCTTGAGCGGACGGCCACCGGGGAAGCTGTCGAGCGTGGACCTGCCCATGACGACGGTGCCGCCGGTCGTGTGGCGCACGAAGCTGTGCATGTCCTCCTTATTGTGGACAAGCAGGTCGCCGTCCTTGCCGATGCCCCAGTCCCTGCAAACCGCGACGATGGCCCTCATGACCGCTCCATTCCGTGTGTCTTACTTATCCGAGAGGGAGACGACGGCGTAGGTGGTGCCATCAGGAGAGGCCAGGTCCACAGTGACGCCGCCGTCGGTGTCATGAAGACGCGGGATGATGGTGTCGCCGAGCAGCGCCATGAGTTTGTACTGCACGCGCAGTACCCGAACGTCCACGGGGACGTCGAGCGCCGATGCCGCCATGCGGATGTACTGGGCGTTGTTGACATGGCCGTTGGTGTCGAGGTGCTGCTCTGTGACGACGATGGGGGATGCCTCGCGATAGGGGCCTTCGACCGGCAGCTTGCGCTGGGTGGGCGGCAAGTCGAGCGGGGCGTCGCCCTCGTCGTAGACATGCTCAGAGTCGGGGATGCGGATCGGGCGCTTCGCTTCGGTGTCGTAGACGAACCAGAGGGAGTCGGCACGCACACAGCTTTTGCCCTCGCCGTCGACGATCGTGAAGTTGCGGCCCGCGCTTGTGCGCTTGACGCCCGTCGACCAAGTCGAGATGGCGATCGGCTCGGCGAAGCGGGGTAGACGGTCGATCCAGATCTGCCAGGCGCTGATGAACCATGCGATGTGGTTTTCCCGCATGTGGTCGAGGCCGATGCCGAGGTGCTCGCTCTGGAAGGTTGAGCAATCTTGCAGGTAGTCAATAAGGCTTTCGAGCGAGAGCAGACCATGCTCGTCGCACTCGCTGTAGCGTATGTGGCTTCGGAAGGTGTACATTGGCAACATTTCCGTATCGTCAGAGTGTGGGGTAGGGGCGGATTACCGCGCTGTCAAATCGAGGATTCGCCTCGTTGTAAGGGCTTTCTGCGGGGTAATAGGGGCTGATAGGACTGACGATGACCTGGTTCGCGCCGGCGAGCGCATGGGCATGGTAGCTCTTGACCAGGCCCGGCGCGGGTTCACCGTCGTATTCGAGGGGAATAGGCTGGTCGGGTTCGATAAGGATGTCGCGGCCGCGGAAGGTCTCGATCTGGGGCCTTCCGAGCTGGGTGCCTTCGTGGTCCATCAGACTGGCGACGATGGGCTTGATGAGTCCCACGGCATCCGTCTGCTCGAGCATGATCACGTCGAGCAGTCCGTCGTCCATGCGGCCATCGGGCACGATGCGGACGTCGCCCTGGATGGTCGCATTATTGGCGATCAGGCAGGAGATGCCGTCCCGCTCGTAGGTCTCGCCGTCGACGGTGATCTTGAAGTGATGGACCGCCGGCCGCGCGTTGGCGACTGCCGCGGCAAAATAGGCGCTCTCGCCGAGGGCCTGCTTGCCGGCAACGGCGTCCCTCATGATCTGTGCGTCGAAACCCGTGCCCATCATGATGCTGAACCCGCGGACGTGCTCCTTGCCGTCCACATCGACATAGGTAACCTCACCCAAGTCGGTCGTCGCGGTGGCGCCGACACGGCAGGCATGGGCGAGGGAGGTGGGATCCACGCTGTCACCGAGGTTGATGCAATAAAGGTTGGCCGTGCCGGAGGGGAAGACGCAAGCAGGCACCCCGCGATATCTCAGCGCATAGAGCAGGTTGGTGGTAGTGCCGTCGCCGCCGGAAAGCACGACCAAGTCGAAATCCTCTGCATCGCGCACCGCGTCGGCCGCGCGCTCGTCCTCGCCCAGGGTGCGTAGCACCACCTCGTCGCCGGAAAAGACAAGCGCGCGCTCGAACTCGAAGATCGCGGTCGAACCGAAGCCGGAGCGCAGGTTGTGTACTATCAGGCAGCGCATCGTTCCTCCGTTCGGACATTTTCCAGATGCGGCGTATACTTAATGCAACAAATCACGATGATAGCTTTTTCGACCCTGCTTCGAAACGAGACAAACGCGTGTACATTACCCTTCCAGACCAGCTTGCGGCCTTCTGCGAGCGCGCCGCTTCCGCCAAGGTACTCGCCATCGACACCGAGTTCCTGCGCGAGAGGACCTATTACCCCAAACTCTGCCTCATCCAGGCCGCGACCGGCGACGAGGTGGCCCTCATCGACCCCATCGCCCTGGACGACCTATCCGCCTTTGCTAACCTGCTCGCGGACGACTCGATCGTGAAGGTCTTCCATGCCTGTTCCCAGGATCTCGAGGTCCTGCATGCGGCGCTCGGCGTCGTGCCCAAGCCCGTCTTCGATACACAGGTGGCCGCGACCTTCCTGGGCCTGCGCCAGCAGATGGGCTACGGGGCGCTCGTGGAGGAGCTCTGTGGCGTTCACCTTGCCAAGGCCGAGGCTCTCTCCGATTGGACTCACCGGCCCCTCAGCGCCCATCAGCTCGATTACGCCGAGGACGATGTGCGCTACCTGCCCCGTATGTACGATGACATGGTCAGGCGTCTCTCGGCGGCGGACCGGCTCGGCTGGGTCCTGCCCGAGATGGACGCCCTGATTGAAAAAGCGGAGACAGAGCGCGACCCCCGTCTCGCCTTCCTCCATCTCAAGCGCACCAGTTCGCTCACCCGCAAGCAGATCGGCGTCGCGCGTGAGGCCTGCGCCTGGCGTGAACAGGTTGCGGCGGAGCGCGATATCCCACGCCGATGGGTCGTTTCCGACGAGGTCATTGTCGAGTGCTGCCGGCGGATTCCCCGTGATGCCGCCGCGCTTAGGCGCATACGCGGCGCCGAGCAGCTGAACGACCGCATGGCAGCAGGGCTTTTGCGGGCCCTGCACAAAGGGTCGTCCGCCAATACCGCCGACATACCCCATCAGCGTCGGCATGAGCGCCCTTCCCCTGAGACCGAGGGAGCGCTCGATCTGATGTATGCCCTCACCCGTATCGTGGCCAAGCAGAACGACCTTGCCGTGCAGCTGCTTGCGTCGCGTGAGGACCTCCACGACTATCTGCTCAGGCGTCCGTCGCCCTTGGACAATGGATGGCGCCACGACTTGCTCGCCACCCGGCTCGATCAGCTGCTCGAAGGGGAGTGTGGCCTCACGGTCAAGGACGGTCACGTCGAGCTGCTCTAGGTGCCTCGTTTGCGTGTCCGCCCCATCGGGTAGAGTAATACGAGCCCGGAAAGTACGGCGAAGGGAGCTTGAATGTATTACTACTACGACAGCGCCTATATCATCGTGCTCATCATCACGATGGTGCTCGGCTTTGGCACGCAGGCCTATATCAATAGCATGTACAAGAAGTGGTCCAAGGTTCAGGGGTCGTTCGGGACCACCGGTGCCCAGGTCGCCAAGCGCATGCTCGATGCAAACGGTGCCCGCACCGTGGGTATCACGCCTGTGTCCGGCCACCTGACCGACTATTACGACCCGCGGGACAACAATCTCCATCTCTCTGACGAGAACATGCATGCCGGCTCTGTCGCCTCCGTGGCGGTGGCCTGCCATGAGGCGGGGCACGCGGTCCAGCATGAGCAGGGTTACTTCCCGATGAAGTTCCGCGCGGCCCTTGTTCCCGTCGTGAACTTCACCCAGCAGACCTGGGGTCTGCTCTTCATGATCGGTCTCGTGTTCGGTGCGATGGGCTTTGTACGGCTGGCCATTGCCCTCTATGCCTTCTCAGTCATTTTCCAGCTGGTCACGCTTCCGGTGGAGATCGATGCCTCTCGCCGTGCGGTGCGTTACCTGAGATCCGCCGGGACGGGCGTCGACGAGAAGGGCGCCCGCCAGGTACTGACCGCCGCCGCGCTCACCTATGTGGCCGCCGCCCTCACGTCGATCATCCAGCTCCTCTATCTGCTCAGCCGCACGAGGAGGGACTAGCGATGCCCTGGTCGTGGGAGGTCGGGCCCGAGCCGGTCGCGATGCCCGGCGTTAAAAACATGGTCGGCGAGTCGGCCTCGGAAGACGCGCCTGGTCGGGACAAGGACGGGACGCTGAGCGTCAGCGAGGCGGTCAATCTCGTCAAGGGCAAGGTGAAAAGCCTCCCGATCCTCGTGGTCACTGGTGAGGTCACTGGCTTCCGCGGTCCCAATGCGCGCAGCGGCCACTGCTACTTCCAGGTCAAGGACGACGCGGCGGCCATGGACGTCACGATGTGGAAGTACGTCTACCAAAAGCTCGATTTCGACTTGCGGGACGGCCTGCAGGTCCAGATGACGGGTGCCTTCGATGTTTATGACCGCCGCGGCTCGCTTTCCTTCAACATCAAATCCATGACCGTGGCGGGGGAGGGCCTGCTGCGTCAGCAGGTCGCCGAGCTCGCCCGTAGGCTCGAACGCGAGGGCCTGATGGACTCTGCGCGCAAACGCCCCATCCCGCGCTTCTGCGAACGGGTCTGCGTGGTGACCTCGCTTTCCGGTGCGGTCATCGACGACGTGAAGCGCACGCTCGCGCGCCGTAATCCGCTCGTCGAGATTCAGGCGGCGGGTTGCATGGTGCAGGGACCCGGTGCTCCCGAGCAGATCATTCGGGCTCTCCAGGTGGCTGCTGCAGCCAAGCCCGATGCCATCCTGCTCGTGCGCGGCGGCGGGTCGTTCGAGGACCTCATGACCTTCAACGACGAGGCACTCGCACGTGCCGTTGCCGCCTGTCCCGTGCCGGTCATCACGGGCATCGGTCACGAACCGGACACCTGCATCTGCGATATGGTCGCCGACCGCCGCTGTTCGACGCCGACCGCCGCCGCAGAATCGGTGGCCCCTGCCTTCGATGAGGTTGAAAAAGTCATCATCGAGCGCCGTGAACGCATGGCCCGTGCCATGCGGGGAACGCTTGAGGCGCGGGAGCAATGGCTTGACGGCTGCGGACAGTCGGCGCGACGGTCGCTCAGCTATACCGTATCGCAGAAGGTTCAGTATGTCGAAGCCTTGGCTGCCCACCAGTGCCTCCAGGATCCCCTGTACCTCGTGCACGACCGTGAGGGAAGTCTCGAACTCACCGCGGAGCGGCTGCACGGGGCGTTGCCGCGGCTGCTGACACAGCGTAGGAGTCGTCTCGATGATGACGGGCTTCTCCTGCGCAACGCGGGCACACGGCTCCTGCGCCCCTATGAGCACCGACTGGCTCAGGCTGCGGGCACGCTCGAGGCCCTGTCCCCGCTCAAGGTGCTCTCACGCGGATACGCGCTGGTGCGCGACGAGGACGGTCATGTGGTGAGCACTGCCGACGCGCTTGCCATCGGCGACGAGGTGGACATGCTCCTTGGCGCGGGCTCGGCTCGCGCCAAGATTACGGAAATCGGTCAATCGGCAGAGAAAGGCAGGTAGGCATGGCAGAGGGAAAAAAGATCGAGGACATGAGCTTCAAGGAGGCATCCATCGAGCTTGAGCAGATCGTGCGTGCGCTCGAGGCGGGCGATTTGGAGCTCGAGGATGCGCTTGCGCGCTACAGCCGTGGCGTCGAGCTGCTCAAGAGCCTTCGGGAGCGCCTGACCAATGCCGAGCAGAAGGTCCAGGTCCTGATTGATGAGGCCGGGACCGCCACGCCGGTCACCGATACGACGGCGGCGCCTGCGACGAATTTCATCGACGAGTAGGAGACGGGAATGGACGACTGTATCTTCTGCAAGATTGCCAACCATGTGATCGAGAGCGACTACGTCTACGAGGACGAGTACGTGACCGCCTTCAAGGACGCCGAGCCCCAGGCCCCGGTCCATGTCCTCATCGTGCCCAAGCAGCACTACGTGAACTTCTCGGACGACATCCCTGGCGAGGTCCTTGCGGCCATCGGTCATGCGATCAAGGAGGTCGCGGCCAAGACCGGCATCGACAAGGACGGCTATCGCGTCATCTCCAACGCGGGCGACAACGCCGACCAGGTCGTGAAGCACCTCCACGTCCACGTGCTCGGCGGCGAGTTTTTGGGCACCGGCCTTCTGCCCGAGAAGTAGGAAGCCGATACCTCACGTATCCCGCGCGCCTCCCGCGCGAGTCGAGGAAGGGTTCTCGTATATGGAAATCAGGCTTGCGACCAAGCAAGATGTCGATGCCATCTGCCGCATCTACGATGCTGCTCGGCAATTCATAAAGGACAGCGGCAACGCGAACCAATGGGATGACGACTACCCTGGTTTTCGGGAGGCCAAGCGCGACGTCCGCCGCGGGGCCCAAATGGTCGCTGTCGACGATACGGGCGAGGTCGTGGGCTGTTTCGTCTTCGATGGCACGGATGAACCCGATTACCTCAAGATCGATGGTGCCTGGCTCAACAAGTTCCCATACTTCACGGTCCATCGTTTAGCTGCCCTGCGCCAGGGCGAGGGTATCGGCGGGCAGATGATCGACTGGGTGATCAAAGCGGCCAACAACATCCGGGTCGACACCCATGCGGACAACATCCCCATGCAGCGTCTGCTCGAGAGTCGCGGCTTCGTGCGATGTGGGACGATTCAGCTGAGTCGTGGGGGCGAACGCATCGCCTACCATTTCGCGCGTCCCGATGACCGTCCCATCAAGGACGATCCCTTCTGGGCCTGGAAGCGCTAGAGCAGCGAAGATAGACAGCGTCCGAGGCCAAAGCCCTTTGAGGCATGTTGCGAAAGTCAATTCTCAAGCTATGACTTGAGCAAGCGAGCAAAAGCGTTCTTCTTTTGCGAGCGCCTTGCCTTAAAGGGCTTTGGCCTCGGAGGTAGCGTCGGAAATGTTGGTGTAGACAGTCTCTGACGGGCGGTGTCGCCGGCGTCAGAACTCGCACCGAATCCTCGTCTATCCTATGCGGCCTCCT
>OMXZ01000031.1:10932-30224 GCA_900315165.1 uncultured Actinomycetes bacterium | reverse complement strand
ACGCGCTGCCAGACAAACCGAACATAAAAGGCGCCCCTACAATGCTGCAGGGACGCCCATTGCCTATTTAGGCGAAATCGATTAGTAGTAGGTCACTTCACTTAGCTGATAGGAAGCTATGTTGCTGGTATCGGTATCGAGATAGGTAGCTTCGAACCTCCAAGTCGCACCTGCTGCGAGGCCGCTGGTATTGGCGTAGGCATCTCCAATCTTCACGCCTGAGGCATCGTAGATGTCATAGGTGAGCTGGACATAAGAGAAGTCCTCATCAGATAGATTGGTAAGGGTACCCGTAATCTTGTACAGGCCGTACTGGTCAGCGCCAGCAGATTCCACATTGATCTGACACTTGCTGACGGTGAGAGTGATTTCTGTGTCCGTGGCGACTTCCGTGCCCGCAGCAGGATCGGTGCCCTGTGCAGTCCAGTCGGAGGGTGACCAGACGCTGTCACCTTCGATTGACGTGAAAGTGATGTTCGTGAACCCAGCATCATTCAGAGCCTGCTCAGCATCGGCGCCATTCTGGCCGTTGACATCTGGAATCACAGCCGTTGAAGGTGCGGTTTCCTCTTCTTGCTGCGTATCAGCGGGAGCGGACTGCTCAGTGGAGGTGTTGCTCGAAGAAGTGTCGGAATCATCCGAAGAACCGCTGCAGCCCCCGCCGAATATGCCTATGGCAAGGATGACAAGAATTACGATGCCGATAATCTTAAGAGGGCTCTTTTTGCCTTTGGGCTTTTTCCCGGCGGGCTGCTGCGGTACCGGTTGGAATTGCTGCTGGGGAGCGCCTTGAGTAACCTGCTGATACATCTGCGTAGGCGCCGTGTTTGCAGTTTTAGCGTCTAGAGGAGCCCCGCACTTGGTGCAAAACTTCGCTCCATCCGTGTTTTCCGCGCCGCATTTATTGCAGTACATAACTCTCCCTTCTCGAGGGTCCGATTAATAAAATCCTAGTCGGGGGGGGTATTTAATTTCAACGGTAAATTTCAAGCAATCCGTGAAAGGCGGTTGAAGAAATCTTTGATTCCGAATACTCGATGGAAGAGGCGGACCTCTGGCGGCCAGTGGTGCATCTTTCGTGAGCCGGGGTCATCGGGGTGGGGGCAAGCCCCGCTTGTCCGCGAGGTTACGAGTCGGTCCGTGTCCGCGGTCTCGGCTATACTGCTGACTTGTGAATTTATGGCTGTTTGGAGGGATTGCATGGCAGAAGAAGAGATCCCGGCCTACGACGCGCAGGCCATCGAGGAAAAGTGGCAGAAGATCTGGGAGGACGAGGCCCTCTACAAGACGGACGAGGACCCCGCCAAGCCCAAGAAGTATGTGCTCGAGATGTTCCCCTATCCCTCGGGCGACCTGCACATGGGCCACGCGCGCAACTACACGATCGGTGACGCCATGGCCCGCCAGGCCCGCATGCGCGGCTACGACGTCCTGCACCCCATGGGCTTCGACGCCTTCGGCCTGCCCGCGGAGAACGCCGCCATCAAGCACCACACCCAGGCTGGCAAGTGGACCCACGAAAACATCGCCCAGGCCGTCAAGACCATGAAGCGCATGGGCTTCTCCTATGACTACGACCGCATGTTCAACACCTGCGACCCCGAGTACTACAAGTGGGGCCAGTGGATGTTCATCCAGATGTGGAAGAAGGGCTTGGCCTACCGCGCCACCTCGCCGGTCAACTGGTGCCCCACCTGCCAGACGGTCCTCGCCAACGAGCAGGTCGTCGACGGCAAATGCTGGCGTTGCGGCAGCGTGCCCGAGAAGCGCGAGCTCTCCCAGTGGTACCTCAAGATCACCGATTATGCCCAGGAGCTCCTCGACGACCTCGACAAGCTCGAGGGTTGGCCCGAGAACGTCAAGGCCCAGCAGCGCAACTGGATTGGCCGCTCTGAGGGTGCCGAGATCGACTTCACCCTCGCGGCAGAGGACGGCGTCACGCCCACCGACCGCAAGGTCACCGTCTTCACGACCCGTGCCGACACCCTCTTCGGCACCAGCTTCATGGTCCTGCCGCCCGAGAGCGACTTTGCGGCCGAGCTCGTCGCAGGCACCGAGTACGAGGAGGCCTACCTCGCGCTCAAGAAGAGCGTGGAGCAGGTCAGCGCCGTCGATCGCCAGGGCTCCGCGCGCGAGAAGCACGGCGTCTTCACCGGCCGTTGCGTCATCAACCCGATCACGCAAAAGGCCATCCCCGTCTGGGTCGCCGACTACGTCCTGCTCGACTATGGCACGGGCGCCGTCATGGGCGTGCCCTGCGGCGACCAGCGCGACTTCGACTTCGCCCGCAAGTACGGCCTGGCCATCCCGCCCATCATCCTGCAGAAGGACGACCCCCTCTACGAACGGCTCAAGGACGAGAAGGACATGGTCGTCACCGACGTCGACTGGGACGAGTCGCTTGAAGCCGAGGGCTACCTCGTGCAGTCCGGCGAGTTCACCGGGCTTAAGGGCGGCAAGCATTCCGAAGGCGAGCAGGCGATGGTCGACTGGCTCGTCGCGCACGACTGCGGCCGCCGCACGGTCCAGTTCCGCCTGCGCGACTGGCTGATCTCGCGCCAGCGCTACTGGGGCAACCCCATCCCGATGATCCACTGCGACGACTGCGGCGACGTCCCCGTGCCCGAGGATCAGCTGCCCGTCCTGCTTCCGGAGGACCTCGACCTGGGCGCCGGCGACACGCTCGCAGAGTACGCGCCCTTCTACGAGACCACCTGCCCCAAGTGCGGCAAGCCCGCCAAGCGCATCACGGACACCATGGACACCTTCACGTGCTCCAGCTGGTACTACTTGCGCTATTGCGACCCGCATAACGACGAGGCCCCCTTCTCCAAGGAGGCGGTGGACCGCTGGATGCCGGTGGACAACTACATCGGCGGCATCGAGCACGCCATCCTGCACCTGCTCTATTCGCGCTTCTGGACCAAGGTCATGCGCGACCTGGGGCTGCTCGACATCGACGAGCCCTTCACCAACCTGCTCTGCCAGGGCATGGTCAAGGACGCCAATGGCGAGACGATGTCCAAGTCCAAGGGCAACGTCGTGCCGCCCAGCTCGGTCATCGAGCCCTACGGCGCCGATACGATGCGCCTGGCCATCCTCTTCATCGCCCCGCCCGAAAAGGACTTCGCCTGGGACGAGGAGGTCGTGGCCGGCTCCAACCGCTTCATCAAGCGCGTCTGGCGCCTGGTCTGGCTGCTCTCGCGCGACGCCGAGAAGGGCGACTACGACCCCACGGCCCTCTCCGGGGCGGCGGCGAGCCTCAACCATGACCTGCACAGCCTCGGCATCAAGGCCACGCAGGACTTCGACCGCGGCCAGTTCAACACGGCCATCTCCGCGGTCATGGAGCTCGTGAACGCCGTCTCGAAGTATGTGAACGATGCGCCCGCGGCCGAGCGCGACGCCGCCTTCGACTGGCGCGTCGCCCACGACATCGTGGCGATGCTCGCCCCGATCACGCCGCATATGTGCGAGGAGCTCTTCCATGCCGCGCTCGGACAGGAGAGCTCGGTCTACAACGAGCCCTGGCCCGAGTTCGACCCGGCGCAGGCCGCCAACGACACGGTTGAGATCGCCGTCCAGGTCAAGGGCAAGGTCCGCGCCCGTATCAACGTGCCCTCCGACGCCTCCAAGGAGGACCTGGAAGCTGCGGCCCGTGCGGCCGTGGCCGACCAGATCGCGGGCAAGACGGTCAAGAAGGTCGTCGTCGTCCCCCGCCGCCTCGTCAACATCGTGGCGATCTAACATACGTCCCGCTCGTACCAGGGGGTTTGTTTGTCCGACAAGGAAAAAACGGGCGCCCATGCGGCACCCGTGCAGCCAAAACCAAAACACGGCCGCCGCATCGCGGTGGCCCTGATAGCCGTAGTCGTCCTGCTCGGCATCGCGTATGCCGCCGGGTATTACTACTTCGGCACCCATTTCGTGCCGGGCACGACGGTCAACGGCACCGATGTCTCCAACCTCGATGAGGCGGCTCTCGCGGCGCGGGCCGACGAGGCGGGGGAGGGCTGGAAGGCCGCCCTCACCGGAGCAGACGGTTTCTCACTTGCCGTCGCGGCGTCCGATATCGACCTTACGGTGGACGGCGAGGCTCTTGCCGAGGCCGCGAAGGCCGAGACCGACCCGGCGTATTGGCTCTACGACCTGGTGGAGCCGCAGGAGATCGTCACCGACGAGGCCGTCACCTACGACGAGGACAAGCTCTCGCAGGTCGTGAACGCGGCCGTTGAGGACTACAACGCCACGGCGCAAGGGCCGACGGACGCGGCCCCTGCCTACGACGAGGCGGAAAAGAAATTCACAGTCACGCCCGAGACGCCCGGCACCCAGCTCAATGCCGAGGCGGTCGAGGCGGCTGCGTCCGAGGCTGTCTACGAGCTCAAGGACGAGGTGGAACTGACCGACGACGCGCTCGTCCAGCCCAAGGTCACCGCTGACAACGACAAGCTGGTCGACGCGGTCGAGAAGGCGAACGGGATGCTCGCGCTCGACATACCCCTTACGGCGAACGGCAAGGAAGCGGCGCACGTCACGGGTGAGGTAGCAGCCGGCTGGATCACCTTCGGTGACGGCTTTGCGGTCTCCCTCGACACCGATGCGATCACGAGCTGGGCAAACGACCAATTGGCGGCCTCGGTCGCACGTACCGACGAGACCCATGTCTACGGTATCGACGCGGCCGCCGCAGCCGCCGCGATCGCTGACGCCCTCCAGAACGGCAAGACGGACCCGATCGAGGTCCCGACCACCGTCCTGCAAGAGCTCCCTCCTGCGACCGAGGGCGCCAGCAAGCTCGGCCGCCACATCGACGTGAACCTCACGACGCAGTTCGCCCGCATGTACGACGACGGCGGCAACGTGATCTGGTATTCCTATATCGTCTCCGGCAATACGGGCGAGGGCCGCAGCACGCCCACGGGCACCTTTGCCATCAATAGCGGCAAGGGGCGCAACCAGACCCTGGTCGGCATGGACGAGAATGGCGACGGCGAGCCGGATTACGAGAGCAAGGTCACCTATTGGATGCCTTTCGTCGGCAATGCCGTCGGCCTGCACGACGCGAGCTGGCGCAGCAAGTTCGGCGGCACCATCTACCAATGGAACGGCAGCCACGGCTGCGTGAACCTTCCCACGGCCAAAGCGGCCGAGCTCTACGACCTTACCCGTGTTGGAGATAAGGTGATTGTTCACTGGTAGATTGACCTGCGATAATGCCTATGCTTAAATAATGCTCGTGAATGGTTGGTTGTGAAGGAAGTGGGGTGGAACGTTCGCCCCGCTTCCTTTCTGTTGTAAGGACGGAAATGCACGAGGAGGCAAGGGCAGCGGTCCTCACCGCTCTCGAGGACAAAGCTGCAGCTCATGAGGTAGATATCGTCGACGTCGAAGTGGCCGGCGCCGCAGCCGCGCCCATCGTGCGCGTCCGCATCGACCATGCCGACGAGGACCTCCCCACGATCACGCTCGACGAGGTCACAGCCGAGACCGACTGGATCAGCGAGACCCTCGACGAGCTCGACCCGCTGCCGGGCGCCTACACGCTGGAGGTCTCGTCCCCCGGTATGGACCGCCCCCTGCGCCGGCCGCGCGACTTCGAGCGCTTCGCAGGCGAGCAGGTCCAGGTCGTCACGACGGCTACCGAGGGCCGCAGGCGTTTTTCCGGGCGGCTTGAGGGATTCGCCGACGGCAAGATCCGCCTTACGACCGACGAGGGGGAGTGCGACATTCCCTTCGAAGAGATCAAGACTGCAAAGATCAAGCCGGACTATGACGCCGGCAAGGGCAAGAAGAAATAACGCGTGCCTCACGGCCCGGACAGAAAGGGAAAGACAAAGATGGCATCCCAGATGATGGAAGCACTGATGGCGCTCTGCGAGGAGAAGCACATCGACCAGATGTACCTGATCGGCCGCCTCGAGACGTCGCTCGCTGAGAGCTACGCCAACGTCATGCACCTCGACTACGGCGCGCGCGTCACCATCGACCCCCAGACCGGCAAGGTCTACGTCTACAAGCTCATCCCCAAGGGCGAGCCCGACCCCGAGACCGGCGAGTACGCCGAGTTCGATGAGGAGGACGTGACCCCCAAGGACACGAGCCGCATCGCCGCCCAGCACGCCAAGGCCGAGATCAACGCCATCGTGCGCAACGCCGCCCGCGAGCAGATCTACGAGGAGTTCTCCGACCGCATCGGCGACATCATCACCGGCACGGTCCTGCAGTCCACGCCCGACTTCACGATCATCAAGATCCGTGAGGGCGTCGAGGCCGAGCTGCCCCATTTCGACCTGCGTCGCTATCCCGACGAGCGCAACGAGCGTCCCCAGGGCGAGCGTTACCTGCACAACCAGCGTCTCAAGGCGATCATCATCGACGTCCGCGACCCCAATGGCAGCGAGGCGCCCGTGCGCGGCGAGCGCAGCCGTCCGTCCATCGTCGTCTCGCGCACCCATCCCGATCTGATTAAGCGTCTCTTCGAGCTGGAGGTCCCCGAGGTCTACGATGACGTGGTCGAGGTCCGCTCGATCGCCCGCGACCCCGGCGTCCGTTCCAAGGTGGCTGTGAGCTCGCGCGACGACCGCCTCGATCCGGTAGGCGCCTGCGTCGGCCCCAAGGGCAGCCGTGTGCGCACCGTGGTCTCCGAGCTGCGCGGCGAGCGCGTCGACGTCGTGCTGTGGTCCGACGACCCCGCCAAGTGCATCGCCGCGGCCCTCTCACCGGCCAAGGTCTCGCGCGTGATCGTGGACCCGGATCCCGACAGCACCTATGCCACGGTCATCGTCCCCGATGACCAGCTCAGCCTCGCCATCGGCAAGGAGGGCCAGAACGCCCGCCTGGCCGCTCGCCTCACGGGCTACCACATCGACATCAAGAACGAGTCCCTCGCGGCAAAGGTCCTCGACCAGCTCCCCGTGCGTGAGGAGCCTGAGGAGCCCGAGGCGGAGGAGGGCGCTCACCGCTGCGAGTACGTGGGGCCGACCGGCATCCAGTGCCGCAATATGGCGCGTCCGGGCTCCCGTTTCTGCGGCATCCACGAGAAGCTTGCCGACCTCGGGGACGTCCCCGTGTCCGACGATCCCGATTCCCTGATCTAGCGCGGGCTGACCGCGACCAAAAGACGCCCCGGCGTCCGTTTTATGTGCACGTTGCAGGAAGGTAGGTCACATGGCAAAGACCCGCGTTAGCGAACTCGCGAAGGAATTCGGGATGTCCGGCAAGGAGATGCTGGGCTACCTCAAGGAAATGATGATCCCGGCGAAGACCCCGTCCTCGACTCTCGAGGACGCCTATGTCGCCATGGTCCGCAAGAAGCTCAAGCCTATCCTGGAGGCCCGCGCGGCCGAGATCGAAGCCGCAAAGAAGGCCGAGGAGGAGGCCAAGGCAGCCGCCGAGCGCGAGGCCGCCGAGAAGGCCGAGGCCGAGCGCCTGGCCGCCGAGGAGCGTCGCGAGAAGGAGCGCAAAGCCGCCGCCGAGGCGCAGGCAAAGGCCGAGGAGGCCCGCCGCAAGGCCGAGGAGGAGCGCAAGGCCGAGGAGGCCCGCCGCGCCGCCGAGGAGGAGGCGCGCCGCCCCAAGGACACCGCCCCCAAGAGCATGCCGACCTTCTCGAGCCTGCTCGACCAGATCGCCCAGCAGGAGGAGGTCCTTGCCCAGCAGGCTGCCGAAGCCTCCCAAAAGAAGGAGGAGGCGCGTGGCGACCGTCGCTCCCAAGGCGACGTGCGCAGGTCCTGTCGCGATGCAGACGCCCCCGCCGAGCCCGCTCGTGAGGATACCGGTCGTGGCGGCCGCGGCCGCGGCCGCAAGGGTCGCCGCGACGAGGATGAGGGCGGCGACCGCTACAGTCGCATGGCCCGTGCCGCCGAGGAGTACAACCGCGAGCACGTTCTCGAGGAGGCCCGCCAGGCCGTCGCCGAGGCCAATGAGGAATCCACGGGCCGCCGCCGTCGCCGCAAGGAGCGCCGCAAGCAGCAGAAGGCCGAGGCCGAGCAGGAGCAGCGCATCGAGGAGGCCATCAAGAACGACCAGGACCTCTCCCAGCTCGACACCGTCAAGGTCCCGACCGGCACCACGGTGGCCCAGCTTGCCGACCTCATCCATGTGCCCGCCAACGACATCATCAAGCGCCTGTTCCTTCTGGGCACCCCGCTCACGATGACCCAGTCCATGTCAGACGACCTCATCGAGCTCGTGGCCGAGGACCTGGGTGTCGACGTCAAGGTCATGTCCAAGGAGGAGGAGAACTCCTTCACCTTCTACGACGACCCGGCATCCCTCAAGCCGCGCTCGCCCGTCGTCACCGTCATGGGCCACGTCGACCACGGCAAGACTAGTCTGCTCGACGCCATCCGCCACACGGGCGTCGCCGAGGGCGAGGCCGGCGGCATCACCCAGGCCATCGGTGCCTCGCAGGTCAGGATCAACGGCCGCACCATCACCTTCATCGACACCCCGGGCCACGCGACCTTCACGGCCATGCGTGCCCGCGGCGCCAAGGTCACCGACATCGTCATCCTGATCGTGGCCGCCGACGACGGCGTGATGCCCCAGACCATCGAGTCCATCAACCACGCCAAGGCCGCAGACGTCCCCATCATCGTCGCCGTCAACAAGATCGACAAGCCCGGCGCCGACCCAACCCGCGTCCGCCAGGAGCTGACCGAGTACGATCTGATCCCGGAGGAGTGGGGCGGCCAGACGATGTTCTGCAACATCTCGGCCAAGAAGCACCTGGGTATCGACGAGCTGCTCGAGAGCGTCCTGCTCGAGGCCGACGTGCTCGAGCTCAAGGCCAACCCCGACACCTTTGCCTCCGGCTATGTGCTCGAGGCCAAGCTCGACCGCGGCCGCGGCTCGGTCGCCACGGTCCTCGTCAACCGCGGCACTCTGCACGTGGGCGACACCCTGGTCGCCGGCATGGCCTACGGCCGCGTCCGCGCCATGCTCGACCCGCACGGAAACAATGTCACCGAGGCCGGCCCCTCCGACCCGGTCGAGATCCTGGGCCTGGCCAGCGTGCCCATGGCGGGCGATGAGTTCCGCGTCTTCACCGACGAGCGCGACGCTCGCGCCCTTGCCGACGAGCGCGCCCTCAAGGCCCGCATCGAGGAGCAGAACCGCGTCCATCACGTCACCCTCGAGAACCTCTTCGAGACTATGGCGGAAAGCGAGGTCAAGGAGCTCAACCTCATCATCAAGGCCGACGTCCAGGGCTCCATCGAGGCCCTGCAGGACTCGCTGGACAAGATGGACCAGTCCGAGGTCCGCATCAACACGATCCATGCGGCCGTCGGTGCCATCAACGAGACGGATGTGACCCTCGCGGACGCCTCCAACGCCATCATCATCGGCTTTGGCGTGCGCCCGGACGGCAAGGCCCGCTCCGCCGCCGAGCAAGCCGGTGTCGAGATCCGCACCTATTCCGTCATCTACAAGGCGATTGAGGACATCGACGCCGCCCGTATCGGCATGCTCAAGCCCACCGAGGAGGAGGTTCAGACCGGCACGGCTGAGGTCCGCAACACCTTCAAGGTCCCCAAGGTCGGCATCGCCGCGGGCTGCATGGTCCAGGAGGGCGAGATCGCCGCGTCCGACAAGGCGCGCCTGGTGCGCGACGGCGTCGTGGTCTGGGAGGGCGACCTCGCGTCGCTGCGCCGCTACAAGGACGACGTCAAGTCGGTCAAGGCGGGCTTCGAGTGCGGCATCGGCCTCGACGGCTTCCAGGACATCCACGTGGGCGACCAGATCGAGTGCTACCGCATCGAGCAGGTCGCGCGTACTGAGTAGGACGGGGTCATGAAGAAGAACCAGAATTCCCGGCGCGTCGGGGAGCAGGCCCGCGAGAAGCTCGCGCAGATCCTGCTCTTCGAGGTGTCGGACCCGGACCTCGACCTGATCACCCTGACCGGGGTCGACGTGTCGGTGGACAAGAGCGTCCTGCGCGCCTACGTAAGCTGCGAACCCGACCGCTACGAGGCGGTCTCGGAGGCGCTTGAGCGTGCCAAGGGCCGCGTGAGGTCGCTTCTTGGCAGGTCTCTCGGCTGGCGTGTGTCGCCCGAGATCATCTGGCAGATCGACACCACGGCTGACGAGGCCGAGCGTATCGCCCGCGCCCTGCAGGACGTGCCGCCCACGATGGGCGTCGAGAAGGACGAGGAAGGGTATCCGATCGCCGAGGCGGCGGAGTCCCCCGAGCACTGAGGAGCTTCATGGAAGCGAGCTGTTCCCTGAGTTTCGATGCCGAGCAGGCGGCGGCCTTCGACCGCATCGCGCACCTGATCGAGGGGGCGCAGGAGATCGTCATCTGCGCCCACACCAACCCCGACGGCGACGCCCTCGGCACACAGTTGGCCCTTGAACGGGCTATCCGTGCCCGTTGGCCCTATAAGCAGGTCACAGGCCTCCTTGCCGACGACCAGCCGGTCCCGCGTATCTACCGGTTCCTGCCCGGGGCTGAGGGACTCGTCCCCGCGGTTGACTATGCGGGCACTCCCGACCTCTTCATTTCGGTGGACCTCTCCGTGGCCCACCGGCTCGAGGACGGCGAGGCTGTGCTCGAACGGTCGCGCCATGCCTGCATCATCGACCACCATCCCTGCGACGACCCCTTCGGCGAGGCGTGGTACATCAGGCCCTCCGCGGCGGCCGCCTCGGTCCTCGTGGAGGAGTTCATACAGCACCTGGGCCTGCCGCTGACGCGGGACATCGCCCTCTGCCTCCTCTGCGGCATCATCACGGACACGGGCCGCTTCCAGTACCAGAACGCTGACGCCGAGGCCCTGGTCGCGGCGTCGCTGCTCGTGCAGGCGGGCGCCGACCCCTCGGTCGTCTCGCTCAATGTGTACCAGAGCTTCCGTCTTGAGTTCCTGCACCTCAAGGCCGCGGTCATGGCACGCGTCGTGACCTTTGCACACGGCCGCATCGCCTACAGCTATGCCACGGCGGCCGACCTGGAGCGCACAGGGGCCAGTCTCGACGAGGCCGACGGCCTGGTCGATGTGGTCCGCAGCGTGGCGGGCTCCGAGGTCGCCCTCTTCCTCAAGGAGATTCCCGGCGGCAAGGTCCGCGGCAACCTCCGTTCAAAGACGGGTATCGACATATCGGGCGTCGCGCGCGAGCTCGGCGGCGGTGGGCACAAGGCCGCGGCGGGATTCACCGTCGAGGGCGACGTGGACGAGGTCCTCTCCATCACGCTGCCCAAGCTCCGCGCCCTCTTTCCCGAGGGCGTCGCCCAGCAGGGCGGTACTACCTCCTTCCCGCGCATCGACCTCTCCTAAAGGAAGGGTGCGCCCAGCGTGAAGACAGACAGGAGCGCTATCAACCGCCTGATCGCCATCGACAAACCCCTCGGCATCACGAGCCAGGGCGCGGTTTCGCGCGTCCGCCGGGCCCTCGGTGTCAAGCGCGTGGGGCATGCCGGCACGCTCGACCCGGCGGCCACGGGGGTGCTCGTGGTGGGTGTCGGTCAGGCCACACGCTTGCTCGGCCTGCTCACGCTCGACGAGAAGGGCTACGAGGCCCGGATCGCCTTCGGCGCGGAGACCGCGACCGACGACGCGGAGGGCGAGGTCACGCGTACCGCCGCGACCGACGCATCCCTTCTCGATCCCGCCTTTGCGGAAAGGACCGTCGCGTCCCTGGTGGGGAAGTGCGACCAGGTGCCGCCCGCCTTTTCGGCCATATCGGTCGACGGAAGGCGGTCCTACGACCGGGCCCGCGCGGGCGAGGCGGTCGACCTGCCCCCGCGCCATGTGGAGATTTACGAATCCCGTCTTATCGCGGTGGAGGGTACTGAGGACGAGCCCGTCTGGCGCTGCGCCTTCCGCGTCTCCAAAGGCACCTACATCCGGGCCATCGCCCGCGACCTGGGACGGTCGGTCGGCTCGGCCGCCCATCTGGCCGGACTGGTCCGCACGGCCTCGGGTTCGGTCGGGCTCGATGCCTGCGCCGCGCTCGATGGCGTGGCGCAGAGGGGCACCGAGGCGCTTGACATCTGCACGATCGACCCGGCCCGTGCGCTCAGCCTTCCCGTCCGGCTCATAGACGAACGCGAGATGGCCGATGTCGCCTGCGGCCGACGCATACCCTCAGGCCTGGTGCTCGACCTTTCCGGCGCGGCAGACGGCCTGCGCGAGCCCCGCGGGGGAGAACGCGTCTCCCTGGTCCGCGGCGACCGTCTCTATGGCGTCTGGAGCAGGCACGGCGATGTGCTCTGTAGCGAAGCTACCTTCCCCGAGGGAATCGAGGGGGTGCGGCCGTGAGCTTTCGCCTGATCGCCCGGCAGGACGCGGCGGCTTCGCGCAACACCGCTATCACACCGCACACTCCCTGCGTCGTCGCGATCGGCGCCTTCGACGGTGTGCACAAGGGGCACCGTCGCCTTATCGCCGACGCCGCCCTTGACGCGCAGCGCCGCGGGGTACCCATGGTCGTTGTGACCTTCGACCCAGATCCCGCCGACGTGCTCTACGGTGTGAAGCCGCTGACTCGCCTTACCGAGCGCGACGACCGCATCCGTCTGCTGCTCGAGGCGGGGGCCGATGCCGTCGCCTGCTTCGATTTCACAAAGGAGCTCGAACGGACCGGTTGGCGTGAGTTTGCCCTGCAGGTGCTCGGGGCCGTCTGCCGGCCGGTCTCGGTCCACATCGGCACGAACTTCCGCTTCGGTGCGGGCGGTGCCGGTACCCCCGGGCTCCTCGCGGATCTCGGGCGGGAGCGCGGCTTTGAGGTATCGACGCATGACCTCGTGATCTGCGATGACGACGTGGTGTCCGCGACCCGCATCCGGGGCCTCGTCCGCACAGGGGCCGTGCGTGAGGCGGCCCGCCTGCTCGAACGCTCCCACTTCGTGCGCGGGTGTGTCCTGCACGGGCGCGGGGAGGGCGCGGGCTTCGGCTTCGCGACCGCGAACGTGCAGGTGGATAGTGTGATCTGCATGCCGGCGGAGGGCGTCTACGGCGGCTGGGGCATCGTGGGGGACGCCGCCTGGCCCGCGGCGATCAATGTCGGGACGCCCCGTACCTTTACCGATCGGGTGGACGACTCCTTCATCGAGGCGCACCTGCTCGGCTTCGAGGGCGACCTCTACGGGCGAAACGTCGCGGTCGTCTTCTCCCAGTGGCTCCGTGCCGCTCGCCGCTTCGAATCGACCGCAGAGCTAGAACATGTGGTCGGCAATAACATTAATTGGGTACAAATGTACCTAGGTAGAGGACGGACGGATGCCGCTACGGCGTTGCATCCCTATACAGGGCCCGGGGAGGTGCGCGCGTGAGCAGGGAAGAGGACAAGGAGCGTGTGCGCACCGCGACCGACTTTCTGGCCCTGGTGTCCGAGACCGTCCAACTCAAGCGACGTGGCCAGGACTACTGGGGCTGCTGCCCCTTCCATCAGGAGAAGAGCCCGTCCTTCCATATCAACCCGGCCACAGGCCTCTGGAAGTGCTTCGGCTGCGGCAAGGGCGGCGACGTCTTCGACTACGTGATGGAGCGCGAGCACCTGGAGTTCCCCGATGCCGTGCGCTATCTGGCCGACCGCGCGGGCATCGAGCTCTCGGACGAGCGCGGCCCCCGCGGCCCCAAGCGCAGCCGCCTGCAACAGGCCCTTGGAGAGGCCGAGTCCTTCTACAATACGATGCTCATGCGCGGACGCGGGGCCGGCCCCGACGCCGCCCGCGCCTATCTGGCGGGCCGCGGGTTCGGCGCGGACGTCTGCCGCCGCTGGCATCTGGGCTTCGCGCCCGGCCGCGGCCGCCTTTTCCAGGACCTGCGGGCCAAGGGCTTTACAGCGGAGGAGGGCGTCGCGGCCGACCTACTCGTCGCCCGCTCGGGACGTTTGAACGACCGCTTCTATGACCGCGTGATGTTCCCGATTCACGACGAGGTCGGGCGTCCCATCGGCTTCGGCGGCCGCGTCCTGACCGACGCCAAGCCGAAATACCTCAACACCAAGGAGACGTCCGTCTTCCACAAGTCTCAGTTCCTCTTCGGCCTCGACCGGGCTAAGGACACGATCACGGCCACGGGCGAGGTCCTCGTGGTTGAGGGCTATACCGATGTGATCTCCCTGCATGAGCACGGCTTCACCAACGCGGTGGCGGCCCTCGGCACGGCGCTTACGGCCGAGCACGTCAAGAAGCTCTCGCGCTATCAGGTCCGTCGCATCGTCTGCATGTTCGACGGCGACGCCGCGGGCCAACGGGCCGCGGAGCGATCGGTTCAGTTCCTCGACCAGACGGATGCGCAGATGCTGTGCGTGGTGCTGCCGGACGACCAGGACCCGATGGAGTTCCTCTCCACCCATGCCCCCGAGGACCTGCGCGCGATCCTCGACCGCGCGCGGCCGCTCGTCGACTTCGTGCTCGAGAAGAAGCTGGCGGCTTTCGACCTCGGCGTCGCCGGACAGCGCGTGCGCGCCCTCGATGCGGCCGCCGGCGTTCTCGCCCCGCTCAGGAACTCCGTCAATTTCGACGGCTACGCGGCCAACCTCGCCCAGCGCCTGGGGACCGACCTCGAGGCGACCAAGCGGGCCATCAGGAATAAAAAGGTCACCCCGTCCGCGGGCGAGGACGGTCGCGGCGCAGGGGCGGGGCAGACCTATTCCCACCAGCCCCAGGCGCCCGCCTACGGGGGCCCCTCAAGCTATGACGGCCCCTATAACGAATACGATGTGCCTGCCGACATCATGGAGGAAGGGGGACTGGCCGGTGCCCCTGTCGCCGCCCCGCCCGCGGACCTCGGCCTGGGCGTGCTGTCGCTCGACACCCGCCAGCAGCTGGCGGCGGAGCGCGAGCTTTTGTCCCTGCTCGCCGAGGCCCCGGCGGTTGTGCGCCCCTATGGCGACCGCCTCGGCCAGATTAGTTGGGCCGACGGACATCACGAGGTGATGGCATGGGCGATGCTCGGCGCGCCCGAATCGGCCACGCCGTCCGAGCTCGTCCTGGCGGCATCGACCGTCGTGCCGGAGTCGCCCCGGATCCTGGCGAGCGGCGGGCTTACGCTCACAAGCGGGATGGACGATGTCCGCAAAGCGGAGTTTTTAGTCGACGTGCTTGAGCTCTGCTCGGATAAACGCGAGATCGAGTCGATTCAGGGGCGTCTGCGGGTAGCGGACCCGAGCCGAAGCGCCGAGGAGACCCACCAGGCATATGCGCGGGCGGCGGACCTCCAGCGTCGGGTCCTCGAGCTCAACCAAAAAATCGCTTCCGAGGTATGACGACACCCAAAACGGGTATCATTCATCTGCATTTCTGTCGAAAGGATACATGTGGCGACGAAAAAGAAGTCTACGGACACGGCGGCACTCTCGCCCGAGCTCGAGGCGGCGGCAAAGAAGCTCGTCAAGACCGCGGGGGACAGCGGCAGCGTCTCCGAGGACGACATCCAGGAGGCCATCGTCGATATAGACGTCAACGACGAGGAACTCACGGCCCTGTACGCCGAAATCCGCGGCAAGGGCGTCACGATCACGTCCGAGGGCGACATGCCGGACGTCGCGGTGGCGGCGCTCGAGGGCATGGGCGACATGGGCGAGGACGAGCTCGACATCGTGGACGACCTCGACGACGATGAGGAAGACGAGGACGAGGACGAGGACGAGGAAGACCTCGACGACGAGGAGTCCGAGGCCCGCGCCGCCCGCGCCGAGGCCCGCGCTGCCAACGAGGTGCTCCGCTCCACGCCCAAAAGCCATTCCAAAAAACGCTCCTCCCGTGCCCGCTCGCGCCGCCAGGATAGCTCCACGGTGATGCTCACGGGCGACCCGGTCCGCATGTACCTCAAGGAGATCGGCAAGGTCGACCTGCTCACCGCCTCCGAGGAGGTCCACCTGGCCATGAAGATCCAGGCCGGCAACGAGGCTACCGAGCGCCTCGAGGCGGCCGAGCGCGGCGAGGTGGAGCTCTCCCGCAGCGAGCTGCGGCGCCTGACCCGTATCGAGCAGGTGGGCCTCGACGCCAAGCAGCAGCTCATCTCCGCCAACCTCCGCCTGACCGTCTCCATCGCCAAGCGCTACGTGGGCCGCGGCATGCTCTTCCTCGACCTCATTCAGGAGGGCAACCTGGGCCTCATCCGCGCGGTCGAGAAGTTCGACTACACCAAGGGCTTCAAGTTCTCCACCTACGCCACCTGGTGGATCCGCCAGGCCATCACCCGCGCTATCGCCGACCAGGCCCGCACCATCCGCATCCCGGTGCACATGGTCGAGACGATCAACAAGCTTGTCCGCGTCCAGCGCCAGCTCCTCCAGGAGCTGGGTCGAGACCCCACGCCCGAGGAGATCGGCGCCGAGATGGGCATGTCGGCCGACCGCGTCCGCGAGATCCAGAAGATCAGCCAGGAGCCCGTCTCGCTGGAGACGCCCATCGGCGAGGAGGAGGACTCCCAGCTGGGCGACTTCATCGAGGACTCCACGGCCATCGCCCCGCCCGATGCCGCCTCCGACTCCATGCTGCGCGAGCAGCTCGAGCAGGTGCTCGACGGCCTGGCCGATCGCGAGCGCAAGGTTATTAAGTTCCGCTTCGGCCTCGAGGATGGACACCCCCGCACGCTCGAGGAGGTTGGCCGCGAGTTCGGCGTCACACGTGAGCGCATCCGCCAGATCGAGTCCAAGACCCTGGCCAAGCTCCGCCACCCCAGCCGCTCCGGCAAGCTGAAGGACTATATGGAGGACTAGGCCGGAGGCGTCGCGCGGCCGAAAGCGCTACGTTCGTCTTGTAGGGGAGGGCATCCGCACGGCGCGGGTGCTCTCCTTTTTGATATGCGCCTGTGTGACGAAACGGAAACAAAGCGCCTGTTGCTTTCAGGTTCGCCTGCAGGGCGTGGCATGATGGAACCTGTCCTTATAGGCGCTTCGAGAGAGAAGGCCCCATGAGTCGTGTGTACAACTTCAGCGCTGGTCCTGCCGTGCTTCCCGAGGAGGTCCTCAAGTCGTGTCAGTCCGATATGCTCGACTACCACGGCTCCGGCATGTCCGTGATGGAGATGAGTCACCGCTCTGCCGTTTTCCAGGGCATCATCGACGAGGCTGAGGCCGACCTGCGCGACCTGCTCGCCATTCCGGACAACTACAAAGTCCTCTTCCTGAACGGCTCGGCCAACCACCAGTTTGCCGCCGTCTGCATGAACCTGATGAAAAACAAGGCGGCCGACTACATCATCACCGGCCAGTGGGCCAAGAAGGCCTATGCCGAGGCGCAGAAGTACGGCACCGCCAACGCCGTGGCATCGAGCGCCGACGAGACCTTCAGCTACATCCCCGACTGCTCCGACCTGCCCATCGACGACGACGCGGACTACGTCTACATCTGCGAGAACAACACTATCTACGGCACCAAGTACAAGACCCTGCCCAACACCAAGGGCAAGGACCTCGTGGCTGACGTCTCGAGCTGCTACCTGTCTGAGCCCATGGACGTCACGAAGTACGGCGTCATCTACGGCGGCGTCCAGAAGAACATCGGCCCCGCGGGCATGACGATCAACATCATCCGCGAGGACCTCATCACCGACGACGTCCTGCCCGGCACCCCCACTGTCATGAAGTGGAAGACCCAGGCTGACAAGGGCTCGCTCTACAACACGCCCAACTGCTGGGATATCTATGTGTGCGGGCTTGTCTTCAAGTGGCTCAAGTCCATGGGCGGCCTGGCCGAGATGCAGCGCCGCAATATCGAGAAGGCCCAGATCCTCTACGACTACCTCGACGCCTCCGAGTTCTTCAAGGGCACCGTGCGCCGCGAGGACCGCTCCCTCATGAACGTTCCCTTCGTCACGGGCGACGCCGACCTCGACGCCCAGTTCGTGAAGGAGGCCACGGCCGCCGGCCTCGTGAACCTTAAGGGTCACCGCACCGTTGGCGGCATGCGTGCCAGCATCTACAACGCGATGCCCAAGGAGGGCGTCGAGGCCCTGGTCAAGTTCATGGGCGAATTCGAGAAGGAGCACAAGTAAATGAAGGACCGCAAGATCTACTGCCTCAACAACATCTCGGCCGTCGGCACCGACTCCTTCCGTGAGGGCTACGAGCTGACCGATAACCTCGACGAGGCCGCGGGCATCATGGTGCGTTCCGCCAAGATGCACGACATGGATTTCCCCGCCAGCCTGCGCGCTGTCGCGCGCGCCGGCGCTGGCGTCAACAACATCCCGCTGGACCGCTGCTCCGAGGCGGGCATCGTGGTCTTCAACACCCCGGGCGCCAACGCCAATTCCGTCAAGGAGCTCGTGGTGGCCGGCATGCTGCTCGCCTCGCGCGATATCATCGGCGGTGCCAAGTGGGTGGCCGACAACGCCGACGACCCCGACGTGGGCAAGGCAGCCGAGAAGGCCAAGAAGGCCTTCGCGGGCCACGAGATCGCGGGCAAGACCCTGGGCGTCGTGGGCCTGGGCGCCATCGGCTGGCGCGTCGCCAATGCGGCCGTCGCCCTGGGCATGAAGGTCATCGGCTACGACCCCTATGTCTCCGTCAAGAGCGCTTGGCACCTGTCCCCGCAGGTCACTTACTCGACGAGCCTGGAGGACCTTGTGGCCACAAGCGACTTTGTCACGGTCCACGTGCCGGCGGGGGAGAAGACCAACGGCATGATCTCGGCCGACGTCATTGCCCGTATGCGGGAAGGCGCGGTCCTGCTCAACTTCGCCCGCAACACGCTGGTGGACGAGGAAGCCGTGGTGGCCGCGCTCGAAGCGGGCAAGCTGTCCCGCTATGTGACCGATTTCGCCACGCCTGCCGTTGCCGCGGCGCCGCACGCCATCGTCCTGCCGCACCTGGGCGCCTCCACGGAGGAGGCTGAGGACAACTGCGCCCTCATGGCCGCCGAGGAGCTCCAGGACTATCTGGACAACGGCAACATCACCAACTCCGTGAACTTCCCGGCCATCAACCTGGGCGTCTGCGAGACGGTCTCGCGCGTGTGCGTCCTGCACCGCAATGTCCCCAACATGCTGACCCAGATCACGGGCTTCTTCGGCAAGGCCGGCCTCAACATCGAGAACCTGGCCAACAAGAGCCGCGGCGACTATGCCGTGACCCTGCTCGACATCTCCGAGACGATGCCGCGCGACACGGCCGAGCAGCTGTCCGCCATCGATGGCGTCCTGCGCGTCAGGAGGATCACGGACTAACTTCAAATTCCCGCTTGCATGAGCGACGGGGGTAGGTATAATAGCTTCCGTTGACATTCCCCGGTGGCGCAGTGGTAGCGCAGCTGACTGTTAATCAGCGTGTCGCAGGTTCGAATCCTGCCCGGGGAGCCAGGAATTTAGAGACCGGTCGCTTCGGCGGCCGGTCTTTTT
>OMXZ01000031.1:0-10909 GCA_900315165.1 uncultured Actinomycetes bacterium | reverse complement strand
TGGTAGCGCAGCTGACTGTTAATCAGCGTGTCGCAGGTTCGAATCCTGCCCGGGGAGCCAGGAATTTAGAGACCGGTCGCTTCGGCGGCCGGTCTTTTTATGTCTACACTCAGCATTTAATTTCAAGTCTATGAAATACTATGAAGATTTTATAATTTGAATAGTTGATATATGAGATGCTGCGCGATGGATGCTCGGTCTATGCGGCACACAGGAGCAGTTCCTACCCGTGTGCAAGCTGAAACTGCAAGATTGCAGGCAGCTGCACGCCAGTTACCTGCAAGTTTGTGGCAAGTAGCATACCTTATCCTTCTCTTGACGGCGTGCGATGGGAGGGGAAGACATGAACATGGGGAAGACGAAGGGCGCGTCATTGAAGCCAGGGGAGGGACTGCGGTATCAGGATGCAGGCTCGAGCGATGAGGGTCAGAAAATCTATCCCTGGAACGATATTAGGCTGAGCAACGACTATACCTTCTGCAAAGCCTTGGAGGACCAACGGTTCTGTACCAGGCTTGTGAGCGAGATTCTCGGCTATCAGGTCGACCATGTCGAGATTATCGAGCCGCACCGCACTGTTCAGAAGTCGATTTCTGCTAAAGGGGTCCAGCTGGATGTCTACGTAAAGGATTCGGACGGCAACGTATATGACTTTGAAATGCAGGTGGCGGCGGTTTCGGATCTCCCACGTCGCCTCCGTTATTACTCGTCGATGCTCGATCTTGAACACACAGAAAGAGGCAGTCACTACGAAGAGATGCCCGATGCATACGTAGTGTTCTTCTGTCTGAGGGATCCATTCGGGCTTGGCCGGCGTCGCTATACCTTCCTTCCTCAGTGCCAGGAAGATCAGTCTCTCGTCATGGAAAACGGTCAACACCAGATTCTGTAATCTCGGGTACCATGGAGCCTGAGGATGCTGGTGGTAGTTCGCTAACCGCTGAGGCGGACCGGGTGGTCCAACAGCTGAGGAAAGATGAGGAGTGGAGGCATGGTCTCATGATTCAATACTTCCACGACTTAGACATCAAGAATGAGGCTATGCATAAAGGGCGTGCCGAAGGGCGTGCCGATGCCCTCGAGAGGCTGTCGCGACTTCATGAGGCGATGAAAAACGCTGGCCGCGAGGCAGAGTTCAGCGAAGCCTTCTCGGATACATCCCGCCTTGACGAGCTTTGTAGGGAGTTCGGAATCTCCTGATGCCTGATCTGGAATCGTCTCATGTAATGGAGTGGGCCCATAAAGAATGGGACGCCGGGTTCTGCAGCGGCGTCCCAAACAGGAGGGCATAATGTGCGCGGGCGCATACCCGCGCTAGATAATCGAGAGCTACTTGCCCATCAGCTCGTCGATCATCGCGAAGATGTTCTTGCAGTTCTGGCGACCGTAGTCCTTCATGTCCATCACACCGAGGGGGATGGAGGGGTCCAGGGCGGCGCGCAGGGCGTCGGCACGGTAGCCGACCTGGGGCCCGAGGAGGACGACATCGGCGTCGACGTCGTCGGCACGCAGGCCGTTGATGCCGCGGGCGGTGATCTCCAGGGGGATGCCGTTCTGATCGGCATACTGTTTCATCTTGTTGACCAGCATGCTCGTGGACATACCGGCATTGCACACCAATAGAATCCTCATGTCGTTCCCCTTTCGAAAGCTTATACATAGAACCAGCACATCAATCATGGGAAATGCGCGAGGGCAGCGGGTGCGCGACTAGCAAAAACGGCACAATGTCACGTCCGCACGCTGTCATTTTGTCGCCCGCTGCGACACAATCGGTCATAAGGTTTGCCGATCGCACACCGCTCTGTCGGTCGCGCGAGCTTTGCATCCTGCTGTCCGTAGCGCCTGTCACGCCGCCGCGTATCACCTCAGTTTGCCTTGCGTAGGGCAAGCGGCTATTCTTCCACATAAGTTGAGGCAGGCGGGTCGAGACGACAAACGCCGAGCGGGACGGGATCGCGTATGGAGAGCAAACATCGCATCTTGAGCTGGGACGAGTACTTCATGGGCGTGGCGGCCATCACGGCCAAGCGCTCCAAGGACCCGCACACGCAGGTCGGCGCCGTGATCGTGGGGCCCGACCAGCGCATCCTCTCAATCGGCTACAACGGCACGCCCCGCGGCATGAACGACGACACCTTCCCCTGGGCGCGCGAGGGCGAGACGCTGCGCACCAAGTACCCCTACGTGATTCATGCCGAGCGCAACGCCGTGCTCAACTTCCGCGGCCTCATGCGCGAGCTGCACGGCGCGACCGTCTATGTCACGCATTTCCCCTGCAACGAGTGCTCCAAGGAGCTCGCACAGGTCGGCATCGCCGAGGTCGTCTACGCCTACAACCCCTATCCCGACTCAATGGAGACGCGCGCTGCCGAAGCCATTCTCGATGCGGCGGGCATCAAGACTCGCGTCGTGCCGGTTCCGGACATCACAATCGCGGGCGACTACGAGGCTTAGTTTGCAGGGATTTCCCGAGAACTGACCCATAAATGCACGATGCAATCGACACATATCGGGGGAGACCATTCAAAAATGGTCCATTTTGCGTGAATCACGAAAAACGACCCTGAAATGCATGATGAGCCGGAGGAGGGGCGGGAGCCGCCGTGCAAAAGGCGTCAGGTTGCTGGGATTTCCCGATAATTGTAGCCTCTCGGTAATCCACCCCAAGGACCGTACTGGCCATGGGCTAGTAGAGCGGCGGGGCTTTCGCTTTTGGCGAGCTAGAGCTATCCGTGCCGACGGCCGCCGAGGCGGGGGGTGGCGGCCGCGGGTCCTTCTTACCAGCGCTGGGCGGCGTCGACGCCGTGGACGGCCAGGTCGATGACCTTGTAGGCGCCGTCGTAGGTGCCGATCTTGTCCTGCAGCTCGATCTGGTCGCACATGAAGCAGAGCAGCTCGCGGTCGTCCTGGAAGGAGTCGATCATGTGTAGGACCTCGGGCGTGTCGTCCATCTCGTAGGTGCCGTCGCCGACCTCAGCCGCGCGGATGGCGCCCCAAGCCTCGTGGCCGCCGATGCGGTGGATCATCAGCTTGGGCACGGGATAGAAGGAGAACTCGCTCGGCTTGGTCACGAGCACGTCGGAGCAGCGCATGAGCACGTTGGAGGAGTAGACGGCCGCGAAGATGTCCTCGTTGCAGAAGGCGTGGACGCCTTCCACGTCGCCATCGAGCGCGGCGTCGGCAAAGGCCGCGACCTCGGAGAAATCGCCGATGTGCTCGTGGGCCATCTCGGCTATGCCGGGGACCTTCTTCTTGAGGCCGTCCCAGACGTTCTTGTGGTCGCCCACGTTGACGAAGAGCGTGGCCTGGCCGCGGCGGACGAGCGGCAGCACATGGGTGCAGATGGCGACGAAGAGGTCTTCCTGCGCGCCGGCGCCGCCGACGGACAGCAGGTAGCGCACGGGGCCGCCTGAGCGCAGGCGGGCGCGACGGCGCACGCAGTCGGCGTGGATGTTTGACACGAGCTCGTGGTCCACATAGTGGCCGGTGTAGAAGAGGGCGTCCTCGGGCATGGGGGCGAGCTGGTCTTTGGCCATGCCGCGCAGCTGGTGGTAGCCCAGATAGGAGCTGGGGGTCTGGATCGTGTGGATCGACCCCTCTGCCAGGTGCAGCGCCATGGGCCAGTTGTCGGGAATGGCGTTGACCACATGGGTCATGCCCGCGTGGACCGCGGTCTGGGAGGGCCAGACGTGCGTGCCCACATAGGGGGTGTCGCGCGGGATGTCGCGGAAGAGGGGCACGCAGAGCTCGGCGTTCTTCTGGTCGCCCGAGTTGTAGGAGAGCTTGCGGAAGCCCTCGGAGTTGAGCGGCTCCCACACGAGGGCGTTGAAGGGCGGCACGGTCTGGCTGAGCTTGGAGCCCATGGAATAGAGTCTGTTCTGATAGGCGATCACCTTGGAGCCCGTGGTCTCGGAGAAGCTCGCGAGGTCGAGCCAGTAGGGGGTGTAGCCCATGGCGTGGGCGGCTGAGGCCATGGCCATCGAGATGCGGTAGTGGCCGAAGCCCATGCGAATGTTGCCCACGATCACGGGCTTGCCGGCGGCGTCGGCCTGGGTGCGCGGGGTCTCGGCCGCGGCGGGGTGGGCGGCGGCGTCGGCGGCCAGATCGAGCGCGGCGCCGCCCTGCGCCATTACAAGGTCACGGACACCCAGAGCCTCGCCGATCACGGGCACGTCGGCGGCGGCCAAGTGGTAGACGGCGTCGGTGTCGTCGCCAAACTTCTTGAGGAAGTTCTCCTTGCCCTTCACGGCCTTCTGGTACGTCTTGTCGTCCTGCACGTTGCCGAAGGCGACGCGGGCGCGGTCCTCGATCTCTGCCATGTCGGCTCCCTTCCTGGGGCAGGTAAGCCGGATGCGGTCGCATCCGAGCTGGTCTCCTGTAACAAATGATCCCCGCCGCGTGAGCGGCTGGGGTGGTAACTGATAGACAAACTATCATGATGATAGACAGACTATCAAGTACGAATTTCGACCTTCCGCAAACGGCGGGCTGGGGAGGGTGGACGGCTTGAATTAATTTTCCGATTGACACCGACTCTCAATCTGATAGCCTGACTATCAAAGCGATAGACAGACTATCAATCAAGGAGGCGAACATGGTCAAAGTGGAGGTGCCCGAGGTGACGAGCGCGGACGACCGCGTGGTCGCCGTGGCAGCCCAGCTCTTCCTGCGCGACGGCGTCGAGCAGGTCAAGATGACCGATATCGCCCGGGAGGCTGGGGTGGGGGTGGCCACGATCTACCGCCACTTCCAGACCAAGACGCGTCTGGCGGCCGAGGCGGGCACGCTCCTGTGGGGCATGTTCGCGGACGAGGTCGCCAAGCTCATCGAGTCCGATGCCTTCCTCGAGATGAGCGGCATCGACCGTCTGGCCGCGCTTTTCGGCGAGATCAGCCGCGTGTATGTGGAGCGGCCTGAGTTTGTCGTCTTCCTCAACGGCTTCGACCGCCTCATGCTTGACGAGCACGTTGACGCGCGGGACCTCTCGGCCTACGGGCAGACGATTGATTCCTTCTACGTGGTGTTCGAGGACGCCTACCAGCTGGGCCGCGCCGACGGCACGGTGGCCTGCGACCTCGACTTCCGGGTGTTCTACCACGCCATCGCCCACGCCCTGATGGGGGCGGCGCAGAAGTTCGTGCGCGGCGGCGTGATCCCCTCCGACGCCGAGTCCGACGGCAGCGCGGAGATCGAGTGCATTGTGGAGACGGCGGTGCGGTCCCTGCGGGTCGCTCGCTAAAGTAAAGGAGAGAGACATGCAGGACAAGAAACTCGCGTCGACCGGGGTGCTGTGGCGCTTTGCGATCGGCCAGCTGGGATGGGCCATCCTTTCCGGCATCATCAGCAACTGGCTCGTGTACTACTACATGCCCAGTGACACCCTCATGAGCCAGGGCTGGCAGATCTTCATCACCCAGGGTGCGGTCTTCGCGGGCCTCACGGTGATCGGCCTGATCACGGGCTGCGGTCGTTTGCTCGACGGCTTCATCGACCCCTTCATCGCGTCGAAGTCCGACCGGTGCACGAGCAAGCTGGGCCGCCGCATCCCCTTCATGCGCCGCGCCGCCATTCCCTTCGGCCTCATGACCGTGCTCGTCTTCGTGGTGCCGGGCACGAGCAATGAGCTTGCCAACAACTGGCTGCTATGGGCCTGCCTCATGCTCTTCTATATCACGCTGTCGCTCTACTGCACGCCTTTCAACGCGCTGATCCCGGAGCTGGGCCGCACGCAAGAGACCCGCATCAATCTCTCAACCTATATCTCGGTCACCTACTTCTTTGGCACGGCCTTTGCCTACCTCGTGCCCAACGTCGCGGGCATGCTCGAGGGGTCGCTCGGCGCTGTGAACGCCTTCCGTGCCACCGTCGCGATTCTGGCCGTGGTCGCCGTGATCCTCATGCTCGTGCCCGCCTTCACGATCGACGAGCACGTCTACGCCGACACCGTCCCCTCCACCACGCCCATGGGCAAGTCCGTGGCCAAGACCTTCAAGAACCACCAGTTCCTGATCTTCGAGTCCTCCGACGTTCTCTACTGGGTCTCCATCACGATGTTCCAGACCGGCCTTTCCTACTACATCACCGAGCTCATCGGCCTGCCCGACGACACCACCTTCATCCTCTTTGCCCTGATGACCCTGATCAGCCTGGTCTTCTACGCCCCGGTCAACAAGCTGGCCAAGAAGATGGGCAAGAAGAAGCTCGTGGCCTTCGCCTTTTTCTTCTTCTGCGTGGCCTTCATGGTGACCGCCGTGGCCGGCACCATCCCCCTGCCCAAGATGGCCTGGGGCGTGCTCGTGGCCGTGCTCGCCGCCATACCCATGGCCATCCTCGGCATCCTGCCGCAGGCGGTCCTGGCCGACATTGCCGAGCAGGACGCCGTCAAGACCGGCGAGAACCGCCAGGGCATGTTCTACGCCGCGCGCACCTTCAGCATGACGCTGGGGCAGACGCTGGCCATGATCCTCTTCACGTCCGTCTCGATCCTGGGCGCCAACGGCTTCGGCTATCGCATGACTGCCGTGATCGCCACGGTCTTCTGCCTGGCGGGCGGCCTGATCTTCCTGCGCTACGACGAGAAGGACGTGCTCGCCACGATCATGGCGCACGAGGCCGAGGCCCAGGCGGAAAAGACCGAGTAAGTCGAGAAGAACGAGTGCGAGGGGAGACGACGATGACGACCGATCCGACTATCGAGCTGGCCTGGCGGGCCGCGGACGGCGGGGCCGAGAGGACCGTGCGCGTCGCGTCCGGGCGCGCGGTTCCCGAGGACGCGGCGCGTGAGCTGGGCCTCAAGGTGGTCCGCAACACCGCGGGGTCGACCTGGCGTGTCGTCGTCTGCCCCCAGCGCGACGTCCGACTCGTCCGCGCGACGGCGACCCTGCGCTACGACTTCGCGGACTGGAGCAGCCTCTATCTCAACGGTTACAACTCCTGGACCGACTCCGTGGAGCGGGCGCTCGACGACCGCATGGCCGGTCTCTCGCGCATGCCGCGGGCGGCGATCGACCACTGGGTGCTCGATGGCAGCGGCGACTACCGCTTCACCCGCCAGGACACGCGCCGCGGCCATCAGCACGGCTTCGGCTATGGCTACCTGCGCGACGGCGACACCGTGAGCCTCTTCGGGTCGCTCGATGAGGATTTGGGTTTCACGACCATCTGGGAGGACCTGCGTGCCGGCACGATCACGCTGGACAAGGAGGTGCCGGCGGCCGACCTTACCGCGGAGCGTGAGCGCGAGGTGCTCTCCTTTGCCGTGCTCGGCGGGGCGCTCGACGACGCCGTGGAAGCCTGGCTTTCCCTTTCGGGCATCGCCTGCCGCCCGGCCCCCCGCGTGGTGGGCTATTCCAGCTGGTACCGCCATTACACGGACATCGACGAGGCCAAGCTCACTCACGACTTCGCCGGGCTCGAGGAGGCGCTCGGCAGCATGGACACAGCGCCCGCGGTCAAGATCTTCCAGGTCGACGACGGCTACACCAAGGTCGGCGACTGGCAGACGCCCGACGTCGCCAAGTTCCCCCGCGAGCTGGGTCCGGTTGCCGCGGCGGCCCGCGACCACGGCTATGTGCCGGGGCTCTGGATGGCGCCTTTCGTGTGCGAGCGCGAGTCCCGCCTCTTCGCTGACCATCCTGGCTGGCTCCTGCGCGACGAGGCGGGGGAGGTCGTCCCCACGGGCAGCCACTGGTCTGGCCAGGTGGCGCTCGACACGCTCAACCCCGAGGTCCGCGCCTATGTCACGGCCAGCATCCGCAAGGCAGTGGACGAGTGGGGCTTCGGCTTCCTCAAGCTCGATTTCCTGTATGGCGCCTGCATGCTGCCCCACGGGGGCAAGAACCGCGGTGAGCTCATGGCCGACGCGCTCGACCTGCTGCGCGAGGCAGCCGGCGACGGCGTCTGGCTCGACTTCTGCGGCGTGCCCATGGTTTCGGCATTCGGGCGCTGCGAGTTCTGCCGCGTGGGCTGCGACGTGGGCCTCGACTGGGACGACAAGGCCTTCATGCGCCTGACCGGCCGCGAGCGCGTCTCCACCAAGAACAACCTCGCCAACACCCGCGGCCGTGCGCACCTGGACGGGCGCGCCTTCGGCTGCGACCCCGACGTCTTCTTCCTGCGCCGCGACGTCAAGCTCACCGACGTCCAGCGCGCCGACCTGCTCGACGCCGACACGCGCCTGGGCAGCGTCTTCTTCACATCCGACGACCTGGGCGCCTGGGACGCGGGCCAGCTGGCAACCTACCATGCGGCGCTCACGAAATTCTGCGAGAGGGGATAGACCATGGCAGAGACCATCGACCGTACCGACCAGGTCGCGCGCCTGCGCGACCGTCTTGAGACGACCTACGGCGCGGGGGAGGGCCGGCTGCTTCTGGCCGTGGCTCCCGGCCGCTCCGAGATCGCCGGCAACCACACCGACCACGAGGGCGGCCATGTGATCGCGGGCGCCGTCCAGAAGCACGCCGTGGGCCTCTACCGTCCCAACGGAACGCGCCTGCTGCGCCTCGCCTCCGCCGGCTTCGACCCGGTCGAGGTCAGTCTCAACGACCTCGCGGCCGATCCGTCTGAATATGGCAAGACGAGCGCCCTGGTCCGGGGCCTGGCGGCCCTCTTCGCCGAACGCGGCTATACGCCCGCCGGCTTCGACGCTGTTGCGGAGTCGGGCGTGCCCGCGGGCAGCGGCCTTTCGAGCTCGGCCGCCTTTGAGCTCCTGGTCGCGGCGGCCATGAACGCCCTTTGGGCCGACGGTGCCTTGAGCCAGATCGAGCTCGCCCAGATGGCCCAACGTGTCGAGAACGAATGGTTCGGCAAGCCCTGCGGCCTCATGGACCAGGCCTCCTGCGCTCTGGGGGGCATCCAGCACATGGGCTTTGGCGATCCCGCACACGTGGAGGTCGAGGGTATCGACTTCGACTTTGCGGACGCCGGCTATGCCCTCTGCCTCGTGGCGGTCGGCGCCGACCACGCGGCCAAGACGGACGACTACGCTGCGGTTCCAGGCGAGATGCAGGCCGTGGCCCGTGCGCTCGGCGCGACCCGTCTCGGTGAGCTGACGCGCGCGGATGTGCTCGCCCGCACCCCTCAGCTCCGCCGCGACCTGGGCGACCGCCCGGTCCTGCGCGCCCTCCACTATTTCCACGAGGACGCCCTGGTGGAGGCCCGTGCCGCAGCGCTGGCCGCGGGTGACATCGACCGCTTCCTCGCGCTCGAGAACGCCTCGGGCGCCAGCTCGGCCATGTATCTCCAGAATATCGGCGGCGCCGTCGAGTCTGCCACGACTGAGCAGCCCGCCATGGTGGCGCTCGCGGTGGCCACGTCGCTGCTCGAGGGGGAGGGTGCCGTCCGCATCCACGGTGGCGGCTTCGGCGGGACCATCCAGGCCTTCGTGCCGAAGGCCCGCCTCGAGTCCTTCGTCGCGGGCATGGACGCCGTCTTCGGATCGGATGCCTGCCAAGTCTGCCAGATTGATCACGAGGGAGCGCGTGCGCAATGGCTGTAACGAATGCTGCACAGGAGCTGGTAAGCTACGCAATCGACCGGGGCATCGTCGGCCCCGCGGACGCCCGATGGGCCTATAACCGCGTCCTCGAGTGCGTTGGCGTCTGGGACGGGGCGGGCCTGCCCCTCGCGGACGACCCGCTGGCGGAGGGGGAACCCTTCGACCTGGACGCCTGCCTCGACGCGCTGGCCGAGGTGGGCGTGGCCCACGGCCAGGCGGAGGATTCAGCGACCGGCCGCGACCGTCTCTGCATGCGGATCATGGGCACGCTGATGCCGCGGCCGTCCGAGGTCGCGGGCACCTTCGCGCAGCTTCGCGAGACGGCGGGCGCCCGTGAGGCGACCGACTGGTTCTACGGCCTCTGCTGCGACGTCAACTACGTCCGCCGCTCGGCCATCGCGCGCAACATCGCCTGGACCGCTCCCACCGCCTGGGGCGACCTGGAGATCACGATCAACAAGTCCAAGCCCGAGAAGGACCCGCGCGACATCGCGGCCGCCGGTGCTACCACGGACGACGTCAAGTATCCCGCCTGCCAGCTCTGCCTCGAGAACGAGGGCTATTCGGGCCGCCCCGCCGCGGTCGCGGGAGGCCATCCCGCCCGTCAGAACCTGCGCCTGGTCCCCGTCAAGCTGGGCGGGGAGACCTGGGGCCTGCAGTACAGCCCCTATGCCTATTTCGAGGAGCACTGCATCTGCATAAGCCCCGAGCATCGCCCCATGCACGTCGACCGCGAGAACATGGGCCGTCTGCTCGATTTCGTCACGGCCTTTCCGCACTACTTCGTGGGCTCCAATGCCGACCTGCCGATCGTGGGAGGCTCGATCCTCTCCCACGACCACTTCCAAGGCGGCCGCCACGTCTTCCCGATGATGCAGGCCGAGGTCGCTGAGCCCTTCCGGATCGCCGGCGCCCCCGACGTGACCTGCGGCGTCGTCCGCTGGCCCCTTTCCGTCCTGCGCCTTGTGTCCGCGGACCGTGGCCAGCTGCTCGACGCTGCCGTGCGCGTGCTCGACCTCTGGCGCGGCTGGGACGACCCGGCAGTCGGTGTCGTCTCGCACACGGGTGACACGCCGCACAACACCGTGACCCCCATCTGCCGCCGCACGGACGACGGCGCCTACGAGCTCGACCTGGCCCTGCGCTGCAACATCACGACCGACGAGCACCCCCTGGGCGTCTTCCATCCGCACGAGGACAAATGGCACGTCAAGAAGGAGAACATCGGCCTCATCGAGGTCATGGGCCTGGCGATCCTGCCCCCGCGCCTGGAGGGCGAGATCGCGACGGGCCGCCTGACCCGCGAGGAGATCGGCCGGGTCTTCGGCGGCGTGCTGGAGGATGCGGGCGTCTTCAAGTGGGACGATGCCGGTCGCGCCGCCCAGCGCCGCTTCACCGACGCCCTCG
>OMXZ01000029.1 GCA_900315165.1 uncultured Actinomycetes bacterium | reverse complement strand
CCATCACTGATTTCGCCCCCTAAGGCCGTGTTTTCCGCAATTTCTCGGAAAACCTGACCTTAGGGGGCGATTTTCAAGCCGAAACCTTTGCAGTCGGCGAAGTTCTCGCTAGGCGACCGTGGCCTTGTAGCCCGCATCCTCCACTGCCTTGACCAGCGCGTCGTTCTTGACAAGGAGGCCGGCGTCGAGCTCGGCGGTACCGTCGGCCAGGCTGACCCTGACGTTCTTCACACCCTTGACGCCCTCGAGTGCCTCGGTCACATGGGCCACGCAGTGGTCGCACATCATGCCCTCCACCTTGAGCTGCTTGTGTGCCATCTTTTCTGCTCCTTCCGCGGCATCGCCGCTGGTCTGTGCGGCGTCGCCGCTGTTGTTATCGGACACGACGGAGCCGGATGCGGGGACATCCGCCCTCCCGTCGATATCGCTAATCTTGAGCTCGGGCGTCGCCACCTGCGAGACGTCCACGGGGCGCGGTTTCCAGGTGCGCAGCAGGAGCGCGTTGCTCACGACAAAGACGCTCGAGAAGCCCATGGCGGCCGCGGCGATCATCGGGTTGATCGTGATGCCCCAGGCCGTGAGCGCGCCGGCCGCGATGGGGATGCAGAGCGTGTTGTAGAAGAGCGCCCAGAAGAGGCCCATCTTGATCTTGCGCAGCGTGGCGTGCGAGAGCTCGATCGAGGTCGCCACGTCGGCCGGGTCGGAATGCATGAGCACGATGTCCGCCGAGCTGATGGCGACATCGGTGCCGGCGCCGATGGCGATGCCGATGTCGGCGCGCGCGAGGGCCGGCGCGTCGTTGATGCCGTCGCCCACCATGGCCACCTTGTAGTTGCCCGCCTGGAGTTCGCGGATCTTCTGCTCCTTCTGCTGCGGCAGCACGCCCGCGACGACCTCGTCTACGCCCACCTGGCGTGCGACGGCCACGGCGGTGCGGCGCTGGTCGCCCGTGAGCAGGATGGTCTTCACGCCCATCTGGTGCAGCCGGGCCACGGCCTCCGCGCTGGTCTTTTTGATGGGGTCGGCCACCGCGACCATGCCGAGCGACTTTCCGTCGGATGCGAAGAAGAGCGGGGTCTTGCCCTCGTCGGCAAGCCGGTCGGCCACCTCGGCAAACTGCGCGAGGTCGACCTTTTGCTCCCCCAGCAGGCGACGGTTGCCAGCGAGCACGAGATGCCCGTCGATAGAGGCTGCAAGGCCGCCGCCCTCGACCTGCTCGAACTCGTCCACGACGACGTCCGCGTCGGCAGGCGTGCCGCCCTTGGCATCCACCCAGGCCACCACGGCATCGGCTAGCGGGTGCTCGCTCTTGCGCTCGATCGCGCCGGCAGCTCGCATGAGCTCGCGCTCGGTCGCCCCGGTGGCAACCACGACATCCGTCACCTTGGGCGCTCCCTCGGTCACGGTGCCCGTCTTGTCCATCACGACAACGTCGAGCGTGCAGGCACCTTCGAGCGCCTCTGCGCTCTTGATGAGGATACCGTTGGCGGCGCCGCGTCCGGTGCCGACCATGACCGCCGTCGGCGTCGCGAGGCCCAGAGCACAGGGGCAGCTGATCACGAGCACGGAGACTGCACGAGTTAGTGCAGCAGAGAAGCCCGCGCCCAGGAAGAGCCAGACAAAAAGGGTGACGAGGGCGAATGCGATCACGACCGGAACGAAGACGCCGGCGATCTTGTCGGCCATGCGCTCGATTGGGGCCTTGGAGCTCGTGGCATCGTCGACAAGTCGGATGATCGAGGCGAGCGTCGTGTCGTCGCCGACGGCGCGGGCCTCCATGGCAAACCAGCCCTTGTTGCTCACGGTCGCGCCAGTGACCTGCGATCCTATAGCCTTCTCGACAGGCACGGACTCGCCCGTGATGGCAGACTCGTCGACCAACGCCGTGCCCTCGACGACCACGCCGTCCACGGGAATCGACTCGCCAGCACGCACGACCACCCGATCGCCCACCTGCACCTGCTCGGTGGGGACGGTCACCTCGGCACCGTCGCGCACGACCGTCGCCGTCTTGGGCGCGAGGTCCATGAGGGCCGTGATTGCATCGGTCGTGCGTCCCTTGGCACGCGCCTCGAAGTATTTGCCCAGCGTGATGAGGGTGAGGATCATGCCGGCGGAATCGAAGTAGAGGTCCATGGACGCCATGTGGGCGGCCTTCATGTCGCCCGTGCCGAGCGCCCAGGCCATCCGGAAGGTCGCCGCGACCGCATAGACGACCGAGGCGCCCGAACCGATGGCGATCAGGCTGTCCATGTTGGGCGCGAGGTGCGCGAGCGTGCGGAAGCCGGTCACGAAGTAATGGCGGTTCACAAGGAGGATGGGAATCACAAGCAATAGCTCAACCACGGCCTTGACCATCATGCCCCGCATGCCCGCGACGAACCAGGGCTGCGGCCAGCCGAACATCTCCCCCATCGCCACGTAGAAGAGGGGCAGCTCGAAGACGGCCGACACGATCAGCTGGCGTCTCTTCTCCTCGATTGCCTTCTGGGCGATCGAGCCGGGCTGTGCCCCCGCAGCGGACGAAGAGCCCGTGGGGGCCGAACCTGCGCCGCCGGCCTGCGTAGCCAGGGACCCGGCGGCGCCCGCCGCGGGCGCACCCGTATCCGTCACGCGGCGCTGCGCCCCGTAGCCGGCCTTGTCGATCGCGGCGATCACAGCCGCGACTGTCTCGGGCTTTCCGTCGTAGTCGAGCACCATGCTGTTCTTGAGCAGGTTGACGTCGGCTTCGGCCACGCCCGCGACCCCGGAGGCCGCCTTGCCCACGCGCGACGAGCATGCCGCGCAGGTCATGCCCGTGATGTCTAGTGTCTCTCTCATAACATCTCCTTGTACGGCTACGCGCCGAATTTCTTAAGCAGATCCATGACCTCGTCGACAACCTCGGTATCCCCTGCTTGCACTCGCTCCACCACGCAGGTCTCCAGGTGCTCCTTGAGGATGATGCGACTCACGGCCTTGATCGCACTCTCGGCAGCGGCGAGCTGGGTGAGGACGTCGCCGCAATAGCGGTTGTCGTCGAGCATGGCCTTCACGCCGTTGAGCTGGCCGATCGCGCGATTGATGCGGCGGTCGGCGTCGCGTACGAGCTCCTCGGACCGCGGGGTATGCTTGTGCTGTCCGCAGCAGTCCGGTCGCTCGCCGTATTCCAACTCAACCTCTTTGATTTCGGTAGCCATATTTCTCCTATACCCCCTGGGGGTTTCTTTTCCATGCCAATATATACCCCCTAGGGGTAATAATCAACACCTCCTTCTGATACCGCATCCAAAGTCACTTCCAAATCCATATCCCAGCGACATGCTCGGCACCTCACCCGACGCCAACCGCCAGTTGGCGTCATCATCGGCGCTGATTCGCACAGTCGCTAGCGCCAGTTGGCAGTTGGTGTTGAATTTCATCTACCAGGCAAAATGGATATTCCCACAGGTAGTTAGTTAATCTAATTGATGTACTCCAACCGCCAGTTGGCGTTAATTGGTGACACCGGCTGGCGGTTGGCGTTAATCACTAGCGATAGGTGGAGGGCATCATCGCGCTAGCCGGAGATTTTTCAGACCTATAAACCCAAACGCCACGTTAAGTGTTCGGAAACCTGGATTCGTCACCATTGGCGGAGAAAGGTGACCAGTCGAGAGGAATCCTCATGCAGATTGACGACTTCAAGGTCGAGCGGTGGATGAACGAGTGAGAGACCAAGCGCACCTACAATGCGGCAGAAACCTGCGCGTATTACGTGACGCTGGACCAGCTCTTTGACATCCGCAAGGGCGACCGCAACACCTTCATGGACGACTTTGCCGTCATGCCCTGCTTTCTGCGCACCTTGGAGTAGTACAGAGGGTCCTCGGTACTAAGCCGGGAGCCGTTTCGTCTTACCTGGTGCGAATGCCGCCGACGCCGAAGGATGCGGGGCCGCTATGGCAGTAGATCACGCCTCCCGTGGCGCGCCAAGGGCCGGGCTCATAGCCCGCCTCGCCCACGGCTTTCTCCACACCCTTCTTCATAAGGTCGTTGAAGCCGTCGGAATACACGAAGAAGAGCGACTCGGGCACCGTGGGGTTCGTGAGCAGGCGACGACGGGCCAGGTCGGCGCAAACGGGCAGCATGGCGCCGCGCTTCTTCTCGCTCGCGACGAGCCTGCCGTCGACTACGTCCACGACGGGCTTGATGCGCAGGAGCGAAGCTCCCAGGTAGGCGGCATTGGAGAGGCGCCCACCCGCCTTGAGGTAGGCCAGGTCGCCCGGGACGAAGGAGAACCAGGTGCGGCGGGACAGGTCGTAGGCCTCCTCGATAATCTCGGGCGATTTGGCATGCGGGTGCTCGAAGAGCCAGCGGACCATAGCGCGGATGATGGCACCCTGGGCCGAGCAGACGTGCTCGGTGTCGATATGGATGATGCCCTCGATGCCTTCCGAGGCTATGAGCGCGTTGTTCCAGGTGGCCGTGGTCACGGCCGAGTAGCACAGGTGCAGGATGCGCTTATTGGGATAATCGCTGCGGATCCGCTGGAAGACCTCGCGGTAGGTGCCGGGTGTCGCCGCTCCGGACTGGGCAATCTTCTTGGTACGCCGGTAGTAGTCGAGGATCTCGGACGTGGGGAAATGCCCGTCCAGATGGTCCTTGCCGTCGAAGGCCACCTGCATCGGCGCTAGATAGACGCCGAGTTCCTCCGCCTGGACAGGCTGGATGTCGGACCCGCTCTCGCACACGATCACGGTCCCGTCCATGCGGTCGTCCAGATCCTGGGACAAGGGCTGAGCGTGCTCGCCGCGTTGCCATTCACCTGCCATATCTTCCTCCAATTGCGTCAAATAGGGATGCCGATGTGTCAATAGGGAGACGTCCCCTATTGTCCGTCCTTCTCTCCCGCATCGAGCTCCGCAAAGCGCGCCTTCATCGTGGGGTTGTTCCAGGTGAGCCTGCGGATGGTGAGCTGCTGCTGAGCCTTGTCATTGGCCAGGCGGAGCTGGTTCTGCGAGGCCGTCAGGTTGTCCTTGACCTTCTGCAGATGCGCGATGGTCTTGTCGATCTCGTCGATTGCTGTGTCGAAGCGCTTGCTCGCGGACTGGAAGTTCTTGGAGAAGCCATCCTTGAAGGCCTCCATCTTCTCCTCGAAGTTGGTGATGTCGATGTTTTGCTTGCGAGCCTCATCCAGCTCGCGACGGGCATCGGCGGCATTGAGCGCCGCATTGCGCAGCACCGTGATTATGGGGATAAAGAACTGCGGCCGGATCACGTACATCTTGGGATAGCGATACGAGACGTCGACGATGCCCGTGTTGTAGAGCTCGCTTTCGGGCTCGAGCAGCGAGACCAGCACGGCGTACTCGCACTTTTTCTTCTTGCGGTCCGCATCGAGCTTGGCGAAGAAGTGCTCGTTGGTCTTTTGGTTTCTCGGGTCGGAGGCATCGGCCTCGTTTTTCATCTCGAACATGATGGAGAGCAGGTCGGGACCGTCGTCGTCAATGACGCCATCCAGCTTTTCTCGGTAGATGAAATCGCCCTTGGTACCCTCGGAGGCGTCGTTGTCCTTCTCGAAGTACGCATGCGGGAAGGCTGTGGCGCGGATCTTGTTGAACTCAATCAGGCAATGCTGCTCGAGTGACTCCCCCACCAGCTTGGTGGACTGGCGGCTCCGTAGGTCGCGCAGACGCTCGATCTCGTCCTGGGCGTCCTTGATCTGCACGTCCTTTGCCGCGAGCTGGGCGGTCATCTGCGTCTGAAGGTCGCCCGCCCTGCGCTCGGCCTCGCTCTTTGCGAGCGCGAGCTGGGCCTCGAAAGTCCGCTCCTGTGTCTGGGCCTGCTGGCGATAGGCTTGCTCCAGCGTGGTGACCTGGGCCTTGAGCTGTGCGATCTCCGCCTGCCGTGCCGCCAGGTCACCCTGGGCCTTTTGCTGCGCCTCTGTCTGCGCCAGACGCACCGCCTGCTCGCGGCCCATGCTCAGCGCGTCCACCTTTGCCACAAGCTCCGCGATACGGGCGTCCCTTTCGGCCAGCTCCCGCTGGCTCGCCTCGCGCTCCCGCACAGCCTGCCTCTGCAGGTCGTCGCGGACCTTCGCCACCTCGAGCTGGGTGGCCTGGGCATTGTTAGATTGCAGCAGGTCCATACGACGCTTGAGCTCACGCTCGAACTCCGCGTCGCGCACCTGGGCCACGATCTGGGCATAGCCGCTCTCGTCCACCGTGAAGACCGTCCCGCAATTCGGGCATTTAATCTCAGCCATGACTCCCCTTCCCCATCCTTTCTCACAGGGACATGTTCTCACAAGCGGCGGACACCATCATCGGAGGCATCTGACCGAAGGCCGACGCGCATGAGAAAGATCAAAAAAGCCCGTCCAGGACTACGGACGGGCTTCGGGGCGGACGGGAAAGGATCGTCCGGGCGCGACTGGGCGCCCGTATGAAGATTAGTTGCCCGTGCTGATATAGGGCTGAATCACGCCAGCGAGCGCCTGCACGGTCATGGTCTGCAGCCAAATGCGGCCGGGGCCCGTGACGACGGTATTGAAGAAGCCCTCACCGCCGAGCAGCTTGTTCTTCATGCCCTTGACCGTCACGGCATCGATAGTAACGGTGGCGTCGCACATGGCGAGGTTGCCCGTGTCCACCAGCATCTGCTGGCCAGGCTGGAGCTGATACTCGACGATCGAGCCGTCGAGCTCGACGAAGGCGACCCCCTGGCCCGCGAGCTTCTGCATGATGAGGCCCTCGCCCGAAAGGATGCCGCCGACCGTCTTGTGGTTCCAATAGACCGACAGCTCGACGCCCATCTCGGCCGCGAGGAAGCCCGTCTTCTGGACGACCATGGGGTGTGCCGGGTCGATCTGGAGCGCGCGGACCTCGCCGGGAAAGCTCGAGCCGAAGGCGATCAAGCCCGGGCCGCCTTGGGCGGTGTAGATGTTCTGGAACATCGTCTCGCCCGAGAAGGCGCGGCCGAACGCCTTGCCGATACTGCCGCCGCCCTCCGTGGCCATCGCCATGTTGGGGCTCATCCACACCATGGAACCCTTCTCGGTGCGCATCGACTCGCCCGGTGCAAGCTGGCAGATCGCCACGCCGAAGGGGTTGCCCTGAATCTGGTACTGCATGATGCTCCTTTCGAAGGGGTGGATGAAAAAACGGACCCATCCCACTGTACGTGATGTGGGACGGGTCCGCAGCTCGCGATTCCGCAATCGGGCCTCAAGACTCCTGAACGTGGCCCTTTTTACCAAACCCTTACTGTCCGTTGCCCATCTGGCCGAAGGGATCGAAGGGGTTGTAGGACTGGTCGCTCTGGCTCTGCTGTTGCTGCTCGGCCTCGGCCGCCTGCTGCTTCTGCAGCTCCTCGTCGTTGCCGAGGGTGACCTCGACCGTCTCCTCCTTGCCGTCGCGGTTGTAGGTGACCTTGACGACGTCGCCCTCCTCGTGGGTACGGATCGCGATGATCAGGCCGTCGGCGCTGGTAATCTCCTCGCCGTCGATCGCCGTGATGATATCGCCCTGCTTGATGCCGGCCTGGTCGGCAGGACCGTCGTCGGCCACCTCGGCCACATAGGCGCCCTGGTCGACAGAGAGTTTGTTGTACTCGGCGTTCTGAGCGTTGACGGTGGAGAGGGAGAGCCCGATGTAGGCGTGGGTGACCTGCTCGCCCGCGATGATCTTGTCGGCGATGTTCAGGGCGTAGTTGCCCGGGATAGCGAAGGCGATGCCCGAGAAGTCGCCGCTCGAGGAGGTGAGCAAGGTGGAGATGCCCACGAGTTGACCCTGATCGTTCACGAGCGCGCCGCCGGAGTTGCCCGTGTTGATCGCGGCGTCCACCTGGATGAGGTTGGCGTAGATGGCGGTACCGGTCTGCAGGGTCATGGTCGTGGAGCGGTAAAGCGCGCTCACGATGCCCGTTGAGACGGACTGCTCGAGGCCGAAGGGGCTGCCGATAGTCATGACCCAGCTGCCCACGACCAGGTCGTCGGAGTCGCCGCGCTCGATCGGGGTGACGCTGGCGCCCTGGAGGTCCGCCTTGATCACGGCGATGTCGGAGGACTCGTCGGAGCCGACCAGTTCCGCGCTATAAGTCTTGCCCTCGATGTCCACGCTGATCGAGTTGTTGCCGTACTCGAAGAGGTGATAGTTGGTGATGATATTGCCGTCGGTGTCGAGGATGACGCCGGAGCCGAGCGCCTCGCCGCTGTCGGTCTCGACCGTGATCGTCACGACCGAGGGCAGGCATTTCTGCGCCACGGCCTCGGCAACGCTGGAATCCTCGCTATCGGGATTGATGGTGATGTTCTGCGTGGTGCCGCTCGTGGATGAGGTGGAGCCAGACGTGCCCGAAGACGTGGACGAGCCGCCGCCGAAGACCCCGCCGAAATACAGGGCCGCGACAAGGGCTACCGCACCGGCGAGTCCGCCAAAAAGTCCGAGCACAAACACAAACGCGCGCGGCGCGCCTTTCTTGCCGTCCTTGCCGGGCGCGGGCGGCTGGGGCGCAGGCTGGTAGGACTGCTGATAGGGCGACGCATACCGCGGGTCCTGGGCATACTGCGGCTGCGCATACTGCTGCGTGGGCTGCTGCCGGGTCGGTTGCTGCTGGGTGGGCTGACCCTGTGCGGGCTGATACCCCGCCGGCCGCTCGTCCTCGCTGCCGTAGGGGTTGTAGCCGTACCGCTGGCCGCCCTGATTGTCGCTCATGACATCTCCTCGACGTGGTTTGTTGACATCTGCAACTGTACCCATTGCGCGGCAACGCGCGCGGGTTTTCGCCCAAGCGTCACGCCAGCGGGACAAGTCTTTAAGAATCCTGAAAAAGAAAAACGCCGGCCATCCCGGCCGACGCCCATCCCTAGAGCTTGAAGAGGTACCCGACGCCGCGGACCGTCACGATGTGCGCCGCGATCTGGGGCCCCACCTTGGACCTGACGCGTCGGATGTGCACGTCCACCGTGCGCGTGCCACCGCAGTACTCGAAGCCCCACACGCGGTGCAGCAGAGCCTCGCGCGAGTAGGCGCGCGAGGGGTGCGTCGCCAGGAAGCTGAGCAGCGAATACTCCATCAGCGTGAGGTCGACCGACTCGTCGTCCACATACACCTGGTAGGTGGCCAGGTTGATGGTCATGTTATCCACCGTGACGATATCGTCCGGCGCGTTCTCCTCGCCCGGCCACAGCAGAAGCGAGCAGCGAACTTCGAACTCGGTATCGCCGGCGGTCGAGAGGATGAAGTCATTGCGGCCCTGCACCGGCAGGTGGAACTTCGAAAGCTTGGACTCCTCCATGATGAAGAGGCGCGGGATGAAGCCGTTGTCGGCCACATAGGAGTCCACCGCATTAAGCGTGTCGCGCTCCATGCCCTCGGGATCGACGATTACGAGCGAGAAGTCGTGACCTGAGGAAATCGCCTGCGAGAAGGTCGCGGGCGTCGCGAGGGCAATCGAGACATCAAGCTTGTGGGACAGCTCGCGCATCCGATCGTGGTAACGCGTGGAGCGCGCTATGAGCAAGATGTTCTTGTGATGCATGTGCTTGCTCTCTCTCAAAAATGTATCAAAACAGCACCTGACTGCATGCTGCCGAAACACAGTCTAACATATTTCTAATTTGTATCGACTCCCACGACGTGCCTATCAAACAAATAACAAGACAGTCAAACCGAATTTTTCGGCTCGCTCACGCATAAAAGGGCGGACGATTCCCTGATGAAGCGGGGAATCGTCCGCCGAGAAAGAGCTTTACACCAGATTTATGGACTATGTAGGCCTATGCCTCCTTGATGGAACCCAGGAAGGCCGCCGTGCGCTCGTTCTGCGGGTGATCGAAGACGTCCTCGGGCAGGCCCTGCTCGACCACGACGCCGCCCTCCATGAAGACGCAGCGATCGGCGACGTCGCGCGCGAAGCCCATCTCGTGCGTGACAACGATCATGGTCATGCCACCGTTTTCCGCCAGGTCGCGCATGACGTCGAGGACGCCGCGGACGAGTTCGGGGTCCAGCGCCGAGGTCGGCTCGTCGAAAAGCAGGACCTTGGGGTGCATGGCGACGGCGCGGGCAATGGCGACGCGCTGCTGCTGGCCGCCGGACAGCTGGGGCGGCTTGTAGTCGGCGCGGTCGGCCAGGCCGACGCGCTCGAGCTGCTTCATGGCCTCAGCAGCCGCCTCTTCCTTGGACTTGCCCAGCACCTTGCGCTGGCCGATCATCACGTTCTCGAGGGCCGTGAGGTGCGGGAAGAGGTTGAAGCTCTGGAAGACCATGCCCAGGTTGCGGCGGATCTCCTGCTTCTGTTTGGCATTTGCGCCCGTAATCTCCTCGTCGTCCACAAGGATGTGGCCGGCGGTCGGGGTCTCGAGCAGGTTGATGCAGCGCAGCATCGTGGACTTGCCGGAGCCGGAGGGGCCGAGCACGACCACGACCTCGCCGTGCCAGACCTCGAGGTTCACGTCCTTGAGGACGGGCGTGTCCGTGAAGGTCTTGTTGAGGTGCTCGATGCGGATCACCGGGTGCTCGTTTTCGAGGAACGTGTGGCGCGTCGTGCCCTGCGCGTGCTCGAAGTCGATCTTTGCGGCCTCGTCGGCGTTCATCGCGGGCGGGACCTCGGGTATCTCGATCTTGCTGTGCTTAACGTGCATCGACGGCACCTCCCTCGAAGACGGGCTCGCTCATTGCGGCGTGGCTGGTGAAGGGTGCGAGCAGGGTGCTGAAGGCGCTCGTGGTCCCCGCGGCCTCGGTGTCGGGCTCCTCGCCCTCCGCCTTCTTCGCCTCGGCAGCCGCGGCCTTGGGACGCGGGCCGCCGCCGTGCTCGGCGTTGGCCAGGCGCTTCTCGACCACGCTCACGAGCTTGATGAGCGGCAGGGTGATGATCAGGTAGTAGATTGCCGCGGCCACATACGGGGTGATGTTACCGGAGACGGTCGTCAGGTTCTTTGAGAACATCATCAGCTCCATGACGCCCACGGAGGACAGAAGCGAGGTGTCCTTGTAGGACGTAATGAAGTCGGAGGTCACCGTAGGCAGCACGCGGCGGATGGTCTGCGGCAGGATGACGGAGAACATCGTCTGCATGCGGGACATGCCCAGGGAGTCGGCAGCCTCGTACTGGCCCACCGGGATGGACTGGATGCCCGCGCGGAAGATCTCGGCCAGATAGGCTGACGAGTTGATGGCCATCACGATGACGCCCAGGACGTTGTTGTCGATGTTGATGTTCAGCATCGGCAGGCCGAAGAACATGATGTAGATCTGCAGGAAGAGCGGGGTGCCGCGCAGCAGGTTGATGTAGACCGATGCGATACCGCGAAGGACCGTGACGTGCGAGATCTTGAAGAGCGAGAAGATGAGGCCCAGAAGAATCGCGAACGGGTAAGCAATGATCACGATGGCCAGGCAGACCAGCCAGCCGGTGAAGAGCGCCGGGAAGGACGTGAGCAGCAGCTGCGGCTTGAGGAACATGCCGCAGAAGGGGATCGAATTCCAAGCCTGAACTGCCGGGTTCTCATCAAGTGCGATGACCATCATCTGCAATGGCGTATTGGCCTCGACCTCGATGGCCGGGGACGCCTGTAGGTCCTGTTTCTCGCCGTCGGAGGTCTTATAGGTGCCATTGACCTTGATGTCGCCGCCCGCAGTCGGGAAGACGACGCCCTCGACCTCGAGCCTGAGCAGGGCGTTGGCGGGAATCGGCTCGGCGAAGTCGATCGTCAGCTTGTTGCCGTCGGCCTTGGCCGTGCTGTCAACGCTCATACGGGTGAGTCCGTCGAGGACTGTCACGCGCGACGTCGTGTTGTCGAAACTCGAGCCATCGGGCAGCTCCAGGGTGACGGTACTCACCTCTTCGTTCGGCCCGACAGTGCCCTCCCAGGTCAAGCGGGTGGCGACACCGCCCAGGACGCTGTTGCCGCCGGACTCGTTGGGTCGTGCCGTCGCCTTTTCCGTTGTGATGGCGAATGCCGCGCCGGGCATCGCGAGCGCGACGGCAAGCATAACGGCCATCGCCGCACCGAGCATGGAGCAAATTCGCTGCTTCTGCTTCATGTGCCTACAACCTCCTCACACGTCTCGTTCGTCTCGTCCGGCGCGGGCCCCTTACAGCTCCTCGCCGAACCACTTCTCCTCGAGCTCCTTCATCGTACCGTCGTCCTGGATCTCGGCCAAGGCGTCGTTGAGCGCCGCGGTCAGGCCGGGATTGTCCTTCGAGACAACGATACCGTACTGCTCGCCCGTCGGGACCTCGATGGCGACCTTGAGGTCGGTGTAGGACTCCTTGCACAGATACGCCATGACAGGCAGGTCAGCGACCACGGCGTCATACAAACCGGAGGAAAGGCCGGTCATGGCCTGAATTGCGTCGTCCAGGGGCACGCAGGTCGCCTTGGTCAGGTTCTCATTGACCCACTCCTCACCCGTGGTGCCGGACTGGACCGCAATCTGCTTGCCCTCGACGTTGAGAGCCTCTTCAGTAGTTGCATCGGAGTCAGCCTTGGTGACGACTGCCTGGTTGGAATCCATGAAGGGGTCGGTGAAGTCGATCTCCTTCTTGCGGTCATCGGTGATGGTGAAGCTGGAGGCGCCGATATCCGCCTTGCCGCCCTGCTTGATCATCGGGATGATCGTGTCGAACTTCTGGGCGGGCAGGTACTCGGCCGTGAGCCCCAGCTTCTCGGCAAGGGCCTTGACCACATCGACCTCGAAGCCCTTGGGCTCCTCGTCGCCCTCGACCGACTCCAGGGGCGGATAGGCCAGATCGGATGCCGCGATGAGCTTGCCTTCCTTAACCGTGGTATAGGAGGCGTCGCCGGCAGCAGCGGTTGAGCCTGCGGCGGAACCTGCGTCGGCGCCCGTGGAGGTACCGCCACATGCGGCAAGGCCAGCGGCGGAAGCGGCGAGCGTCAGCCCGGAGATGAACTGGCGGCGGGACCACGTCTTCTGACCCTTGGCGTCCTTGAAGTTGGTGTCTTCCTTCATGATCTCTCCTCTCGCTTGAGAGCCGCGTTGCCGTATGCAACGCATGCCGTGTCGCAACACCGTGCGTCGCTGCGACTCGGACCGCCTTTGCGGCCCATGCCGATAGTTTGGGATTCTCACGGAAAGACAGGCCCCGCGATTCGCCTGCTGTAACAAAACTGATATGTGACCCTTTCTTATGCGAAACTTTGGAAAATGTTGACGATTAATGCGTTGAAGTCAGTTTTCCAGCCATCTACGTTTCGTTAACCTCAGGTACACACAACTGTCGAACGTCCGTTACATTTATTAGCCTCATCACGCTTTTCCCCCAGCACGCGAAGCCCCATACGCAAAACGCCCCGGGAGCGTATGCTCGTCGAGGCGTCTTTTTTTCGGAAGCTGTGTGAGTTGAATGCTAGATGCCGGCGTAGTACTTCTGGAGCTCCCACTCGGAGACGACGCTCGAGTACTCCTCCCACTCGCGCTGCTTGGCGTCGGAGAGGAAGTCGACGATGTGGTCGCCGAGGATGTCGCGCATGGCCTCCGAGCCGCGGAAACGCTCGACCGCCTCGCCCAGGGTGCGCGGCAGGGCCACGACGCCGCGGCTCTTGAGCTCCGCCGGGGAGAGCGACAGGAGCTCGGCGTTCATCTGCTCGGGTAGGGGCAGGCCCTCTTCGATGCCGCGCAGGCCGGCACCCAGCATCACCGCGATAGCGAGGTAGGGATTGGCTGCGGGGTCGGGGCTGCGCAGCTCGATGCGGGTCGACTGGTGCTTGCCCGGCTTGTGCATGGGGATGCGGACGAGGGCCGTGCGGTTCTTGACGCCCCAGGTCGCATATGCCGGCGCCTCGCCGCCGGGAACGATGCGCTTGTAAGAGTTGACCGTCGGGTTGGTGATCAGCGTGAACTCGGGGGCGTACTTGAGGATGCCCGCCACATAATGGCTCGCCAGATCGGACAGGTGCGCCTCGGCACCGGCCGAGTCGCTCGTCTTGGCCGCCCAGAAGACGTTGGTGCCCTCACGGTCGAAGAGGGACGAATACAGGAACATGCCCGATCCCACGGTGTCCGACAGCGGCTTGGGCATGAAGGAGGCGAACATGTCGTGGTCGTAGGCGACCGCGCGGATCACGTGGCGGGCGGTCATGATGTTGTCCGCCGCGGTGACGGCCTCGGCATAGCGCAGTTCGACGGCGCTCTGGGAAGGCGCGCTCGAATGGAAGGTGTACTCGACGGGCACGGACATGCGCTCGAGCATCATCGTGGTGACGCGGCGCAGGTCGGAAGAGGAGTCGAAGCTCGTCAGGTCGAAATAGCCGGCGTAATCGAGGGGCGTGGGCGACTGGAAGCGCGGGTCGCTGTCGGCGCCGAAGTAGAAATACTCGATGCGCGGGCCCACATTGGCGGAATAGCCCTTCTCGTCCAGTTTGCGGAACTGGCGCTGCAGGCAGCTGCGGGGGTCGCCCTCGAAGGGCTCGCGGTGCGGCGTGCGGATGTCGCAGATGATGCGGGCGGAGGTGCCGTCGGCCGACTTCCAGGGCAGGATCTGGAAGGTCGCGGGGTCCGGGAAGGCGAGCATGTCCGACTCCTCGAGCGGCACGAAGCCGTCAACCGACGAGCCGTCGAAGCCGATGCCCTCCTCGAAGGCCTCCTCAAGGTCCTCGGCGGAGATCGAGAACGACTTCAAGTTGCCGAGCACGTCGGTGAACCACAGACGGACGAAACGGATATCGCGCTTCTCGACCGTCCGGAGGACGAAGTCGATGTTCTTGTCATCGCTCATATGCGGCTCCAACCTGCAAATGGGACGAACTTTCGTCCGTCCCATACTCCCCAGAAAACAGATAGCGGCAGTGTCGCATAGGCAGGTTACATATCTGTTTCACGGCGGTCAGCGGCAAAGGCGGCGTCCGCCTTGGCGACCATGTCCTGCGCGACCGCGCAATGGCCTTTGCCCGTGGCGCGGGCCTGGCAACCCGCGGCCGAACCGCAGGTGGAGCACTCGCCCTCGCCATGGGCAAGCGAACGGGCCGCAAAGAAGATCCCTGCCGCGACCGCGGCGATGATGATGACATCGGCCATAGCAAGCCTTTCTCCTGAGTTAGTCTTGCTTAACTATACCCTTTGCCCAGCAGATTGTGTCTCGGCGCACCACAAAGTCCCGCACTCGCATACAATATCCTCGAAGGCGCGATGGAGCGCCATACACCGTTAGCGAGAGAGGATTTTCATGGCAGACGATCAGAACATGCATCTCGTTATCATCCGTCACGGCGAGAGCGAGTGGAACAAGCTCAACCTCTTCACCGGCTGGACCGACGTGGACCTCACCGACACCGGCCGCGCCGAGGCTGCCGCGGGCGGCAAGGCCCTCAAGGAGCAGGGCTTCGACTTCGACGTCTGCTACACGTCGCTGCTCAAGCGCGCCATCCACACCCTCAACATCGTCCTGGACCAGATGGACCGCGCCTGGCTGCCCGTCCACAAGACCTGGCGCCTCAACGAGCGCCACTACGGCGCTCTGCAGGGCCTGAACAAGGCCGACGCCGCCGCCGAGCACGGCGAGGATCAGGTCCTCATCTGGCGCCGCAGCTTCGACGTCCAGCCGCCCGCCCTTGAGCCCGGCGACGAGCGCGATCCGCACGTCCAGGCCCAGTTCCGCGACGTGCCCCAGGAGGACCTCCCCTACACCGAGTGCCTCAAGGACACCATCGCCCGCGCCTGGCCCTATTTCGAGGAGGAGATCAAGCCCCAGCTCGAGAGCGGCAAGCGCGTCCTGATCGCCGCCCACGGCAACAGCCTGCGCGCCCTCGTGATGCAGCTCGAGCACCTCACGCCGGAGGAGATCCTCAAGGTCAACATCCCGACCGGCGTCCCCTGCTCCTATACCTTCGACAAGGACTGGAACATCCTCGACAAGCACTACATCGGCGACCCCGAGACCATCGAGGCCAAGATCAACGCCGTCGCCAACCAGGGCAAGGCCAAGAAGTAATTCGCTTCCCGCCCACCCGCGCACGACAAGGCGCCGAGACGGTCATCGTCCCGGCGCCTTTTTGTTGCGTACCGAAAAATCTGTCTACCAGCTCAGGAGCTCATAGCCGTCGTCGGTCACGACCAACTGGACCTCCCACTGGGCGGAGTCGCTGCCGTCCTTGGTGCGTACGACCCAGCCGTCACCACGGTCGATCCAAATGTCAGACTTGCCCGCATTGACCATCGGCTCGATTGTGAAGCACATACCCGGCACGAGCACGTAGGGATCGCACATCTCCTCGGTGTAGCCGACGAAGGGGTCCTCGTGGAACTCGTGGCCGATGCCATGACCGCCGTATTCACGCACGACGGAGAAGCCGGCACCCTCGACGACCTGCTGCACTGCACGAGCCATATCGGTCAGACGGCCCCAGGGTTTGATTGCGGCTAGACCCGCCTCGACGGCCTCGTGCGTCGTTTCGACCAGGCGGCGGCGCTCGTCGGACACCTCGCCGATCATGAACATGCGGCTGGAGTCCGAGAAGTAGCCGTCCAGGATGGTGGAGCAGTCCACGTTAACGATGTCGCCGTCCGCAAGCACATCCTTGTCGTTGGGGATGCCGTGGCAGACCACGTCGTTGATCGAGGTACAGACGCTCTTGGGATAGCCCTCGTAGTTGAGGTCGGCCGGCACGCCGCCGTGTTCCACCGTGTAGTCGTAGATCCACTGGTCGATCTCGTTCGTGGTGACGCCGGCGCGGATGCGCTCGCCCACCATATCGAGCACGCCCTTATTGATCTCGGCCGAGCGCTTGATGCCCTCAATGTCCGCAGCGCTCTTCATCAGGTTGCGCGGCAGGACGTACTCGCCCTTGAGCGCCAGAAGCTCCATGCGCTCGTCCTTGCGCATATGGCATTTCTTGTATTTCTGACCGCTGCCGCACCAGCAGTCGTCGTTGCGACCGGGACGTGGTCCGTCGTCGTACATCTAGCCCTCCTTCACTTCGCCTGACATCAGGCGATCGAACATGACCTTGTTTGCCGCAAGCTCCGCCTCGTCGTCGAGCGGCGCTAGGGTGCCATCACCATACCGCCGCTCCAGGGCGCGGGAGATCAGATAGTCCGCGACGCCCGGGTTCTTGGGCAAAAGCGGTCCGTGCACATAGGTGCCGACCACGTTCTTGTAAAGACAGCCCTCCTCGCCCGTCACGCCGTCGTTGCCATGGCCGTAGAGGACGCGGCCCATCGGCTCGACGCCGGGGCCCAGATGCGTGCGGCCGCCGTGGTTCTCGTAGCCCACGATGGGCTGGGGAGAAATCCGACTCTCCACCGCGATGTTGCCGATCAGGCGCGGGCTGCCGCGATCGGTGTAGAGGTCCACCAAGGAAAGACCCCGGACCTCCTCATCCCCCATCAGATAGGAATGGCCGAGCAGCTGATAGCCGCCGCAAACCGCACCCAAGACGCCGCCGTCCTCGACGTAGGCCCTGAGCTCGTCTTGCTCCGCAAGCAACTTGTCGCAGACGATCTTCTGCTCACGGTCGGACCCGCCGCCGATGAAGACGATGTCCACGTCGGAGAAGCTCGGGCGGTCGTCCACATGGCACTCGACGACCTCGCAGCCGAGCCCGCGCCATTCCAGGCGCCGGCGCAGCACGAGGATGTTGCCCGAGTCGCCATAGAGGTTGAGTAGCTCGGGATAGAGATGGGCGATCCGCAGCGTGCGACCCGTCGGGGTCGCGGTACCGGTGCTAGTCATGGCGCTCCCCCATCCGCTCGAGCTCCGCCTTGGCCGGCCAGAGGGCCGAATAATTGGTGAGGACATAGAGCGGGCAGGCCGCGTCGAGATCGCCCGCGATACGCAGCGCCTCCTCCACATTGTCCGCGATATCTGCCTGGATGCCCGCATACTTCAGGCGGACCTGCAGGTCATTGGCGCGATGCCCGCCCGCGATCACCCGGTCGGCAGCCCTGGGCGCAACGAGGCGCTCGAAGTCGACATCCCAGATCCAGGAGATGTCCTTGCCGTCGTTGAAGTCATCATTGATGACGAAATAGGCGGCCTTTGGCCGGTCGTCGGCCATCAAAAGTGAGATGTTCTGGTTGAAGCCCGTGGGGTTCTTGGCGAGGTTGAGCACGACTTCCCGCTGGTCGACCACGAAATGCTGCAGACGGCCGTTCTCGGGATGATAGCCGTCGAGCACCCGCTGGAACGTCAGGCCGTCCACCCCGGCCAAGCTCGCCGCGGCATAGGCCGCGAGGAGGTTGTACACCATATACACGCCGCCGAACCCGGCGTGCAGCGTCGCGCTGTTTCCGCCGAAGCCGGGGCCGCCCGCCGTGAAGGAGACACCCGTCCTATCGGCCGTGACGCCGGTCGCGACGAAATCGAGCGCGGGACGCTCGAAGTCGCCGTTGGGACAACGGAAAGCGCCCAGCTGGGCATAGGTGCGGTAGTCATAGGCAAGCTCGGCGCCGCACACCTGGCAGAAGCGCGCCTCGGGCACGCGGTCCGGCGGCAGGTGCAGGTCCTCACCGATACCGAAGGTCATGACCTTCGTCCCCCGCTGGGCCGCACGACGCGCAACACCCATGGACAGCGGGTCGTCGCCGCAGGCCAGAAGAGTCGTCTCGGGAGAGGAGGCCAGAGACTGCACGATTGTATCCTGCACATGGTCGATCTCGCCCGCACGGTCGAGCTGGTCTCGGAAGAGGTTGAGCAGGACGAGATAGCGCGGCTGTAGCGCGGGGAGGATATGGACGGTTGAGAGCTCGTCGGCCTCCATCACGGCCCAGTCGGCCGCCGACCCCGACAGCATCGCCGCCGTGACGCCCGCGGCCATGTTGGCACCGGCGCGGTTGCACAGGATGCCGGCCCCCGTCGCCTCGACGGCGGAAGCCAGGACGTTGTTGGTCGTGGTCTTGCCGTTGGTGCCACACACGACGATGGAGCCCTGGCGCACCTTGCCCGCCAACTCCTCCAATGCATGAGGATCGACACCCAGGGCGACGCGGCCCGGCAGCTGGGACGCGTTGCGGTGCAGCACGCGTCGCAGGCCCCAGCTCGTGAGCCTGCCGAGCCCTACGGCACATGCGGTGCGCAGGCTCACTTCTCGTCCTCGGACAGCTTGGCCGGCTCTTCAGGAGCCTCCTCCGTGACCGGCTCATCAGCGGTTGACTCCTCCGCGGCCCCCTCGGACTCGAGGTCCTTCTTTTTGGAGGCGGCGTACTCCTCGGGGGTCAGCACGTCCTCGATGCGGAGGTTCACGCCCGCGACCTCCAGGCCCGTCATGCCCGTGACCTGCTTGACCACAGTCTTCTTCACATCCTCGAAGACCTGCGGCGCATAGGCGCCGTATTCGATCATGACCGAGATGTTCACGCGCACGGCGGAGTCGGGCGTCACCTCGACCGTCACGCCCTTGCGCGGGTCGACGGCGCCGAAGGTCTCCTGCACGCGGTTGATAAAACCACCCTTCATGCCGATGACCCCGGGCACCTCGCGCATCGCTATGGCCACGATCTTCTCGATCACGCCGTTGCTGAAGGTGAGCGAGTCCTCGCTGTCGAGGTCCTCGTCCTCCACAGTCACGGCGTCGTCTGCGGGGGTCTCCGCAGGTGCCTCAGAGGACGCCTCGTAGGAAACCTCCCCGGCTGCCGCCTCCTCAACGGTGCCAATCGGCATGTCCTTGTTATCTTCGCTGCTCATGGCGCGTCTCCTTTACTGGTTGCGGGATTCGATAAAGGTCTTGATCGCACGCAGGATCTTGGGATCGCCGTCGAAAATCTGCCCGATGGCTATGCCGGCGATCAGGAAGAGCACGATCAGAAGGGTCTTGCCCAGGCCGATGGTGTAGATCAGAAGGACGATGAGCAGACCGCAGGCGCCCCCGATGAAAGCGTTCTCGTGGCCAGGGAAATTGTCGCGCAGCCACTTGCCCACGCTGTGGCGCACGCCGGCCACCGGGTTGGCCTTGGGCGCATCG
>OMXZ01000030.1 GCA_900315165.1 uncultured Actinomycetes bacterium | reverse complement strand
GACAACCTCATCGCGCTCGTGATGCTGAGATGCTCCGACCTGGAGGTCGCGCTGCCGGGGAGGGCGGCATGATGGACCCACACGTTCTCACGATGGCTCAAAATTCTACTGAAATACGGCGGTGCCGGGTTTCGGGGGTAGTTCTGCTGCAACAGGGGTGAAATGTCGCAAAATTACTATCGAATACCGGCATGAGAAGAGGGGACCGATGGGCGGGGAGTCGCTGGAGGAGGGCTGATGGGCGGGGAGTCGCTGGAGGAGGACCGATGAACAGGAAGTCGCCGGATGATGGGGAGCCGATGAAAAGGGAGCCGAAGGACATGAGCCCTGTTCGCAGGATGACGGACGAAAAGCTGGCCAATAGGTCTGCCGATAAGCTGGGCGATAAGCTGGCCGGTGCAAAGGCCAAGGCAATCGTTACCGCCGTCTGCATCCTGCTCGCGCTCGTGAGCGCCTTCCCCCTAGCCAACCACTTCAGCTCGCCGGACACGTACGCCGGTCTCATCGCCTCGCTGGACGAGAAGGCCGGCAACGTCGCCGCCCTCACCGCGACCTCCACGGCGGCATCGGTCGTGGTCACCATGATTCCCGGGGACGTTGGTACGCCCGTCGCCGAGAAGCTCGTGGACATCAGCGCCGACTTCGGCATCGTGCTCGCGGCCATCTATCTCGAGAAATACCTGCTCACCATATTCGGCATGGCGGCTTTCCGCATCCTTCTGCCCGCTGGTCTGATCACGCTCGCGGCGGTCTTCTGGACCGGGGTGGAGTCGCGCTGGCATCACATATGGGGCCAGCTCGCTTTCAAGTTCCTCGTGTTCGCCCTGGCGGCGGCCGTGGTGGTGCCCGCCGGCGTATGGGTCTCCGACCTCGTCGCGCAGACCTACCAGGGCAATGCCGAGGCGGCCGCGTCGATCGATGAGTCGGCGGACGGCGACGTCACCGAGATCCTCGAGTCCGCCAAGACGGCGCTCAACCGCCTGGTGGAGTCGCTGGTGGTGATGATCGTGACCAACTGCGTGATTCCCATCCTGGTGCTCGTGTTTTTCGCCTGGCTCTGCAAGATGGTCCTGGGAATCGACCTAGACCTCGGTGCTCGGATCGGCGCTGTGAAGACCGGCGCGCACCGGGCTCAGGGGAGCCTCGGTAGGATGAGAAGCGAATAAGGACTTCGGGCGCCAATGCCCAAGGCGAAAACGAGAGGTACGAATATGAGTCTTTACCTGCCCGACCACTACGACGCTGGGATGTCCGTCCGCGAGACGGAGGAGGCGATCAAGTACATCCGCGACACCTTCCAGCGCGAGCTTGGCCGCGAGATGGGCCTCTCGCGTGTGTCGGCCCCGCTCTTCGTGGAGCAAAGTACCGGCCTCAATGACAACCTCAACGGCGTCGAGCGCCCCGTGTCGTTCGACGTGCCCTGGGAGCCGGGCGAGACCGTCGAGGTCGTTCAGTCCCTGGCCAAGTGGAAGCGCATGGCGCTGGGCAAGTACGGCTTTGCGCCGGGTGAGGGCCTCTACACCAACATGAACGCCATCCGCCGCGATGAGGAGCTCGACAACCTCCACTCCTGCTATGTGGACCAGTGGGACTGGGAGCGCGTGATCACGCGCGACCAGCGCACACCCGAGTACCTGCGCGCCACGGCGGCCGAGGTCTTCCGCATCGTCAAGCACATGCAGCATGAGGTCTGGTACAAGTACCCCGACGCCTTCTATCGCCTGCCCGACACGATGCACTATATCGATAGCGAGGCGCTGCTCCAGATGTACCCGGGCCTCTCGGTCCAGGAGCGCGAGAACGAAATCTGCAAGCTCTACGGCTGCGTCTTCGTCATGAAGATCGGCGACAAACTCTCGAACGGCGAGCCCCACGACGGGCGCGCCCCCGACTACGACGACTGGCAGCTCAACGGCGACATCCTCTTCTGGTACGAGCCCCTGCGGCGGGCGCTGGAGATCTCCAGCATGGGCATCCGCGTGGATGCTGGGGCGCTGCGCTCGCAGCTCGCGAAGGCCGGCTGCGAGGAGCGCGCGTCGCTGCCCTACCACCGGATGGTCCTCGCCGACGAGCTGCCCCTCACCATCGGCGGCGGCATCGGCCAGTCCCGTCTCTGCATGCTGCTGCTCGGCCGCGTGCATGTGGGCGAGGTTCAGGCGTCCATCTGGCCGCGCGAGATGATCGAAGCCTGCGAGGCGCACAACATCCATCTGCTGTAGCGGGACGGCAAATCAGCTGGCCACAGGTACCATCGACGCTGCCTGTACGTGCGCGGCGAGCTCGTCGCTGTCCCACAGCAGGATGTAGTAGATCTCGCCGTAGTATTCGTAATCGATCAGGCGGCCGAGACCCATGATGGTTTTTGGCTGCCCGTCCCTGATGAGGGCGCGCAAGACGAGGCAGTCGTAGTCCTCCGGGTCGGTGCTCGCCATGACTTCCCGCTCGACCCGCTCGCGGTCATCGGGATGCACGAGGTTGCGCAGGGAGCCATCGCAATAGTCCATGAACTCCTGCGTGTCGCCGCAGTTGAAGAGCCTCAGGCACCGCTCGTTGGCATAGAGGATCTCGCGCGTGTCGTTGTTCCTGACGATGAGGACCGAGGCGGGGGCGCCGGCTGCCAGGTCGGCGAAGCTGAAGCCCATCTTGGTCCGCGAGTCGGTGAGCATGTCGGAAGAATACTGCCAGAAGCGGCTCACCTGCGAGAGTTTTGCATGGTAGAGGGCGGTATCGGCCTTGCGGCAGAGGCCGTAGGCGTCGGTTCCCTGGTCGGGATAGACGCTGTAGCCTGCGGAGATGTGGTACTTGTAGACCTCGTCCTCGAACTTGAAGCGCTGCATTCCCTGGAAGAAGGCCGCATAATAGCCCTCCCAGCCCTTCTTGGGGTTGACGAGGAGGATCCCGAACTCGTCGCCGCCGTTGCGGGCGACGATGCCCGCGTTCCCGACGAGCGTTGTCATGTCGGCCCCGAGCGCCTTCAGGAGCTCGTCGCCGTTGTGGTGGCCGTAGCGGTCGTTGAAGGTCTTGAACTTGTTGACGTCGATCGCGATGACGACGGCCTGATGGATCTGGGGGTCGGTCCCGAGGCGGGCGAGCTCGCGGTCGAAGCCGCGGCGGTTCATGAGGCCGGTCAGCGCGTCCACCGTGCTCTGCGTGCGGAGGCTGCGGTTGTTGTAGACCAGCTGTGCGACGAAGAGGTCGATGACGAGCATCGCAGCGCCGACGAGGACGATGAGCAGCCTGCCCGCGATGCCGAGGGATGGCTCGACGTAGATGTTCCAGGTGCGGCCCGAAACGTCCATGCTCGTCTTGACGCCCACGAGGCCCGGCTCGCCGCTGACGAGGATCTCGCGGCCCTTCATCGTGGCCGAGAGGCTGTAGCGATAGCCGCCCTCGGCACCGGAGTCGATACCGAAAGCCTCGAGCAGCTCATTGACGTCCACGCCCAGGCAGACGAAGCCCCAGAAGCTGCCGGTGTCGCCCCGCTCGAGGTAGACCGGCTGCTGGATGAGGACGACCATCCTGCCCGAGCCCATGGTGTAGGGGCCCGAAACCATGGGGTCGCCCGTCTGGATCGATTCCGACACGCGTTGAGGGTAGAGAGCGACGAAGTCGGAGCTCCAGGTGTCGCTATCGGTCGGCGGGTAGACATCGGTCACCTTGCCGCCCGGGGCGAGCTGGACATTGTAATAGTAGGGGGCCTGTTCGAGGATGCCCTTCGCGAGCTCGCTGAAGTCGTCGACTGTGCCGCCCCTGGCGCGGATGACCTCGGCGGTCGTGTAGGTGAGATTGGTGCAGGCGGTGACGGCGCGATCGATCTGGGACAGGCGGGTCTCGCCCTCGAGGCGCGCCCGCTCCTCCAGGCTGCGCTGGGCCGTCGCCCAGATGAGCATACCTGCGATGGCCGAGACGACGAGCGCCAGGGCGAGGGCGCGCAGCGAAATATGCCAGCGGTCCTCGAACCGCGCGCCTGCGTGCGTCTGTGTCGATGCCTCAGCCGGTTCCATGGCGTCCTAGCGTGCAGCTCACGGTCTGTGATGCGAGCTGGAATTTTGTGTGGTAGGTCCGCTTTCTAGCTTAACATCCTTGTATCCTTCGCGATGCCTTGTGACCTCGCTTTTTTGTCAGTGCAGCCCCCTTGGCAACCTCTTTCTGGTGACCCTTAGCCTCATTTCTGACACCAACTGGCGGTTGGCGTCGCATGACCCACTCTTCCATGCTTCTTCTGACGCCAGATGGCAGTTGGTGTCGAAATCCATCTACCTGCAAAGATGGGAGTTATCCCAGCTAGATAGTTAATGGAATTGATGCACGCCAACCGCCAGTCGGCGCTAGATTTCGACGCCAGATGGCGGTTGGCGTCATTTTCATGGGTCGCGGGGCCAGGATCCGGGGGCGTGGACCGAGGACGTGGACCGTGGGGCTGCGAGTGTATACGAGATTGACGGACACATATTCATTGCACATTGCCCATGAGGGCGTCCGTCCCATTATTTTGTTGCCCGACACGCTCTATAGACGGGAAGTTGTAGTACCGGAACATGATCGTCCCATTTTCCGATAGGTGGGCGATGCAGGTTATTAGTACAGAATTTGATATATAGTGCGATTCTCAGAGCTTATTTTATGCACCAGAAGATGTCGGGGAGTGGGACAGAACAGGACGATAAGCTGCAGTTATATGGAAGTGGGCGGGAGAGGGGCCTGGCTGGCATGGCGAATGTAAGCGCCGTGTAAGTTGCGATGTTGTCTGAATGTTAAGCGCCGTCACGGGTCGGTAAGGGGCGGCGGATTGCGATGGCGGGCGGTGGAGTTGCCCATAGGATGCGAGGGTGAAAGGGGTCGTCTGGGATAAGAGGAAAAAAAGAGCGACCCGTCCTAAGCAAGGCGCGAATGTCGCGTCAGAAGGAGTGGAAATATGCAACTCGATCGTCGTCAGTTCGTGAAGTTCGCGGGTCTGTCGTCCGTGGCCGCCGCCGGCCTGTCGCTGGCTGCCTGCGGTGGCTCCAGCGAGCCCGCCGCCTCCGGCTCCGCCGCCGGCACCGATGAGGCTGCGGCCGTCTCCGGCACCATCACCGCCGTGGGCTCCACCGCGCTGCAGCCCCTCGTCGAGGCCGCTGCCGAGCAGTTCATGAGCGAGAACCCCGACGTCCAGATCACCGTCCAGGGCGGCGGCTCCGGCCAGGGCATCACGCAGATCGCCCAGGGCGCTGTCCAGATCGGCAACTCCGACGTCTTCGCCGAGGAGAAGCTCGACAACCCCGACGACGCCAAGAACCTCACCGACAACAAGGTCGCCGTCGTCGGCATGGGCCCCATCGTTAATTCCGACGTCACCATCGACGACATCTCGATGGACGACCTCAAGGGCATCTTCACCGGCGCCATCACCAATTGGAAGGACTGCGGCGGCGACGACGAGGAGATTGTCGTGATCAACCGCGCCTCCGGCTCCGGCACCCGCGCGACCTTCGAGTCCGCCGTGCTCGGCGGCGATCCCGTCCCCGAGGACTTCAAGCCGCAGGAGCAGGATTCTTCCGGCACCGTGGCCAAGATGGTTGCCGAGACCCCGGGCTCCATCTCCTACCTCGCCTTCTCTTACTTCACCGAGGACTTCAAGGCGCTGACCATCGGCGGCGTCGAGCCCAAGGAGGAAAACGTCGAGACCAACGACTGGACCATCTGGGCCTACGAGCACATGTACACCGCCAAGGATGCCGACGAGGCGACCCAGGCCTTCATCGACTACATGCTGGGCGACGAGGTCCAGGGCTCCCTGGTCGAGCAGAACGGCTACATCCCCGTGGGTGGCATGAAGGTAACCCGCGACGCCGAGGGCAACGTCACCGAGCAGTAACCCCCTCCGGGCGGCCGTCTGTCGAGTGGAGGCGGCCGCCCCTTTTTTATCTCCGAAGCCCACTCGAACCGTATTCGTTAGTAGAAAGGCCCATCCTTGTCCGCAGAAAAACGGGCTACGCAGCCCACATCCAAGCGGTCGGTAGAGCAGAAGGGCAGGCTCATCACGGGGGCTTGCGTCATCGTCGTGGTGGCCTTGGTCGTGACGCTCATCTTCATGGTGTGCTCGCGCGGCCTCACTACCTTCATCTTTGACGGTGTGAACCCTGCCGCTTTCTTTGCCGGCACCACCTGGAACCCCCATCAGATGAGCGACAACGGCCAGTACCTCGTCGGTGCACTGCCGATGATCGCAGGCTCGTTTGCCGTCACCCTCCTGTCCTGCCTCATCTCCCTGCCCTTCTCGCTGGGCGCCGCCATCTTCATGGTCGAGATTGCCCCCGGCTTCGGCCGCCGCGTCCTGCGCCCGATTATCGAGCTTCTGACCGGCATCCCCTCGGTCGTGTTCGGCCTCGTGGGTCTCGAGCTGGTCGTGCCCCTGATCCGCAACGCCGCGGGCGGCACGGGCTACGGCATCCTGGCCGGCTCGCTCGTGCTGGCCTTCATGATCCTGCCGACGGTGACCTCGCTCGCCGCCGACGCGATCGACTCCGTGCCCGAGGCGTACAAGGACGGTTCCTACGGCTTGGGCTGCACGCGTTGGCAGACGATCGTCCATGTGATCATCCCGTCGGCCCTGCCCGGCATCCTGACCGCGGTCATCATGGGCATGTCCCGCTCCTTCGGCGAGGCGCTGGCCGTCCAGATGGTCGTCGGCAACGCCGCCCAGATGCCCCAGGGGCTCTTCACACCCGCCGCGACCCTGACGTCCGTCCTGACGATGGGCATGGGCAACGAGGCCATGGGCACCATGTTCAACGACGTCCTGTGGTCGCTGGCCATGGTCCTGCTCGTGATGTCGCTGTTCTTCATCCTGATCGTCCATCTCATCGGTAAGAAGGGGGCGGCGAAATAATGGCTGAAGCAACTATGGCAAGCAAGCCTGCCGAGACGGCGTCCAACAAGACGCCCGAGATCGACCCTCGCGTCAGGTCCGTCAGCAGGGCTCGCACCCAGGACCATATCGCCACGGGCATCCTGTGGGGCATCGCGATCTGCATCATCGTCCTGGTCATCGCGACCATCGGCTACATCGTGCTCTCCGGCATCGGCAAGGCGGTCGACCCGAGCTTCCTGTTTGGCAAACCCGAGCAGTTCAAGGCGGGCGGTGGCATCGGTCCCGAGCTCTTCAACTCGTTCTACCTGCTGATCCTCACCCTGCTCATCTCCCTGCCTATCTCCCTGGGCGGCGCCATCTTCCTCACGCAGTACGCGCCTCCCGGACGTTTCACCAATATCGCCAAGACGGCCATCGAGACGCTCTCGAGCCTGCCCTCGATCGTCGTCGGCCTGTTCGGCATGCTCTTCTTCGTGCTGAGGTTCGGCTGGGGCTTCTCGATCCTTTCCGGCGCGCTGGCGCTCACGATGTTCAACATCCCCATCCTGGTCCGCACGATCCAGCAGGCCATCGAGCAGGTCCCGCGTGACCAGCGCGACGCCGCCGTGGCACTGGGCCTCACCCGCTGGGAGGCTACCTGCAACATCCTGCTGCCCCGCGCCATGCCCGCTATCATCACCGGCACGATCATCTCCGCGGGCCGCGTCTTTGGCGAGGCGGCTGCCCTGATCTACACGGCCGGCCAGTCCGCGCCCGCCCTCAACTGGGCCGCCCCGATTTGGAGCAAGGCGAACCCGCTCAACGTGATGCGCCCGGCCGAGACCCTGGCCGTCCACATCTGGAAGATCAACTCCGAGGGCGTCGTTCCCGACCTCGCCGTGGTCTCCGCGGGCACCGCCGCGGTCCTGATGATCTGCATCCTCCTGTTCAACCTTCTGGCACGTGTCGTCGGCCGTGCCCTGACGAGAAAGATGACGGCGGAATGACGCAAGCACAGACACAGACGCCCGACGTGGCGACGTCCGCCGCAGGCAAAGGCACGCCCCTGCTTCGCACACACGACGTGACGGTCGACTATTCCGGGCATCGGGCCCTGAATGAGACCAACCTGGACTTTGAGGCGGGTACCTGCACGGCGCTGATCGGCCCCTCGGGCTGCGGCAAGTCCACCTTCCTGCGCTGCCTCAACCTCATGAACCGCGAGATCGAGGGCTGCGTGGTGGGCGGCGAGATGTATTACCACGGGGAGGAGTACAACCAGGCCCCCTACGACACCTATGCCCTGCGCAAGAGCATCGGCATGGTCTTCCAGCAGCCCAACCCCTTCCATAAGTCCATCTACGAGAACGTGGCCTATGCCCCCAAGAAGCACGGCCTGACCGACAAGGCCAAGCTCGACGAGCTGGTCCAGTCGAGTCTGGAGGCGGCCGCCATCTGGGACGAAGTCAAGGACAAGCTGCACGAGTCCGCCTACGCGCTTTCCGGCGGCCAACAGCAGCGCCTCTGCATCGCCCGCACCCTGGCCATGCACCCCGATGTCGTCCTGATGGACGAGCCCTGCTCGGCGCTGGACCCCATCGCCACCTACGCCATCGAGGAGACCATCCGCGACATGGCGTCCCGCGGCATCTGCGTGGTCATCGTCACGCACAACATGGAGCAGGCCGGCCGCGTGTCCGACAAGACGGCGTTCTTCCTATTGGGCGAGATGATCGAGGTCGGCGAGACCGAGCAGATCTTCAACCGCCCCAAGGACAAGCGTCTGGAAGACTATCTCACGGGAAGGTTCGGCTAATGTCCATCGGCATGTCAGTGGAGGACGTCAACCTCTGGTACGGCGACCACCAGGCGCTCCACAACATCACACTCAACATCCCGGCAGGCGAGGTCACCGCTTTCATCGGCCCGTCCGGTTGCGGTAAGTCGACGCTTCTGCGCTGCCTGAACCGCATGAACGACCGCATTGAGTCCTGCCGCGTGGAGGGCGCGATCAAGCTGGGCGACGAGGACATCCAGTCCATGGACGTCTACGCCCTGCGCCGCCGCGTGGGCATGGTCTTCCAGCGCCCCAACCCCTTCCCGCTGTCGATCTACGACAACGTGGTCTACGGCATGAAGCGTCAGGGACGCCCCAGCAAAGACGAGATGGACGAGACGGTCGAGCGCACGCTCAAGGTCGTGGGTCTCTGGGACGAGGTATCGAGCAAGCTCAAGAGCTCCGGCCTCTCGCTCTCCGGTGGCCAGGCCCAGCGCCTCTGCATCGCTCGCGCCCTTGCCGTCAAGCCCGACGTCCTGCTTATGGACGAGCCCACGAGCGCCCTGGACCCCATCTCCACGGCCATGGTCGAGGAGCTCACGGCCAACATCAAGGACGAGTGCACGGTCGCCATCGTCACGCACAACATGCAGCAGGCGACGCGCGTCTCGACGCACACGGCCTTCTTCTACCTGGGCGAGCTGATCGAGTTCGCGCCGACGGCCCAGCTCTTCTCGGCACCCAAGGACAAGCGTACGGAAGACTATCTCACGGGAAGGTTTGGCTAATCATGAAGACGAGAAGCAACTACCGCAAGCAGCTCGAGCGCCTCGACGCGCACGTCTCGGCCCTGGGTCAGGGCGTGGTGGAAGACATCCGCGATACCGGCTTCGCCATCGCCGAGGGCAACGAGAGCGCGGCCACCGAGGTCATCGAGGGCCATCGCGCCTCCGAGCGCCTGCACCGCACGATCGAGGACACCTGCATGAACATGATGCTCCTGCAGAACCCCCTGGCCGGCGACCTGCGCCAGGTCACGGCGACCTTCCGCGTGGTGGGCGACCTGTCCCGCATCGACGAGATGAGCTACGAGACGGCCCTGCTCACCCAGGAGATCGAGTTCGGCGTCAATGCCGCGATTGCCCGCGACCTGGGCGACATGGCTCAGCGCGCTGCCGACATGGTCGACAAGGCCGTGCAGGCCTTCGACGACGCCGACGTGGAGGCGGCCAACACCGTCTTCCCGCTCGACGATGAGGTCGACGCCCTCTTCGAGAAGATCAAGGGCGAGATCGTCGACCTGCTGCGCGAGGAAACCGACGACGCGGTATCCGCCCCGGAGCTCTTCAGCGTATCCAAGTACTACGAGCGCATGGGCGACCACGCGCAGAGGATTGCCGACTGGGCCATCTTCCGCGCGACGGGCGAGTTCCGCGAGCGCACGGTCAAGGGCGCCGAGTAGTCCGCAACACAAAGAACGATGAAACTGTCGCACCGCGTCCGGCCACTCGGCGGGGCGCGGTGTCTACAATGTAAGGAGCTGATGTGTCGGGCGAGAAGAAGGCCGTCGCGAGGGTGAGGCACCATCGGGCCGTGCAGGGAGAGGTTCCTGCGGCCCCTGCGGCGCGGGGAGCGGACATGGTCTATTACGTCGAAGACGACGACAACATCCGTGAGCTCACGGTGTATGCGCTCACGCAGGCCGGCATCGAGGCCAAGGGCCTGCGCGACGACATCGAGCTGCGCGGGGCTTGCGACCGGCGGATTCCCGACGCGATCCTCCTCGATATCATGCTCCCCGGAACCGACGGCCTGCAGATCCTGCATCGCATCCGCCACACGCCCAACCTGGCAAAGGTCCCCGTGATGATGCTCACGGCCAAGGACACCGAGCTCGACACGGTGCGCGCCCTCGACGACGGCGCCGACGACTACCTGGCCAAGCCCTTCGGCATGATGGAGATGGTCTCGCGCGTCCGCGCCCTGCTGCGCCGCTCCCGCATCGAGCCCGCCGAGGCCAAGCCCAGCATGCTATCTGTGGGCGCCGTGGAGCTCTGGCCCAGCCGCCGCGAGGCGACCGTCGACGGCAACGAGCTCACCCTGACCATGCGCGAGTTCGACCTGATGGAATTCCTGATGCGGTCGCCGGGCGAGGTCTTCTCCCGCGAGGAGCTACTCCAGCGCGTCTGGGGCTGGGACTTCGACGGCGGATCGCGCACCGTGGACGTGCACGTGCAGCAACTGCGCTCCAAGCTCGGCGAGCATGCCGATATGGTCGAGACGGTCCGCGGCGTGGGCTATCGCCTGCGGGGCTGACATGGGCGGGGAGGGCAGGACAAGCCAATCCCTCCAGCGCCGCGTCTTCACGGTGCTGACCCTTATGGCCGTGGTCGCGTCCACCCTGGTCGTGATCGTGATGGCCCTGCTCTTCCAGAACGCGATCGTGAGGGACGCCCACGAGCAGCTGGGCCGGGAGTGCGAGATCGTGGCCTCGATGGAAGACGACTCGCCCAATATCGCGGTCGCGCTCGAGGACATCGATTTCGGCGATGTGCGCGTGACCATCATCGACCCGGCCGGCGACGTCGTCTACGACAACCAGGTCGAGGCCAACCGTCTGCCCAACCATGCGGACCGCTCCGAGGTCGCCGAGGCGCTCGAGACGGGCCATGGCTCGGCCGAGCGCAGGAGCGAGTCGGTGGGTTACGTGTCCATCTACGAGGCCATGCGCCTGCCGAGCGGCAAGGTCGTGAGGCTTTCGGAGGACAAGGCGGGCGTGCTGGCCCTCCTCTATTCGTCCATGCTGGTCGTGCTTGCCTTCCTGGCCGGGGTCGTCGCGGTGAGCTGGATCGTCTCCTTTGCCCTTTCGCGCCACCTGGTGCGCCCCATACTCGAGATCGACCCGTCGAAAGTGGATGCAGAGTCCCCCTATCGCGAGCTCGAGCCTCTTGTCTCCCACCTCAAAACTCAGCAGCGCCAGCTGGTTGACCAGATGGAGCAGTTGCAGGACGCCGACCTGGTGCGTCAGGAGTTCACGGCAAACGTCACCCACGAGCTCAAGACCCCCATCTCGTCGATCATGGGCGCCTCGGAGCTCATCCGCGACGGCATCGCACGGCCAGAGGACGTGCAGGACTTCGCTGGCCGCATTAACAGCGACGCCCGTCGCCTGTCCTCGCTCGTGTCGGACATCCTGACCCTCTCCAAGCTCGACGAGACCGAGCGTTCACGCGACCTGGGCGTGCTGGGCCAAAGTCAGAGGCTCGACCTCTATGCGCTAGCGCGTGACGTGTGCGACCGCATGGAGGAGCGGGCCCGCGGGTCCCGGGTCATTCTCACGCTCGACGGTGAGTCGGAGACCGTTACGGGTTACCCGCGCCTGCTCGACGAGCTAGTGGGCAACCTGGTCTCCAACGCGATCAGGTACAACGTGCCCGGCGGCCTCGTCGCCGTGACGGTGGGCCGGCGCGGGGGAGAGGGCGCGGGCGGCCATCCCTATGTGCGGGTGGCGGACACGGGCATCGGCATCCCCGAGGAGGACCAGGCCAAGGTCTTCGAGCGCTTCTACCGCGTGGACAAGAGCCGGTCGCGCGCGAGCGGCGGTACGGGCCTCGGCCTTGCCATCGTCAAGCATGCGGCCAAGGTCCATGGCGCCACCGTCACGCTCAAGAGCCAGGAGCACAAGGGGACGACCGTCGAGGTCGACTTCCCCGCGGCGGATTCCGACGCCGCCGGGGCGCGCGAGGACTAGTCGGCCACCCGCGGCGCCCTGATACTGCGCTCGAACCCGCCCGAAATCCACCGCTGAGCGGAGCGCTGTCCCGAATGTAAGGGGAATGTAAGCGTCGCATAAAGACAACATCAGGTAAGATTTGATACAGGATAATCTGCGCAGGTTCGGTGGGGATGGCTGCACATCTGCGTCGGCACCGAGCATGGAACCGAGTGAGAGGTTACCCGTGATCAGCTTCTCTCAATTCCTCGCCATGGTGGGGGAGAACCCGTTTCTCGCAATCGTGATCGCCCTCGTGCTGGGCACCATCTTCGTGAACGGCGCGACCGACGCCGCCAACGCCATCGCGGAGCCCGTGGGCACGCGATCCATCGGGGTGGACGCCGCCATCGCCATGAGCGTCATCTGCAACTTCGTGGGCCTGGTCGCGATGAGCTTCATCTCGACGGCCGTCGCGGACACGATCAGCGGCATGGTTGATTTCGGCGGCGACACGCACGCCGCGCTCATCGCCCTGGCAGCCGCGACCGTGGGCATCGTTGCCTGGGGCGTGGGCGCCTGGATCTTCGGCATCCCCACCTCGGAAAGCCACGCCCTGATCGCGGGACTCACCGGCGCCGCCATCGCCGTCTCGGGCGGCGTCGCCGGCGTCAACATGCACGAGTGGGTCAAGGTCATCTACGGCCTCGTGCTTTCCACCATCCTCGGCTACGCGGCCGGTTGGGCCATCGCGAAGATCATCCCCATCGCCTGCAGGCACGCGGACCGGCGTCGGGCCAACGACTTCTTCGGCAAGATGCAGGTCGCCGGCGCCGCGGGCGTCGCCCTCATGCACGGCGCGCAGGACGGCCAGAAGTTCATGTCCACCGCAATGCTAGCCGTGGCCCTCTCGCAGGGCCTGGGCGCCGCGGACATGGGCGGCTTCCCCCTCTGGATCGAGGTCCTCTGCGCGGGCTGCATGGCCCTGGGCACCGCGGTCGGCGGCAAGAAGATCATCAAAAAGGTCGGCATGGAGATGGTGCAGCTCGACAAGTACCAGGGTTTCGCCGCCTCGGTCTCGGCCACGGTCTCCCTGCTCATCGCCACGCTCACGGGCCTTCCCGTCTCCACCACCCACACCAAGACGGCCGCCATCATGGGCGCGGGCGCGGCCGAAAACGTCAGGTCCGTCAACTGGGCGATTGCCAAGGACATGGTGCTGACCTGGGTCTTCACCTTCCCGGGCTGCGGACTCATCGGCTACGTCCTGGCCCGTCTTTTCCTGATCTGGTTCTAGGCGCACGACCCCACAAAAAGGAGCGAACATGGCACGCATCAAGAAGGAAGACCCGTTCTACACGATGTTCAAGGAGTTCGGCGCCGACATCGTGGCCTGCGCCGAGGACTACGACAAGCTCGTGGACGGCTATCCCGAGACGGCAAGCATGATCCCCCTCATGAAGGTGCACGAGGACAAGTGCGACGGCCATGTCCGCGCGATTATGAACGAGCTCTACTCCTCCTTCATCACGCCCTTCGACCGCGACGACATCAGTGAGCTCGCCCTCAAGCTCGACGACATTGTGGACGGCATGGAGGCGGCCTCGATCCGCTTCGACCTCTTCAACATGGGCGGCACGCGCGTGGAGGCCCAGCAGATGGCCCACCTGACCCTGGCAGCCTGCCGGGAGCTCCAGCAGATGCTGGAATACCTGCCCGAGTTCAAGACGGACAAACGCTGCATGGAAAAGTCCATCGCGGTGGGCAACATCGAGGACCAGGCCGACGACGTCTATGAGCGCGCCCTACGCCGCCTCTTCCACGAGGAGGACCTGGAGGACAAGCGCCGCGGCCACGTGGTCGGCTGGCTGCGTCTCTTCGACCGCATGGAGCTGGCGATCGACTCCTGCGACCACGCTGCGGGCGTCGTGCGCAACGTGATCATGAAGACGAGTTAAGTCGGGTGTGGGTTCGGGCTGCGAGGACGATGAGGCCCAGGGCGTTGAGGCCGAGCGTGATCGGATAGACCGCGAGCAAAAACTCATAGGTGTGGTGCATCGGGAAGAGGAACCAGACGTAAGCCAGGCGCACCACGACGACGGAGCAGAAGGTCCAGACCGCCGGCGGAAGCGAGATGCCGTAGCCGCGCAGGTAGCCCGAGAAGTTCTCAATCAGGATGCTGAAGAGATGGGCACCGACGATGAAGCAGACGCGGGTGTAGCCAGCATCGATCACGGCGGGATCGGGATTGAAGATGCCGATGAGGCCGCGGCCAAAGATGATTATTGACGCGATGATGCTGCCGCAGACCAGGAAACTCTCGGTCAGGGTCAGGTGCAAGGTGCGGTTGCAGCGGTCCTGCTTACCGGCGCCGTTGTTCTGGCCGATGAAGGTGGTGGCCGCCTGACCGAAGGCGTTGATGATGTAGTAGTCGATCGCTTCGAGCGAGGCCGAGGCCGAACCGCCCGCGATCACGATGGGACCGAAGCTGTTGATGGCGCCCTGGATCACGATGTTGGCGACCGAGAAGAGCGAGCTCTGGATGCCGGCGGGCAGGCCGATCGAGACGATGCGGCGCAGGGCCCAGCGGTCGAAACGCAGGTCGTGCAGGTCGAGGCGGATGTCCGTGTCCTTGTGGATGAGATGGTGCATGAGGATGGCCGCGGCGACCGCGTTGCCGACGACGGTGGCGATGGCCAGGCCGGCGGTGCCCAGGGCAAGCGGACCTGCGGCGATGAGGTCGAGCACGAGGTTGAGCGCGCTGGAGACGGCGAGGGCCCGCAGCGGCGACCAGGTGTCGCCCACGCTGCGCAGGATGGCGGCCTCGAAGTCGTAGAGGAAGATTACGGGCAGTCCGAGCAGATAGATCCGCAGGTAAGAGACCGCGTCGCTCATGACCTCCGCTGGGACGCCGAGTGCGGCCATGAGCGGGGAGACGAAGACCTGCGTGAGCAGGGCGCAGGCGGCGCCGGCGACCAGCGAGAGGAGCACGGCCGTATGGACGGCGTCGTGCACATGCTTGTGCTCGCCGGCCCCGATGGCGGTGGCGATCGTGACGTTGGCGCCGAGCGAGATACCCTGGAACAGCGAGACGATCAGGGCGATGACCGGGGCGTTGTTGCCGATGCCGGCCTCCGCGTTGGTGCCGACCAGGCGGCCGGCGACGGCGATGTCGGCCGTGTTGTAGAGCTGCTGGAGGATGGCCGTGACGGCGACCGGGACTGCGAAGAGCAGAATCTTGTCCCAGAGGCTGCCCTGCGTCATATCTACCTGCGCGGACGTGCCGCCGCCTTGCTTCATGTTCATATAACCACCGTGTAGAGAATAAGGGTGAAGACGCCGCTGCCAATAATAATCGCGATGGTATCGAAGCGACGCGTGCGCATGAGTACGAAGGCGACGGCCGCGACAGCAAGCGCGATGAGGTCGACCTGGCCGGACACGACGATAACCGAGGTGACGAAGGTGAGCGCGGCCGTGAGGAGCAGCGCCGCGACGACCGACTTGATGCCGGTGAGGGCGTCCTCCATGACTTGCGCGTCGCGATACCTGAGGTAGAGGCGGACGAGGGCCAAGGCGATCAGCGCGGTCGGCAGGACGCAGCCCATCGTGGCGACGATGCCGCCGGGGACGCCCGCGAGCTTGTTGCCAACGAAGGTGGCGCAGTTGACGACGATGGGGCCGGGCGTGAGCTCGTCGATGGCGAGCAGGTCCATGAACTCGCTTGTGGTCATCCAGCCCTTGACCTCGACGACCTGCTGCTGGACCACGGGTACCGCCGCATAGGCGCCGCCGAAGCAGAGGATGTCGATCTTGATGAAGCTCAGAAAGATCTGGAGCAGGAGGGGCAGGTTAGGCATCGGCGTCCTCCTTTCCGCCGTCGGCATCCCCATCGCCCGCAATCCCCTCGTCCTTCTTCCCATAGGGGCGGATGCGGAAATAGAGGACCGCGGCGATGGCGGCGGCGACCATCGTGAGCAGGACGCTCGCCCCGAAAGCCTTCATGGCGACGAAGGCTGCGGCGAAGACGCACAGGAGGAAGGCGCGCCCGTCGCGCTTGGTGATGCCACGGATGGCGTCGTAGCTGCTGCTGATGATGAAGGCGCAGACGGCCGCCTGCATCCCGAGGAACGTGCGGCGGATGTAGGGGTTGGTCGCGACGAAGTCGTAGGCGTAGAAGACCGCGGTCATCATCACCACGGGCGGGATGACGATGCCGAGGACCGAGACGACCGCGCCGGCCGGGCCGCCGAGGCGGTGGCCGACGATAAAGGCGCCCGATACGGCGATGGGGCCGGGCGTGGACTGGGCGAGCGCGGTGTAGTCGGACATTGTCTCCTCGTCGAGCCAGTGGTCGCGGCGGACGTAGCGCTCCTTCATGGAGGCGATGATGGCGTAGCCGTTCGAGGCGGTCAGGCTGAAGAGCAGGGAATTCCAGAAAAGCATGGCAAGCAGGCGCGGCCCCTGCGGGATGCGTGGTTGCGATTGCGTCGTCTTGTCTGGCATTCCTACCTCCCAACTCTTTCATTATGGTGCACGGCGGCAATGCGCGATAATCTGCTGAGAATCTTTACGGACGCCTCGCGCTGGCGGGGCTCGCGACGGATGGGGACATGGCAAGGACGGACGGACAGAGTCGGGTCAGAACGGCAACGCGTGCCGATGGCGGGAAGGGCGAACACTGGCTGCACACGTTGCTGGCGGTCGCGGTCTGGCTCGCCATCTGGCAGGTCGCGGCATGGGCTGTGGGGTCAGACCTCCTGCTCGCAGGTCCGTTGGAGACAGTGGCGGCGCTGGTCGGCTTGGCGGGGGACAGCGCCTTCTGGGCGCGTGTCGGTTGGTCTTTCGTGCGGATTGCGGGCGGGTTTGCGCTTGCTTTCGCCTGTGCCCTCCTGCTTGCCTATCTCTCCTGGCGCCACGCTGCGTTCGAAACCTTCCTGCGTCCGGCGCTTTCGGCGATCAAGTCCACGCCGGTCGTCTGCATCGTGGTGATGCTGCTGATCTGGTTCGGGTCCCACTGGGTGAGCGCTGTGTCCGTCTTTCTGGTCGTGCTGCCCGCCATGTATTTCTCCGCGCTCGAGGGGTTGCGGTCGCTCGATGCCGAACGGCTCAATATGCTGCGGCTTTTTGGCGTGCCGCGTGCGCGGCAGCTCGGTGCCTACGTGTGGCCGCAGGTTCAGCCCTTCCTTCTCGCAACCTCGAAGATGGTCGTGGGCATGAGCTGGAAGGCGGGCGTGGCCGCCGAGCTCATCGGCACACCCGTCGGCAGCATCGGCGAGCGCATCTACCAGGCAAAGATCCTGCTCGAGACCGCACAGGTCTTCGCCTGGACGATCGTGGTCGTGGCGGCGGCGTATGCCTGCGAGTGTGTCTTCCTCTGGCTGCTCGGCCGCTCGGCTGCATGGAGCGTCCGACACGCCCTCGACTCGGCCGCGGGGGAGGGCCGCCCACAGGGGGTCAATGCCGCGTACAGGAACCCGGCCTCGCAAGAGGTGTCTGCTGACTGCGAATCTCCCGTCGGGCATGGGACGGTGCCCTGCGCCGTTTCAGTCCAGCATGTGTCGAAATCTTTCGGCGGCCGCGAGCTCTATGCCAACCTGACACATGACTTCGCCGCCGGTAGCCGCACCTGTGTGATGGCACCTTCGGGCAGCGGCAAGACGACCCTGCTCCGTATGGTTGCAGGCCTCGAGCAGCCCGATGCGGGCGAGGTGACCCTCCCGAAAGAGTCATCTCCCGACTCGGGCGTACCGACGACGGGGGAGGATTTGCCGCGCTCAGGAATTGTGAGCATGGCCTATCAGGCGACCTGCCTGCTCGAGAGCCTCTCGGCGGTGGAAAACGTCGTGCTTGTTGCCCGTCTTACCAGCACGAATGCACACAGCTTGCTCGCGGAGGTGCTGCCGGAGGACGTGCTGGACAAGCCGGTCTCCGAGCTGTCCGGCGGGGAGCGCCGCCGTGTGGAGCTCGTGCGTGCCCTGGCTGCCCCCAGCTCCGTGGTTCTGCTTGACGAGCCCTTCTCCTCACTCGACGAAGAGACACATGCCATCTGCGTGCGGTTTGTCTTGAGGCATCAAGCGGGCCGAACTCTGCTCGTAGCCACCCATGATGCGGCTGATGTCACGCTACTCGATGCTGAGATTCTTGGGCTTCAGCCCTAATCTCATGGTCGCTCAAAGTAGCTTTGCCCTGGCCTTCTTGAGGTAATTTTTCTTGAAGTCCCTGGAGGAGCCGAAAAAACGCTTATCGGTACTGGTCAGCTCAAATCCTGCGTATTTCAAAGCAGTCAGCTCAATCATGCAGAGATAATCAGCTACCTGGGCGAGCCGGTAGGAATGAAAATCCGTTGCCTTGTAGACGATTACATTACTGGACAACGCGTATTCGAAAGTACCGTGCAAGGCTTTCGTCACAACGGCTTGGCCGCCATCGTAGTAGATCTTCACGCGATCAAAGCCTTGAAAATAATCCAGATGATCAAATATAAAATTAACAATACCCCGTTTTAAGGTCGTCATCAGCTGCTGAGGCCCGCCAATGCTTCTGCATCTATAGGCAAAAAGCTTGTACCGAACGGGAAGGTCTCTCACAAAGGCAGCGAAGGAAACCATCAACCGGTGCCTGATGCCGGGGTCGATGCCTGAATAATCGTCGTTTGCGCGCATGAGGGGAGTGGCGTGGAAGGGGATGTCTGGCAGATTGCGAAGTCTGAGCGATTCCCTGTATGCATCAAAATAGCTTGCGAGGGCCACACGCTGGTCATGGAAGACGAGGGTGACGAGGTAATATTCGGAGGTTGCCTCTTGCGTTCCGGACTCATCGACGAAAATACTCAGCTCGCGCACAAATCCTCCCCCCGAGACAAAAAATGCCGGGGGGAAACCCCAATGTCATTAACTTAAGCGGATGACATTCACGTCGGCGTCGCTTAGAGCAAGACCCGCGAGGGCTCGTCTCGTCGCGGGTCTCTTCAGTCGGTCCTGCAATCTGCGCCGTCCGCCGGTGGACGGGCGCGCAG
>OMXZ01000027.1 GCA_900315165.1 uncultured Actinomycetes bacterium | reverse complement strand
TTGGGCAGTACGAATTCTAAGGCGTTGGCCACACCTTTTTGTCAGAGATCCCCTACCAGCGCGTTTCCGCGCTTACACCAACTTTCGCGACACGATCGCCTCGGACGCGTCAGGTTTTCATGTGAGGCCACAAAATAAAGCCCCAGTCCAGGATTGTCCTGAGCTGGGGCTTTCTTGCGGGATGGGACCGGACGCCTTACTTGCCGAGCAGGGCCTCAACGTCGAGGGCAATCATGAGCTCCTCGTTGGTGGGCACCACGAGGACGCGGATCTTGGAGTCGTCGGTGGAGATCACGCGCGGCTCGTCGGAACGAACCTTGTTCTTCTCGGGGTCGACCTTGACGCCGAGCCACTCGAGCTGCTTGGCCACGCCCATGCGCATGGTGTCGGAGTTCTCGCCGATACCCGCGGAGAAGGCCATGGTGTCGAAGCCGTGCATGGACTGGGCCATCTCGGCGATGAGCTGGCTCGTGCGGTAATAGAACATATCGAGGGCCATCTGGCAATTGGCGTCGCCCTTGTTGGCGCCCTCCTCGATATCGCGCGAGTCGGAGGAGATGCCGGACAGCGCGAGCAGGCCGGACTGCTTGTTCATCATGGTGTCGACCTCATCGACGGTGTAGCCGCCCTCGCGTACGAGGTAACAGACGGTGGCGGGGTCGATGGTGCCGCAGCGCGTGCCCATGATCAGGCCGTCGAGCGGGGTGAGGCCCATGGTGGTGTCCATATCCTTACCGTCCTCGATGGCGGAAAGAGAGGCGCCGGAGCCCAGGTGGCAGGAGACGAGCTTGTGGACGTCGCCCTTGAGGAACTCGCTCGTGGTTTTCCAGATGTAGCGGTGGCTCGTGCCGTGGGCGCCGTACTTGCGGATGTGCAGCTTGTCCACCACGTCGCGTGGCAGGGCGTAGCGCCAGGCCTTCTCGGGGATGTTGTAGTGGAAGGAGGTGTCGGCGACGATCACGTTGCCGATGGAGGGGAACATGTCGCGGCAGATCTCGATGACGTCGGCCTCGGCGTAGTTGTGCAGCGGCGCGAGGGGAGCGACCTCGCGGACCCAGCCGAGGGTCTCGTCGGTGACGACCTTGGATTCCGGGAAGTACCAGCCGCCCTGAACGACGCGGTGACCGATGCCCTCGATCTTGTCGGTGTCGAAGCCGGCGTCGGCGAGGATCTCGAAGACGTGCTTGATGGCGGTCTTGTGGTCGGGGAGGTCGACCTCGAGCTTCTGCTCGTCGCCACCGCGCACGTTGTAGCCGATAAAGGAGGCATCGATGCCGATGCGCTCGCAGTTGCCCTTGGCATAGACCTCGCGGGTATCGGTGTCGAGCAGCTGGAACTTGAGCGACGAGCTGCCGGCGTTGATGACCAGTACGTTCATGGAACTCCTCTCGGTGGGATAACACGCAACGTTTTTATGATAGCGCCCTTTGCGGTATCATCGCCACGACTTGCATGCAAAACCGCATGAGCGACAAGGGGAGATCATGACAAACATCACTCGTCGAACCGCTTTGGGAATCTTTGGGTCCGTGGCATGTGGCCTGGCTGGCTGCGCCTCCTCAGCAACCACTGCGGCTGGCTCTGGGTCCGCCACGCCCGAGGGCAGCGTCGCAGGGTCCGCTGCGGTATCGGACGTCACGGTCCGCGTCGGCTCGCTCAAAGGGCCGACCACCATGGGCATCGCGTCGCTCATCGCGGACGCCCAGGCGGGGAAGACGGGACAGGCGTACGAGTTTACCGTATCCAACACGCCCGACGAGCTCCTGCCGCCCCTCATCAAGGGCGACCTCGATATCGCGCTCCTGCCTGCCAACGCGGCGGCGGTCGTCTATGCGAAGACTCAGGGCAACGTCGCGGCTATCGACGTTAACACGCTCGGCGTCTTGTCCGTCGTCACACACGATTCCGAGCTGACTGGCTTTGCGGATCTCGCCGGCCACACGGTCTATCTGACCGGCAAAGGTGCTTCGCCTGAGTACGTCGTCAACTATCTCCTGCAGGAGACGGGCATTGCCGACCAGGTCACCCTCGAGTTCAAGGACGAGCCAGCCGAGGTCATCGCTACCTTGGGTGCCGATCCTGCAGCCGTGGGCATCCTGCCCCAGCCCTTCGTGACCGTGGCGACCACCAAGGACGATACCCTACTCGCCCCGATCGACCTTACGGACGTCTGGAAACAGACCGTCACGGACGGGTCTGAGTTCGTGATGGGCGCGACCGTCGCCCGAGCGGACTTCCTGGCCGACCACAAGGACGCCGTCGACCGCTTCCTCGCCGACCACGCCGCCTCCGTCAAGGCGATCAACGACGATCCCGCGGCCGTCGCGCCCGATGTCGTGGCCGCCGGCGTTGTCGACAACGAGAAGATCGCCGCCAAGGCGGCCCCTGCCTGCCATATTGTCTGCCTTACCGGCCAGAATATGCATGATGCTCTCAGCGGCTACCTCACGGTACTCTACGACGCTGACGTCACCTCCGTGGGCGGTGCTTTGCCGGCGGACGATTTCTACTACGATGGTGAGGAATAACTCGCGCCGAGCGGTCCAGCTGCTCGGCAATTGTTTCAAGTAGGGGTACATACCCTTACGCGCCATCCCAGCGTGTAAACAATTGGGAAGAATTGCGACGGTGCCATCGCTGATGCCCTAGGGTAAAAAGCGATCGCACCGCCTTTTTGGCTTGAGAGAAGAAGGAGAACGTATGGCTACTGCTGTTCCGACGAGCACCATCGGCACCAACGAGGTGGCGGCGCAGCTCATCTCGCTCGGCATCTCCGTTACGCGCCCCCAGGTTCTGGTTGATTCCTCGACCGCCTTCCTCGTGGAGAGCGCTATCGAGCGTCACGAGGGCAAGCTTTCCAACACGGGTGCCCTCTGCATCGAGACGGGCAAGTACACCGGCAGGTCTCCCGAGGATCGCTTCATTGTCGACACGCCCGACGTCCACGACGACATCGCCTGGGGCAAGGTCAACAAGCCCATGTCCGTCGAGAATTACGAGAAGATCAAGGAGGCCGCGACCGAGTACCTGAGCGGGCTCGACCAGATCTTCGTCGAGCGCTGTGTGGCCGGTGCCATGCGCATCTACTCACGCAAGTTCCTCGTTGTCTGCGAGCGCGCAAGCCAGGCGCTCTTTGCCCATCAGCTGCTCGTGCGCCCGGCCGAGGAGCGCCTCGACGCCTACGGGTTTGCGGACTTCACCCTCCTTGCCGTTCCCGGCCTCAAGCTCGACCCCGAGGTCTACGGCACCCACTCGGAGGCCTGCGTCCTGATCAACTTCCAGGACCATGTCATCATCGTCGCGGGCACCGGCTACTCCGGCGAGATCAAGAAGTCCGTCTTCTCGACCATGAACTACCTGATGCCTGTCCAGGAGGGTGTCCTCCCCATGCACTCCTCCTGCAACGTCGATCCGCGCGACCACACAACGGCCGTCTTCTTCGGACTTTCCGGCACGGGCAAGACGACTCTCTCGGCTGACCCGCGCCGCTCGCTTGTGGGCGACGACGAACACGGCTGGAGCGACCAGGGCGTCTTCAATTTCGAGGGCGGCTGCTACGCCAAGGCCATCCGCATCTCGCCTGAGACCGAGCCCGAGATCTACGACGCCATCCGCTTCGGCGCAGTTGCCGAGAACGTCGTGCTCAACCCCGAGTCCCGCATTGCGGACTACTATGACGATACGCTCACGGAAAACACCCGCGTGGCTTATCCCATCGAGCACATCAGCAATGCCCAGATCGCCGGCTTCGGCGGCGTCCCCAACGTCGTCATCTTCCTGACGGCCGATGCCTTTGGCGTCCTGCCTCCAATCTCGCGCCTGACCACCGAGGGCGCCATGTACCAGTTCGTCTCCGGCTTCACGAGCAAGGTCGCCGGCACGGAGCGCGGTATCACCGAGCCCCAGCCGACCTTCTCCACGCTTTTCGGCGAGCCCTTCATGCCGCTGAACCCGCTGCGCTACGCCGACATGTTTGGCGAGCGCATGCAGGCGGCAGGCACCCGGGTCTACCTCATCAACACCGGCTGGACCGGCGGCCCCTACGGCACGGGCGAGCGCATCAGCCTGACCTACACCCGCCTGATGGTCACGGCCGCCCTCAACGGCACGCTCGAGCGCCCGCATGGCGGCAAGAAACAGGTTTTCCGCCACGACGACACCTTCAACCTGGACGTCCCGACCTCGATCCCTGGCGTGCCCGAGAAGCTTCTCAACCCGCGCAGCACCTGGTCCGACCCCGCGGCATACGACAAGCAGGCCAAGAAGCTCGCGGCCATGTTCGTCAACAACCAGCGCGGCCGCTTCCCCGATATGGCTCCCGAGGTCGTCGCGGCCGGCCCGCAGGCTCCTGAGGAGTAACGCGGTACCCGCCGCGGGCCTAGTCGCGTGCGATCCGTTTAGCGTTCAGTTCGATCGGGTCGCGCGCGGACGGGTAGATGCGTTTGGCTCCCCTGCGCCAAATAAGTAACTTTTGAAAACTCCAACCGCCATTCGGTGTCAATACAAAACGCCGATTGGCGGTTGGAGTATATCAAGATTATTAACTATCTACCTGCGCGGACATGAGTTTTCGCAGGTGAAAGAATTTTGACGCCAATCGCCAACTGGCGTCAAAAAACTTTGGATTGCGATGAAAGCAGTCATGATAATGACGCCGATTGGCGGTTGGTGTCAGTCATGAAGAAAAGACAGCCCCCGTAAGTCCGTGGATATACGGGGGCTGATCATTTTGGCCTGTCACCTGTTTATTAGCTTGAAGCATTCATTGGCGCATGAATACCAGATAGGGCTAACGGATGCGCGCCAGGCTTACATGCAGGTGTAGCCACCGTCGACGGGGAGCTGAACGCCGGTGACATAGCTGGAGGCGGGGGAGGCCAGGAAGATGGCAGCGGTGTCGAGCTCGCCCTCATTGCCGTAGCGCTCCTCGGGAATCATCGTCTTGGCGTTGGCTTGGAAGAAGTCGGAGTCGAGCGTCTCCTTGGTGAGCGGGGTGTAGAAATAGCCCGGGCAGATAGAGTTGACGGTGATGCCGTACTTGCCCCACTCGGCGGCCAGCGCGCGGGTCAGGTTCACGACGCCACCCTTGGCGGCGTGGTAGGGGGCAGAGCCGGCGACCTTGTTGCCCACCAGGCCGTACATGGAAGCGATGTTGATGATGCGGCCGTACTTGGCGGGGATCATGGCCTTCTTGGCAACGGCGCGTGCGACGCGGAAGGTGCCGAAAAGGTCGATCTGCATCTCGTTGCCGAACTGGTCGTCGGTGATGTCCTCGGCAGGGGCGACGGCGCCGGTGCCGGCGTTGTTGATCAGGACGTCGATGCGGCCGAACTTGGCGAGGACGGCGTCGACCATCTCCTCGACGTTCTCGGTGCTGGTGATGTCGCAGTGCAGGGCGAGGGTCTCGACGCCGAACTCCTGCGAGATCTGGTCGGCGACCTCCTGGCACTTCTCGAGACGACGAGCGCAGACCACGATCTTGGCGCCTTGGTTGGCGAGGGCCTTGGCCATCTGCACGCCCAGGCCGCCAGAGGCACCCGTGACGATAGCGACGCGATCCTTGAGGTCGAAGTAATCCTTAGCCATACATTCCTCCTTGAGAATTGAGCGGGCGTCGAGCCCGTGACAAACAACTTTTTTAAGATAAATCTTATTATTCATAAATAATTAAAGCAGAACAGATCGTGTCGTTCGCCGATTACCCTTTTCTTTATCGATGGTTTTATGGTAGACGGTCGGCTCATTCGTTTATTCATGGGTTTGATAGTCGGACGGGAACTCATGGTTAGCTGCGTGTTGCAGACGGAGCTCCCGTGGGTGGTGGAATTGATCCCGTATCTATACTTGCTGGAGTCCGCGAGTATGGAACGAAGATAAGGAGCCGCCATGCACGATCCCAACTGCATGTTCTGCAAAATCGCCCAGCACGAGATTCCGACCAAGGTCGTCTATGAGGACGAGCACGTCATCGCTTTCGACGACATCGAGCCCCTCATGCCCGTCCACACGCTCATCATTCCCAAGGACCACTACGCCAATATCGTCGACGACGTGTCGCCCGAGGTCTATGTCAACGTCTTCAGCGCGGTCGGTAAAGTCGTCGACATCAAGGGCCTGCGCGAACGCGGCTTCCGTATCCTGATCAACACGGGCGACGACGCAAGCCAGTCCGTCAAGCACTTCCACGTCCACATCCTGGGTGGCGGCCACATGCCTCGCCCCAACGACCAGGACTGGGGCGACGCCGCGACCAACGCGGACAAGTTCTACGACAAGAAGGACTAGGCCCCTCGGGGCTTGCCGAAGCTCAGCTGAGAGTGTGTATCAGCACGCAAGAAAACGCCCCCGAGCTTACTACTGGCCGAGGGCGTTTTGCTGGCTATGCCTAGGTGCTGATGAGGAAATCCAGAAGCTACGCCATCTGGGCCTGGACCGCGGTGATGGCGACGACGCCCACGATGTCCTCGGCGGAGCAGCCGCGGGACAGGTCGTTGACGGGCTTGGCTATACCCTGCAGGATCGGGCCGTAGGCATCGGCGCCGGCGAAGCGCTGGACCAGCTTGTAGCCGATGTTGCCCGCCTCGAGGTCGGGGAAGACCAGGATGTTGGCCTTGCCGGCGACAGCCGAGCCGGGGGCCTTGAGGTCCGCGACGGACTGGACGAGCGCGGCGTCGAGCTGCAGGTCGCCGTCGAGCGCGAGCTCGGGGGCCTTCTCATGCGCGAGCTCGGTGGCCTCCTGGACCTTGGTGGGCACGTCGCCCTTGGCGGAACCCTTGGTGGAGAAGGAGAGCATGGCTACCTTGGGCTCGTCGGTCATGAACTGCTTCCAGGTGTTGCCCGTCGCGATGGCGATCTCGGAGAGCTCCTCGGCGCTGGGGTCGATGTTGAGGCCGCAGTCCGCGAACATCAGGGTGCCGTCCTGGCCGAAGTCGGTGGACGTGCACATGACGAAGAAGGCCGAGACGAGCTTGGTGCCGGGGGCGGTCTTCAGGATCTGCAAGGCAGGACGCAGAGTGTTGGCGGTGGAGTGGCAGGCGCCGGACACGAGGCCGTCGGCATCGCCCATCTTGACCATCATGGTACCGAAATAGGTGGCGTCGTCCATCTGCTCGCGAGCCTGCTCGATCGTAACACCCTTCTTGGCGCGCAGCTCGGCGAACTTCTGCGCATAGGCCTCATGCTTGTCCGAGGTCTTGGGGTCGACGACTGTCACGCCGTCCACGTCGATGGCCGCGGGATCGCCCAGGATGACAAGGTTGGCAAGGCCCTCCTCGACGATTGCGCGTGCCGCCTCGATGGTGCGGGGATCCTCGCCCTCGGGCAGGACGATGGTCTTTTTGTCCGCCTTGGCTGCGGCCTTCATGCGATCGAGAAACTCACTCATGACACTCCAATCACGTGTGTATCGCTGTGACATCAATGGATTTTGATGCCTTTCTCATCCATTATAGGGAGCTAACGGGCCTACGTGTTAAAATCGGTCAGATTGTTGGCTATCGAGAGGATGAGCATGAGTATCACAAGCGGACTGCCTACCGGCTGGAGCCCCGAGGGATTCGACGCGATTGTCGTCGGCGCGGGGTATGCGGGAGGCGTTTGCGCGCGCAGGCTCGCCGAGGCGTGTGGCTACAAGGTCGCCGTGCTCGAGCGCAGGTCTCACATCGCCGGTAACGCCTATGACCGTCTCGACGATGCTGGCATACTCATCCACGAATACGGTCCGCACATCTATCACACGACCAACGAGCGCGTGCACCAGTACCTCTCGCGCTTTACCGAGTGGAGCGACTACCAGCACAAAGTCTTGGCAAACATCCATGGCACCCTGATGCCGGTGCCCTTCAACCACGCCTCTCTTAAACTCGCCTTTGGCGAGGAGAAGGGCGAGCGTCTCTATCAAAAGCTCGTGGCGACCTTCGGCGAGAACAAGAAGGTCCCCATCATGGAGCTGCGTAGCCGCAACGACGAGGAGCTGACCGAGGTCGCCGATTACGTTTACGAGAATGTCTTCCTTCATTACACGATGAAGCAGTGGGGCAAGACCCCCGACCAGATCGATCCCTCTATCACGGGCCGCGTACCGGTTTTCGTCGGCGACGACGACCGCTACTTCCCGACGGCCCCGCACCAGGGCATGCCGGCTGACGGCTACACCGCGCTGTTCGAGCGTCTCTTCGACCACGACCTTATCTCGGTCTATACCGATGTAGATGCCCGCGACATCCTTACCATCGAGGACAACCGCACCAAGATTTGCGGTATGCCCTATGGCGGCGAGGTTATCTATACCGGCCCGCTCGACGAGCTCTTTGGCCTCGACCTCGGGGCACTGCCGTATCGCACGCTCGACATGGAGTTCGAGACGCTCGACCAGGACCGTTTCCAACCCGTCGGCACCGTCAACTACACGACGAGCGAGGATTTCACCCGTATCACCGAGTTCAAGAACATGACCGGCCAGGTTGTCCCCGGCAAGACAACTATCATGCGCGAGTACTCCAAGGCCTATACCCCCGGCAGCGGCGAGACGCCCTACTACGCCATCCTCGAGGACGAGAACCTCGAGCTCTACCGCGCCTACCGCAAGCGTGTGGACGGCGTTCTGAACTTCCATGTGGTCGGCCGTCTCGCAGAGTATCGCTACTACGACATGGACGGCGTCGTCGCGTCGGCCCTCGAGCTTTCCGACGACATCATCGACAGCAGCCACTAGGCCGCGAGCACAAAAGGATCAGAGACCTTCTATGCAGAAAACCATCACTTTCGGTATTCCCTGCTACAACTCGATCGAGTATATGGACCATTGCATCAGCTCGATTCTCGAGGGTTCCGATTATGCCGACGACGTCCAGATCGTCATCGTGGACGACGGTTCGACCAAGGATGACACCCTGGCAAACGCGCAGAGGTGGCAGGAGCGTTATCCCGGAATTGTCAAAGCGGTCCATCAGGAGAACGGCGGTCACGGCATCGCGGTCCTCAAGGCTCTGTCCGAGGCCGACGGCACCTATTTTAAGGTCGTGGACTCCGATGACTGGGTCGACGGCGACGCGCTCAAGGAGCTGCTTGCAAAGCTCCGGCACTTCATCGAGTTCGACACCAGGGTTGACCTCGTGATCACCAATTATGTGTACGAGCATGTCGAAGACGGCAAACAGACCGTGGTCGACTATCACTACGCCGTACCGCGCGGCAAGATCATCACCTGGGACAAGATCGGGCATTTTGGCCTCTCGCAGAACCTTCTGATGCACTCGCTGTGCTACCGGACGGACATTCTGCGCGACGGTGGCGTGCCCATGCCTCCCCACACGTTCTACGTCGACAACATCTACGCCTATGTGCCGCTGCCCCGCTGTAAGACCCTCTACTATCTCGATGTGGACCTCTACCGCTATTTCATCGGCCGTGGCGACCAGTCGGTCAATGAGAAGGTCATGATCAGCCGTATCGATCAGCAGCTGCGCATCACGCGGATTATGATGTACGCCTATCACCTCTACGACGACGTCGAGCCCCTGGAGCTACGCAACTACATGATCGGCTATTTCTCGCTCATGATGGGCGTGTGTTCGATCTTCTCCAAGCTTTCCGACGCGCCCGATTCCGAGGCTAACCTCGAGGCCCTCTGGGAGGAACTGCGCGCCTACGACCATCGTATGTACATGCGGGCGCGTCACGGTCTGGTCGGGACCGTCATGAACTTCCGTGGCAAGGGCGAGAAGGTCACCATCGGCATCTATCGCATCGCGCGCAAGGTTGTGAAATTCAACTAGGTTTCGTGTCCGCCGCTTGCGTTAGTATGGCTGATGTAGGCAGTCCCAGGCGGGGGCCTGGACCGTGCGTTTGAATGGAGAGGAACCATCATGAAGGCAACTGTTTCCGAGGATTGCATCGGCTGCGGGCTGTGCGAGGGCACCTGCCCCGACGTGTTCGAGATTGGTGACGACGGTCTGGCCCACGCCATCGTCGACGAGGTTCCCGCCGACGCGGAGGAGACCGCCCAGCAGGCTGCCGAGGATTGCCCCGCTGGCGCCATCACGGTCGAGTAGCGTACTCCCATGATTCTCGCGTCTGCCTCTCCGCGTAGAGCGGAGTTACTTAAGGATGAGGGCTTCCAGCTCGATATCTGTCCTGCGAATATCGATGAGACCCGCCTTGCCGACGAGACACCGGTCGAGTACGTGGAGAGGCTCGCGCGGGAAAAGGCCCGGCAGGCACACGAGGCAAACCGTGACCTTGCTGCCGGTGCCACGCTTATCGCCGCCGACACAATCGTGTGGTTGCCGGACGGCCGCACACTCGGCAAGCCCGCAGATGCGGAAGACGCGCGGCATATGCTCCGCGAGCTTTCCGGGAGAAAGCACCATGTGACCACGGGGGTCTGCATTCTCGTGGACGGTAGTCCCATGTCAGGTTGCGTCGCCGAGACGAGCTTTACCGAGACGACCGAGGTTGAGTTCTATCCGCTCCCGGACGAGACGATCGAATGGTATCTCGGGACCGGCGAGCCCTTCGACAAGGCCGGGGCCTACGGCATACAGGGCCGCGGCCGTCGGCTGGTCAAGGGTATCACTGGTGATTTCTACAATGTGGTCGGGCTGCCTGTCGCGAAGCTCATGCGTACCTATGACAAGATGCAGAAGAAGCTCGCCGACCCGCGCAGCTACTGGTTCTGACGCGCGAGGATGACGACGTTCTCGACATGGAACGTCTGGGGGAAGAGGTCGACGGGCGTCACGCTGATGGGTTCGAAGACGCCAACCTCGCGGAAGCGGGCCAGGTCGCGGGCGAGCGTTGCGGGGTCGCAGCTCACATAGGCGATTTTTCGTGCCGGCTGGGCCGAGAGCTTCCTCACGACGTCCTCCGCGAGTCCCGCGCGGGGCGGGTCGACCACGATCAGGTCGGCATCGGTCTCAGGGAATTCGCGGCCCGCGTCGCCGCCGACGGGGTCAACATTTTCTAACCCCGCATTGTCGAGGTTGCGACGAAGATCGCGGACGGCGGGGCCATAGGCTTCCACAGCGGAGACGAAGGCGCAGCGTTCCGCGAGCGGCAGGGTAAAGGTCCCCGCCCCGCAGTAGAGGTCCATAGCCTCGTCATCCTCATTGGGCTCGAGCCCCTCGAGCACGAGCTCCACAAGGCGCTCGGCCCCCGCTGTGTTGACCTGGAAGAAGGAAGGGGCCGAGAGCGACATCGTGTTGCCGCAGATGCGCTCGTCCCAGTGACCTTTACCAGCGAGCACCTCAACACCCGTTACACGGCGTGCCTTGGCGGGACCTTTGGAGAGCACTCGCACGATTGACGTGGGATGCAAGGCGTCACTCAGGACCTTGGCGGCCTGGGCGCGCGGGAAGGGGCCGGGTTGGCCCCAAAGAGCAACCTCGAGGTCACGGGTGTGGCTGGCGATCCGGATTCCGACGCGGTCGAGCGCCAGGTCGTCTGAGCTGGCCAGATAGGAGAGAGCCCCGGCGACCGATTTGACGGCACCCTTGTGGCGGTTGTCGAGCAGGGGGCAGGCGTCGACCTTGATGACCTGTGAGGGGTCGACCCCGTGCATGCCGATCACGGTACGGCCCGCCCGCTGCGAGAAGGCGAGTTCGACCTTGTTGCGATAGCCCCAAGGCGCGGAAGGCGCCTCACAGGGCTTAACGAGCACCTCGGCCTCATCGGACGAGAAGCGACCGATGCGTTTCAAGGAATCGACAACGTTCGCACGCTTGGCCGTGAGTTGGGCTCGGCGATCGAGCACCGCCCAGGGGCAGCCGCCGCAGATGCCCGCATAGGGGCAGGGCGACGGGACCCGATCGGCGGAGGGGCCGAGCACCTCGAGCGCGACAGCCTTGGAGAAGGACGGTCCCTCTTGATAGACCTTGGCGCGAACCGTGTCGCCCGCAACGGCGCCGCTCACAAAGACCGTCTTGCCCTCGTCGTCATGCGCGACAGCGTCGGCGCCATAGGTCATACGCTCTGCCGTGAGCTCGATTTCCCGACCCGGCCCATCGAAAAGCGCGCGGGGGCTTTGGACCCTCACGCGCTTCGATGCCGCATGGTGCTTTTTGTGGCTCATATATCTCTCTTACTTGCGACCGCCAAACAGCATTCTGAAGCCGGCACCAATCATACCGAAAGCCTCGGCCACGCGGTTGGACGGACGCAGGGCTTGTGGAGCAGCCTGCGCAACGTGATTTGGTTTGGCTGCGGCGGACTGCGAAACAGGCTGGGGAGCAGGAGCGGGTTGAGCGGTCAGCGCTGTATGAGACGCGACAGGGGGCTGCATCGTTTTCTGCCCGGCCGCTTCGACGGGCTTTTCGTCCACGGACGGTCCGGCAACTGGCATTGGCTTTGCTTGCGCATGTCTGCGCGCGGCGGCAGCCGCATCTGCGGCCTCACGAGCATTCTTGGTGGCGCGGGCGCAGAGGGCATCCTGAGCGTTGACCAGGCTGTCGCCCTGTTTGACCGGGATCTTCCTCCAGGTACCTTCGGCGGTCAGCTGACGGGCCTTGACGTTGTCGGACTCCTGCAGACGCATGTATTCGGTCACAAGAGCGCGGCAGGTGGGATCGAGAACCGGATAGGCGATCTCCACACGGCGCTCGGTGTTGCGGGTCATCATGTCGGCGGAGGACAGATAGATGGTGTCTGCCTCAGGGCCGAAGGCATAGACGCGCGCGTGCTCGAGGAAGCGGCCGACAATCTGGCGGACGACCAGGCCGTCCGTCTTGCCGGGCACGCCGGCCTTGATGCAGCAGATGCCACGCACGATCATCGTGATGTGGACACCCGCCTCGCAGGCTTCGGCGATCTTGTCGATCACGTCGCGGTCGGTAAGCGAGTTCATCTTGAGGAAGACGCGGCCCTCCTGACCTGCGCGGGCATGGGCAATCTCGCGGTCGAGGCCGCTCATCACGAGCGGCTTCAGGTTGGTCGGGGCGACGCCGAGGTAGCGGTAGTTGCCCTGGAGGTTGCCGAGGGAGAGGTTACGGAAGAAGACATTGCCGTCCTCGCCAATGCCCTTGTGGGCCGTGAGCAGCATGAAGTCGGAGTAGAGCCGGGCGGTCTTCTCGTTGAAGTTGCCCGTGCCCAGGCAGGTGATGCGGCTGATTTCGCCCTTGTCGTGATAGGTGATCTGGCAGATCTTGGAGTGGACTTTGAAACCCTCCTGACCGTAGATCACCGTGCAGCCGGCGTCCTCGAGACGCTCGGCCCAGCTGATGTTGTTGGCCTCGTCGAAGCGGGCGCGCAGCTCCATGAGGACGGTGACGTCCTTGCCGTTCTCCGATGCGGCGATGAGCGACTCGCAGAGCTTGGAGCGCTTTGCCACACGATAGAGCGTGATCTTGATCTGGATGCAGTCGTCGTCCGATGACGCCTCGTGGATCAGGCGTAGCAGCGGATCCATGGACTCATACGGGTAGAAGAGCAGGATGTCGCCGGCGGTGACCTGCTCGCGCATGGGCCGGGTGGGGTCGACCATGGGGGAGGGCTGGGGCGAGAAGGGGTGGTAGAGCAGGGTCGCGCGCGTGTCGTCGGGCAGATGGTCCTCGAGCGAGTACACATAGCCCAAGTCGAGCGGCATCTCCACATGGAAGACGCGCTTCTTGGAGAGCTCGAGCTCGCCCATGATCAGCTTCTCGTGCTCCTTGGGGAGCCGCCCCTGGACCTCGAGGCGCACCGGCTGGAGGCGCTGACGAAGCTTGAGAACGCGCTTCATGTGGGAACGGTAGTCCTCCTCCTCGCCTACGCCCTCGCCGTCGGGGTCGATGTCAGCGTTGCGCGTCACGCGGATGGTGGCCGATGTGGTGGGGACATAGCTGCCGAAAAGGCCGGAGAGGTGCTGGCGGATGACGTCCTCGATCAGGGTGTAGCGCCAGGTGTTCTTTGTGGCCGGCAGGGGCACGACGCGGGGGAGCGAGGAGGGCACCTCGACGATGCCCAGAAGACCCGTCTCGTCAGTCGCGTCGAGGGAGCAGGTCACGTAGAGCTGGGAGTTCCTGAGGTTGGGGAAGGGGTGGCGCGGGTCGACGATCTGCGGCGAGATGATCGGCGCCAGGCGGGTGGCAAAGAATGCGTCGGAGGCGGCAAGGTCCGCGTCGGACATGTCGGCGGGGGAGATGCGGCACAGGCCACGTCCCGCAAGGCGGCCCTCGATGTCGAAGAGGGTCTTCTCCTGTTTGGCGATGTAGCCGGGCAGGGCGTCGAAGATGTCCTGCAGCTGCTCGTCGGGCGTCTCGTTGGACTTGTTGTCTTTGGGTTGGTGCTTGAGGAGGGCCAGGTCGGACAGGCCGCCGATACGGATCATGAACCACTCGTCGAGGTTGGAGCCAAAGATGGCAACGAACTTCAGACGTTCGAAGAGGGGGACGGTCTCGTCGCGGGCCTCGTCGAGCACGCGGTCGTCGAAACGTAGCCAGGAAAGCTCACGGTTCTGGCTATAGGAGAAGTCGTACGTCTTGTTGTCGCGGTCCTGTTTGGTCTCCTTGGGGACCTTATCGGCTTTTGCAGACTTGTCGGACTTTGCACCCTTTACCGCATCCTGCGGGGTTTCGCTCATTTTGTCGGACATCGACACTCCTTTCGGCAGACATACCGTTTCTCATTCTACCGCGTGCATAAAGCAATGCCTCGACGCTACTTGTCAAGAATAAGTAAGGGTTGACCCGTCAGATGCTAATGCCCGCCAGTACACCTAAACTTACGATAAAATGCATAATTATTGAATTACATCAATTAAATTGATATATTACGCACATGTTACGAACTTCCATGCAATACCATGAAATATGGACGTCTTGTCGAGTACAAATTGTCTGCCAATCAAATAGAATTTAGAAAGCGCAGGTAGAACGAATGGTATTGGGAATCCAATCGTGAAGAATACGTGCGTGAGGACCGTTTAGGCCCTCATTTCATACCGTTTGCCGCACCTTCAAATTGAGGGGTGCACATTTCAAAACTATTGGATATAGTATCTGCCGTAACCGCGGGGGAGTGCGGCCTATGGTGTTCCGCGTTCGCTCCCGTTCTAGATCGTAGATGCGCCCAAAGGGGGCGCAGAAAGAGTAGGAGGTACCATGTCTAAGGGACTCAACGTCCACAGCGAGATTGGCACCCTAAAGAAGGTCATGCTGCACCGTCCCGGCGAGGAGCTTCTGAACCTCACCCCCGACGACCTCGAGCGCCTTCTTTTCGATGACATCCCCTTCCTGCAGGTGGCCCAGGCCGAGCACGACCGTTTCGCCGAGATTCTCCGCGAGCAGGGCGTCGAGGTGCTTTACCTCGAGCAGCTGACCGCCGATGCCATCGACGCCGGCGACTGCTTCGACGAGTTCCTCGATCAGTGGATCGACGAGAGCGGCCTCAAGGGTCATCACGCCCGTAAGGCTGTCCGCGAGTACATGGTCGACCTCAAGAACACCAAGGGCACCAAGGCCTTCGTCGACAAGACCATCGCCGGCCTTCGCCGCAACGAGATCGAGCTCCCCTCCATCGGTGCGGGCTCCCTGTCCGAGCTCGTCGGCGCCGACCAGGACTCCGAGTCCGACCTGCTGGTCGACCCCATGCCCAACACCTACTTCACGCGCGACCCGTTCGCCGTCGTGGGCCATGGCGTCAACCTCAATCGCATGTTCTCCGTCACCCGCAACCGCGAGACCATGTACGGCAAGTACATCTTCAAGTATCACCCCGACTATAAGGAGAGCCCGCTGTGGTACCGCCGCGATGCGGCCTTCCACACCGAGGGCGGCGACGTCCTGAACCTCACCGCCCACAAGCTGGCCGTGGGCATCTCCCAGCGCACCCAGGCTTCCGCCATCGACAAGATGGCCCAGAACATGTTCTGGGGCGAGCACGCTGACGAGTGCGAGATCGAGGAGATCTACGCCTTCAACATCCCCGTCTCCCGCGCCTTCATGCACCTCGACACCGTCTTTACCCAGATCGATGTGGACAAGTTCACCATCCACCCGGGCATCATGGGCACCCTGCAGGTCTTCAAGCTCACCAAGGGCGCCCAGGAGGGCGAGGTCAAGATCGAGGAGATGAACGACTCCCTTGAGAACGTCCTCAACAAGGCCCTCGGCCGCGACGACGTCCAGCTGCTCAAGTGCGGTGCCGGCGACCCGGTTGCCGCTGCCCGCGAGCAGTGGAACGACGGTTCCAACACCCTCTGCGTCGCCCCTGGCAAGATTTGCGTCTACCAGCGCAACGACGTCACCAACGACTTCCTCTACAAGCATGGCCTCGACCTTCTGGTCGTGCCCTCCGCGGAGCTGTCCCGCGGCCGTGGCGGCCCCCGCTGCATGAGCATGCCGTTCTGGCGTGAGGACCTCGCGTAAGCAGGACATTTGGTACCAACGGAAGGCCGGGGGAGTCCCGGCCTTCCGAGTGTTTGTTGTTGTTCATAAGTATTGAAAGGAAAAACACATGGGCGTCTCCCTTTCCGGCCGCAGCTTCCTGAAGCTCCTCGACTACACCCCCGATGAGATCCGCTATCTCCTCAAGCTTTCTGCCGACTTCAAGAGCATGAAGCGCGCTGGCATTCCTCACCGCTACCTCGAGGGCAAGAACGTCGTCCTGATCTTCCAGAAGACCTCCACCCGCACCCGCTCCTCCTTCGAGGTCGGCGCCATGGATCTCGGCATGGGCGTCACCTACCTCGACCCCAACAGCTCCCAGATGGGCCACAAGGAGTCCATCGAGGACACCGCCCGCGTCCTCGGCCGCATCTACGACGGCATCGAGTTCCGCGGCTTCAAGCAGTCCGACGTCCAGGAGCTCGCCGACAAGTCCGGCGTGCCCGTCTGGAACGGCCTGACCGACGACTTCCACCCCACGCAGATGCTGGCTGACATCCTGACCCTCCAGGAGGAGGTCGGCGACGTCCGCGGTAAGAAGCTCACCTTCTTCGGCGACTGCTGCAACAACGTTGCTAACTCTCTGATGGTTGTTTGCGCCAAGCTCGGCATCAACTTCTGCGCCTGCGGCCCCAAGGAGCGCATGCCCAAGGCCGAGCTCGTCGAGACCTGCCGTGCCATCGCTGCCGAGAATGGTTGCGAGATCGTCCTGACCGAGGATCCGCACGAGGGCGCCAAGAACTGCGATGCGCTCTACACCGACATCTGGGTCTCCATGGGCGAGTCCTATGACCTCTTCGGCGAGCGCATCAAGCTCCTGTCGCCCTACCGCGTCACCAAGGAGCTCATGGCCGAGGCCAACGAGCATGCCATCTTCCTGCACTGCCTGCCCTCCTTCCACGACACCAACACCACCCACGGCAAGGAGGTCGCGGAGCAGTTCGGCATCACCGAGATGGAGGTCACCGACGAGGTCTTTGAGGGCCCGCAGAGCCGCGTCTTCGAAGAGGCCGAGAACCGTATGCACACCATCAAGGCCGTCATGTACGCGACCCTGAAGTAGTTTCCGCGTCCTTAGATCGGCCCTTACGGACCGAAATACCGACGTCAACCCTCCGGCCACCTGGTCGGAGGGTTTCTTTTTTGATTTAAGAGTTTCAACAATATGCAATAATAACTGACTTAAGACTGACAATATTCAGGTAAAAAAGTAAAAATTGCGCGTAAAAATGACAGCAATATCCACTAAAATACTTTGTTAGTGTTCCTATAGGTTTTTGGTCGAAAGGACCCCACATGGCAGATAACAAATCTGCGGCAGTGGACAATCCCAACGGCGTTGGCTTCTTCGGCCTCGTCGGCATGGTTGTCTCTTCCTGCATCGGTTCCGGCGTCTTCGCCCTCACGGGCCAGCTCGCCAACGTGGCCTCTCCCGGCGCGGCCCTCGTGGCTTGGGTCGTCTGCGGTCTCGGCTTCCTCTTCCTGGCGCTCTCGCTGGCGCATCTGGGAGGTGCTCGCCCCGACCTGGACGGCTGTGTGGCCTACGCAGAGGAGGGCTTCGGTCCCATCCACGGTTTCATTTCCGGCTGGGGCTATTGGCTGTCCGCCTGGCTGGGTAATGTCGGTTTTGCCACGATGGTCGCCCAGACGCTGGGCTCAGACTACTGCCTGGGCACCGTCATGCCGGGCGTCTTCTCCGACCCCGCGACGGGCAATCCCGCCCTCGTGGGCGTGATCGTGGTCTCAATCGTGCTGTGGGGCATCACTTTCTTGGTCATCAATGGCGTCGAGTCCGCTGCTGGCCTCAATGCCGTCGTCATGGTGGTCAAGGTCGCCACAATCTTCCTGTTCGTGGTCTTCACGGTCATCTGCTTCAAGGGCGGCGTCTTCACCGCTGACTTCTGGGGCCAGGCCGAGCGCAACGCCGCCATCATCGCCGCCGGGACCGAGGGTGGCCTCGGCTCTGTCGCCAACCAGGTCGTCAACTGCATCCTGATTATGATGTGGGTCTTCATTGGCATCGAGGGCGCCTCCGTTATGTCCGGCCGTGCCAAGAAGAAGTCCGAGATCGGTTCGGCCACCGTTGTGGGCCTGATCGTCCTTCTGGTGCTCTACATCGCCGCCTCGGTGCTCCCGTATGGCGTCATGCCCTATGAGGAGCTCGTCGCAGCGCCCAAGCCCGCCACCATCACCGTCTTCGAGACCATGGCTCCCGGCTGGGGCGGCGCCTTCATCTCCTGGGCCATCATCATCTCGGTCCTGGGTTCCTGGCTCTCCTTCACCATGCTGCCCGCCGAGTGCTCCTCGTTGATGGCTGCCCACCACCTCCTGCCCGTCAAGTGGGATGAGCGCAACGAGAAGAACTCCCCGCGCTACTCCCTTCTCATCGTGGGCGTCTGCACCCAGGTGTTTATCATCCTGGCCACCTATGCGGCCGATGCATACACCTTCGCCATCTCCATGTGCACGGTTACCATCGTCGTCACCTGGGCCTATGCCGCCGCCTATCAGGTGAAGTACAGCATGGAGAAGAAGGATATGGGCCAGGTCGTCATCGGTGTCATCGCCTTCCTGTTCCAGGTGATCGGCGTGCTGTTCACCGGCTGGGGCTTCCTGCTGCTGGCCTGCCTGGGCTATATCCCCGGCTGGTTCTTCTACAAGAAGGCCCTCGCCGAGCAGGATAAGGAGATGAGCAAGAACGACAAGATTCTCGCCGTTGTCATCTCCGTCCTGGGCGTCATCTCCATCCCGCTGACCTTCATGGGCATCATTCCCGTTTTCTAAGGTCGCGTGTGGTCGCGTAGCTAGAGTAGGCGTCTGGGCTGGTAGGTCCAGGCGCCTTTTGTTTATAAGAACCGCCGCGGCGTGAAGCCTCTGGCCGCGGTGCAGGTGAGAGGGGAGTGCGAGATGAAGGTACCGGTCATCGGGTGCGAAGATTGGCTCAACGTCTGGGAGAAAAGCGCAACCTGGGACATCGCCCAGTCCACCTTTGCTTCGTTCACAATGGACGAGCTCATGCAGCTTGATGGTGAGGGCGGCGCGAGCTTTTATGAGAGCCTCAACCGGGAGGTCATGAACTACGGCTGGATCGAGGGGTCGCCGGAGTTCAAGGAGGAGGTCGCCAAGCTATACCGTCAGGACGTTGCGCCGACGCGCATCCTGCAGACCAACGGCTGCACCGGCGCCAACCTCAACGCCCTGCACGTGCTGATCGAGCCGGGGGACCATGTGGTGGCCGAATGGCCGACCTACACGCCTCTCTATGAGGTACCCCGCATGCTGGGGGCTACCGTCGACTATTGGGAGCTCGAGGAGGAGCGCGGCTGGAAGCCCGATATCGAGAAACTCAAGAAGCTCGTGCGGCCTGACACCAAGCTGATCTGCCTCAATAACGCATCTAACCCCGTTGGCTGCATCCTCGACCGGGAGATGCTCGGTCAGGTGGCCGAGATTGCGGAGTCGGTCGGGGCCTACGTCCTGTGCGACGAAGTCTATCTTCCCATGGAGGGCACGGAGGACTTCTACTCCATGCTCGATGTTTACGATAAGGCGATCGTCACCAACTCAATCTCCAAGACCTATTCGACCCCCGGTGCGCGCATCGGCTGGGTCGTAGCTGATGAGGAGGTCGCTCAGAAGGTACGTGTTTATCGGGATTACTCTATGATCTGCGCGGGCGTATTCAATGACGTGCTTGCCACGTATGTCCTGAGGCATCACGCGCAGATTCTTGAGCGCAACCGTCGGATCTGCCGTGCCAACCACGACATTGTTGCCGACTGGGCAAAGAGCCAGCATCGCGTCAAGTGGAACGATCCCAAGGGCGTATCGGTCTCGTATGCGCAGTTCGATATCCCTGAGAGCGACGAGGAGTTCTGCAAGCGCATCCTCAAGGAGCGTGGTGTCCTGCTGGTTCCCGGCACACGTTTCGAGTTGCCAAATGGCGCCCGGCTCGGCTACTGCTGCCATGAGGACGTTTTACGCGAGGGGCTCAGGCGACTTGGCGAGGCGCTTGCGGAATACGACAGATAGCGCGTTTTCAGAATAGGGGCTATGAGCGCAGCCGGCATCCACCATTCGCGAATGCCGGCTTTAGCATATTAAGATAGCAATGTCAAGGCCATGTATGACCTGCAATTTTCCAAATATGAACCAAATAATTGTATGAATATAAAAGAAAATGCAATTCAATAATAAAAAAGGAAGTCAAGAATAAGTTGTGAATCTCGAAATAGGCCATATTATCCTGCATAAACGAAGTCGTTTAGCCGCGAAAAGTCGTATTGAATAAACTCACCGAGAAAAATAACCCGCTCACCTTGTGTCGGAGATGTGGTAACTTTATTTCGCTAACATTACACACGTATTGCAGGCGTGTTTGTGTTTGCGCGTAATGGTTGGTGCGCCAGATGGCGCAAGGAAAGGAGGGGCAATGGCTGAAGAAGCTAAGCCCAAGAAGAAGAGGGAGATGCTGACCTCGTTCAGCATCATCTACATCCTCATGATCGCAGTCGTCCTCATCTCGTGGATCTTCAACGGCACCCCGACGGGTGCCCTGACTGAGGACGGTGCCCAGGAGGTCGTCGCCGGCGCGACGTTCTCCGATTTCACGATGGCGTCGGTCAACGGCTTCAACGACGCCGTGGCTGTCTGCCTCTTCGTCATGGTCCTCGGTGGCTTCCTCGCCATCGTCAATGAGACCAACGCCCTCAACGTGGGCATCAAGGCTCTTGTCAGGAAGATGCACGGCAATGAGCTCAAGCTCATCCCCATCCTGATGTTCCTCTTCGCCATCCTCGGTTCCACCTACGGCTTCTGCGAGGAGACCGTCGGCTTCTACATCCTGCTCGCCGCCACGATGATGACCGCTGGCTTCGACCCGCTGACCGGCGTCATGATGATCCTGCTGGGCGCCGGCGTCGGCTGCCTCGGCTCCACCGTCAACCCCTTCGCCGTCGGCGCTGCCGTCGATGCGCTCGGTGCTGAGGGTATCGAGATCAGCGTCAACCAGGGCTACACCATCGCCCTCGGCCTCATCCTTATGGTCGTCACCTGGGCCATCTGCTCCTTCATCGTCGTGCAGTATGCCAAGAAGGTCCGTGAGGACCCCTCCAAGACCCTCATGACCGAGGAAGAGCTCGAGGCTGCCCGTGCTGCATATGGCAACGACATCGAGGCTGCCGGCGACGTTGCGCTGACCGGCAAGCAGAAGGCCGTCCTGTGGCTCTTCGGTCTCTCCTTCCTCATCATGATCATGGGCTTCGTCCCCTGGGACATGCTCGGCATCTACGCCTTCGCTGACGCCGACGGCAACGCTGGCTGGACCTCCTTCCTGACTGGCGCGCCCCTCGGCTGGTGGTACTTCGCCGAGTCTACGACCTGGTTCCTGCTCATGGCCATTATCATCGGTGTCGTCTACGGTTTCTCCGAGCACAAGATCGTCGATCTCTTCATGGCTGGTGCCGGCGACATGATGTCCGTCGTCCTGATCATCGCCGTCGCTCGTGGCGTGACCGTCATCATGAACACCACCCACCTGTCCAACCTCGTGCTCTACGCCGCCTCCAACGCCCTTGCCGGTACCTCTGGTATCGTCTACGCCATCGGCTCCTACGTCCTGTACTTCTTCCTGAGCTTCCTGATCCCGTCGACCTCCGGCATGGCCGGCGTCTCGATGCCGATCATGGGGCCCCTGACGGTCCAGCTGGGCTTCAACCCCGCCGTCATCATCATGGTGTTCTCCGCGGCCTCTGGTGTCGTCAACCTGATCACCCCGACCTCCGCGGCCATCATGGGCGGCCTTGCCCTCGCTCGCGTGCAGTACTCGACCTGGTTCAAGTTCTGCCTCAAGATCGTCGGCATCCTCTCCGTGGCCTGCATCATCATCCTTTCGATTGCGATGGTGGCCATCCCCGCGTAGCCTTGGGTGTTTAGCAACGGCTTTGCAAAAGCTGTTCCCCAGAAGGACCTCCGCTCAGGCGGGGGTCCTTTCTTTATCAGCGTGTCCGGGCAAGCTGGTAAGCTAATGAAGCGGAAATGAAAGTAAGAGAAGGGCGAGATATGGACGACGGTAAGAAGCGATTGCTCAACCGTGCTTCGGTAGGGCTTGTCATTGTTGGGGCGGCAACGGCAGCTTTTGGGTGCATTGCCGCAGTAACCGGCATCGGTACGCATGTCTATGCTGGGGAGGCAGTTACCCTGGGTCCGCTCATGGTCGGCTGCGGCGCCATTCA
>OMXZ01000043.1 GCA_900315165.1 uncultured Actinomycetes bacterium | reverse complement strand
AAGGAGGCCGCATAGGATAGACGAGGATTCGGTGCGAGTTCTGACGCCGGCGACACCGCCCGTCAGAGACTGTCTACACCAACATTTCCGACGCTACCTTCATTTCCTTAGCGACGTACTTTCTGCCTGGTATGGCGATTGCTCTGTCACAGTGGAAGACGTTGAAACAGTCAGCTGATTTGTGGTAAAGTCTAATCGCAGTAAAAAACGGTTGCCGTTTTTGCAAGGAGGGCTCTTCGAAAGAGGATTCCTCCTATTTTTTGTTTGAAGACTCGCTTCTTACCAGCGATGGAGCTGGGGCTCCAGATGGTCGAAGGTATAGAAACCCTCGAAGCCGAGCGCGCGGAGCAGGTCCTGGGCCTGCGTGATGTAGCTGCCGAGATGCTCCGGCTTGTGTGAGTCGCTGCCAATGGTGACGATACGACCGCCCAGGTCGTGATAGAGGGCGAGAATCTCCTGCGAGGGCTGCCAATAGGGTAGGCCGTAGCGGACGGATGACGTGTTGACCTCGATACCCTTGCCATCGGCGATGGCTTGCTCAAGACAGGCGGCGATCTGATCGCGAACGGCTGCGAAAGGGCGCTCGTCCTTGTTGTCACGCTGGATCGCGTTGAGGTGGGCGAGCACGCTGTAGTCCTTGAAACCCTGCTGGCAAGCAAGGATCTCGGCGTAGTAGTTGTCCGTGACCTCCTCGGGGGTCTTGCCGACCTGGTACTCCTGGTCCCAGAACTCGAGGTCGTCGATTTGGTGGCAACTCATGAGGATGAAGTCGAGCTCGCCGCGGCGCGCGTCGACAAGGCGTTGGTTGCGGGCGACCGTATGACGTTGGACGCCGAGCTCGATGCCGCACTTGACCGTCAGTCTGCCGCCCCACCAATCGTGGTCGGCCGAGCCCCACTTGTCGCGCGCGGCGGCGATGGCAGGAAAGAGGTGCTGGTAGTCCGCATTGGCGACCATCTCGCCATCGATGTAGCGCGCCTGATGGACGGGGTCGTCCATATAGCTCTCGTCGTAAAGGGTGCCGGCCGCGTCAAGTGGGCTCACGTCGTTCTTGACGCCGTAGTCCACGTGGTCCGTGATGCAGATCTCGTCGAGGCCCAGGCGGCAGGCGTCGCGGCACACGTCGTCGAGGGGGTAGCTGGAATCGTCGGAAAAGGCGGTGTGCACATGGTAGTCGGCGCGCATGGGGTTCCTTTCTCGCAGGCTTTCGACTCATTCTATCGGGGATTAGGCCGCGGGCGGGCGATGGCGTACACTTCGAAACATTGGATTGCGAGGAGGATGCATGACCGATACCGGCCAAAGTACGCGCGACATACTGCAGACATACGGACCCGCGGCGGGACTGGAGCTGCCCATCAGGCCGTTTGCAACGGGAGAGCATGCGCAGGGGGAGAACGACCCGCGTGGCGTGACTGACGCGACCGATGCGTCAGACCTGCTCCGCACACGTTGGGCGGCCAACCCCTTCATGATGGCGCCGATGGCCGGCGTGAGCGACACGGCCTACCGGCTCATGGCACGCGCGGGCGGGGCGGCGGTCGCCTATAGCGAGATGGTCTCGGTCGCGGGTATCCACTTCGGGGGCGACAAAACCTGGGAGCTCGTCATCCCGCAGGATCCCGAGCCCGACCTGGCCGTGCAACTCTTCGGTTCGAAACCCGAACAGTTCCGTGAAGCTGCGGAACAGGTTTACCTGAGGCTTGGCAAGGCCCTGGCTCTGCTTGACATCAATATGGCCTGCCCCGTGCCCAAGGTCGCCAAAAAGGGCGAGGGCGCGGCGCTCATGGACGACCCAGCGCGTGCCTATAAGATCGTGGTTGCCTGCCGGGAGGGCATCGAGGCCGCCTCGCAGCAGCTCGGACTGCCGCCCGTGCCCGTGACCTGCAAAATCCGACGCGGCGTCAAGACGGGCCACGAGCTCGCGCCCGTCTTCGCGGAGGCGATGGAGCAGGCGGGTGCCGCGGCGGTGGCCGTGCACGGGCGCTTTGCCGACCAGTTCTATCGTGGCGAGGCCGACTGGGGAACCGTCAAGCGCACGACGCAGATCGTCAAATCCATCCCCGTGATCGCCTCGGGGGACATCGCGACGCCCGAGGCTGCAGCCCGCGCGATGGGTGAGACGGGGGCCTCGGCGGTCATGATTGCACGCGGCACCTATGGCAATCCCTGGATCTTCCGCGATGCGCAGCGCATTTTGGCAGGTCAGGAGCCTGAGGAACACGACCTGACGCAACGGCTTGCGGCCTTGGCCCTGCACGTCCGCCTGCTCGAGGCAACGGGTGCGCACATGGCTCGGGCCCGCAGCCTCGCGAGCTGGTACCTGAAGGGCATCCCCGATGCCTCCGCCTGGCGCAACCGCGCGATGCAGTGCGTGACGGCCGACGATTTCCTGGCGCTTATCGACGAGGTCGGCGAGTTCGCGTGAGTCTGTACGAGGAGCGCCTTCATAACCCTGGCGTTGCGGCGCTCTACCTGCACATTCCCTTCTGTGTGCAGAAGTGCGCCTATTGCGACTTCGCCTCGCGTGCGACAGTGCCTGACGACTCGCGCATGGGGCGTTATGTCGACGTCCTGATCGATCAGGTGCGCCGCTGTGCTGCCGCCGGTCTGCTGCAAGAAACCCGCACCGCCTACATCGGCGGCGGCACGCCAACCCTTTTGGGGTTGGATCTGGTGCGTCTGGTCGAGGCGGTGCGCGGGGCCTGTCCCAACCTTGCTGAGTTCACCAGCGAGGCAAATCCCGATTCGCTGAGCCCCACGCTTCTCGCGCGGCTAGCGGAAGTAGGACTGACCCGCATATCGATTGGCGTGCAATCGACTGACGACGCCGAGCTCAAGGCCCTGGGTCGAGTGCACGATGCCGAGACGGCGCTCAAGCGGGTCCGCGAGGCGGTGGGATTGGGGCTAGACGTGTCCTGCGACCTGATGTGTGCCACGCCGCTGCAGACAGAGGCGAGCTGGAAGGAGAGCCTGTACAACATCCTCGGCTGCGGCGTGGGTCACGTGAGCGTTTACCCCCTGCAGATTGAGGAGGGGACGCCGCTCGCGCGCGGGGTTGGGGATAGTGAGCCCGCTTGGAACTCGACCGATGTGCAGGCGGACCGTATGGAGACCGCCTATCAGGTTCTAACCGCCGCGGGATACGAGCATTACGAGGTGGCGAGCTACGCCAAGCCGGGCAAACGGTGCCTCCATAACATCGCCTATTGGTCAGGACAGACTTACCTCGGCTTGGGGACGAGCGCCGCCAGCATGTTATCGCGCGAGGCCTACGAGAACCTCAGGAAAGTCTCAAGCTGGCTTCCGCACGTACCAGACCAGGCATTTCGTATGCGCTTGAAGGTTATCGATAACCTTAAACCTCAAGTTAAATTAGAAGTCTTAACTGGGCCTCAAGCTGTGGCCGAGGATCTGATGCTTGCCATGCGGACGGCCGACGGCGTCTCGTCCGACCAGCTTGCATATGCGGAGCGGTTATTGGGAAAAGACAAAATCGAGCGTTGTATAGCAAAACTTGTTCGTCGCGACCTCGTTCTTGCTAGCGATTCTACGAATAAGGGGCATGATGGACTTGAGGCGGCAACTAGCGGATCAATTGCCGCTCGCGGTGCACTATGTGAACCGAAGCCGACACACCAGGGCTGGCTTCTCGGAAACGAGCTCTACGAGGCACTCTGGGATTTGGCTCCCGGCCAGGAGACGATTGTAATGGAGGCGAGCGCATGACCTACCAGCAGGACGATCGCCCCGTGCCGCCCGCCGGCATGAGTCCGCAGCAACAGGGGCAGTCAGCACCGCAGCCTCAGGGCACCTGGCAGCAGATACCCCCACAGCAGCAAGGTACGTGGCAGCAGTCTCCGTGGCCGCCAGCGACCCAACAGCAGACACCATGGCAGTCCTATCCACAGATGCCGTATCAACAGTCGCCGAACGACCCCTTTGCGACAGATTATCCGCAACAATTTATAAGGCCGCCCATCCGTGGGGGAGTGCGTTGGCTTTTTGCGGCCATCCTGCCTATGTGCGTCTACCTTGGCCTGCAGATCGTCTGCGTCCTTGTCGGCGACGTCATCCTCATGTATATGGGCGCCCGAGCAGCGGAAATCTCGCAGGACGAGTTCCTCACCTGGTGCATCACGGCCTCGCAGCTGTTGGCCATCCTGGTTGGCATCCCTTGGTATCGCCATCTGCGGCGGACGGAGGCCAAACGACCCGTCAGCTATAAGGGTGCGCCGCCGATCTTCATCGACCGGCGAGGTGCGGGACCCATAACGTACCTGAAGGTACCGCCGACCAACGGCGGCGCTGCGACTTTTGTTCCCACTTGGAGAGACGAGGTCATCCACGAACCGCAGGCCCAACGGTCGAAGCGGTCGGGCAGGGCAGGAAAAACCCTGCTCAGCGTCCTGCTTATTCTCGTCATCGGCGTGCTGGCCCAGATCGCCACAGACGCCCTGCTCACCCTGGTCTCGCCCCTCATTCCCGACACGATGGCCGAATACAACGAGCTCATGAAGCAGATGACGGACACCTCCGCCGTCTCGGTCGTGTCCCTTGCGATCCTGGCGCCCGTGGCCGAGGAAATCTACTTCCGCGGCATCACGCTCGAGACGGCGCGACGCATCAGCCCCAAGGTCTGGGTCGCGGTCCTCGTGCAGGCGGCCCTCTTCGGCCTGGCCCACGGCAACCCCATCCAGTCGACCTATACCTTCCTGCTCGGCCTCCTTATGGGCGTGGTTGCCCTCCGCGCGGGCGGTCTGCCGGCCACGATCCTCTTGCATTTCGCGGTCAACTCGTCCTCCTATGCGGCCGACCAGCTGCTCGGCTGGGCGGCGGCGTACGGCACCGCCGGCTACGCGCTCGCTGCCGGCGCCTCGATCGCGATCGGCGCTATCTGCCTGTTCGCCTTGATGAGGGTGAATAGAGAGGGGAGCCCGGCGTAGGCCAGACATCCGGCACCCCCGCAGGCTGAGAAGATGTGATGTGAAGCGACATCGCCCGATGATGGTGTCCGCGAGGGATCGTATACTTCAGAAGCTCGATATGAATCCGGCCGACGCCGATGTGCGGCGGATGCGGCCGAACGTCACGACGGGAGTCGCGCGCAGTGATAGCACTCGCAGACAAGATAACGAAATCCTTCGGCGGCCGTGTGCTCTACACGGACGCGACGCTGCAGCTCAACGCAGGGGAGCGCTGGGCGCTGGTCGGCCCCAACGGCGCCGGCAAGACCACTCTGCTCAAGATCATCATGGGGCTCGAGAGCCCGGATGCGGGTACGATCTCCTTCGCTCGCGACACCCGCGTGGGCTATCTGGAGCAGGAGACCAAGCTCGACAGCTCCAAGACCGCGCTTCAGGAGGTCTTGGACTCCGCGACCGAGATCCGCGCGCTTGAGCAGCAGAACAAGGAGCTCGAGCACGCCATCTCCACCACGCAGCCGGGCCCCGAGCTCGACGCCCTACTCGAGAAGTACGCCGCCTCGCAGGAGCATTTCGAGCGCCTTGGCGGCTATGAGCTCGAGAGCCGGGCGCGCGCGATCCTGGGCGGCCTGGGCTTTCCCGTGGAGGACTTCGACAAGCCGGCCGAGGACTTCTCGGGCGGCTGGCAGATGCGCATCGCCCTCTCGAAACTCCTGCTCAAGCACCCCGACCTCCTCCTGCTCGACGAGCCCACCAACCACCTGGACCTCGAGAGCGTCCAGTGGTTCGAGAAGTTCATTGCGGGCTACGACGGCGCCGTCCTGCTCGTCAGCCACGACCGCACTTTCATGGACGCCTGCGTGAGCCATGTGGCCGCGGTCGAGAACCGCCGCATCACGACCTACACGGGCAATTACTCGAGCTATCTCAAACAGCGCGAGGATAATCTGGAGCAGATGCGGGCCAAGCGAGCTGCTCAGGAGCGCGAGATTGCCCACATGCAGGTCTTTGTGGACAAGTTCCGCTACAAGCCCACCAAGGCGGCCCAGGCCCAGGAGCGCATGAAGAAGATCGAGCAGATCAAGAAGGAGCTCGTAATCCTGCCCGAGGGCACCAAAAAGGTGCATTTCTCCTTCCCGGAGCCGCCGCGCACGGGCGACATGGTCGTGAGTCTGGAGGGTGTGTCCAAGTCCTTCGGGACCAACCATGTGTACTCCGACGTCAACCTCAAGCTCTACCGCGGCGACCACGTGGCCCTGGTCGGGCCCAACGGCGCCGGCAAGTCCACGCTCATGAAGATGATGAACGGGCTCTACAAGCCCGACTCCGGCACGATCGAGCTGGGCCAGAACGTCTCGGAGGCCTACTACGCCCAGCACCAGCTGGAGGAGCTGACCCCCTCCAACACGGCCCTGGCCGAGATCGACGAGGTGGCCCCGGGCTGGACCACGCCCGAGGAGCGACGCCTACTGGGCGCCTTCCTCTTCCACGGGGACGACGTGCTCAAGCGCGTGTCGGTTCTCTCCGGTGGCGAGAAGGCCCGCCTGGCCCTGGCCAAGATGCTGGTCGCCCCCGATCCGCTGCTTCTGCTTGACGAGCCCACCAACCATCTGGACATCGACTCGGTCGACGTGCTTGAGGAGGCGCTCAAGACCTTCGCGGGCACCATCGTCCTGATCAGCCACGACGAGCACCTCGTGCGCGCGGTGGCAAACAAGGTCGTGGACGTTCGCGACCACAAGGTCACCCTCTACGATGGTGATTACGAGTACTTCGAGTTCAAGCGCGCCGAGCTTGAGGCGCGTGCCGCGGAGGCAGCGCAGGACAAGGCGGACACGGCTGCGACCAGCGCTCCCCTCAAGTCTCAGGCTCAGTCTCAACCCTCAGGTAAGCCTCAGGCGCACAAGGCTCAAGCTCAGCCTTCGGGCAGCGGACGCAACGTCAAGACCAAGGAACAGCGCCGTGCCGAGGCGGAGGCCCGCCAGGCCGCAAGCAAAGCCCTGCGTTCGACCAAAAAACGCCTGGAGGAGGTCGAGAAAGCTTTGACCCCCGCCCAAAAGCGCTACGAGGAACTCATGAAGCTCATGGCCTCCGAGGAGCTTTACGCCGACTCCGCCAAGTTCGACCAGGCCATGAAGGAGTACGAGGCCCTCTCCAAGAAGATCCCGCGTCTCGAGGAGGAGTGGCTCGAGCTCACGGCCAAGATCGAGGAGGCGACGGCCTGATGGGCGGCGTCACCGACATCGTCTCGATTGTCGTATCGCTCGCGCTAGTTATGTTTTCCGCGACCCTTCACGAGGTGGCTCACGGATACGCTGCCTACAAGCTGGGCGACCCGACGGCCAGGATGGCGGGCCGTCTCACCCTCAACCCCAAGGCCCACCTGGACCCCGTGGGCTCCATCGTCCTGCCGCTCATGATGGCGATCGCCGGCGGACCCATCTTCGCCTTCGCGAAACCCGTGCCCTATAACCCCAACAACCTGCGCCATCCCGTACGCGACGAGGTGCTCGTGGCCCTGGCGGGACCCGCCTGCAATATCCTGCAGGCCCTGGCCGGCACGGCGATCGTGCGCGTCCTGTGGTTCTACGTCTATCCGGCCGTGGGCGCCTCACTCGCCCTGACCTATGCGGGCTACATTTTCTCGAGCTACGTCTACATCAACCTGGTCCTGGCCTTCTTCAACCTGATCCCGTTGCCGCCCCTGGACGGCTCGGCGATCATATCGCCCCTGCTCCACGGACAGGCCCGCATCAAATATTACGAGATCCAGCACTATGCGATGCCTGTGCTGCTGATTGCGATGTATGTCCTGCCCATGGTGCTGCCCGTGGACCCAGTCGGGGCCTATCTCGACGCCACGGCGGGCCGCCTCTACGACGTCATGATGGGGCTCTGATCGTATGTCTTACAAAGTCCGCACCCAGGCATACTCCGGCCCCTTCGACCTCTTGCTCCAGCTCGTGAGTCGCCAGAAGGTGGACATCGGGTCGATCTCGGTCGCCGAGGTGGCCGACCAGTACCTGGCCGAGGTCGAAGGCATGGGCGGGCTTGATTTGGACGTCGCGAGCGACTTCGTGCTGGTGGCGGCCACGCTGCTCGACCTCAAGGCGGCCTCGCTCGTGCCGGCGGACTATGGCAAGCGCAAGAAGGCGGCCGATACCGATGACGAGGACGACGAGCTCTCGGACCTCTCTCCCGAGGACGTCCGCGAGGTCCTGGTCGCGCGCCTGATCGAGTACAAGAAGTTCCGCAACGCCGCGGCGGCCCTCTCGGCCCGCCAGGACGCCGAAGCTCTGATGGAGCCGCGCACGGCGGGTCCCGACCCCGAGTTCTTGGGCCTCATGCCCGACTACCTGGAGGGCATCACGCTGCGATCGCTGGCTGTGATCTGCGCCGACCTGGACAGCAGACGCGAGAAGTTCCTCCTGGAGGCCGAGCACGTGGCCCCCAAGCGCCTGCCGCTGGCCCTGACCGTGGCGGCCGTGGACCGTATGGTGCGCGCCCGCAACCGGGTGCGCTTCTCCGAGCTGATCGACGGACCCCGCACGCCCGAGAACGTGGTCGCGGCCTTTCTGGCCATGCTCGAGCTGGCCGGCCGCGGCAGCGTGACGCTGGAGCAGGAGGAGCCCTTTGGCGACATCGACGTCGCCCATGTGGAGGGGGCGCCCGCCTTCGTGACTGACGGCGTGGAGTTCTCCAGTGCCGACGAGGGCGCATCGCCGGATGATACGAACGAACCTTCGGAAGGGGAGTAGGATGGCCGATTTCGAGCGGCTCGACGACAACTCGCTCAAGGGGGCGCTGGAGGCGCTCCTGCTCGTGTCGAGTGAGGCGGTCTCCGCGATCGACCTGGCAAAGACCCTCGGCGTGGCGCCGGGCGACGCGGCCGCGGCCCTGGCCGACCTGGCCGCCGAGTATGCCGACGCCAACCGCGGCATCCAGCTGCGCGAGGTGGCGGGCGGCTGGCGCTTCTTCACCCACCCGGCCTACCACGACCAGGTCGAGAAATACGTCCTGAGCTGGGACAAGACCCGGCTTTCCCAGGCGGCGCTCGAGACTCTGGCCGTGATTGCCTACCACCAGCCCGTCTCGCGCGAGGGCGTGCGCGCCGTGCGCGGCGTGAATTCCGACGGCGTGATCTCCTCCCTGGTCGAGAAGGGGCTCGTGCGCGAGGCCGGCCGCGACAAGGACCGCGGCGGCGCCATCCTCTACGGCACGACACGATCCTTCCTGGAGCGTTTCGGCCTCAAGTCCCTGCGCGAGCTGCCCAACCTGGAGGACTTCGCGCCCGACGAGGAGTCCAAGCAATTCATCCGCGAGCGCCTCTCGGGTACGGCGATCACCTCGACCCTGGAGGAGACGGACGAGGACCTTGAGGACGAGCGCGAGCTTCTGGGCGACGACTACGACGAGGGTGCGGACGACGACGATGAGTGAGATGCGCCTGCAGCGCTATCTGGCTCGCGCAGGCGTCGCGAGCCGCCGCAAGGCCGAGCCGCTGATTGTGGCCGGCCGCGTGTGCGTGAACGGCGTGCCCGCCACGGAGCTGGGCAGCAAGGTGGACCCCGACCGCGATACCGTGACGGTCGACGGGCGCGAGGTCCGTCTCGACGAGCAGGAAAACGCCTACGTGATGCTCTACAAGCCGCGCGGCTACGAGTCGGCCATGAGCGGTCCCGGGCGCCGCCCCTATGCGGGCGAGCTCGTCCCGACGGACCGGTACCCTGGCCTCTTCCATGTGGGCCGGCTCGACTGGGATACAACGGGCCTGCTCCTCTTCACGACCGACGGCGAGGTGGGCCATGCGCTCACGCACCCTTCGCACGAGGTGGACAAGCACTACGTGGCCCTTGTGCGCGGCGTGCCCAGCCGGCGCGAGCTCGACGCACTGCGGCGTGGCCTCACAATCGACAAGGACGTGGCAGCCCCGGCCGAGGGCGCGGTGCTCGACGCGGACGACCCCGTTTGCCGCCCCGTGATTCCCGAGGGCCTGCCCTATGGCTGCTCCGTGGTGGGCCTGACTATTCACGAAGGCAAGAAACACGAGGTCAAGCGCCTGCTCGATGCCATCGGCCATAAGGTCGTCCGCCTGCACCGCGACCAGTTCGGCCCCCTCGTTTTGAGCGGTGTGGCCCCCGGCGCCTGGCGCGATCTGACGCCTGACGAGGTCCGGGCGGTACAGGAGGCGGCACGATGAGCGACTATCATCGTATTCTCGTTATGCGCCACCCGCAGACCACCGCCAACATCGACCATATTCTTTCCGGCCGTAGCGACGTCGACCTGACCGAGGAGGGGGAGCGGCAGCTCTTCCGCGCGGCACAGGCCGTGGTGGTCTGGCGGCCCGACCGCATATGGGTGAGCCCCCTTTCGCGCTGCAAGGCGATCGGCGAGGAAGCCGCGGTTGCCCTCGGCATCCCCTGCGAGGTCCATCCCAACCTGGCAGAGATCGAGTTCGGCCCCGTGCAGGGCCTGACCTCGGCCAAGCTGCGCGAGCAAGGCTACGACTTTCCCTGGCGGCTGGACGAGCGGGGCCGCTCGGTCTGTCCCGCGGGCGCCGAGTCCTTCGAGGAGCTGATCGCACGTGCCGGCCGCTTGCTGGACGAGCTGCGGCCGCTATCGGGTCGGACTGCCTGCATCACCCACGGCGGCTTCACGCGCGGCCTGCTTGCCGCCGTGATGGGCACGCCGCTTGAGACCTTCTGGAACGTCCGCCTGCCCAACGTGAGCTCGCAGGTCCTGACCTGCGACGGGAAGACCTTCACGCTGGCGGGCCTGGCCCTTGCGCCCGAGGAGGTCATACGGCGCATGGAGCACCCCGAGCTCCTCGGCATCGACACCACGGCCGCCAGCGTGTTGGGGTCCTGAGCTGGGATGATAGCAAGAATTTCTTCAGAAGAACGTGCTAGCATGATTCTGCTAGCAGCGAGAGAGGAAACGAGATGAGAGTCGCCATCGATGGGCCCGCCGGATCGGGCAAGTCGACCGTCGCCCGCGCCATCGCCGGGCGCGCCAACGTCACCTACCTGGACACGGGCGCCATGTACCGGGCCGTGACCTGCAAATGCCTGGCCGACGGTGTGCCCGTGACCGATGCCGAGCGAGTGGCCGACGTCGCGCGCAGTATCGACATCCGTTTTGGCCAGGACCATCGGGGCCAGACCGTGCATGCCGACGGCCAGGACGTGACCGCCGCGATCCGCACCGCCGCCGTCGACCGCAACGTCTCAGCCGTCTCCGCCATCCCCGCCGTACGCGAGGCCATGGTCGAGCGCCAGCGCAAGCTCGGCGCCGAGGGCGATGTCGTGGCCGAGGGTCGCGATATCGGGACGGTCGTCTTCCCTGACGCTGAGGTTAAGGTTTACTTGACGGCCGACCCTGCAGCCCGCGCCCATCGTCGGGCTGTCCAGCGCGGGGGAGGCGACGCCGCGGTCGATGCCAACGCCACCGCCGACGCGGCAGAGGAGCAGAAGGTCCTCGACGACCTGATCCGTCGCGACCAGCTGGACTCTACCCGCGAGGTGGCACCGCTACGGCCCGCGGAGGATGCCGTCCACATCGACTCCTCTAACCTGACGCTCGAGCAGGTCGTCGACCAGGTCATGGGCCTCATCGCCGCCGCCCGCGCCAAGGAGGCTGTCCATGCCTGATACGACGGACACGACTTCCGCCCAGCAGCCCGCTCCTGATAAACAGACCGATCGACCCGCCAAGCAGGCCGTGCCCGCGCCCGAGGGCAAGATGCGCGCTTTCCATGGCTGCA
>OMXZ01000024.1 GCA_900315165.1 uncultured Actinomycetes bacterium | reverse complement strand
GGTCGCGGCCCTTTCCGAGGCGCTCGGCTCCCCCGTCGCCGTGAACCCCGAGTCGCAGCTCTGCGGCGCGATCGGCGCGGCCCTGCTCGGCCTCGAGTCTCTCGGCTAGGCCGCCATGGAGCTGCTTGCACCGGCGGGAGGACCCGAACAACTTGCCTGTGCCCTGCATTTTGGCGCGGACGCCGTCTACCTCGCCGGCACGCGCTGGGGCATGCGGGCGGGCGCCCGCAACTTCACGGACGAGGAGCTTGCCGGCGCGGTGGAGGAGGCGCACGCCGCATGCGCCGCTGTCCATGTGACGCTCAACACCATCATGTACGACGACGATATCGACGCCCTCCCGGCCTACCTCGACCTGCTCGAGCAAATAGGCGTGGACGCGGCGATCGTCGCGGACCTGGGTGCCATCGGCCTTTTGCGTCGCTATGCGCCCCATGTCGCCATCCATCTCTCCACGCAGGCGTCCTGCACCAACGCAGCCGCCGCGGAGGCCTACGCCCGCCTCGGCGTGAGCCGCATCGTGCTTGCGCGCGAGATGGCCATCGGTCAGATTGCCGAGCTCAGGCGCCGAATCCCGGCCGGTCTCGAGCTCGAGGCCTTCGCCCACGGGTCGATGTGCATGGCCTATTCGGGCCGCTGCCTTCTGTCCGCCGAGATGACGGGCGGTCGGCGCTCCGCCGGGCACGGCTCCTGCACCCAACCCTGCCGCTGGGCCTGGCGGATTGTAGAGGACCGCACGCCCGACCGCACCCTCGACCTCGTGCAAGACGGGCGCGGCAGCTACCTGCTCTCCTCCAACGACCTCAACATGATTGCCCATCTGGACGACCTCGCAGCCGCCGGCGTCGACGCAATCAAGCTCGAGGGCCGGGCCAAGGGCGCCTACTACGTCGGAACCATCACCAACGCCTACCGGCATGTGCTCGACGGTGAGTCCGCGGACGACTGGGCACCGGAGCTCGACCTCGTGAGTCACCGGCCCTATTCCACGGGCTTCTACTACGGTGAGCCCACACAGAACCCCGGCCGGGAGGACTATGCGCGCAACCGTATCCTGGTGGCGGTGGTCGATGCTTGCGAGCCGGCGGGCGGTAGCTGGCGCGCCGCCGTCACCTGCCGCAACCGGGCCGAGGCGGGTGTCGTGACGGATGTCCTCTCGCCTCACAAGCCCGTGCGGCAAGCCCATCTTTCCTGCCCCCTCGTCAGGAACGGCGAGCCCTATACCCTCGCCCTCCCCTTCCCCGTCGCCCCGGGCGACCTTGTCTGCGTCAAGGTCGGACAATAGGGGACGTTTCCCTTTTGTCCGAACCTCCAACCGTCCGCCGTTGTCCCCGAATCCGTATTCATTCCCGCATTTGGTCGATTAATTCGACATCGTGCCCGTCGCGCATGAGTCGCCTGGCATAAAATCAGATGTGTCTGGGCCGCGCGTGCGGACAGGCAATTTCCTCGTCGCGGATACCCCGCGACAAATACGGACAAGTGCGCCGGCACTGGCAGCCGGCGCCCGAGGTGTTGGAGAGGAGCTCTACATGCAGTATTCAGCGGAAGTAGAGAGGATGTGCCCCGTCGCCAAGGGTGCATACCACGGCCCCGCGCCCATCCCCGAGGAGGGCAAATGGGTCCAGGCCAAGAAGATCGAGGACATCTCGGGCTACACGCACGGCGTGGGCTGGTGCGCTCCCCAGCAGGGCGCCTGCAAGCTCTCGCTCAACGTCAAGGAGGGCGTCATCGAGGAGTGCCTGGTCGAGACCATCGGCTGCTCCGGCATGACCCACTCCGCCGCCATGGCCGCCGAGATCCTGCCCAAGAAGACCATTCTTGAGGCTCTCAACACCGACCTCGTCTGCGACGCCATCAACGTCGCCATGCGCGAGCTGTTCCTCCAGATCGTCTACGGCCGCACCCAGACCGCCTTCTCCGAGAACGGCCTGCCCATCGGCGCCGGCATCGATGACCTCGGCAAGGGCGAGCGCTCCATGGTCGGCACGACCTACGGCACCTCCGCCAAGGGCCCGCGCTACCTCGAGCTCACCCAGGGCTACATCACCCACCTCGCCCTCAACGACAAGGACGAGATCATCGGCTTCGAGTTCGTCAACCTCGGCAAGTTCATGGACGACGTCAAGTCCGGCACCGATGCCAACGAGGCGCTCGAGAAGGCCAAGGGTCGCTATGGCCAGTGGGATGCTCCCGCCAAGGTCATCGATCCCCGCGAAGAGTAGACGACGAGAAGAGAAAAGGAGGCACACCTAATGGCAGTTACGTTTGAGGGTTACGAGCGCCGCATCGACAAGATCACCAAGGTGATGGCTAGCTACGGCATCAAGGACCTCGAGGAGGCAGCTCAGATCTGCCTCGACAAGGGCTTCGACCCGCGTCAGATCGTCTTCGACGTCCAGTCCATCGCCTTTGAGAACGCCGCCTGGGCCTACACCCTGGGCTGCGCCATCGCCATCAAGAAGGGCTGCAAGACCGCTTCCGACGCGGCTGCGGCCATCGGCGAGGGCCTGCAGGCCTTCTGCGTCCCCGGCTCCGTCGCCGAGGAGCGCAAGGTCGGCCTGGGCCACGGCAACCTGGGCGCCATGCTGCTCGGCGAGGACACCGAGTGCTTCGCCTTCCTGGCCGGCCACGAGTCCTTCGCCGCCGCCGAGGGCGCCATCGGCATCGCCAACAACGCCAACAAGGCCCGCAAGAAGCCCCTGCGCGTCATCCTGAACGGTCTCGGCAAGGACGCCGCCCAGATCATCGCCCGCATCAACGGCTTCACCTATGTCCAGACCCAGTTCGACTACTTCACCAGCGAGCTGACGATCGTCCAGTCGATCCCCTACTCCGACGGCCCGCGTGCCGCCGTCAACTGCTACGGCGCCGACGACGTCCGCGAGGGCGTTGCCATCATGTGGCACGAGAACGTCGACATCTCGATCACGGGCAACTCCACCAACCCGACCCGCTTCCAGCACCCCGTCGCGGGCACCTATTTCAAGGAGCGCGTCCTGGCCGGCAAGAAGTACTTCTCCGTCGCGTCCGGCGGCGGCACCGGCCGTACCCTGCACCCCGACAACATGGCCGCCGGCCCTGCCTCCTACGGCATGACCGACACCATGGGCCGCATGCACTCCAGCGCCCAGTTCGCGGGCTCCAGCTCCGTCCCCGCGCACGTCGACATGATGGGCCTCATCGGCATGGGCAACAACCCCATGGTCGGTGCGACCGTCGCCTGCGCCGTGGCCGTCGAGGAGGCCATGAAGTAGTTCGCATTACCGCAGCTACACACAGCGGCACACGTCTCGTCGTTTCCTGAGACAAGACCTCGCCAGAGCAGCCCCCGCCCCAACCCGGCGGGGGCTTTTCTATGGCTCACTTCTCCTTCGCCTCGACATAGAGCGGACGGGGCTACGACCTTCGCGCCCCGCATCGTTGGTAGCGCACCCCCGTATCGTTGGTATTTCTTGGATGCTGGTACCAACAATAAAGGGGTGCGAGATTTCCGACCAGGCCTTTTATCATCCACACCCTCGTATCATTGGTAAGCCGGACACCAACAATACGGGGGTGCCGGCGGACGACTTACCAACGATGCGGTGGCGCGAGACTAGGAGCGAGGAGCGCGGCCAGACGCGGGATGATGTGTTACAGGACGCTATAGCTCACATCGGTGTCGAAATGGTCGACGCCCTCGACCTGCTTGAGCTTGCCAATCACGAGGTAGGTCACCGGCGTCAGGACGACCTCGAACACGACCTTAAAGAGGTACTGGAACAAGATCATCTGGCCCAGCGCCGCCCCGGGCATGGTGCCCGCGAAGGAGACCGTGATGAAGATCACGGAGTCGAACGCCTCGCCGACCACCGTCGAACCGATGGTGCGCATCCAAAGGTGACGGCCCCCGGTCTTGACCTTGAGCTTGGACAGGATCATGGAGTTGGAGAACTCGCCGAAGAGGTAGCCCACGAGCGACGCCGCGAAGACGCGCGGGGTCGTCCCGAGCACTGCCGCAAAGGCCTCCTGATTGGTCCAGAAGCCGGGGTACGGCAGGGCGATCGTGATCATATAGACGATCACGGCCAAGGCGCACATGGCAAATCCCAGCCAGATCACGAGACGGGCGCGGGCGTAGCCGTAGACCTCGGTGAAGATGTCGCCGAAGATGTAGGTCACGGGGAAGAGCATGACCGCGGCGGGCAGGGTGACACCCGCAAACGGCGCCCACATCTTGCCGGCGATGAGGTTGGACAGGATGAGCAGGGTCACGTAGAGGACGCAGATCACGAGGAAGGGCGCCGAGAGGGTGAGGCGAGCGAGGTCCTTCTTATCGGTAGCAGCCACGTGCCCCTCCTAACGGTTGTCAACGCGCTCGGGATAGAGGTCGTGGTGGGCCAGACGGTCCCAGGCGACCTCTTCCCAGCGGGTCCCGGGCTTACCGTAATTGGCGTAGGGGTCGATGGAGATGCCGCCGCGGGGTAGGAAGCGGCCCCAGACCTCGACGTACTTGGGGTCGAGCAGCGCCACGAGGTCCTTCATGATGCGGTTCACGCAGTCCTCGTGAAACTCGCCGTAGTTGCGGTAAGAGAAGAGATAGAGCTTGAGGCTCTTGGACTCCACCAAGAACTCATCGGGCACGTAGGAAATGGTGATCGTGGCGAAGTCGGGCTGGCCTGTGATCGGGCAGAGGCTCGTGAACTCCGGACAGTTAAATTTGACGAAGTAGTCGTTGCCGGGGTGTTTGTTGGAGAAGCGCTCCAGCACGGAGGGGTCGTAGTCGGAGGGATAGTTCACACCCTTCGCACCTAGGAGGGTAAGGCCCTCGCGCTCGCGGTGGTCGTCGGTCTGGTCAGTCGCCATGGTGTCTCCTTGTCCAGTCAGCAGCGTCTCGGTATGCGCCAGGGCCGGCAAGGAAAAGAAGGGGCTCCGCGCACACGCGCAGAGCCCCGACACAAAAATCCCTCGGTAGCCCTGGTTTTGTTTAACGACAGGATGGTGCAAACGAACTGTCGCCGCCCGAGGGTGCGGGCGGGCACGGGCAGATACTATACGCCTTTCCCAGCGCGCACGTCGGCAAGACGGACGCCGCCCCCCGAAAACCTACCTGCTCGCGCGATAGATGGCGCGGGTCGCCTCGTCCACGGCAGGATAGGGCCAACGCGTGCAGGCGTCCTCCCCCGCGGCCAGCGCGCGACCGATCGGCGTCGCCGCGTCCCAGTCGGCCGCGTCGCGCAGGGCGATCGCACGGGCGAACTCGTCGTCAGTTGGGAAGCGCAGCGCCGTGCCCTCCGCATTGAGCAGATAACTCTCGAAGGCGGTCGCATAGTCGCCGCCCACAGCCCGCACGCCGTCCAGGCGCGCGATGATTCCCGAGAGGAAGAGGGCAAGGTCGTCGTCCGGGCAGTCGCACACCGCTCGGCGCAGGATGTAGGACTCCGTCGCCCGCAGCACGCGCACGAAGGCGTCGCGGTCGATATCCTGCTGGTCGTAGGCGTCGTAGAAGGCGAGGAGCAGCGGCCGCACCCGCGACTCGCCGAGGGCACGCAGGTCGGCGAGCGCGTCATCAATCTCAGCCGAGGCGTCGCGTCCAGGCACCGGCTCGCCCGTCGTGATATGCGCGTAGTAGCGCACGAAGCGGCGCAGCTGGTTGATCAGGGCGACCACGCCGCTATGGGTGTCGTAGCCGCCGGCGCGCACGTAATGCTTGAAGGCGCCGTAGATGTCGGTCGCGTCGAACTGCCGGGGCGCACGGATCGCCGTCAGCCAATCGTGCAGGAAGGCGTCGAAGAGCCCGGAGCCCGCATCGGCGTCGAGCGCCTCCTCGATCGGATGCCAGAAGGAGCGGTAGAGCGAGGCCTGGCTCTCGATCGGGGCGCTCATCAGGATGAAGTTGCGCACCAGGTCGGCGACCGAGAGGTCCTTGCCCGTCGAGTTCATGGACTCGAAGACGAGCTGGGGATTATCCTGGCCCTCCGTCAGGGCGATGGAGGCGACCTGCAGATGCTGCAGGCCGAGCCAGACGACATCGGGATCGGGCACCCGCTCGAGCTCGGACTCGAAGAAGGCCAGGTTGTCGAGGAGATGACTCGGCGTGGCGGGACTGGACGCAGCGGAATTGGCGTAGGTTGGCGGAACAGTCGAATCGACCGCAGCGGCACCGTCGCCCGCCGATGCATCTGCCCGCTCCAAACCGTCTACCAGGGCTTGGAAGACCTCGCGGTCGCCCTTGGACAGCGTGAGCTTGTAGTGGTCCGCGCCCGTACGGTGCTTGTTGGTGAGGTAGCCGTCGTCGAGGATCTCCTGAGCGGACCAGGCAAGGGCGCCGGCCTTCTCGGGATGGTGCTGGGCGTAGCGGACGAGCGCGACGAAGACGAGCATGAGCGTCGTGATGCGCTGCTGGCCGTCGATCAGCAGGCGCGACTCCACGCCGGACGCCGAGACCGCCCCGTCCTGAATCCAGACGATCGAGCCCGTGAAATGGTAGGCGGGCAGCACGTTGCCGCCGCCATAGGCGCTGCGCATCCGCGCCTCCCGCGCCGCCGTGCCGACGGAGATCACGTCGTCCCAGAGCTGAGCGCATTGCCGAATGTCCCAGGTGTAGGGACGTTGGTAGACGGGGACGACGAAACGTAGGTTGACGGGGGTCACGAGCCCCACGATGGTCGCGGTATCCGCATGCATGCTTGACCTCGATTGCACAGCTCACCGATGGATAGGGTCACCCGTCCCAGTCTAGCGTTCGCGTGCGGGCCTGCGTGCTATTCTCGTCACGATATGCAAGAATCCGCCCCAAAAGGAGGCCCCATGTCCGACGATTCCGAGCTCGAGGATATCCCCGACCGTATCTACCTGCACATCATTGCCGACTCCACCGGCCGCACCGCTAGTTCCGTCGTCTGCGGCGCCGTGATGCAATTCCCCGAGGGCGACGTCACCGTCCGCGGCCTCACGCACGTCAAGTCGGTCGACGAGGTGCGCGCCTATATCGATCGCTACATCGACGAGCCGCGCAACACGACCGTCTTCCACACCATTCTCGACACCGCCCTGCGCCGTCAGATCATCGAGCTCCTGAACAGCCGCGGCATCGCCTCGGTCGACCTGCTCGGCCCTGCCACCTCGATCGTGTCGCGCCTGCTGGAAGAGGACCCCACCCCCGTCACGGGCATGACGCTCGAGACTGCCAAGCAGGGCGTGCACCTGCTCGACGCCACCTACCTCGACGTCCTCTAAGCCATGAGCGAGACATCCGACCGCGTGCGCGCCCTCTTCAAGCAGGGCGACGATATCCGCGATGCGGGTCTGACCACGCCGACCGAGGTCGAGCGCTTTGACGACATCGCCTACGGTGCCGACCCCGTATGGCAGTCGCTCGACGTCTACCGGCCCCGCGCTGCGCGGACGGACGGCGTGCTCGACCCCCTGCCCGTGATCGTGAGCTGCCACGGCGGCGGCTGGGTCTATGGCGACAAGGAGCGCTACCAGTACTACTGCATGGAGCTCGCCCGCCGCGGCTTCGCCGTCGTCAACTTCAGCTACCGCCTCGCGCCCGAGTCCGTCTTCCCCGCCGCCATTGAGGATGCCAACGCAGTCTTTACCTGGCTCTTCGCACATGCGGCCGACTACGGGATCGACACCGGGCACATCTTTGCCGTGGGCGACTCGGCGGGCGGCACCCTGCTCGCGACCTATGCGGCTATCCTCACCAACCCCGCCTACGCCGTGCGCTTCCCGCTCGACATCCCCGCTGGGGTGCACCTGACGGCTATCGCGCTCAACTGCGGCGACTACTCGCTCGACGACGATACCAACGAGCTGACCGCGAGCCTCATGGCCGATCTCTTCGGCCACGCCCCGTCAACCGAGGAGCTGCGCCTTGCCTCGCCCCTCTATTGGATCGGCCCCGACTTCCCGCCGGTCTTCGTGATGACCGCCAACGACGACTTCCTGCGGCCCCAGGCCCTGCCCCTCGCCACGCGGCTCATCGAGCAGGAAATCCCCTTCGAGCTGCATGTGTATGGGGACAGGGCACACCGTCTCGCCCACGTCTTCCATTGCGACGTGCGCTCGGCCGACGCAGCGCGGGCCAACGACGACGAATGCGCCTATTTCCGCAGGTTCCTATAGGAGAACCGAACCGCCGGCTCCGTCCGGCTAGAGCTCGTGGGACGAGAAGATCGGCTCGTCCTCCCAGAGCACCGGCTCGCCCGCAGCGAGCGTCTTGGGCACGTCGAGCAGGCGCTGGTTGCGCGAACCGCGGAAGCGCAGCGTGATGTCCTTCTGCTCGATCTCGAAGGCGCCATCGACCAACACGTCGAGGCACATGAGCAGGCGGTCGGTGACCTCGGTCACCGGCGAAATCGTATAGGGCGGGTGCACCGGCTCGCGGCCCAGGAGCTCCTCGATCGTGAAGCCGGAGTAGGACCAGATCTGCTTGTCGGGGTAGGCCGCGCGCACGCGCTCCACGAAGTCCACCAGGCCGCGCTGGTTCTCGGGCTCGAAGGGCTCGCCGCCCAAAAGAGTGAGGCCGGCGACGTAGTCCGGCGCGAGGCTGTCGATGATCTTTTGCTGGACCTCCTCGGTGAAGGGCTCGCCTGCCGCGAGCGGCCAGGCCTCGGGGTTGAAGCACTCCTTGCAATGGCGGCGGCAGCCCGAGACAAAGAGGGTCGTGCGGACGCCGGTGCCGTTCGCGATGTCGCAATATTTGATGTTTGAGTAGTTCATGGCCCTCCCCTTGTTTGGTGCTTACCAGTATAGGCACAGGAGGGGCCCGCGGTGTCCGCGCCGTCTGATAGGATGAGAGAACAGACAGGAGGCCCCATGAAGAAACCCCGCGACATTTCAAATCCCGCCTACACACAGATCTCGGTCTATGTGGTGCTGACGTTCGTGGCCTTGCTCGTCACGTATGCGGTCTTTGGCAACCTTCCCGCGTTGGGCGCCGGTGCCGCTCGGCTTTTCGCGCCCCTCGGCATTGTCCTCACACCCCTCGTCGGTGGCCTCGTGATCGCGTATCTTCTGCTCCCGCCGGTCGAGCGCCTTCAGGGACGTCTACGCAGGATACCCGCCCTTCGCGACCGTGCCGGCCTCACGCGCATCCTCGCGATCGTGATCACCGTGGTCGCCCTCGTTGCGATCGTCCTCGCCTGCCTGGCGATCATCCTCGCAACCGTCGTCGGCGAGGTCCAGCAGCTCGATCTCACGCATCTCGACACGCTGCTCAGCACCATCGGAGCCGGCATTCAGTCGAACTATCACGAGTTCGAAACCTGGCTTGCCGCTATCGACGTCTCCTCAGACCAGCTTAGCGAGGCGGTCCAGTACCTCTCCGACTCGCTGGCGACTATGCTCGACGGATTCGGCGACTCTGTCCTCACAGGCGTCTCGGAGCTGCCGAAGTTTGTCTCCAACCTGCTCTTCTCCTTCATCTTCGCCATCTACCTGATGCTCGACACCGAGCACATCGCCGCCTATTGGGACGGCGTCCTCCTGCGGACGCTCGGCGCGCGGGTCCATCAGGCCGCCCACAGCTTCCTCGCCGACGCCGACCATGCCTTTTCGGGCTACATCCGCGGCCAGCTCCTCGATGCGCTCTTCATGGGCTTTGCCGCAAGCATCGTGCTCTCGCTCGTGGGGGTGAAGTTCTCCTTCCTTATCGGCATCCTCTCCGGTATCGGCAACCTCATCCCCTATGTGGGGCCGATCGTCGCCTTCGCCTCCACCGCCCTCGTGTGCCTGCTCGAGGGCGACCTCGCGACCCTCGTCTACGGCATCGTCGCGCTGGCCCTTGTGCAGTTCATCGACGCAAACGTCGTCAACCCCAAGCTCCTGTCCGCCAACGTCGAGGTCCATCCCCTGCTTGTGATCGCCGCACTTCTGCTCGGCGGCGAGGTGGGCGGTTTTGTCGGCATGCTCGTCGCCGTCCCACTTGCCGCGCTCGCCAAGACTCTCTTCCAGCATCTGGTCGACTACCTCGGTGCGCGCAAGGGCCTGCCTCCCCTCGAGGAGACAGACGGCGAAGCGGGCGCAGACGTATCATCAGATTCGTAATTATTCGTTCCAGCGTCTCATCCATCCAAGCCCCATCACCAAACCGGGAGGCCCCATGGCACGCAGGGTATTTGTCGTCGTGATCGATAGCTTCGGCGTCGGCGCCGCGCCTGATGCGGAGGCGTTCGGCGACGCTGGGACCAATACGCTGCGCTCTGTCGCGAGCGACCCCGACTTCCGCGCTCCCCACCTCGCCGACCTCGGTCTCTTCAACTTGGACGGCATCGATTTCGGCCTGCGCGCCCCATCCCCGCTCGGCGCCTACGCTCGCCTGCGCGAGCTCAGCCAGGGCAAGGATTCGACGGTCGGCCATTGGGAGATCGCCGGGCATGTGAGCACCCGTCCGCTCCCGACCTTCCCCGAGGGCTTCCCCGCCGACCTCATCGACCGTTTCGAGCGGGCGACGGGGCACAAGGCCCTCTGCAACCTCCCCTATTCAGGCACCCAGGCCCTGCACGACTACGGCGAGCAGGCCATCGCGGAGGACGCCCTCATCGTCTACACCTCGGCTGACAGCGTCTTCCAGGTCGCCGCGCACGAGGACCACGTCCCCGTGGCCGAGCTCTACCGCTATTGCGAGATTGCGCGCGAGCTCTGCCGGGGCGATTACGGCGTGGGCCGTGTGATCGCCCGCCCCTTCCTTGGCCAGGACGCCGACACCTTCTACCGCACGCCGCGCCGCCACGACCTCAGCCTCGAGCCGCCCGCCGAAACGATGCTCGACGTGCTCAGGGCTGCGGGCAAGGACGTGATCGGCATCGGTAAGATTAACGACCTTTTCGCAGGTAAGGGACTCACCGAGTCCATAAAAACCACGGGCAACACCAACGGAATCGCCTTCACGCGCGCCATGCTCACCCGCGACTTCGACGGCCTTTGCTTCGTGAATCTCGTCGACACCGACATGATCTACGGCCACCGCCGCGACATCCCCGGCTATGCTCGCGCGGTCAGCGAGTACGACGCCTCGCTCGGTTACTTCCTGACCCATATGCGTGACGACGACATCCTCGTCGTCACGGCCGACCACGGTTGCGACCCCGGCTATACCAAGACGACCGACCACACCCGCGAGTACACGCCGATGCTGGTCTGCGGCAAGAACGTCCACCCTGGCTGCAACCTCGGCACCCGCGACGGCTTCGGCACCATCGCGGCCACGGTTTGCGATTATCTGGGCGTCGCCCACGACGGGCTCTCCGGCACCAGCGTCGCGGACGAGATCTTCGTTTAGCCGAACGTCCGGTAGTCCCCGAGCCCCTACTCAACGGGCAGGTAGCGGTCCAGGTATTCCTCGACCTTCTGCAAATAGGCCGCATACACGTCATCGTCGTTCTGCAGGCCGTGGCCAGAGTGCTCGGCCACAAGATATTCGTGGGGCACACCGTGCTCCGTGAGGGCCGCATCGAGACGGACGGACGCGGCATAGGGCTGCAAGGTGTCGTACCTGCCATAAGCCATCACAGTGGGGACGGTCTGGTCGTCCACCCAGAGCAGGGCGCTCACGGGTTTCACTGCCTCGTCCCAGGCAGGCGTTCCCAGCATGTCCGGTGTCAGCTCCGAGCCCGTCATAACGCTGAAGAGCCCGCAGGCCTCCTTGATGTTGTCGGGATTGTCGAAGCCGTAGTTGGACCAGTCCTCGGGATAGAAGCTGGAGGGGCCCACCGCCTCGAATACCATCCGTACCGGCACGGGGGAGGTGACGGCGTCGCGGTAGCCGTAGATCAGCGCCAGGCAGCCGCCAGCGGAGCCGCCCGCAACGGCCATCTGGTCCACGTTGTAGCCCGCGTCCTGGGCCGCCTTCACCACGTAGGGCATGGCATCACGGATCTCCTCCGACTGGGTGAGGACGTTGGCGTCGGGATTGTCGTCCGAGAAGAGGGTGTAGTCGATGCCCGCGGCGACATAGCCCTTGGAACAGAGCCATTCCAGTATCTGCTCGTCGTCGTCCTTGTCGCCTGAGGTGAAACCGCCTGCGTGCAGGTAAACCACGAGGCCATAATGATCGCGCGAGGAGTCGGCGGGCAGGTAGAGGTCGAACTTGTTGGCGGACTTGTCACCATACGAGAGGTCGGCCTGCTTGGTGCCCACCGCGTCGGACCACGCCACGGTATAGTGCCGAAGTGACGCAGGTTTGATAAGTAGCTTGCTGGCAACTCCCCCAGCGAAGGCCAAAGCAAAGACAAGAATCCCCAGCATCAAAAACTTCCCCGTTCCCTTGCGCTTGCGCTCTGCCCTTCGTTCGGCGCGGCGTTCCTTGCGAGCCGCCTTCTCCTCTGCCGTCATAAGAAGTTCCCCCCAAAGAGCGTACCGCCCAGCATCAGGTTGCCCACGGCGCGCAGGACGAGGCGCCCGGCCACGAAGCCTGCAACGGCAAGAAGTACAAGCACGACGATTCTCCTTTTGCTCCAGAAGCGCATAGTCCCTCCATGTCTCACATCAGGGCGATGACATCTGCGAATAGCATACGCTAGAGCTGCGCCAGCATCGCCGTGCAGCCGGCGAGGACGTCGTCCAGGGTTGCCTGAAAATTATGGGTGTACCAAGGGTCGGCCACATCGCGGGGATGGTCGGTCCAGTCGAGCAAGAGCGATACCTTGCCTTCCGGGTCGGCGTAGCGGGCCTCCTCCTCTCTGACCGGATCCCAGCTCCAGCCATAGCCCTTCTCGCCCGAGAGCAGCCGATAGATGCCGGCCAGATTCTCCGCATCCATACCCACGATATAGTCGAAGCGCTGGTAGTCGGCGGGACCCATCTGGCGCGAACGATGGTGGCCACAGGGGACGCCCGCCCGGCCGAGCGTCCGACGCGTGCCGGGATGCACATCGTTGCCCAGCTCCTCACGGCTGGTAGCCGCCGAGTCGACCTCGAACTCGTCCGCGCGGCCCGCCTTGCGGGCGAGGTCGGCAAAGACGAACTCGGCCATGGTGGACCGGCAGATGTTGCCGTGGCAGACGAAAAGGATGCTGGTCATGTGCCCTCCTGAGCGATAGGAACGTTCCCATCGTACCGTCTGCGGCGAGCCCATGATGACATGACGGTGAAAACGTCCATTCCCAAACTGCCCCGTGGCGTTGGCATCGGTGGTAAACGGTGGTCAATAAGAAAAATCGGTAGTAGATGGTAGATAAACGGAAGCGTTGGTAGACATTCGCGTTTGCCCTGGGATGTGGCCCATATCTCCTCTCGCGAATACGCGCATTAGGACATTCGTTACGTTAGTTAGGACACTGAGTGCGTGCAGGGCTGAGTATCCACCGAGAAATCAATTATCAAAATGATTTGCACAAAACAACTACCTGCGATTTTACGAATAGCCTTACAATCTAAACATCAAAGATATAATCGTTTATTCTGAATGCGGTGATTTCGAGCGTATCGAGTGTCCTGATTAGCGTATTGAAAGTCCTAGTAAGCGCATTCGCAGGCAGCCAAGGGGCGGGGACGGCGGCTCTGGCGACATGTGAGGCTGAAAGCCCGGGCGCCCCGCGCGGGTGACCGCATCTGTCTGAGCCGCGAAGCGGCGAGTTATGCGGTCAGCGCGGGGCGGCTGGGCTTTCGTTTAGCCGAGCTGCGCCAGAGGCGGTGTGCCCGCCCTTCGGCGGATCGTTCGATTACAGATGCAGGACGCGATCCTTGATCTCTTGCGTGCGGCCCTGGTTCCAATACTGGGTGCCGATGTAGCCGCAGGTACGGCGGGCGACGTTCATCTTGGACTGGTCGCGGTTGCCGCAGCTGGGGCACTCCCAGACGAGCTTGCCGTCCTCGTCGGTCACGATCTGGATCTCGCCGTCGTAGCCACAGACCTGGCAATAGTCGGACTTGGTGTTGAGCTCGGCGTACATGATGTTGTCGTAGATGAACTGCATCACGGAGAGCACAGCCTCGAGGTTGTCCTGCATGTTGGGCACCTCGACGTAGGAGATGGCGCCACCGGGTGACAGGCGCTGGAAGTCGCTCTCGAACTTGAGCTTGGTGAAGGCGTCGATCTTCTCGGAGACGTGGACGTGGTAGCTGTTGGTGATGTAGCCCTTGTCCGTGACGCCGGGGATGATGCCCCAGCGACGCTGGAGCGACTTAGCGAACTTGTAGGTCGTGGACTCGATCGGGGTGCCGTAGAGGCTGTAGTCGATGTCCTCGGCGGCCTTCCACTCGGCGCACTTGTCGTTCATGTGCTGCATGACCTGGAGGGCGAAGGGCTTGGCCTCGGGGTCGGTGTGGCTCTTGCCCGTCATGTACTTGACGCACTCATAGAGGCCCGCATAGCCCAGGCTGATCGTGGAGTAGCCGCCGTAGAGGAGTTTGTCGATCGTCTCGCCCTTGTCGAGGCGAGCGAGCGCACCGTACTGCCAGAGGATCGGGGCCGCGTCGGACAGGGTGCCGCACAGGCGGTCGTGGCGGCAGCGCAGGCCCTTGTGGCAGAGCTCGAGGCGCTCGTCGAAGATCTTCCAGAACTTGTCCATGTCGCCGCCGGAGGACAGGGCCACGTCGGGCAGGTTGATGGTGACGACGCCCTGGTTGAAGCGGCCGTAGTACTTGGGCTTGCCGGGCACCCAATTCTTGGCCTTGGACACGTTGCCGTAGCCGTTGCCGGAGCGGTCGGGGGTCAGGAAGGAGCGGCAGCCCATGCAGGTGTAGACGTCGCCGTTGCCCTCGGTCTCGCCCTTGGAGAGCTTGTACTCCTTCATCTTCTTCTCGGAGATGTAGTCGGGCACCATGCGCTTGGCGGTGCACTTGGCCGCGAGCTCGGTGAGGTACCAATAGGGGTCGTCCTTGTGGATGTTGTCGTCCTCGAGCACGTAGATGAGCTTGGGGAAGGCGGGCGTGATCCAGACGCCCTTCTCGTTCTTGACGCCCTGGTAGCGCTGGCGCAGGGTCTCCTCGATGATGAGGGCGAGGTCCTTCTTGGTCTGCTCGTCGCGGGCCTCGTTGAGGTACATGAAGACCGTGATGAAGGGGGCCTGGCCGTTGGTGGTCATGAGAGTGACGACCTGATACTGGATGGTCTGGACACCGCGGGCGATCTCGTCGCGCAGGCGCTTATCGACCATGGCCTCGATCTGGTTGGGCGTGGCCTTGTAGCCGATGGTCTCCATCTCGGCGTAGACCGAGCGGCGGATCTTCTTGCGGCTGATGTCGACGAAGGGCGCGAGGTGCTCGAGCGAGATCGACTGGCCACCGTACTGGCAGCTAGCGACCTGGGCGATGATCTGGGTCGCGATGTTGCAGGCGGTGGAGAAGCTGTGCGGCTTCTCGATCATGGTGCCGGAGATCACGGTGCCGTTCTGCAGCATGTCGTCGAGGTTGACGAGGTCGCAGTTGTGCATGCGCTGGGCGTAGTAGTCCGAGTCGTGGAAGTGGATGATGCCCTCCTCGTGGGCCTTCACCACGTCCTCGGGCAGAAGCTTGCGGTCCGTCAGGTCGCGGCTGACCTCGCCGGCCATGTAGTCGCGCTGGACGGAGACCACAGTCGGGTTCTTGTTGGAGTTCTCTTGCTTGACGACCTCGTTATTGGAGTCGATGAGCGACAGGATCTTGTCGTCGGTCGTGTTCTTGTGGCGCTTCTCATTCTGCAGGTAGCGATAGATGATGTACTTGCGGGCCACGGAGAACTTGTCGAGAGCCATGAGCTGGTCCTCGACCATGTCCTGGATCTCCTCGACCGTGACGGTGTGGCCGGCCTCGCGGCACTGGTCCTCCACGTTGAGCGCGGCGAACTTGATCTCGCGCTCCTTGAGGCGCTCGTCGGAGGGGACCTCCTTATTGGCGGCGGCAATCGCGTTGACAATCTTCGAAAGATCGAAGCTGACTTCAGACCCGTTGCGCTTAATAATCTTCATCTCAGAGACTCCCTCGGCAAAAAAGGTGTTTTCGCTGCGTGGTTGGCACGGACTGCTGCGGTTCGGCTGCATGTGTACCGAGCAACTACTATACACAATTTCTTGGGGTCTGGTCTGTGATTTACTCCAACATCTTGTGTTCTAATCGAAAAACGGCCGTTGAAAACTCACCTGCTATTGTTGAAAGTAAGGTGAGTTTTCATCGACTCGCAGGTAGACGGACCGCACTTACTTTCATGTCTGATGGACATTCGTCAGATTATGCAGGAACACTCGAAAAATACTCAAGAATAATTTTCCGACACACGGCAACATGAAATCCCCATGGTAAATTTTTAGGCAATCTAGCTGCTATTTTGCATCTTCGCAGCTAGATTGCCTTTGCTTGACGGCCGAATTGTGCTAATGCAGCGACGGCGCCCATGCACCGAAGCCCAGACGCCTAGCGCGGCTCGCCCCAGTAGAAGAGGGCGACCGTGCCGGGTCCGGTGTGCACGCCGATGGTGGCGCCGACATTGGTGTAGAGCACGCGGCCCTGCATATGGGGGAAGGCCGCCTCGATCGCGTCGCCCACCAGGTGGGCGTCGTCCAGGCACTCGCTCTGGCTGATGAAGACCTTGCCGGCGTAGTCCGCTCCCCCCTCGGCACGCTTGTGCATGATGTCCACCACGCGACGCGCGGCGCGCGCCTTGGTGCGGATCTTCTCCCGCACTTTGAGGGCCCCGTCGTGATCGACGTCCATCACAGGGCAGATCTTGAGCGCCCCGCCCAGAAGGCCGGCGGTGCGGGAGATGCGCCCGCCGCGGATGAAGAAGCTCAGGTCGGACGAGAAGAACCAATGATTGACCTCGCGTCTGTGCTCCTCGGCCCAGGCCGCGAGCTCCGCGGCGCCCATGCCTTCATCGCGCAGGTCGGCCAGGCGGTCGACCAGCATGCCATAGCCCGCCGACGCCGCCAAGGAATCGACCACGTAGACCCGCCGGCCCGGGTAGAGCGCCTCGAGCTCGTCCGACGCCGCGACAGCCGAGTTGTAGGTGCCCGAGATTCCCGTCGAGAGCGTGATATGCACGACGTCTTGCCCCGCCTCGAGGAAGGGGGTGAAATGCTGCACGTAGTCGCCCACGCTCACCTGCGAGGTCTTGGCGTCGGCGCCGGCGAGCATCTTGGCGTAGAGCTGGGCCGGGGTGTTCGTCTGGCCGAAGTCATCCTTGAGCTGGGTGCCGTCGAGCTCATAGTTGAAATAGACATACTTGATATCGCGGTCGTCGAGCATCGCCTGCGGCAGGTCAACGGTGGAGCAGCAGCTCAAAACATACGGGGCCATGGGCGCGCCTTTCTGGGGCTCGGGGACGTCGGTCGGTACGGTTCAGCCTTACCATTGTAGCGAAGCGCGATACACGGGCGGGACACTCATGAGACGCCCACGGTCAGCGATAGGAGTCGTAGCCCTCGGCAAAGGCCGTGATCATCGCGTTGGTGAGGCTCGAGGTGTCGCGCCGGGGCATGGGCACCTCGTCGCGCGCGAGCCAGAGCGCCGTTTTGAGCTCGCTATGGTCCACCGTGAGATCGCAGGACCCCTGGACCTCGCACCAAAAGCCCGCGAGCAGCGATGCCGAGAAGGGCCAGGGCTGATCGGCCCAGTAGCGCACGCGGTCGACCGTGAGGCCGACCTCCTCGGCGACCTCGCGCCGCACGGTCTGCTCGAGCGTCTCCCCTATCTCCGTGAAGCCCGCGACCAGGGCGTAGTTGGCATAGCGCTCGTGCGCGGCGGCGTACTTGGTAAAGATCATGCGCTCATGGGCCGGGTCGAGCACACCCACGATCACACCCGGGTTGATGCGGGGGTAGATCACGTTCGCGCAGGCGGGACAGCAGATTTCGCGCGCCGTGGGGACGAGCTCGGTCGGGTGGCCGCATCGTCCGCAATAGCGGTTGGCCCGGTACCAGCCGGCCAGGTGGTGGCCCGTGACCGCGGCAAAGGCCAGCCAGCGTGGCTCGGCCATGCGGAGCTCGCGGATGGACTGCCAAGCGAATCCCCGCGGCGGCTCGACACCCTCCGCACGCGTCAGGAAGAGGGGCCTGCCGTCGACCGCCAGCAGGTAGACGAGCTGCAACTCCCCGGGCGTCTTGCCGAAGTCGGCCAGGCGTGGCAGCTCGAGCGCGCCTCCCAGGGCAAGGCCGCTGTTGTCCTCGACCTTGTGGCCGACCAGACGGACGCACACGTCGAGGCCGCGACAGGCCAGCACATAGTCCTCCGGATGCGGCGTCACGACATGATATTGATTGTCAAGCCGATGGTCCCCGATGTCCTGAATCATGAGGCGTCGCCCTCGATCTCGAAGCTGTCGACGTAGGGCTCGCCGGAGCTGCCCGCCTTCACGACCACATGGCAGACGCCGTCGGTATCCCCCACGCGGCAGGTCGCCCGCAGGTCCCAGGTGTTCTCATCGGCCGCCGTCTCCCAGATCGTGCCGGCGTCGTTGAGGGAGAAGCCCTCGGGATACTTCTGCTCACCGTATTGTTCGACGAGGTCCCAGGCATCGTCAAGGGACAGACGCTGCTCGAGCTTCTCGCGGACGGCCGCCTGCGCAGCATCTGCCTCGTCCTCGGCCGCCTGCTGTTTCTCGGAAACCTCGGGCGGAACGGCCCAGGCACCGGCGATATCCGAGATGCCGGACGCCACGGCGGCAACAATCAAAAGGGCGACGGCGACGAGTACCGCCGCCATCGCCACAACCTTCCTATCGACTTTCCGTGCGGCCATGGCACCCCCGAGTCGGTTCCTGCGAGCTACCTGACCACTGTAGCGCTACTCGTCGATCAGGGTCTCCTTGTGGTCGATCGTCAAGTAGTCCTTGTTGGTCGTGTGGGCGCCGAGGATCTCGGTCGCGTAGGCCTCCATCTGGTCGATCGCGGCATGCAGGTCGTCCACGCGGGCGGGGTCGATGTTCTCCATGATGAACATGCAGTGCGGGGTCTCGTCGGTGGCTTCGGTGCGCTGGCCGTCTCTCCAGTTCCAGCAGCGGCAGACGGCGCCGGCATCGTCGATGTAGGCGATCTCGCCGGGCAGCGTGGGGTCGCTTACCTCCTCGCCCACGGCCAAAAACTCGTCCCCGCCCTCGGTCATCTTGAGGCGGAAGGTGCCCTCGATCGCGTCGACGTTCTCGACGCCGATGGGCAGCGCGTAGGTCAGCGACACGGCGTTGGAGGTATCGACGGCCGGGTTGATATGGCCGACGGGATTGTCCTTGAGCACGCGCTTGAGCAGGTTCTCGACGGAGCTGCGCACGCCCTTCTTGGTCTTGAACTTGCGGTAGGCCTCGCGCCAGACCGCGGCCGCCTCGTTCTTGCTGATGGTGGGGTCGGGCACCCACTTGCGGGCTGCGATGTTGGCGCGCTTGAGCTCCTTCTCGGCGCGGGCGACCAGCTCGGGGTCGATCTGGTCGGTCGGCTTGATGCCGTCGACCACCAGCACGCCGATCGTCACATCCGGGAAGAGCTCCCAAAACGAGTCCTCCACCACGAATTTCTTCATCGCCAATCCCCTCTCATCATGCGTCGCGCCGACGCGTCCTTGTGCTGCATGAAGAATAGCACATGAAAGACTTATTACCTATTTTCACGAATAATTCATGTCATTTATGCAATGTGAGGTGAATAAAATACCAGACGATCAGTGGTGTTTTGCCAGCTCACGGAAGAGTCTGATGGCCTCTTATTCATTTCTTCGTCGTATTTTGCATACCGAAAGAACCACCGGGGGCCATGGATCATCCCGGGTTGCCGGCGACCGAAGCGTCCGTCGAGCGACCGAGCAGGTCCGACGGGTTGATCGAGCCGTCCCAGGCCCCCTCCTCCTGCGCTTGGTCCCAATCGGCCTGCGCCTGGTCGGACCGGATGGCGGTGCCCGAGCGGAACGCCTCGGGCCAGGGGTTGGCGGAATCGGGGTCCGTGGGGTCGAAGCCGCGATACGTCTCGCTCTCGGGATCGTCGTCCGCCTCGTCGGTGCGGATCGTACCCGGCTTGCCCATAGGGCCCGGGACTTCGTCGTCGTAGATAACCACGGGCGTGCCCAAGGGGCAGTTGTCGTAAATCCACTTCACGTCGCAGACCTGCAGGCGGATGCAGCCGAGCGAGGCCGCCGTCCCGAGCCGGTCGTACTGCTGGTACTCGAGGTCGTCCTTGTGCTGCGAGTAGTAGGGCACGCTATGGAAGAGGATGTCACCGCTGACGGTCGTCACGTACTGACCGTAGACGCCGTCGAAAAGCTCGCCCCAGGCCTTTTTGTCCGGGGTCTGGAAGTAACCCATCGGCGTCTCGTCGCTCGATGAGCAGATGAAGGCCTGGTAGGGCACCGTGTAATACCCGTCGTCGTCGCGCGTGTAGACGGTCGCGACGTTCTGCTCGCGGTTGACCGCGATCAGATAGGGCAGGACGCTGCCGTCGGTCGCGTAATGCGCCTGATAGGTGAAGGACGAGCCGTTGGCGAAGTCGGGGTCGGCGGCATAGGTGTCGGCAATCCACTGCATCAGGTGCCGCCCGCGTTCGGCATAGGTCTCGGGGTCGGTCAGGCCCTGCGGCTGGGCACCCGTACAGTTGGCCGACGCCCGCCCCATCACGGCGTCGATGCGCGCCTGGGCCTCATCGGACACATCATCGTCCCCCACACCGCCGCTCGAGGCCCCATCGGCCGACGAGGCAGAGCCCGTCCCGCCCTGGGAAACCTCCGATCCGGCGGAGGCGGCCGTCGATATGCCGCGCGGCTTGATGAGCGAAAGCGCAACGATCAGGATCAGACCGCAGGCGACGCCCAGGGCAACGAGGCAGGCTATGCGTCGGCGGCGCTGCTCGCGTGCACGCTTTTCTTCACGACGCTGCTCGCGCTCTTCGCGTGAGCGCTCGTACTCAGCTTCACGTGCGTCCCGCCAGTCCGACATCGTGCTTCTTCCACAGTCTCGGTACCGCTCCTGCGTCCCATCCTAGCCCAAAAGCTCGAGCAGGTCCTTCCGGTCGAGCGATCCGAGGCCCCCGCCGCCGCCTGTGCCCACGACGGAATCCGCCAGGTCGGCTTTGGCCTCCTGCAGAGCGAGAATCCGCTCCTCGATCGTCCCCTTGCAGATGACCTTATAGACGGTCACGTCGCTCGTCTGCCCGATGCGGTGGGCGCGGTCGGTCGCCTGGTCCTCGGCGGCGAGATTCCACCAGGGGTCGGCGTGGATCACGACCTGGGCGCCCGTGAGGTTGAGGCCCGTACCGCCCGCCTTGAGCGAGATCAGGAAGGCGGGTGTGTCATCCGAGTTGAACGTGTCGACCATCCGCACGCGCTGCTCCTTGGGCGTCGACCCCGTGAGCTCGTAGTAGGCCACGTGCTCCCGCCGCAGGCGCTCTGCGATCAGGGCAAGGAAGCTCGTGAACTGGGAAAAGACCAGCACTTTTGCCCCGGAGTCCACCGATGCGGAGATCAATTCCCAGATCGTGTCGATCTTGCAGCTGCCGCCCTTATAGTCCTCGTACACGAGACGCGGGTCGCAGCAGAGCTGGCGCAGGCGCGTGAGCTCGGTCAGGACCTGTAGCTTGGTCGGGGCGCCGTCGCCCTCCTGCCGGCTGAGCGAGACGCGCAGGGCCTGCTCGCGGGCACGATAGAGCTTGCTTTGCTCGTGTCCCATCTGGGCCACGACGGCGGTCTCGAGCTTGTCCGGCAGGTCTGTGAGCACGTCCTTCTTGAGCCGGCGCAGGATAAAGGGGCCCACGGCGGCGCGCAGGCGGGCCGTAGCCTCCTCGTCCCCGCCGACGATGGGCTGCTCATAGCGGCTACGGAAGCGCTCGTAGCTGCCAAAGAGGCCGGGCATCAGGAAGTCGAAGATGCTCCAGAGCTCGGACAGGCGGTTCTCGATCGGGGTGCCCGTCAACGCGAAACGGTGCTGGGCCGCGAGCACCTTGACCGCCCGCGCCGCGAGCGTCTGCTGGTTTTTGATGTACTGGGCCTCATCGAGCACGACGCAGAAGAAGCACTCGTCGGCATAGTGCTCCACGTCGCGACGCAGGAGGTCATAGCTCGTGACCAGGACCTCGTGCCCGGGCTCGGCCAGGATGCGGCGGCGTTGTGGGGCCGTGCCGGCCACCACGGCCACGTCCATCTGAGGGGCAAACTTGGCAAACTCCGCCTCCCAGTTGTAGACGAGCGAGGCGGGGCAAACGACGAGGGACCGCCCGCGGCCGCGGCGCGCAAGCAAAAAGGCGATCAGCTGGGCCGTCTTGCCGAGGCCCATCTCGTCGGCGAGGATGCCGCCAAATCCCATGTCCGCGAGCGCCGAGAGCCACTGGAAGCCCTGGCGCTGGTAGCCGCGCAGCTCGACGGCCAGGCCCGCCGGCAGCTCGTAGGCGGAGGGGTCCACGCTGCGGAAATCCGCGACCCACTGGTCGAAGGAGGCATCCTTCTCGTCGTCGCTGACCATGTTGTCCAGCAGGAAGGCCTTGTAGGAGGGCATCTCCACGACGCCCGCGGCGAGCTGGCGGGCCGTGAGCCCCAGTTCGTCGGCCAGATCGGCCGCCTCGGCGAGGTCGAGGCCCTCGAGGTCAAGGAAGCTGCCGTCGCGCAGGCGGTGATAACGCTTCTTCTGCCGGTAGCTCCCGAGCAGGGCGTAGAGCTCATCAAGCGGTAGGTCGTCCGTTTGGACCGTGAGCTTGAGCAGCGAGCTGCCCGCCGCCGAGATGCCCAGCCGCACACGGGGGCGCGCGTGCGAGACGAGTCGGTCGAAAGCCGGCGTCGTGTAGACCTCCCCCAGCTCACGCATCTGTCCCACACCCGTGAAGGCGAGCCGGGCCTGGGCCTCGGCATCCTTTGCGGGAATCCGCCAGGCGGGCGCGCCGCCGTCGGGCCCCGCCGGCGTGACCAGCGCGAAGTAACGTGAGACGAGCTGGCGGGCCTCCGCCTCCATCACCGCGTCGCGCGTGAGGTCGCGCGCCTCGCCGGGGCGGCGGTCCAGCACATGATAGGTCTTGTCCCCATAGGCCGCCACGGCGTCCACACTCACGCCAGACGCATCGCGGTCCAGGTAGAAGGCGAGCTGGCAGGCAACCGGCTTCAGCGCCTCGAGTTCGGGGGGCGCCGTCGTGCCAATCGCCTCCTCCAGGCCAGGCAGCACGGTCGCCGCGAAACGCGGCACGTCCTTGGCCGAGATAAAGAGACGGTCCGCGCGGCTGCCATAGGCGGTCGCAAGGAAGTCGACAACATCGTTGAGCTGCTCGTCCATGCGGTAGAGCTTGTTGTTCTCGACCACGTAGCTGCGCCCTTGCGTGGCAAAGAAGATCATCCGCCCCTTGCCGCGCACGAGCTCGTAGGCCCCGTCGCGCGCGGGTTTCACCTCGAGGCTGAGCTGGGGCTCGCCCTCGGTCACCATCACGGTGCGGCTCTTGCCCCCCAGCTCGAGGATGAACGCAGCGTCGCGGTAGAGCTCGATCAGCTCGTCCGTCTCGGGGGACGAGAGGTTCAGCTCGCGGCCCGTCGACGAGGCCGACCCCGAGCTGTAGGTCGAATAATAGCGGCCGTAGATGCGCTCGGCCGAATAGGTCCAGCGATTGAGCACGCAGCGCTCGAGCCATTGCACGACCCGCCAGGAGTGCGGCTCGAAGGTCGCCTCGTCGTGGACCATCGCGAGCTTCTTGCCGTATTCCACGTAGGCGCCGTCTTGCACCCAGCGCACGAAGTCGCCGATGTTCTTGACCACATAGGCGCCGTTCGCACCGACCACGCGGAAGCGAGCGCGGATGCCGTTGCCGTCGTAGCCGGCGCCGATCGTGAGCGTGAGCTCGAGCGACACGGCGCCCGGCGCCTCGGCCCGTGCCCGCGGCGCCGGCGGGGCGGTCTGCTGCACTCGGTCGAGGAAGTCGGCAAGCTCGCGGGTCGTGCTGAGATTGCGCATGGCATCGAACCCGTGCCAGCGGTCGGGATGGGCCGCGTAGTCGTAGCCGAGGGCGATCGCGTGTTTACAGGGACCCTGGTAGGTCTGGGCCGCCGGGCAGTCGCAGCTATAGGAGAGCACCCGATTTGCCCGCTCGTCGATGCCGAGCGAGGTCGTGTAGTACTCCTGATAGCCCGAGGCACTCGCAACCTGTGCGGACAGGAGTGTGAGATTGCCCTGATAGGTGAGCTTGCGCTCGTCAATCGCGGTGCTCTGGCGCGCGATTATGCGACCACGCGCCAAGAACGCCGAGCGTGCGACCCGTGTCAGTGCGTCAGCCGTGAACACGCGCCCCCCTTCCCCTTGTCCGTCGCCGCGTCCCCATGCCGCCGAAGGCATCCTTTCAGTATAGCCCCTCTACTAAGGCGTCGGTCCCGGGCAACGCTTTCTGACCTCATTTCAAAGGCCGCGTTTTCTGAGCCATCGTGAGAACGTGTGGGTCCATCATGCCGCCCTCCCCGGCAGCGAGACCTCGAGGTCGGAGCATCTCAGCATCACGAGCGCGATGAGGTTGTC
>OMXZ01000023.1 GCA_900315165.1 uncultured Actinomycetes bacterium | reverse complement strand
GCTGCATGGCCGTGGCGAGCTGCATCGATGCCGTCGGCTAGCACACCGTCGCTGACGCCGGCGCGATGCATGGGCATCGGTTTGCGGTAAGGTGTGGTCTATCGAGGTGGACGGGGGGTGAGCGCGTGGATAAAAGACGGTCTGCAGAGCTTGAGAGTCTGCTCAGCGAGCACAAAGCGATCGGCGTCAGTCGGCAGGTGGGTTTCGAGCGCTTGCACCTCTACTCGATCATCACCCACTCGACGGCCATCGAGGGCTCCACTCTGACCCTCGAGGACAACACGGTCATGTTCGACGATGGTATAGCGCCGCTCGGCAAACAGGTGCATGAGCAGATGATGAATCTCGATCTCAAACGCGCCTATGAGGTCGCCGAACAGATTGCCACATCGCGCACGCAGATTACACTGCCCCTGCTCAAGGCCCTGGCGGCCCTCGTCATGAAGAACACGGGCAACTATTACAGGACGCTCGCTGGCGATTACGATGAGTCCAAGGGCGACCTTAGGCTGCAAAATGTAAGCGCCGGCCGCGGCGGCAAATCGTATCTCGCGTGGGAGAAGGTGCCGGGTAGGCTCGCCGAGTTCATCGCGTGGCTCAATGAGCAGCTTGGCGCTATCGACCGGATGACCGTCGCCGAGGTGTACGAGCTCTCCTTCGAGGCGCACTACCGCCTGGTCACCACCCATCCCTGGTCCGACGGCAACGGCCGCATGTCGCGCCTGCTCATGAACCTGGTGCAGCTCGAGGGAGGAGTAGAGCCCTCCTACGTGCGTAGCGAAAACAAGCCCGCTTACATCGCCGCCCTTCGTGCCGCCCAGGACCGAGGCACCTCGCAGCCTTTCGTTGAGTTCATGGACGACGAGACCATCGAGATCCTTTCCGCGGAGGTTGATCAGTATAAAAAGGATCTCCAGGAAGACGTGCCCTGGGCCCGTGAGGCTGCCGACGACGAGGCGGCCACCACCCAAGTCAATCCGGCCACCCCCCAAGTCACCCCCCAAGTCGACCAAGTCACCCCCCAAGTTCGCAAGCTTCTCTCACACATCGGACGCGACGATGTCAGTGCCGCGGCGCTCATGCAGGCAATCGGCCTCTCGGATCGCAGGAACTTCAGGGAGCGTTACCTTCGCCCTGCCCTAGAGTCCGGCTTCGTCGAGATGACCATCCCGCACAAACCGCAGAGCAGCAACCAGAGGTATCGCCTACGCAGCGCGGCGTCGATCTGCTGGGCGACCTGAAGCGATAAGGCGTGACAGGGGACAGGGGACTGTCACATCGTCATCGCCGTACATCTGTGCTGGTAGGGTCCGATGATGGTGTCCGCCCCGCGGTGGAAGATGGAGCCGTCCCCAAAAGGGTGGGGCAAGATGCGCGGCTGGGGCAAGGCGCGCGACAGACGGCGATGGAGGATGCCATGGAAGACACGGACGGCATGACAACGACGGTGGAGCAGGGCCTGCGCGAGGCGGTCGCCGCGGCGCGGGCGGAGGTCGCGGACGTGCTGCTCAAGATAGACGACCTGCTCCTCCAGCAGATCCCGCAGATTCGCGCCGAGTGGGAGTGCGCGATCGGCGTCTACCAGACCGACCTCCTCAAGGCGCAATTGACGGCCCGCCGCGCCAAACGACGGCTGGAACTCGCCCAGGCGTCGGCAAATCGGGGCGAGGATCCCGACGGCCCGGCCATCGATGCCATGCTCGACCGCGAGCTCGAGGAGTGGCAGGACACGATCAAGGAGCGCATGGAGGAGTACGTGGCGGCAGTTACGCGCCAGCAGAGCTTCGAGCCGCTCACCCCGGCGGAGGAGCGCGAGCTCAAGCGCCTGCACCGCGAGCTGATTCGCCGCCTCCACCCCGATGTCAACCCCGGCGAGGAGGACTCATGTCTGGCGCTCTTTATGGCGGCCCAGCGGGCCTATCGGGAGGGCGACCTTGCGACCCTCCGCTCGCTCGAGGTGGCGACGCGCGGGATGGGCGCCGACGCGCAGAAGAAGAAGGACGAACTCGCGGCTGCGTCGCCTGACGAGCTGGAGATTGAGCTGGCCTCCACGCAGGCCCAGTTCGCCGTGCTGAAGGAACGCCTGGAAGACATCACATCCACCGAGCCCTACACCTGGCGCGACCTTCTGGCCGACGCGAACTGGGTGCTGAATGCCGTGGCGGAGCTCAAGGGCGAGGCCGAGGGCCAGCGTCAGATCAAAGCGGACTACGACGCGCGCTATCAGGAGCAGTTTGGCGGAAAGGAGCAGGGCGATGCCGAGTAGCGCTGACGTCGGAACGGGTCTGCCTGGCGGCTTGGTCGTCGTCCCGGGCACGGGCGGAGGCCTGGGCCCTCTGGGCGGCGGGAAGGGCGGTTTCTCGCTTCCTGTGCCCTACGCACAGAGGATCTGCCTGATAGAGGAGACGCGCGTCGCCGGCACCACGCACGCGTCCGGTATCGAGGACGTCGCGGACAAGCTCGTGCCAGGTTGCAAGCTGCGTCTGCTGCGCGAGCCCGGCAACCTGGCGGACACGTGGGCGATCAAGGTCTTTGTGGGGGACGTGCGCATCGGCTATGTCCCGGCGGACAGAAACGAGATCCTTGCCCGCCTGATGGACGGGGGCAAGCGGCTTTCGGCCGAGGTCGTGGACCACGAGCTTGTGGGCACGTGGCACAAGGTGACGATGGGAGTGTGGCTCGATGATTGAGCGGTTCTTTCCGGACTACGACCCCAGTCTCGACCCAACGGGGGAGGAGGCGTTGCGTCGGGGCGGCGCCTGCTACGACGAGGGCATGTCGTACACCAATCCCGCCGACCACGACCTCCGCATCGACTGCTTTCATGCCACCGAGCTCTTCTACCTGGAGGCGGCCTCGTGCGGCAACGCGTTCGCCCACCTCTGCCTGGGCTACGTCTATAGCTACGACCGCGGCGAGGGCTGCTATTTTGCGGGCCCGGGTCTCACCACGGGCCCGGGTGCGGAGAGCCCTGTCTTCGAGCGTATAAGCGACGAGGAGCGGGAGGCCCGCGCCTTCGAGCATTACCGGCTGGCCGCCGAGGCGGACGACGACCAGGCCGCCTACAAGCTGGGCGACATGTACCTCGACGGCAGGGGCGTGGCGGCCGACCCGGTGGAGGCCTGCCGGTGGTACGCCCGCTCGCACGAGCTGGGCAAACAGGCGGGCGATCCCGTGGTCTGGGGTGCGTCGGCGCTGCGCCTGGGGCGCTGCCACGAGGAAGGGCTCGGCTGCGAGCAGTCCTTCGAGAAGGCGCTCGAGTGGTACGAGGTCGCGGAGACGGGCCTGGGTATGGCCGTGCGCATGGGTGCCGCCTGGTACGAGCGCTCGCTCACGCAAGCCCGTGACGGCATCAAGCGCTGCCGTCAGGAAGTCGATGGCGGCTATTAAGGGCTTTGCTCTTCCAAAATGGAAGGGCAGCATCGATGAAGAGCACTATTACACCCGGCACTAGAATCTCGGAAACGGCGGAAAGGGGCGGGGATGTTCACGATCGAGGGGACGTACGCGACGGCGGAGTGCTTCGTCACGCATATCGACGACATCATCGGTCCCATCGCGGACTCGGTCGACGTGCTCGATGTGATGAGGCCCGTCTACAACTTCAAGGCCCAATAGCGAGGGCTGGTCCCCTGCGTTGCACGAGTGGATGACCCACGCAAGGGACAGGCGGGGGAGCGGGCTTGTGGTAGGGTCGGCATACGGGTCGGACGCGTGATGGAGGTGTGCCATGTGGAACTTCCTGGCAGGGCTCTGGCTCGGCGCGGCCCTCTCCGCCGGCGACGACGAGCCGCGCAACAACAGGGGCAACGAGCCCGGCGGCTGCGCCGCGGGCTGCGTGCTCACCATCATCTTCCTCATCGTGATCGTTCTCTGCTGCTGCGCCGTGGCGAGCTGCATCGACACCGTCGGCTAGTAAAAATGCGAGCTGTAGCTCACAAATTTGCGAGATACGGCTCGCAATAAAGCTGAGTGCCGCGCGGGGCTACACACCGAGGCACGTGATGGGAATCACGTGCACGCCCTCCGCGGTGGTCGTGGCAAGGGTGCTCACGCCTGTGATCACAGCCAGAAAAGCCGGCTCGGGATTGCGAGCGGCCGGGTTTTCGGCAACCTTGCGAGCGAGCCGCAGCAGGCTCTCTCGCGCCTTGTCGATCTTGTTCGCACCGAGCTTGACCTCGATCGCAGCCCACCTGCCGTCGGTCAGCTCAATCACCGCATCGGCCTCGAGCCCGTATGAATCGCGGTAGTAGCGAACCCCGGCAACATCGAGGTCGCACGCCGCGTTCGCGTAGGCGATCAGGTCGTGCATGCAAAGGCTCTCGAAAAGAGTGCCCAGAGTTTGAGTGTCGCTCATCAGCCTATGAGCGTCGGTCCCGAGCAGGTATGCCGCGATCGAGGGGTCGCACAGGTAGCGCTTCGGCTTCGTGCGTACCCTGGCGCGGGCCTTGACCGGCGCCTTCCAGCCGCCGACCTCGTAGGCAAGGTATGACCGCATGACATAGGAGAGGTAGCGGTTCATCTCGTTTGCGTCGACGGCTTTCTCGCCAGCGGATACATCCGCGGCGAGCGTGGCGACCGACGCCTCGGTTCCGTCGTTGCGCGCGAGTGCGACGAGCGTCCTACGCAGGAGGTCGGCGTCTATGTCGTCCTCGAGGTACTCCGGGTCGCATGCGGCGGCTACGTACTGACGTGGAATCAGGGCGGCTGCCTTGTCGCTCATTCCCAGCGAGGCGGGCCACCCGCCACGCACCGTGAGGGAGGCCACCTGCTCGAGCCCCACGTCCACGGACCGCGGCTCGATCGCGTTGCCCTCGAAAAGGGAGGCGAGGGACACGCTGCCGTCGGACAGCCCGCGTTCAAGCAGGGTCATGGTGGAGAGGTCCATGCGGGCGATGCGTCCTGCGCCACTATGGCTCTCGCTCGACCTTTTCGGCGTGGATGAGCCGGTGAGGATGAACGAGCCGGGAAGGGGCGATTCGTCCACCGCCATTCGCACGAGGTCCCGCGTGCCGGGGACACGCTGCCATTCGTCGATCAGGTGCGGTCGGGCGCCCGAGAGAGCCACGCGTCCGTCGATAAGCGCCGCCTCCCGAGTCGCCCTGTCGTCGAGGCGCGCCTGGCTCTCCGCGCGGGACAGCGCCATCCAGGTCTTGCCACACCATTTGGGCCCGCGTATCTCCACAGCGCCGAACGCCTCGAGGTACCTATCGAGGGTCGCCTCGGCAATGCGCTTCCTATAGCCGTCCCTTTCCAGGGTCATTCGAGTTCGCCTCCAAGGAAGAGAGAAAAATAGCCGCCTCAATTATATGAAAAAAACCGCCTTGAATTTAGAAAAATAGCCGCCTATGTTGGTCATGGCATGCGAGTGCCGCGCGGACAAGATCGCCCGCAACGCCGAGAAATACCCCGCCGACACGGCTCGCGGAAGCGAAACGCCGCCTCCCTCAGCAGGCGCGAAACGCAGGCAAAGGGCGCCTGCTAGACGCGCCTAAGCGCTTCGGTCGCCGGCGTTTCATGCTCACAACTTTTTCTCGCCCCTCGCCCTCCCGCGCGCTTGCGTAAAGCCTGAAGATGATGTCCACCCACGCATTTATCATTAATGACGAGTTGGCGACGGACGGTGGGAGAGTCTCATGGCAGTCGAGATCCAATGTATTGATCGGGAAATCATCGCGGGGCTGCTGCTTGCCGTAAAGACGGATCATGTACCCATCGCGTACGCCGATCTATCGAATTTGATCGAAGCCCACACGGGGCGTCGCATCAATCCGCACATGGGGTTAAGCCATCCGTTGGGTCGTGTGCAAGATGCCTGTGCGGAGAGTGGGGTGCCCTGCTTGTCGGCGCTGGTCGTAAATAAGTCTGGCGATATTGGCGGTGGCTTCATCGCCTATTGGCGGAAGCTGCATCCCGAAAGCACACTCGATGATGCGGGAGTGTTGGCTGCGGAGCAACAGGCTTGTCGAGACCAGGGCGACTGGTCCGCCTTGCTCGACCTATGCGGCATGGGCGAGGGCTACCTCTGGTCCGAAGATGCGGGCGTGCCCGATCTCGGCGGGATGAATGCGAATACACTTGCGGGGATCCTCGATCAATACTACGAGCAGCTGCCGCAGCTACGTAGTGAGGCCAAAGACGGCGTGGGCGAGCTCTACAAATGGCAGGCGGCCCGTTGCTTCCAGGAACATTGGGACATTGACGCGCCTGATTTTGCGTCGATGCTCAAGGCATCGTTGGCGAAGACGGGCAACCTTTTGAGGGACGGCTGGACTTACGCAAGGGACATGATTCAGACCTTCGCTGAAAATGATCCGGAGGGGGTCCGCGCTGACTTCAAGGGGCTGCTGGACGAGAGCGTCGACCTTACGAGCCGGATCAAGGGCTTCGTGGACGCGTCGAAAGAGCACCTTGCCCGCGAGAATGAGCTGCGTGCCGACCGAGGAGCCAGACCCGCCAACCAGTCCTCTCAGGACGCGCATGCGGTAAGCGTCTACCTCTATCTTATGCAGCCTGGGCGCCACTACATCTACAAAAGCGAGGCGTACACATCCTTTGCCGCTCGAGTTGGTGCCGTAGCGTCAAGAGGCGTGGTCGCAAGGGTCGCTGACTATGAGCAGATGTGTGGCCGGCTGCTCGCCTATGTTGAGGCGTGCCGACACGACGTGGTCGAACGGAGCGACGAGCTGCTTGGTGATCTGGTTTCCGTCGACCCTGCGCACCACCTGCTCGTGCAGGACATCGTCTACTTCGCTACCTGGGGTATCGCGCGCACGTGGGCTTATGCCCCAGGAGAGAGCGCAAAATACTGGGATGAGTATCGAGACGCGGGCATCATGGCCATTGGCTGGGATTCAATCGGCAATCCCCTCGAGTGCAATACCAAGAAGGAACTCAAGGCGCGGTTGGCAGAAGCTTACCCAGGTACAAGTCCCTCTAAAGCCGCCATGTCTGTCTGGTCCTTCACCCAGGACGTGAAACCCGGCGATATTGTCTATGTGCGAGAGGGGCTCAAGCGCGTGATTGCTCGAGGCGTCGTGACGTCTGGTTGCCGCTATGACGACGGTCGCGAGACGCATAAGACCGTCCGCGACGTCGACTGGACGCCCATCGGGCCCTTTGAGGTCGAGGGACAGTTTCCGCGTCAGACGCTCTCCAGGATTACAGAGATCACGTCGGTGCGGTCGAGCGAACTCGACGAGCTCATGAATGGCGCGATGTCACTGCCGGCAGATGGCCCAGCGGAGGATCCGTCCGTTACGCCACTGGATGAGTCAGACGGCGCTGAAAGCACCGTCGGCGCCTACTGGTGGCTCAATGCCAACCCCAAGGTCTGGTCCTTCTCAGACATCGGAGTGGGGGAGGAGCAGAGTTACACCTTCCTCACCGAGAGCGGAAACCCGCGGCGTATCCACGAGAACTTCGTTGCCGCCAAGAAGGGCGATCTGGTCGTCGGCTATGAGACGACCCCGGTCAAGAAGGCCCTCTGCCTCTGCCGGGTCTCGCGCGACAACGACGGCCAGAGCCTCTATTTCGAGAAGATCCGCGACTTCGCTGAACCTGTGCCCTACGGCGAGATGAAGCAGGATGAGGTGCTCGCCGACTCGCAGTTCATGAAGCAGCCTAACGGCAGCCTCTTCAAGCTTACACATGAGCAGTTCGAACGCGTGCTCGAGCTTGCCGGCGAGGACGACGGGCCGGCAATGCCGGTCTCGGACGCCGAGCCCTATGCCGATGATGACTTCCTCCACAATGCCGATACGGGCAAGGTGTACGTCACTGCCGACGAACTTGCCACGATGAAGCGACCGCTCGAGCACAAGCGCAACCTCATCCTGCAGGGCGCGCCAGGCACAGGCAAGACCTTCTGCGCCAAGCGCCTCGCCTGGGTGATGATGGGGGAGCGGGACAAGTCACGCATCGAGTTCGTCCAGTTCCACCAGAACACAACCTACGACGACCTGATGGTCGGCTACCGTCCCGCGGACGGCGGCGGCTACGAGCCGGTGGAGGGCACCTTCCTGCGTTTCTGCGACCGCGCCGCTAAGGACCCTGACCACAAGTGGTTCTTTATCATCGACGAGATCAACCGTGCCAACATCTCCAAGGTCTTCGGAGAGATGCTCATGCTGATCGAGAAGGACCACCGCGGCGAGAGCGTCCGGCTACCCGTGCTGCAGCGGGCCGCGAGCGTGCCGGACAACGTCTACATCATCGGCATGATGAACACGGCCGACCGCGGCCTGGCGCTGATCGACTACGCGCTGCGGCGGAGGTTCGCCTTCTTCGAGATGAAGCCCGCCTTCACAAATGATGAGTTCCAAAAGGATCTGGCCGCAGCAGGCAACGACCGGCTCGTGGAGCTCGCGCGTCGCGTGGAGGCGCTCAACGCTGCCATCGCCTCGGACCCTGCCTTCGGCTCCGGCTTCTGCATCGGGCACAGCTACTTCTGCCTGAAGCCGCCCGTGGGCTATGACACCGTGAGCGACGACGCCGTGCGCGACGTGATCGAGTACGAGCTGGCGCCGCTGCTGCGCGAGTACTGGTTCGACGACACGGCCTGGGCCGATGCCGAGATTCGCAAGCTCGAGGCCGTGATCTAGGGTGCCCACCACCGCGCTCGCATCCAAGCCCGAGACCGTCCTCGTGCGCAACGTCTATTGGCTGATGGCCTATGCCTTCAAGTCGGTCGACGTGCGCGAGTACCAGCGGATCGGCTCGGAGGACTTCAGCGGGATGGAAGACCTGCTGGCGGCCATCCTGCTGCTCGGCGTCGAGTCGCAGCGGCGCCGCGGGTTCGAGCGCGGCTACCGAGAGGTGGAGGAGGACGGCTGGCGCATCCACGGCCATATTGACCTACGGGCGACCTCCGCGCTGGAGCGTGCCGGGCGGATGGGTGCGCACTACGCCTACGACGAGTACGACGAGGATACGCTGCTCAACCGCATCCTCAAGACATGTCTGCTGGCTCTGCTGCGGAGCGATCTGGTCTCGAAGGAGCGTCGCGTCCGCCTCAAGGCGGCGATCGGCTGGCTGCGCGACGTGGGTGAGGTCGCCGATTCCGCGCGGATTCCCTGGGGGTCGCTGCGCTACCACCGCAACAACCGTACCTATGAGCTCCTTATGAACGTCTGCTACCTGGTTGTGGAGAGCCTGATCCTGACCGGCGCGGAGGGGCCAGCGCGCCTGGCCTCCTTCGACGACAGCCAATGGTTCAGTACGCTTTACGAACACTTCCTGCTCGAGTATTACCGGCGGCATTTCCCGCAGCTGCATGCCCATGCGGAGGGGGTGAGGCCGAGCGCGGATGCTCCGGACTTCATGCCCACCATGCTCACGGACGTGACGCTCTCGCATGGCGGCAAGACGCTCATCCTGGATGCCAAGTGCTACGGCCATATCCTCTCGATGCATTACGACCGCGGTATCCTCTCGGCCGATCATGTGCGTCAGATCTACTACTACGCGACGCATGCGGGCGAGCCGGACGATGTCGCTGCGGCGCTGGTTTATGCGGGTACCGGTGAGCCGGTCGACGACTGCGACTGGACCGATCAAGGCTATCGCCTGGGCTGCCGTCTTCTCGATCTCGATGTCCCCTTCGAGGCCATCTCCTCGAAGTTCGACGCTCTCGTCTATGGCTTCTTTGGTCCGCTCTCGAAAAGCTAGGCCGACAGCAACGCCCCTCGCCCTCCCGCGCGCCTCGCGGCTAGACGCCGTCGCAGATGTTGTCGGCCAAGGTGACGTCGCGCGCGAGGCCGTGTCCCAGCTCGTATCTGACGAGGTCGACGGCGCCGCCCTCGTTGCGGAAGGCGTTGTGTGTGATGCGCACGCCCTCGCACTTGGAGAGCTTGATGATCGCGTCTTCTGCCTGCCGGCCGTTGTTTGTGCAGGTGTTGCCCGTGATGTCGACGTCCGTGACCCAGCCGAGGTCCTCTGCGTAGCCGCCGATTGTCAGCGCCGCCTCGTCGCAGTCCGCGATCGTGTTGCCCTCTACGCGGATGCGACTTGCGGCGTAGTCGGCGCTCGCCTGCGGCTGCTCCGCGCCGACCTCGATGCCGCCGCTGCAGTCGGTCACGGTGTTGTCCTCGATCACGACGTCCTGCGCGCCGTCGGCGTAGATGCCGTAGGAGGTCGCGTAGGGGGCGCGGCAGTTGCGGACCGTGTTGCCGCGCGCCACGCAGTCGACCGGGCGGTCGAGCGCCGGGTCGGGGCAGTAGCCGTAGTTGCCTGAGAAGTCGATCCCGATGTTGCCGGTGTCGTCGATCGTGTTGTCCTCGACCGTGACCCGCGCCGCGTGGCCCGAGACCGAGACGCACTCGGACCAACCGGTGTCGCAGCCGTGGAAGGTGTTGGCGCGGATCTCGACGTCGGAGATCGCCTCGCGTGCGCTGTCGCCGAGCAGCAGGATGCAATTGGCGGAGGGGCCGCCGGTTGACTCGCCTGTGCCGGCGCCAGCCCCTGCGCCGCCCGTCTCCGCGGCAGCCTCCGCGCCGCCCGCCCCATCTGCGCTTCCCGCCTCCGTCGCTCGGATGTCGTAGAACTCGTTGTGGTCGAGTGTCAGGTGGCCGCAGCCCGGTGTGACGGAGATCCCGCAGGCGTCCTCACCGTGCGCGTGGGCGATGGCGAGGTCGGATATGCGCAGGTAAGAACAGTGATCGATGGCGATCATCGTGGAGCCGTTGGGCAGGCCGCCGCCGTCGAACGTCACGGCGGCGGGGGAGCCCGCCGACCCTTCCGCGCCCGCATCAGAATCCGCATCCGACCCCGCCGCCGCGATCGTGATCTCGTGACCCGCCGTTCCGTGCAGCCCGGCGAGCTCGAGCGTCTGCGTGTAGGTGCCCGGCTCGAGCAGGAGCGTGTCGCCCGGCTCCAGCCGGTCGACTATGTCCGCCAGGTCCGTCTCCGGCCCCACCGTATACGTGCGGCCGACGGAGCAGCCGGCGATTCCCAGTGCGACGACGGCCGTGAGGAGGCATGCTGCAGCGATGCGCCCGAGCGCCGTTACAGCGCGAGCAGATATGTCGCAATGATTGCCTGAACCCATTGACTCTCCCCGGCTGTCGGTCTTCGCTTCCCGCAATGATTCGCTACCCACTCGCCGCCGTCAAGGCTGCGGTTCTTGTTCCGGCTGCCGAAGGCGCTCTCGGGCTGGCGGATTGGTCTCCTGGCTTACTCGATACGCCGTTTGGGACCCTGAATACGCGGTTTAGGACCCTCGACTCGTCCGAAACCCGCATTCGACGAAGTATTGGTGTTTGCGGGTAAAACAGGCAGGCTATCTACCTCGTATTTTGGAATACCCGTGACTTTGAAAGCATCAATAAATATTCGAATACGCGGGGTGGGTACGAGTCCTGTGTCCTAATCGGCGTATCGAGAGTCCTGATTTACGTATTGGGGGGCGAAATGGTCGGCGTGGCATCGATTGCTAAAGTGCGCTTGAGCATAATCCGTAGGCGTTACAGGCTGGCGTCGCGCTCGAAGAGGTCAGCCACGGGAGCGCCGGCCTCCTCCACGGAGATGCCGTACTGTCCGATACGGTCGGGCACGCCCCAGTGACCGTGGTAGTCGCTGCCGCCCGTGATGAAAAGGTCATAGCGCTCGGCCAGCTCATGGGCCTGGCGGATGTGCTCGGGGGTGTGGGCATGGTGGTAGGCCTCGATGCCCAGAAGGCCGGCGGCGACCATGCCGGGCACGGCGATGCCGGAGAGGCCCTGGGCGCGGGCCTCGTCGATCAGCCGGGGCACGGAGCAGGTGCCGTCCGAGAAGGTGGAGTGGGTGTGCAGGTCGAGCCTGCCCGGTGCGAGTGTCATGGGATCCCTCTCGACGGTTTGGTCTATGTGTGACTGTCTTGGACGGTAGTATAGAGGGCCGCCAGCGGCCCGGGACTGTCCATTATCCCTCCGACTCCCGATGCTCCATCAGTGTGGCAGCGATTGCTAAGGTACAAATTACTAAAGCGTGTTTGAGCAATCGCTCCTGTGAACGCTACAGAGCGGAGTCGCGCGATCTCGTGTGAACGCTCGCTATGGGGATGGAGAGAGAACAGAGATTCGTTATTCGAAGAATTTGCGTAGAACGGTCGGTGCGAATCGGGTATCATAGGAGGCAGCCAGCGGCCCGTGACACTTTGGGATGGACGGGCGGCTCGGTTTCTAGGTCAAGGCCATCGGTGCAACGGTGGCCTTTATTCCTCTCTCAGGTGCTTCGGATGCCTCCTTTGCACCTTATCCGCGCTGTTCTCGGACGATTTCTCCTCCCTGCCCAAGCGGCTCAGCACCGCTGCCTTCAGGTTGATCGCCGCGGTGACGAGATGCATCGCGGCAAGGAAAAAATTGGTACATAGGCACCGCCTCCTTCGGGGGATGACGCCGCCCGGGTACGGATACGCTGGCCGTTACCATTGTATCATGAAAACATACACATGTACGTAATAATCGTACACACATTCCTAATTTTGGTCGAGTAATGCTGGCGCAGCGCGGAAGGGCGAGGGGTGAGAAAAACTTGTGGCGACCGAAGCGCTTAGGCGCGTCTAGCAGGCGCCCTTTGCCTGCGTTTCGCGCCTGCTGAGGGAGGCGGCGTTTCGCTTATGCGAGCGTTTTTCTCGGCCCTCGTCCTCCCGCGCGCCACGCGGGTTAGGCGTAGGTCGCGAAGAGGTCCTCGGCGGGGATGGGACGCGAGTAGAGGAAGCCCTGGAAGACCGTGGGGCGGTTCGCGCGCAGGATGTCGCGGGTCTGCGTGGTCTCTACGCCCTCCACGCAGACGTTGCTGCCCAACTCGCGGGCCATGTCGATCGTGTGGGAGACGAAGATGCGCGCGTTGGGGACAGTGGCCACGTCCTTGACCAGGCCGTAGTCAAGCTTGACCGTGTCGAACTCGATGCGCTGGAGGAGCTCGCCCGAGGCGTAGCCGGTGCCGAAATCGTCGAGCGCCACCGAGACGCCCGCCTCGTGCAGCTGGTTGACGAGGGCGCGCAGGAGGCGCGGGTCGGCCACACGGCAGCGCTCCGTGAGCTCGAGCTGGAGACTGGTCGCGGGAAAGCCCGTCTTGTCGAGGAGGTCGAGCACGTCGCCGATGAAGTCGGAGTGCTTGAGCTGGGCGTAGGCGATGTTGACGTTGAGTGTGAAGCCGGGATGGGCCTCCACGTAGGGGCGCATCTGGGTGAGCGCGCGGCCGAGGATCCAGACGCCCAGGGTGGGGAAGAGGACGTCGTTCTCGATCAGCGGCATGAAGGCGCCGGGGTAGACCAGACCGTAGTCCGGGTCGCGCCAGCGTAGGAGCGCCTCGGCGCCCACGGGCTGCTCGCTCTCGGCGTCCACGAAGGGCTGGTAGTGAAGCTCGAAGCCCCGGCAGCCGTTGGAGATGCAGGAGCGGATCTTGTCGATCATGCGCATGTGGTCGTCGCTGGCGGCAAAGTCGTCCTCGTCGAAGACCACCAGGTCGCCCTCGTGCTCGTGACGGGAGCTGTGGTAGGCGTAGTCGAGGCAGGAAAAGACCGTCTGGGCGCTGACATCGAAGGAGTCGAGCGTGAGCGCGCCGCCCGCCAGGGTCAGGTTCATGGGGTGGCCGTCGACTTTGAAGGCGCCGCCGTTCAAATAGCGCTGGGCCTGGGTGTAGATCATCTTGGCGTAGCCGATGTCGAAGTCGGGCAGGATGAGGGCGAACTTGGTGCCGTCGAGGCGGTAGACGTAGCCGCGGTCGCGCGCGTTGACGAGCAGGCTATGGGCGAAGGTCTGCATCACGCGGTTGCCGAAGGCATAGCCGTAGAGGTTGTTGACCGTGGAGAAATGGGCGAAGCCGACGGTGAGCAGGACCGCGTGCTGGTGCTGGTCGATCAGGCGCTGCAGGTCCTTGAAATAGCGGTACTGGTTCTGCAGGCCGGTGGTCGCGTCCACGTTGCCCGTGAGGCCGTGCTCGCGGATCGAGCCGGCGAAGTAGGAAAGGTTGCCCTCCGCGTCGTGCATGACAATGCCGCGGCAGGTGCAGGCCACGTAGTCGCCGGTGACGGTCCGGGCGCGGTACTGCATGTCGTGCGTGGTGTCCGTGCCGTTAAACAGGGCGACGCAGCTGTCGTGGAAGACCTGGCGGTCGTCGGGGTGGAGGCGCTCCTCCCAGAGGTCGCCCGCCTGGGCCATATATTCGCCGGGCAGGCCGAAGCGCTCGACTGCCGAGCGGGACCAGCGGGAGACGTCGTACTTCATGTCGCAGACGTAGGTGTAGGTGCCGTCGGCCACGAGGGAAAACGAGGTGAAGAGCTCGTCAAGCATGTTGCGGCGCACGGGCGGCATGTCGTCTGCGGTCATGCGGCTGGCTCCTGTCCTCGCGTGGTGGTGCGGCATCGGGTCACAACAGCTATAAATTACCACGTGGGCGGGCGGATTTGTAGCTTGTTCTTCCGCGTCTGGACAAGACCGTCTGCCAACGGGCAAACTGCCCCGTGCGGGTCGGTCGCGTTAAGCATTGGGCGCGTGTCCGCCCGCGATGCTAGGCTGTCTGACAGGCAGATCGGGCTGACCGACGGCGGGAGGGGCCTATGGCGGACGGCGTGACGAAGGACGAGGCGAGGCGGAGCGGCGCGGCGACGCGGCCCCGGCGCGGGCTCTTCCGCACCTTCCTGTCCTACTACCGCGGGCAGATGCATCTTTTTCTCGGCGACATCGCCTGCGCTGTTGCCGTCGCGGGTATCGACCTGGCCTTCCCCCAGATCCTGCGTACGCTGACGGGCGGGCTCTTCACACGCGGGGCCGACGCGATCGAGGCCGTCCTTGTCTACCTGGCCCTGGGCCTGACGGGCATGTACCTCCTGCGTTTCGCCTGTCGCTATTTCGTGGTCTATTGGGGCCACGTGATGGGCTCGCGCATGGAGAGCCGCATGCGCGAGGACCTCTTCGACGCCTACGAGCGCATGAGCTTCACCTTCTTCGACCGCAACAAGTCGGGCGACCTGATGAGCCGCCTCGTGAGCGACCTTTTTGACATCTCCGAGACCGCCCACCACGGGCCCGAGTTCCTGCTGATCGGCGCCGTGGAGATCGTGGGTGCCTTCGTGATCCTGGCGCACATCAACCTGGAGCTCACGCTGGTCATGGCCCTGGTGCTAGCGGCGCTCGTCGCGCTGAACGTCGTGGCCAACCTTCGCATGCGGGCCATCTACGACGAGAACCGCGTGGCCATCTCGGGCGTGAATTCGCGCCTGGAGGACTCGCTGGAGGGCGTGCGTGTGGTGAAATCCTTCGCCGCCGAGGACCTCGAGCGTGCCAAGTTCCGCCGGTCCAATGAGGCCTACCTCGACTCCAAGGTCCATATGTACCGGGCCATGGGCATCTACCAGTCGCTGATCGCGATCATGATGGGCGGCCTCAACGTGGCGATCGTCGTGATGGGCGGCTGGCTTATCGCGCGTGGCCGGATGCAGGCGGCCGACCTCGCGACCTTCGCCCTCTATACCTCGCTTTTCACCACGCCGATCACGAGCATCCTGGACTTCACGGAGATGTTCCAGAAGGCGGTCGCGGGCTTCAAGCGCTTTGTGGAGGTGCTCGAGACCCAGCCCGATATCGAGGACGCGCCGGGCGCGCCTGACCTGAAGGTGGGCGAAGGGGCCATCAGCTACCGCAACGTGGACTTCTCCTACGTGGAGGGCGAGCGCGTGCTCGACGGCCTCTCGCTCGACATCCGCCCGGGCGAGACGCTGGCGCTCGTGGGCCCCTCGGGCGGCGGCAAGTCCACGACCTGCTCGCTTCTGCCGCGCTTCTACGACGTGGACGCGGGCTCCATCACGATCGACGGTCAGGACGTGCGCGAGGTCACCCAGAAGTCCCTGCGCGAGGCGATTGGCCTCGTGCAACAGGACGTCTACCTCTTCGACGGGACGGTCGCCGACAACATCGCCTATGGTCTGCCCGACGCCACCGCCGCCCAGATCCGCGAAGCGGCCCGGCGCGCCCGTGTGGACGAGTTCGTCCGCGACCTGCCCGAAGGCTACGAGACCCAGGTGGGGGAGCGGGGCACACGGCTTTCCGGTGGCCAGAAGCAGCGCATCGCCATCGCGCGCGTCTTCCTCAAGGACCCGCCGATCCTGATCTTCGACGAGGCGACCTCCGCGCTCGACAACGAGTCCGAGGCCGCGGTGCAGGCGTCGCTGGCCGAGCTCGCGGCGGGGCGCACGACGATCGTCATCGCCCATCGCCTCTCGACCATCAAGGACGCCGACGAGATCGCGACGATCGACCACGGGCGCGTGTCCGAGCGCGGCACCCACGAGGAGCTGCTCGCCCGCAACGGCACCTACGCGCGCTACTACCGCATGCAGTTCGAGGGCGAGCGGGCCTGATCAGCCCAGGGTCACGACCGTTACGGGCGTGTCGTGGCCCGCGAGGAGGGCGAGCAGATCGTCCGTCTGCAGGAAGATCGTGGCCGTGTTCTCGTTTGGATGGGCCGAGACCATGCGGCCGACAAAGGCCTCGTCCAGAAGGAAGCGGACGCGGCGCGCCTCATCGTTGAGGAGGCCGAGCGGCGTGACCGAGCCGGGGATGAGGCCCAGCATGTCGCGCAGGTCGTCGGCCGAGGCGAAGGAGAGGCGGCGCGAGCCGATTTGCGCCTGCAGGGCCTTGAGGTCCACCCGCACGTCCTCGCGGCAGGTGAGCAGGAAGTAGGCGCGGTGCTTGTCGTCGCGCAGGAAGAGGTTCTTGGTACCCGTCTCGGGATAGGGAAGCCGCAGCGCGTCGGCCTCCTCCACTGTGTAGACGGCCGCGTGCTCCACGGCCTCGTAGGCGATACCGCGCTCGTCGAGTAGCCGGTAGATGTCCCTCTTGCCAAGCGCCATGGCCCCTCCTTGGATCGGGACTCGCGCGGATGCGGCTCCACTCGAGTACGCCCCAATTGTATCCACTGCAGCCAGAGGGTCGGACTTCTGTGGCGATACGGTTACCTTGGCGGCGCCGCCGCACCTCTCGCGGTGGAGGATGCGTCAGCATCGGGACGAAAGGAGTGATCGCATGTCCATCGAAAACGTCCGAGCCGACCTTGCCCGCTACGGGCTGGCTGACCGCATCAGGGAGTTCGATACGTCCAGTGCGACTGTTGCCGAGGCGGCCGCGGCGATCGGCTGCGAGGAGAGACAGATCGCCAAGACCCTCTCGCTTTATGTCGGTACCGACCCCACCGTGATTGTCGTCGCCGGCGACGCTCGCATCGTCAATGCCAAGTACAAAGCCCAGTTCCACACCAAGCCCCGGATGATCCCGGCGGGCGAGGTCGAGGCTGCCGTCGGGCACGCGCCGGGCGGCGTCTGCCCCTTCGGCCTCAAGGAGGGGGTCGCCGTCTACCTCGACGAGTCGCTGCGGCGCTTCGATGCGGTCTATCCCGCCTGCGGGTCCAGCAATAGCGCCCTGCGCATCACCCTGCCCGAGCTAGAGCGCGTGTCGCACCCCGTAGCCTGGGTCGATGTCTGCAAAGGGTGGGATTAGCTCTGGCTTTGCGGGCGCCTTATGCTCCCGGAGGGGGATCTGCCACCAAAAAGTACCACAAATAACGATTACAATATTAATAAAGCCAGTAACTATTACGAGTGTTGATGTTTCAAGGACTGAATCTGCGGTACTTTTTGGGTCATTTTACACCGCATGGGTTGCGAAGACTCTCCTTCCGCCGCAGGTCAAAGGGGATGAAAAACAAACCCCGTCCCGACCCCGTGTTGATTGGCACTCATAAAAGCGCTGGTAGAAGCCTCGAAAATGAAGTGCGCTTTCGCACACGCGCGGATAGGGCGCGTGCCGGTACGAAAAATCAACAAGTCATCTACCTGCTCATATCCCATCTGAGACGTTGTAAGACCTTATTTGGCGTGCCCGCGTGGAGAATGGCACCTGAGTTGGCAACGGGCATTTCCGTCCGTTCTGGCTCATCCTGTGAGGTGCCGATTTTCAGAACGCCCAGATACTTCAATGGAGTACGGGCATGTGGGGATTTCGTAGGACGTAGCGGCGTGGGTGCTAAGGTGACACCCGCGTGTAGCGCAAAGCTGCCGCGGGTCCGCGCCCGATAACGTCGTGGCCCGCGGCGAGGAAGCGTAGTCGGCAAAGCGTGCATCGGGCGGGTCCCGGTGCGCGTTTTTTTGTTGCGAAAGGAAGCACCTATGCCAAAAAACCGCATCCAGGGGATCATCTTCGGCATCCTCATGTCCATCACCATGGCCTATGGCATGGAGGTCTACAACGTGGCCTGGAAGATGGGTATCCCCACCCAGCCGGTCGGCTTCTCCAATATGACCAACTCCGTCTTCTGGGGCGCGCTGCTCGAGGCCGCCTATATGTGGCTTTTCGTCTTCCTCTTCTCCAACCTCTGGGGCAACCGTTTGGGCGCGCGTCTCGCGTCGGGCCTCGTGGATCCCGCGCGCGACAACGCCTTCCTCTGCCAGACGGTGCGCGCCTGCTGCACCGTGCTCGTCATGTGCCCCACGATGAGCCTCGTGGCGTCGATCCTCTTCAACGTTGTGCTCGCGGGCATGCCCGCCGTGCAGCTGCCGGCCATCTGGGTCGGCACCGTCATCAAAAACTTCCCGATGGCGCTCCTGTGGAACCTCTTCGCGGCGGGCCCCGTGAGCCGCCTCGTCTTCCGCACCTGCTTCGCGCACGTGGGGGAGAAGAAGGACGTGATGGCTTCAGAGCTGGCCGAGGCTGCCGAGTAGGCATACCGCGTCTGGATCAGGCAGACGCCTGCGGTCGCGCCGTGTTGCAAGAAGCAGTTGTCCGCACATGGTGCCCGCCCGGTTTGCGATAATGCGGATAAGCACAAACGCAGCGCGAATCGGAGCATCTATGGCCGCCCATGCCGACACCGAAAACTTTGATTGGAAGGACGCGACCGAGGACGAGGCCGCTGCGGACAAGACGTCGGACCTCACGGCCGCGATGCATTTCGCCCAGGTCGAGAACGACGCCAGACGCTCGCGGAAGCGCGTCGTCGTCGGCGTTGCCGCGGCCATCGTGGTCATTGCCGCGGTGGCTTTCGGGGTCCACCTTCTGATGTCCGGGGCTTCCGTCGCGAAATCCCACGACCACGGCAGCGCCGCGACGCGCACTGTGGAGCCGGCAGAGGGGTCTGAGGCAGACGAGACCACCGCTGCCGATCCCGTCAATCTTGTCGCTGAGGGTGAAGAAGAGGGGGCCAATGCCTCGGCGAGCGGGGTCAGGCTCTCGAACGTGGGCGGCAACGCCCTGCCCGCCCCGAGCGGCGGCAGGTCCGTGACGACTTTTGTCGAGGTCGCGCAGGATCAGGTGGCCGAGGGATCCGATGCGGCTACGGATGAGGACGCGGCGGAGACGACTACTGACGGGTCTTCTGCCGACGGGTCGGCTGCGGATGGCAGTTCGACAGTCGATGGCGGTACGACTGGCGCAAACGGCGGGTCGTCCTCCGACAGCGGCTCGGGCACGACCGACGACGAAACAGGTGGCGACACCGGCGATGCGGGTACTGGCGATACCGATACCACGCTGCCGACCGAGAGCGATGCCACAACCGAGCAACCCTCCACTGAGACCGAATAGTACCTGCAGATGAACCAGCAGGAGGCGAACAGGGCGGTGCATGAGGCGACGGGCGAGACCGGGGATGAATCCGCTCAGATCGTCTGGACCGACACGGGCGTGGCCGGCGCCACGGCGGATTTTTGGTACGAGGACACCTATCTTTACGAGCAGGAATGCTGCTGCGGCACCGCTCATGGCGGCGTGACCGTGACCATCGTGGAGGAGCGCGCGGGTGGGTATCAGGTCTGGGTGCGTGCGAGGGACCTGATCGACAGAAATTATCGTGTGGAGACCGAGAAGAAGGCACGCGAACTCGCCCTGCGTGCGCAGGATGCCATTGCGGGGCTCTTGTCTCGTCATGCCGAAGACGCACAAGCGTGGGAAGCCGAGTTCGATCGACTGCTTGGATGGGGAGGACCTTATGGACATCAGGGTTGAGCGGGCTTGTCCTGGGGATTTCGACTGCGTGTGGCGATTCTACGCCGACGTGTGCGCCGCCCAGGCGGCAGACGAGTATTCCCCCGACTGGCATCTGGGCGTCTATCCCAGCCGCGCCGACCTGGAGGGGCACATCGCGGACGGCGACCTCTATGTGGCGGTCGATAGGGAGAGAACGACGAGCTCGGCTGGGACTGGTATCACGAGCGATGCTACCGCGGTTGGTCACGCGAACCATGTGGATGGCGAGAGCCCGATCCTCGGCGCCATGGTGCTCACTGGCCGCGAGGACGACGACTACCTCGCCGTCGCCTGGCACCACAAGGTCGCACCCGAGGATGTCTGCGTCCTGCACCTGCTCGCTACCCATCCCGACGCCCGCGGCCGGGGCGTGGCGAAGGCGCTGCTTTCGGGCATGGTCGAGATCGCCCGCAGCCGTGGCAAGCGGGCAATCCATCTCGACGTGGTCATGGGTAACCTCGCGGCGAGCCGGCTGTACGAAGGCTTCGGCTTTCTTTCCGCCGGGACCGCGCGGGTCCACTATGACGACATCGGCGATACCGACCTTTGGATGTACGAGCTGCCGCTGTAGAGGAGCAGCACAGCCTCGTCTCGACCGCCTATCGGAGGACAGATTGATTGCGTCCGCCCTGCTTGGCGGCATAGAGCGCCTTGTCGGCCTCGCCGAGAAGTTCCTTATAAGTGCAGCCTTCCCAGCTCTGGGCGATGCCGGCCGAAAGCCGCACGTCGTCGACGGGGTGGGAAAGCTCGCTTGATCCCGCGCGCAGGTTGGCACGCAAGCGATCTATTACGGCAAGAGTGCTCTGGGCGTTCGCGTCTGGCAGGAAGAAGAGGAACTCGTCCCCGCCGAAACGGCCGCATACATCATTGCCGCGCGAGCTCTGGTGGAGGGTTCTCCCCATATAGGCAAGGACTTCGTCTCCAAAGAGGTGACCATAGGTGTCGTTGAGCTCCTTGAAATGGTCAAGATCCATGATGACCAGGGTGCCCTGCATGCCCTCGGAAAGCATCCGCTCCACGGTGATCTGGACCGACCCCTTTGACCGCAGGTTGGTGAGGGAATCGGTGTCGCGCTCGTGCTCTACCGTCAACTGCTGCAGATAGAGGTCGAAGGCGCGCTCGGTGTGGTACCAGTTGATGTAGATGGCGATGACGGTGCATGCCACGGCGTCGCCTAGGTCGACCGTGAGCGTGGTACCCGGGTCTTTGAAGCGGACTGCCATGACCCAGAAAAGCGCCAAATTGCCTATCGCGAAAAGATCGAAGCGCAGGGGTATGTCCACCACGATGAACGCATAAGCTACCAGCATGACATTGAACATGATGGCAGGGAAGGAAGATACGGCGTAGGCGGTGCCGATGAGCATGGCGTGCATGATTGCGAGTGCCGAGCACAGATAGACATAGGTAAACTTGGCGCCGTTGCTCGCGTTGCGGACTGCGGGGTTGAGCGCGAGCGCGACGATACCTCCGGCCACCGCGACCGAATAAGGCACGAGCAGACGGGCGGTGTCCGAGAGCTGCATGAGACTCAGGGATACATAGAAGATGCCGACTGCTCCAATAAGGGCGCCGACCGCGCGCACGTCTTCGCAACAGTAGGCCAAGCTACGGGGCAGCACTTGATCATAGAGGCCAGGGGTCAATCCGCCGTAACGTATCTGGCGCCAGAGGCGCTCGCGCAGACTAGGCTTCTGTACAGGCTGTCTCTTACGTGGGGATGGGCGGTCGGATAAGTCCGGCTCGTCTGGTTTTCCCATTGATGTGTCCATTGGATCCCCCATCGCGTTATTACCGCGTTACGGACGGCGACGATTTGACATTGCCGCAGGTTATATAAATCACGGAAGCAATGGGCCAAGTGTAGCACGCACAACGGATCGCCTCTTGCACGATGGAGTGAGGATGATGTCCGCGGCGTGCTGTAAGCTGATTTTCGTTAGGGTTTGCAGAGGGGAGCCGGCGAGTGAGGGAGAGTAGGAACAAGCGCAATCGGGCGATCCTCACGGCGATCATTGTCGTGGCGTGCTCCGCTATGGGTGTGTCGGTGCAGGGCGCGCCGGGGACGGCGGGGGATGCGGGGTCCGCAGCTGTTGCCGTGGCCGATTACACGTGGGACGAGACGGCTGCGCCCGAGTACGTCCTGCGCGTGGGCGAGGCTGACCTGCCGGAGGAACTGACAAGTGAGTCCGCCGAGATCGGGATGACCTACGGCGGCCTGGATGCCTACGGACGCGCGACCTGGGCCATGCTCGTGGCGGACGGCCCTTGGTACCAGCGCAAAGTCGAGCAAGGTCGCGACGAGACGCCCCTGCCCGACCCCGCGGGCTGGCCCGCCGACAATCCCGAGGCACCCATCGTCACGCCCGATGGCAATGTCTACCGGGGCTATTTCTGGAACCGAAGCCACCTCGTGGCCGATGCGCTCGGCGGCGAGCCGGTGGTCGAGAACCTCGTGATCGGCACCCGCATGCAGAACGTGGGCGCCAACGACGGGCAGGGCGGCATGCTCTACGTGGAGACGCTCGCGCGCGATTGGCTGGCGACGCACCCGTCTGCGGACGCCCGGCTCATCTATCGCGCGGAGGCTATCTACCAGGGCGCCGAGCCCATCCCGCGCGCCGTGCGGGTCGACGTGCGCTCGAGCGACGGCGCGCCCGACGGCGCCTGGATCGTCTACAACGCGGCCAAGGGCTACGACATCGACTATGCGACCGGTGCCGTCCTGCCGCAGTAGCGAAGCGGCCACTTGGGGGAAGTCGTCTTCGTCGCGTCGGCGTTGTCATCGCCTCAGGATATACCCCGTGCTGCGACCTGCACCAACCTTCTCGATCTCTCCGGCATCGAGCATAGCCTTCAGCGCCCGTTCGACGGTGACGGCCGAGGTATCGGGGCATTCGGCGAGGATATCGCGTTTTGTGATCTTGCCTAGCCTACGGTCGAACACCTCGCGCACGCGCTGGGCTTTGGTGCCCGTCGAGAGAGATATATCGACCGTGCTCATTCGGGATTCGAACTCGCGATAGGCGGCAAGCACAATGCCAAGCTGATACCTCACGAAGGGGGCATAGGTGTTTGTGCCATCCTGCCATCCGGTGGAGCTGGCCGCGAGGGCCTCATAGTAGGTCTCTTTGCTCTCCTCGATGATCCGCTCGACGCTCACGTAGCGCCCTACCAGATAATTTGCGCGATAGAGGGTCAGTAGGGTGAGTAGCCGGCTCATACGCCCGTTGCCGTCATTGAAGGGATGGATACAGACGAAGTCGAAGACAAACATGGCTGACAGGACGAGCGGGTCATAGGTGTCCCGCTCGGTGGCATCGTTGTACGCTCGGCAGAGGTCATCGATTGCGGCAGGTGTCTGTAGCGCCGGAGTCGGCTTGAAGCGGATGCGCGGATTCCCCTTTGCGTTGTATTCGACGATTGAATTATCTGAATCCTTCCAGCGTCCGCCGATAGACGCACTCGAATGGCGATACAGGTCACGATGGAGCTGCAGGATGACTCCCGGTGTCACATTGATATAGGGATAGTTTTCATGAATGGTAGCGAGTACGTCGCGATAACCGGCGATTTCCTCCTCCGCACGATTCCTCGGTGCCGTGTTTTCGCTCATCAGTTTGACGAGAGCCGCATCGCCTGTGTGGATGCCTTCGATCGCATTGGATGCCTTGGTGCTCTGGATGATCGCGACTTCCTGGAGCGCGTCGAGTGTTTCGGGTTTCGCTTGGAGATAGAGGTCCTGCCTGCCACGATACTCGTGAATCGTCGAGACGAGATTCGCAATCTCGGGCGCGAGGAGCTCGTCGGGAATGGTTGTGTAGTCAAATTGACGCATGCAGAAAAGAAAGATATGAGGGAGAAAATCAGCCTTCTGTGGCAATCCTGGCGGTGATGGTGTCCGCCCGCGGCGGTACCCTTGTTGTGTGACGATGAGCGGCAACGCGACGAAGCGGGGAGGCGGACATGGGAAAGACAGGCAGGCATCTGAGCCCGCGGCGGAAGCAGCGGTTGCGCGCCTACCTGGGCTGCATTCCCGTGGTGCTTGCGTACCAGGCGGTCGCCGCTGTCGTGTCTGGAGTGCTGATGTGGGGCGTGCGGCAGATCAATCTGCGGCTCATCTACCTGACCGGCCGCGTGGCCGTGACCAGCGGCGACTTCGCCTTCCTCTTCTCGACCTGGCAGGGGTGGCTGATCATCGCGCTCACCCTGCTCTCACTCGTGCTTCTCGTCTCGCTTGATGTGAATGGGGTGCTCTACCTGGCCGGGCGCCTGCTTGCGGGCAAGGAGGCCCGGGTGCGCGACGCCATCCCCGCGGCGATCAGACTCACGCGGCGCTTCCTCAACCCGCGCGGCCTCCTGGTCGTGCTTTACATCGCGATTGCGGCGCCGTTGGTGGATGCGGGAGTCACCATCCCCCAGACGCGGGAGTTCTACATCCCCTCCTTCATCACCTCCGTAATCTGGTCAACGCCCCTCTATGCGGTGGCCTATGTGATTGCGCTGGTCGTGCTCGCGGTGGTAGGCATCCGCTACCTTTTCGTGCTGCCTGCCGTGGCGGTGGAGGGGCGGAGCGTGAGGGAGGCCTTCGCGATTGCCCCGCGGGTTATGCGCGGGCACTGGCGGCACTTCCTGCCGCGCATGCTTGTTTTCGTCCTGCAGCTTGGTATGGTCTTTGCGCTGGCGGGGGGCGCTGCCTACCTGGCACCGGCGGCATTCGGGTCCGTTGGGGACCGGTTCTGGATGCTGTTTTTCCTCTATATCGCCCTGCTCGTGGGCGTGGCGCTCACCTTGAGCGTACAGCCGTTGCAGACAATCGAGATAACCCGCCTCTACCTGGGCTATGTGCGGGGAGAGACGGTCGTCTTCGCGGCACCGCGGACCGCCTGGCTCACACGTCGTCGTGTGGGAATCGGTGCCGTCGCGGTGCTGGCAGGCGTGGCAGTGGCGGCCGGCGTCTCGACGGTGTGGTTCGATGTCCTGTTCCCGGTGGGCGGTGACGCCCATATTGTGGCCCACCGGTTGGGCGGCAACGCGGCGGCGGAAAATTCGCTTGCCGGCCTGCAGAGCTCCATCGATCTGGGCGCCTATGGCTACGAGACCGACGTGCAGCGCGCGGCCGACGGCGTCTACGTGATCAACCACGACAACAACTTCTCGCGCTCCTGCGGCGTGGACGCGAAGGTCTCGGACCTCACGAGCGACCAGATCGCGCAGCTGCGGATCGCCGGTTCGGACGGCTCGGAGGAGCCCGTGCCCACGCTGGACGAGACCCTCGACGCGGCACGCGGACACGGGGTGCTCTTTATCGAGCTCAAGGGACCGACGGCCGATCGGCAGATGGCCGACGACGTGGTTGCCGCCGTGCGCGAGCGCGGGATGGAGGGCCAGGTCGCGATCATCGGGCTCGACTACGACCTGATCAGCTATGTGGAGCGGACCTATCCCGACCTGACGACGGGCTATCTCTACTTCTTCTCCTTCGGCGACGCGCCGGCGCTCGACTGCGACCTGCTCGTGCTCGAGGAGGAGGCGGCGACCCCCGATGCGATTGAGGCGATCCATGCCGCGGGCAAGCGGGCCTATGTCTGGACCATCGACACCGAGGAGTCGGCGGAGTCGGTGCTCGCGGGGGATGCGGACGGCGTGATCACAGACGAGGTCGCTCTGTGCCAGCGGGTGGAGGAGGAGCTGCGCGGCCGCACCGACATCGAGCGCGTGGTGGACGCCATCTACCTCGCCTAGCGGCGGTGGGCCCGCCGGTACGCGGCGCGCTCCGGCCGCCAGAGCGGGGAGAGCTTGTGGGCGCGGTTGGTATGCGGGCAGGTGTCGGCGTCGCTCTTGATCTCCATGCCGATAAGGCCGCCCTCGGTCACGAGCAGGGCGTCTGCGCGCGAACGGCCGATCTCGACCTCCTCGAGGATGCGGACCTTGCCCAGCCGAGCCTCGACCCACTCGAAGAGCGGTTCGCGCAGGTCGATGTCGTGGAGTCGGTAGGGCATGGGTGTATCTCCTGGAAGCGAGCGGGTGGCGACGCCGACATCATATGTGAAGATGGGCGTTTGCGTATTGCGTGCGTGTCGTAAGCGCAGAAGGGAAGAGCCCGAAGGCTGTCATTCCCCATGGCGGCCACAGACGGAAAGGGCGCGAAAAAACGCGACCTGCGTAATCTCTGAATCGCACGCCTTCCGTCTGTGTCCCGTGGGCCTTCATGCGCTTTGAGCGGGGGAGGTGCTGTGAGAGAGGGAGGCGCCTTCGGGGGCCTTTGATTGGTATAGTGAGTGCAGATCGAGCGAATGACTTTTTCGAGAAAATAGAGGTCACATGCGCATCAGTCTGAACGGCTTCCTGTCTGCCACATCGGATGCGCTCGACGCCGTCGAGTACGAATTCTACGGGGCGCGCAAATACCATGCCCTCCGTGTGGCTGTGCTGGCCGTGGGTATGCTCGAGGAGATGTGGTTGAGCAAGGTGCCGCTCGGGAACCTTGTCGCACAGGGGCTCAAGGCCAAAGGCACGGTGGCTGCCCAGGTCGGCGGGATGATCGCGCGGGCACGGGCGGCGGGACTTCTGCCCGATGACGAGGAGCTGTCGCAGGGGGAGTGGCCGGAGGCGCCAGACGGCGCGACGCTCGCGGACCTCTTCGATGGCCTTGACCTGCCCCACCTGATCGACCTGCAGGGGCTCATTGCGCCTGAGGGCACCTGCCTGAGCGGTGAGGCCTGGGTCGATATCGATGTGCACAGCCTGCTCGCCCTTTTCGGCGCGGCGACCATGCATGACAGCGGCCTCACAAAGTACTACCGGGAACTGGGCGTGCGGGGGCCGAGCAGCATCGTCGACGAGCCGATCGAGTTCCTGCAGGACCATTGCGTGGAGGGCGAGCGCATCATCTCGATCGCACCCTTCTACGACGAGGACGGGCCGGAGTGCCATGCTGTCCTCTACCATCACGAGAACGCCGACGGCTCCGGCCCCTTCGGTTTGACGGCCGCCGAGACGCCCCTTTTCGCCCGCCTGATTCATTTGGCCGACGCGCTGGACGTGCGCTTCTCGCTCGATGACGTGTCCTCCGAGAAGTACGGCCAGATCAAGGATTACGTCCGCAAACAGACCGGCGTCCTCTTCGACGAGGAGGTGGCCGATGCATTCCTCCGCGCCTTCCCATCGTGGCGTATGGCGTCGCTCGAGGCCGACCAGCTCGAGCCCCAGCTCGAGGCCGTACTGCCGGAGGTCTACGAGGATTACGGCGGGGGAAGGCTGCTCGAGCTGGGCGGCGTCTTCGCTCAGATCACGGACTACAAGTCCACCTTCACCTCCCACCACTCCCGTGGGGTCGCGCGTCGCGCCCGCATGCTCGCCGAGTACGAGGGGATGGACGCGGACCTCTGCGACCGCCTCTACCTCGCCGGCGCCCTGCATGACATCGGCAAACTCTATGTCCCGACCGACATCCTCGAGAAGCCAGGCCGCCTCACGCCCGAGGAGTTCGAGAAGATGAAGTACCACGCCCAGAAGAGCTGGGACGTCATCGGGTCGATCGACGGCATGGAGCAGATCCGGCCCTGGGCGGCCCTGCACCACGAGAAGCTCGACGGCGCCGGCTATCCCTTCGGGCTCACCGGCGACCAGCTCGACCATGAGGACCGCATGATGGCGATTGCGGACATCTACCAGGCGCTTACGGAGTATCGGCCCTACCGCACCGCAAGCACCCACGAGGAGGCCATCGAGATGATGCGCAAGATGGCCGCGCTGGGCAAGATCGACGCGGAGCTCGTCGAGGAGGCTGCCGCCTGCTATGCGGATGGGGATGCTGAGGCGGAGTAGGGCGAGCCGGCCGCGCTTGTCCGCTCGGCACGGCTGCCCCGGCGTGCGCCACATAGGGGATTGAGGTAAGAAAAGCGGCCCGGGGAGGGATCCTCGGGCCGCTTGCGTGCGGTTATGTGTGCCCTGTGGTTGGACGCGCGACAGCGCAGGCCGTCTTACTCGCCGTCCTCCAGCGTGACGTAGGCGCGGTCGTCCTGCTCCTCTGCCTCCATACGGGCACGTTTCTCCTCGACGGATGCGGCGGAGATGGCGTGGTCGTAGACCTTCTTGCCGGTGGGGTGCTCCTCGAGCCAGAGCTTATTGGCCTCGGGCGCCCACTCCTTGGAGTAGGGCGTGGTGCGGGCGCAGAGGTTGTCGGCGCTCTCCTGGGCGGTGTAGTCGGTGTTCTTGGCGCCGGCGGCGTGCACCATCTCGGGCAGGATCTCGGGGTTCTCGAGCATGGGGCAGGGCTGCAGCATGTTGTCGTTCCAGGGGTAGTGCGCGCGGTACTGCTGGAAGATGGGCTGATGCAGGCAGTCGAGCCAGCTCATCTCCTTGATATTGGCGTTGGAGTAGTGGATGAAGACGCAGGGCTCCACGTCGCCGCGGGCGTTCACGTGGCAGTAGGCGCGGCCGCCGGCGATGCAGCCGCCGACGTACTCGCCGTCGTTCTGGAAGTCCATCGCGAAGATGGGCTTGCCGCCCTCGAAGTCGCGCACCGCGCGGATGCGGTGGAACATATACTCGCGCTGCTCCACGGTGGGCATGAGGTCGGCGTTGGCGCCGTCGCCCACGGGCATGTAGTGGAAGTACCAGGCGAAGCGGCAGCCCTTGGAGATGATGAGGTCGAGGTACTCGTCGGAGGAGACGATCTCCGTGTTGGCGCGGGTGTAGGCCGTGGAGGTGCCGTAGAAGAGGCCGTACTGGTGCATCAGGTCGAAGGCGTGCATGACCTCCTGGAAGGAGCCCTCGCCGCGGCGGCCGTCGTTGACCTCCTCATAGCCCTCGAGCGAGACGGAGAAGATGATGTTGCCGAGCTGCTGGACCTTCTGGCAGAAGGGCTCGTCCACCAGGCTGGCGTTGGTGAAGATGTTGAAGAGGGAGGTGTTGTGCGCCTCGGCTAGCTTCAGGATGTCGGCCTTGCGGACGAGGGGCTCGCCGCCGGTCATCATGAAGAGGTGGGTGCCCAGGGACTCGGCCTCGGTCACGAGGCGGTCCATCTCGTCGTAGGTCAGGTTGAACTGGTGACCGTAGTCGGCAGCCCAGCAGCCCACGCAGTGCTTGTTGCAGGCACTGGTCGGGTCGAAAAGGATGATCCAGGGCACGTTGCACTGGTACTTGGCGGCGTTGGCGGTGGTGTTGCGCAAGCCGCGGAAGGCAGCCTCATAGCCGCCGGTCATGACGATGGTCTTGAGCACGTTGGGGTCGATCTCGTCGAGGACGTCGAAGATGTAGCCCTCCCATTTGGAACCGGGGTGCAGGGCGCGGCGCATGCCGGTGATGGCACCGGGGTTGGTGTCCTTGAGGAGCTTATCGGCCATATTGATGAAGCGGTCGATGACCTTCTCGCGGTCCTCGGGGGTCTTGGCTTTGAGGATCTGGTCCAGGATGACCGAGAAAGCCTTGCGCTCCGCTGCGTGGGCAACTTTGCTTTGCATGTCTTACCTCTTTCTTACCTCTGTACCGAGATTTTGAACCCTATTTAAAAATCTCTGGGCTACCTTATACCCCCGCCGCGCCAATATCAAATCGACTTTGCGGATGGCTGGGCAGGAAAAATGAGCAAATCCGCACATAAACACGAGGATTTGTTCAAAAACAAATATCGAGTTGGTCGAAGTGTCGGCGAAATCGTCGCATTTTGCACACACTGTGCATGATGCGCCAACGGAATAGGGGCGGTCAGCCCTCGAAGGGCATGTAGCGCTTGAGACGGGCCGCTGCCTCGGTCCGGTCGGGGGCGTCGAGGATGCCGCGGCCCACCAGCACGAGCTCGGGACCCAGCGCCACGACGTCGCGGATGTTGGACTCGTTGATACCGGTGGAGACGCCCAGCTTGGCCTGGCGGAGGTTGCGCTTGGCCGTGGCCGCGATATCGAGCGGGCGGACCTTGGGCTCGAAGAGGCGCGGACCACGGTGGCTCTCGAGGTCGTAGTCGTAGGCGGGGATATAGCCCGAGACGGCGATCACGTAGTCCACGCCCAGCTCGTCGACTTGGGCGGTGCGCTCGCCCACGCGGCTGGGCGGACAGGTAAGGTTGCAGGCGATCTTGCCCCCGCGCTCGTGCGCCTGGGCAACGGCCTTGGAGATTACGGGGTCGGGCGCGGCGGACAGGACCGACACAACGTCGGCGCCCATGTCGAAGCAGCGGCCGATGACGCCCGTGCCGCCGTGGAAGAGCTTGATATCGGCGTAGAGCCGGACGTCGGGGTTGCGGTGGCGGATCTCCTGCACCAGGGTGAGGCCGAAGGTCACCATGATGGGGTAGCCGATCTCGACCACGTCCACCACGGGAGAGAGCTTCTCCACCATGTCCAGGACCTCGAAGTCCTTGCCGTGGTCGATCGTGAGCTGGAGTTTCATGGTGTTCCTTTCAGCGAAGACGTGCAGTGCGAAGACGTGCGCGCTAGAGGATCGCGAGCGCGAGCGTGAGGATTAGGGGCATGGTGGCCATCGACAGCAGGGTCGTGACGATCACGAGACCGGTGCCATACTGGAAGTCGCCGCCGTAGAGCTGGGCAAGCATGGAGGTGACGGCGCCGCAGGGGCAGGCCTCGACAATCAGCAGTACCATGCGGATCTCGGCGGATACCGGCATTACCATGCACAGGAGGATAGTGACGGCGGGTACCACGAGCAGGCGAAACGCACACGCCTTGTAGATGCGGCGGTCGGTGAAGAGCAGCCCCAGGTTGGAGCTGCCCAGGTTGGCGCCGAGCACGAGCATGCCCAGGCCGGTGTTGAGGTTGCCCATGCCCGTCAGGAACTGTGCGACCATGTCCGGCAGGCGTACCGGCGCAAAGAAAAGCGCAAGGCCCACAAAGAGCGCGATGACCGCGGGGTTGGTCACGATCTTCTTCATGGAGATCTGGCCCTTGTCGCCGCTCATGAGCAGGACGCCGTAGGTCCACAGGGCGAAAGTGCCCACCGCCATCGTGATCGTGACATAGAAGACAAACTCGGGGCCCAGGAGTCCCGAGATGATGGGGATCCCGACGAAGCCGGAGTTGGAGAAGATGACGGCGAACTGTCCCACGCGGTCGGCCTTGCCGCAGACCAGGTACGCGATGGCCGCCGAGACCACCAGTGCCAGAGTGAAGAAGAGCCCCATCCACAGGGCGTTGACCAGCTGCTCGGGGTCGAACTCGATCGCGAAGGCCTGGATGATCACCGCGGGGGTGGCCACGTAGAGGGCGATGCTCGAGAGCTGCTTGGTGCCGGCCTCGTCGACCATGCCCACGCGCACCAGCACGGCGCCCACGGCCATCATGGCGAGCATCACGAGGATCTGCTGGATGAGCATGAGGACCATGGGACTTCCTTACAAATGTGATGGCTGCGTCCCCATCCTAACGCAAGAGGAGGCCCTGGCATCGCATAACGATGGTGCTACTTTTCGGCGTCCGCGCGGGTGCCATGGAAGATGCGGATGCCGTTCTTGCCGTCGCGCTTCACGTTGTAGAGGGCGTTGTCGGCGACGTAGAGGAAGTCCCACAGGCGCGTGCCCTCGTAGGGGACGTCGAGGCAGATGCCCTGGGAGATGGTGATGCGGTCGTCCACGCCCTCGATGGCGAGCTGCTGGACGTCGCGCTGCAGGCGCTCGGCGCACTCGAGCACCGTGGGCTCGTCCATACCCTCGTAGATCACGACGAACTCGTCGCCGCCGTAGCGCGCGACGAAGACGCCCGTGAGTTGCAAGGCCTCGCGCCGCAGGACGGACGCGAGTGCCTGGAGGCATGCGTCGCCGGTCTGGTGGCCATAGGTGTCGTTGTATTTCTTGAACTCGTCGATGTCGAGGATCTCGACCGCGAAGGGCGTGCCTGCGTCGAGCGCGCGGCCGAAGGCCTCGTCGGCATGGGTGTCGAGCAGGTAGCGGTTGGGGATGTCGGTGAGTTGGTCGTAGCGGGCGAGGTGGATGAGGCGTTCGTTTTCCTGCTCGACTTCCGCCTCGCGGCGGCTGAGCTCCTGCACGGTGGAGCGCAGCTGCATCGCGAAGAGGCTCGCCTGGGACAGGACATGACTGTACTTCTTAGAGACCTGGTAGTAGCGGTCCTCTAGCCGCAGGCGGGTCTCGTCGTCGCCGATCAGCCGGTAATAGCCGATCTCGAGGTCGAGGATCTTGGTCTGCTGGAAGGGGATCTTGGCCTTGTCGATCACGGGGTGCAAAAGGTCGAGCAGGGTCTTCGCTTGAGCCTCGTCGCCGATTCCGAGCAGAAAGCCGCCCACGTCGCAGAAGTCCTCCGTGAGGTCCGCGATGTCGGAGCAGCTGCCCATGGCGTCGATGAAGTCGTCGATCGTCCGGTCGCGTTCGGCCGCGTCGCCCCGGGCATGGGCGACCTTCATCTGGATGTTGTCGAGCGACACACGGGTGGAGACGTCGTACTCCATGCGGGAAGCAATCTGCCTGGCCTGCTCATAGCACTCCTGCGCGGCCGCGACGTCGGGAGGGTCGAGCTCGAGCTGGTAGCCGCCCAGCTGGCAGTAGCAGACGATGGCGTTCATCTGTGCGTGGTCGCTTCCGGCATCGGGGCCCGTCAACATGTCGCGGATGGCGCGCTTCGCGTTGAGGACCGCCTGGGGATAGGCGCCGAGGTCGGCATAGATATGGGCGATGTTGGCCTCGGCGATGCCGCGCAGATAGGGATTGGTCTCGCCGCCGAAGGCGTTGAGCGACTCGTAGAGGTAGTCGAGGGCGGTGATATGGCTGCCCTCGAGGATGGCGTGGATGGCGAGGAGGTTGTAGGTGCGGCGCACCATCGTGTAGTCCTCGACGGTCTGGAAGCAGCCGAGGGCCTCCCGGATGGCCATGTTGAAGCCGGGACCCTGCGGGTCGAACATGTAGTAGCCACCGGCGAGGGCGTAGAGGGCGAAACCCTCGAGCGCGGTGTCACCCATCCCGCGGGCTATCTCGAGCAGCTTGCTGGCGGTGGGGATGAGATCGGTGTCGAAACCGTCCCACATGCTCTCGGTGCGCTCGGCCAGGGCGCGCGTGGCATCGTCGTACTGTGAGAAATCCATGGCGCCCCTTCCGTGTTCGCTGTTCCTCCGCGACCCGCTTGTGCTCTACTTTATCATCCCGTGCGGGCACCACCCCAGATTGCTTCGACCTGTAATCTGTCTTGGCAAAAAGCCATTCGGAATAGCCATACGGAATGCGCCTGCCCATTTATGTGCCAGTTGTAGCTGTAGCCCTGAAACTCGACTACTTTTGCACGGTCCGCCTTGTCGCTCGCGTGGACTGCCATGCAAAAAGGGGTCAATAACTGTGATTCACTGCAAATGACCCTCAAATGCATGAATCCACTTGGGGCTCTTCGAGCGCATCGTTCATTCAGGGTCGACTTTTCGGGAAATTCCTGCAACCTGCACCTTTTTGCGCAGTGGCTCCTGCGGCCACTCGCCCCGCAGCCACTCGGCCCCCTCTGTCGATCCTCCTTGCAATATGGGCTTGCGGGCGCGAACATCCGAGCGGAGCACTGTTGGGCTACTATCAGAAGGGCGAGTCGAGCGCGTTTCGGAACATGAGCATGACGGCCCAAGCGCGAGTGTGGCGTCATATGACATGGGCTCGGCGGCGCGAAGAACGGAAGTGGCACCGCAAGGCGCAGATAACGACCTGCGGCTACATACAAGGAGGACGCATGAGCGAGCACGGCAACCTGACACGTCGCGACTTCATCGGCGGCGCTGCCTGCACGGGCCTGGCATTCGCTTTGGCCGGCTGCGCCGGCGGCGGCAAGACGGACGGTGCGGCTTCGGGCTCAGCCGCGGGCTCGACGGATGGCGCAGCCGCTGGCTCGGTAGCCGGATCGGCGGGCAGCGCGGGATCGGCGGGCAGCGCCGCCGGATCTGCCGCGGCTACCGATCCGCTCACCGGCACGGCCGAGGACCCCGACGCAACGGTCATCACCGCGGTCGTCCCCGACGACCCCTACGGCACGGGCACCCACCACGCCACGATCGAGATCGCCGACTACGGCACGATCGAGGTCCTGCTCGACGCCGACACCGCGCCGATCTCGGTCTCCAACTTCTGCCGCCTCGCCAACCAGGGCTTCTACAACGGGCTCACCTTCCACCGCATCATCAAGGGTTTCATGATCCAGGGCGGCGACCCCAACGGCGACGGCACAGGCGGCGCCGACAAGAACATCAAGGGCGAGTTCTCCGCCAACGGCGTCAAGAACTCCCTGCTCCACACGCGCGGCGCGATCTCGATCGCGCGCAGCGAGGACTACGACTCGGGCTCGTCGCAGTTCTTCATCATGCAGGCGGCGAACCACCAGCTCAACGGCCAGTATGCCTGCTTTGGCCACGTGACGAGCGGCATCGAGGTCGTCGACGAGATCTGCGACGCGGTGCCGACCACGGACGACAACGGCACGGTCGCGCCCGCCAATCAGCCGCGCATCACATCCATCACGATCACGGACTGACGGGCTTTCTGCCAAGGGGGAGGACACTCGCTTCAACCGGCCTGCCTGCCCGACGGCATGCCCGTCTCGGCGCGCCTACCCCAGCACGCGGGCACCCTTGTAGACCTCGGGGTTCCCGCCTTGCACCCTTACCTCCGAGGGCCAGAGGGTGTGTTCAGGGTCGATGGCCACCGTCACCGCCTTGCCGTCGAAGGGCTGCATCTGGGCGATGTAGTTGGGTCCGAGGTTGATGAGGGATGCCTCGTTGGTTCGCATGCCGGGGTCTCCCGACTGCGCGCAGGTGACCTCGGCGGCGGGGTCGAGGATGAGCACCGCATAGGTCTGATCGGCAACCATGGCGTAGGCGCCATCGGGCATGGCGTCGGTCCCCACGGTGAGTTCGAGCAGGTCGTGGCCCGACATGATCCTGCCCGTGCCCTGGTAGACGACGAGTCCGTCAGCCTCTGCCTCCGCCTTGGCCGCCTCGAGGTCGCGCCGGGCGTCGGTGCCGGGCAGGATCCCGTCGGTCGCCCCGCCCAGGGGGCTGCGGTCGTTCACGTCGTACATGGTGATGTCGTCGCCGGGGCTTCCGGCCCCGTCCTGGGCGACGAGCGCACCGTCCTGCACGATGTAGTGCACGGTGTGGTTATTGTCGCTCGGCTGGTAGGTCGTGATGCCGACGCCCGACGAATCGATGGTCCCGCTGACGCGATATCCCCAGTTCAGGTCGAAGCCCGCGTTAGACCGGGCCTCCCCGGTGACGGGGTCGTAGGTGAAGACGCAGGCGGCGTACAAGTATGCCTTGGCATTCGTGTAGGCCCTGACGACGACGAGGGAGGGGGTGCCGGCGCCGGTCATGTCCGCCAAGAAGTACCGGTAGCCGATGAAGTTGCGTTCCTCGCGATCCTGGTAGTAGTCAAGGGTGTCGGCCCTGTCCAGGACCTCGCCGTAGGCGATGTACATCTTCTGCTCGTCGGTGAGCGAGGGGGCGCCGGAGCCATCGCCATCGGAACCATCGCTGGCGGAGGCATCCGAGGTGCCGCCGGCCTGCCCGGCGGACGACCCGGCAAGGGCGCCATCGGCAGACCCGTGGGCGTCAGTGGCAGACGGGTGCGGGCCGGGGACGCCTTGGAGCAGGAAGAGGACCGCCGCCACCGCCAGACCGACAGCGGCGCCCGCTGCCGCCGCCCGCACCTTACGAGATCTGTCGTTCGCGGGCACGCCGCCGGCGGCAGAGACCGGTCCGTCCGTCTCGGCGGGCTGGGCGGGGACCGGCGACGTCGGCGCGAGCGGCGCGCCGCACTTCTTGCAGAAGCGGGCGCCTATCTTATTTTCTGTACCGCACTGGGGACAGAACATGCTGGCTCCTCTCGTAGGGGTGACGTAGACGGCAGGGGCGCGGGGATGCCCGTCAGCTGAAGAGGACCTGGAAGCCACCCTCGTCGTCGCGCAGGGGAATGTCCTCCTTCTCGTCGATCACGTAGTTGATCGGGAAGTGCCGGTACTGCTTGTTGAAATCGGTGAAGAAGCGCGCGATCTGGTCGTCTGAGCCCTGCAGCTCCATCGTGACGGAGCCGTCCCACTCGTTGCGCACCCAGCCGCACAGGCTGAGCGCGTCGGCCACATGCAGCGCGTTCCAGCGGAAGCCGACCCCCTGCACCTCGCCGCGGAAGACGATGTGGAGGCGGCGCTCGGCGGACCTGTCGCCGGAGCCTGCCGCGGCGGAGGAGGGGCCGGGGGCTGCGGCGGGGGAGTCAGGCGCCGGAGCCGAGCCGGCAGCGGGGGAGCTGGATGCCGTCGCGCCTGGCGTCGCGCCAGAAGTCCCGTCGCGACGCGCGCCCTTGCCGATGTGGTCCGAAAGCCAGCCCATGCGTCCTCCTTGCCGCGCCCATCTGTGCCCTTTGCGCAGGTGCACCATTATTTCGTATCAAGACTTACAATACACAACGTTCGTGCCTTCGTCGCATTGGAGATCTCATGACCGCTAAATGCAACATCATCACCGACTCGCCCTGCGACTTCACAAAGGTCCAGGCGGACGCCGCGGGCGTCCCGGTCCTGCCTTTCACCTACACGGAGAACAAGCCCGGCGGCGGCTTCCATGGCGATGACGACCTCTTCCAGTCGGTCTCATCCCACGACTTCTACGAGATGATCCGTCGCGGCGCCACGCCCATGACCAGCCAGCCCAGCCAGGCGGTGTACGAGGAGGCCTTCCGCAAGGTGGAGGAGGGTGGCGTGCCCACCGTCGTGATCTGCATTTCCTCGGGCATCTCTGGTGCCTATAACGGTGCCTGCACGGCACGCGACCGCCTCGCCGAGGAAATGGGCGGCGAGCTGCCCACCCCGATCTACATCGTGGACTCCAAGATCACTTCCACCACCCAGCACCTTTATGTGGAGGAAGCCATCCGCCAGCGCGACGCTGGCCTTACGGCCGAGGAGCTCGTGGCCTGGTGCGAGAAGGCCACCTACCTCACCCATACGATCTTCATGGTGGACAACCTCGACACGCTGCACCGCGGTGGTCGTATCCCCAAGGCGGCCAGCGTGGCGGCCAACCTGCTCGACGCGAAGCCCCTGCTCACCTGGAAGCTCAATGGCGAGCTCACCTTCCTGGGCGTGTCGCGCGGGCGTAAGAAGGCCATGAAGAAGATGTTCGAGTACTACAAGAAGAACCACAGCGACGACTACTTCGGGCCTGTGGTGGCGATCGGCGACGCCGACTGCCCCGACGACGGCGACGCCTTTGCCGAGCGGCTCCGTCACGAGTATCCCGGCTTGCGCGTCCTGCGCTCGACCATCGGGCCGACCATCGGCTGCCATGTGGGGCCGGGCATGCTGTCGTGCTGTTTCTGGGGCGAGGACCGGCGCGGCGCCCGCTACGCCGACGTGGGCCAGGAGCACATCAAGGGCTTCACGCGCAACGCGTAGGCGAGACTGGAAAAGGGGTCGGACAATAGGGGACGTTTCCCTTTTGTCCGATTATGACAAAAGGGAAACGTCCCCTATTGTCCGAGGAGCGGCCATGGCTGGCAACGGCAGCGTCACGAGAAGAAGGTTTCTGGGCATCGCGGCAGGGGCGACCGTCGCGGGCCTTTCAGCCTGCAGCGCGCTCAAGAGGCCCGCGCAGGGACAGGGCTCCTCCGCGCCCGAGGGCGGCGCCGGCTCGTCCGAGGAGCCTAAGATCGACCTCAAGGAATTCGCCGCACTCGAGCTGGACATGGACGCCTGGAGCTTCGACGCCCAGAACGGCTGCTGGTACCAACTCGGCATTCCCTATTGCACCAAGCCCGCGACCGAGTCCTATGAGTCGCTTGCAATCTTTGTCCCCGGAGCCTACCTCACGGGCGAGAAGCACGGGCGCGCCTACCGCTGCACCGTCGCGGACGACGCCACCGTGGGCTCCTTCACGCCCGCGACCGCGCCGGTGGTCATGCCGATCAACTCGGCGAACTTCGAGGCCCAGGCCTGTCCGACGTCTTACTCCTACGAGGGCATCGGGCGCTATCTCGCGGCGGGCCTGGTGTATGTGTACGCCGGCTTCCGCGGCCGCTCGTCCACGGTCGAGAGCGGCAGCTCCGAGATGATCGCGGGCGGCGCCCCCTGGGCCCTCGTCGACCTCAAGGCGGCCGTCCGCTATCTGCGCTACAACAAGGACCTATTGCCCTGCGACACCGACCAGGTCTACACCTTCGGCTACGGCGGGGGCGGCGGTGTCTCGGCCTGTCTCGGCGCCATGGGCGACGCGCCCGTCTTCGACGACTACCTTGCCTCCATCGGCGCCGCCACGCACGACGGCGTGGAAGGCGCGGCGCTCTCGGACGCCCTGGCCGGCTCGGCATCGTGGTCGCCGCTCCTGTCCTTCGATAGGGCGGACGCCGCCTACGAGTGGATGATGGGCCAGTTCTCGGACGAGGGCGACCGCGCCGAGGGCACTTGGACCCGGCTCCTCTCGGCCGACCTCGCCGCGGCCTATGGCAAGCAGCTCAACGACCTGGCCCTCGTGGATGCCGACGGCAACCCCCTTTCGCTCGATGCAGCCGAGGACGGCAGCTACGTCTCGGGCACGTACTACGACTACATCATCAAGCTGGTGGAGGACTCGGCCACGGCCTTCCTGAGCCAGACGAGCTTCCCCTACACCTACACGCCACCCCTGGGCGGCACCCCGACCTTCCCGGGCGACCCGAACCTCACCGCCGCCAACGAAGCCGCCGAGGGCACCGCCGCCGAGACTGCCTCGACGGACGTCGATGCCGCGGGGGCTGATGCCGATGGGGAGGCCGTTGTCGCAGCCCCGACGGTTGTTGGCGTCACGCAGGTACAGTCCACGGTCTTCGACTCGATCGAGAGCTACGTGGGCACGCTCAACGGCGACGCCCGCTGGCTCACCTACAATAGCCGCCAGCAGATGGCCGACGTCACGGACCTGTGGAGTTTCGTCGCGGCCTGCCGCCCGGCCACACGCGGCGTGGGCGCCTATGACTCCTACGACCGCTCCACCGTGGTCAACCAGCTCTTCGGAATCGGCGACGAGAGCACCCTGCACTTCGACGCGACGATGGCCGAGCTCGTAGCCGGCCAGCGAAACCGCTACCGCGAGGCCACGGGCTGGCAAGAGATCTACGTCTCGGACTGGGGCGGCGATCTCGTCAAGAAAGACTCGTTCGGCATCGACATGGCCACGCGCACGCAGATGAGCGACCCGCTCGCCTATCTGTCCGACCATTACGAGAGCTGCGGAACGTCCAAGGTCGCCCCGCACTGGCGCATCAACACGGGTCTCTTCTCGAGCGAGACCCCGCTGGTCTCCGAGGTCAACCTGGCCCTCGCCCTGGCTGCCTACGACGGGGTGGGCGATGTGGCGCTGAACTGCGTGTGGGGTGCCTCGGGAGGTCTCGCCGAACAGGCGGGCAATGCCACCGACAACCTCATCTCCTGGGTCACGTCCTGTGTCAAGCCCAAAGATAAATAGGTCTGCGGAAAAATTTTCTACCATATACGAATGCACGGCATGATGCAAGCAAAATAAAAATATTTTCGGCATCTGGGTGAATTTGCTGCTAAACTGTGGTACGTGGCGCAATCACACGACCACGGAAGGAGCAGCATATGTACGAAATCGGCGCATACATCGTCCACCCCGGCCAGGGAGTCTGCAAGGTCGACAGCGTGGTCGACGCCCCCGATCCCACCTACATGCTGCTGCCCGTCACGTCTACGCACGGGATGAAGATCAGCTTCCCTGTGGCCAATGAGGACCGCCTGCGCCCGGTGTTGAGCCCCGAGGAGGCCCGCCGGATTATCGACGAGTACCCCTCGATGGAGCCCGAGACCCATACCGAGCGGTCCAATGCGCTCGAGGAGCAGTACTACAAGGAGGAGATCCGCCAGGGCGACTGCCGCGACTCCGTCCGCATCGTCAAGACGATCCGCCTGCGCATGGACGACCTGCAGCGTCGCGGCAAGCGGCCGCCCGTGGCCTACGAGCGGGTGCTCAAGCGCGCGAGCGAGCGGTCGCTTACCGAGCTCGCCGTCGCCCTGGGCATGACGACCGACGACGTCGTCGCCCTCTTTCAGGCCCAGGCCGGCGAGGATCCCTCGGACAATTAGACACGTCCTCCTTTTCCTTCTTCTTTCCCATAGGTTTCGATTGGACCCGTGCGGCATGAGCCGGCGGGCCCCTCGCATACAATGGGCCTGTTCGACAGACACAGGAAGGATGCATCATGAACAATCGCGCGATCGTCACCGTGCTGGGCTCCGACCGGGCCGGCATCGTTGCCGCCGTCGCGGGCGTGCTCGCCGAGCGCAATGCCAATATCCTCGACATCACCCAGACGATCTTGCAGGGCATCTTCACGATGACCATGCTCGTGGATCTGGGGGAGGGCGAGGTCGACTTCGCCGGCATCCAGGGACAGCTCGAGGACCTCGCCGACCAGCTGCACGTCCAGATCCAGATGCAGCGCGAGGACGTCTTCAAATACATGTACCGCCTTTAAAGCGGAGGACGGAGGCCTCCCATGGCTGACACGCCCATCGAGCGCCCGAGCAGGCGCTTCCTCACCAGCACCGACACCTCGGCCCTGCGCAACATCGCCGACGCCTATCCCATGCCCTCCGTGGGCCTGGGACTTCCGCCCGAGTCCGACCAGCTCTACCAGGGCATGCTCACCGAGGACGCGATTCCCGACGAGCTCTACCGCCAATATGACGTGAAGCGCGGCCTGCGCAACGCCGACGGCTCGGGTGTGCTCGTTGGCCTCACCACCATCTCCAATGTCCACGGCTACAACAAGGTGGACGGCAAGGTGGTGCCCGATGCGGGCGACCTTCTCTACCGCGGCTACAGCATCTCCGACCTCGTGGCCGGCACCCATGGCGAGGACCGCTTCGGCTACGAGGAGGTGGCCTACCTGCTCATGGCGGGACGGCTGCCCAACGAGGCCGAGCTCGACGACTTCAAGGCCCGTATCGGCTCGCGTCGACAGCTGCCCGAGGGCTACCTGGACATCTTCCCGCGCGTCACCTACAGCCACTCCGTCATGAACGTGCTGCAGCGCGCCACCATGCTGCTCTACGCCTTCGACGAGACCCCCGATGACACGAGCCCCACCCACGAGGTGGATGTGGCCCTGTCCCTGCTCGGCCGCTGGCCGCGTGTGGCCTCCATCGCCCACCAGGCAGCCGTGGCCGCCGTCACGGGCGAGCGCCTGCGCGTGCCGCCCGCCCAGGAGTCCTATACCGTGGCAGAGACGATTCTGGACGTGCTTCGCGGCGAGCAGGGCTTCTCGCGCGAGGAGGCCATGCTCCTGGACGTGATGCTCATGCTCCACGCCGAGCACGGCGGCGGCAACAACTCCAGCTTCACCACCCGCGTCCTCTCGTCCTCCGGCACCGATGCCTATTCTGCCTATACGGCGGCCCTGGGCTCGCTCAAGGGCCCAAAGCACGGTGGCGCCAACTACAAGGCCGGCGAGATGATCAACGACATCTGCGACCACGTGAGCGACTGGTCAAGCGACACCGAGGTAGCCGACTACCTCACCCAGATCCTGAAGGGGGAGGCCTTCGACGGCACCGGCCTCATTTACGGCCTGGGCCACGCCGTCTACACCGTGACCGACCCCCGTGCCGAGATCGTCAAGGGCTATGCCCGCCAGCTGGCCGAGCAGAAGGGCCTCCTCAACAAACTCGAGCTCATGGAGCGCGTGGAGCGCCTCGGGCCCCAGCTCATGCGCGACGTCCGCGGCATCACCAAGCCCATCTCCACCAACATCGACCTCTACACGGGCTTCGTTTACAGCATGCTGGGCATCCCGCGCGACCTCTTCACACCCGTCTTCGCCATCGCCCGCATGGCCGGATGGGCGGCCCACCGCATGGAGGAGCTCTACGGCCAGGCCCGCATCATCCGGCCGGCCTACAAGTCCGTGATGGAGCGGCAGGCCTACACCCCCCTTGAGGAGCGTAAATAACCGACACCCGGCAAGCAGGGTCCGCGGCGCAAAGGGCTCCAGCTCGCCTAAGCGAAAGCCCCGCACGCCTGTGCCGGTTGCATAACTCGCGGCTTCGCCGCTCAGACAGATGCGACCGCCCGCACAGGCCTGCGGGGCTTTCAGGCTCACAAGTCCGCCTTTTCCGCCGCGGACCCTGTTTGCCGGACTGGTCTAGTCCTCGGAGTCCTCTCCCTCGTCCTTCTCGTCGATCACGAGGGGCTTGAAGCTCGCGGTATCGCCGCCGATCAGCGTGTCGGCCGCAGCGCGCGAGGATTCCTCGCGCTGGGCGTTGAGCTTCTCGGAGAAGATGTCCTCGTCGTCGTCGCCGCTCTCGACTGCATCCGTATCGCCCGTCGCGGGACCCGTGGTGGCCAGGGGCACCGACCCGAGCGCACCGGTCCCCTCGCCGAGCATCACGCGCGTGAGCTTGTGGGTGTGCTTGGCCTTGGTGAAGAGCGGCACGTACTCGATGATCGTCGAGGCGTTCTCGAGGCCGTACCAGCGGGCGGGGGAGCCGCAGATGCGGCGAATCGCGTACTTGATGCCCAGCACGTTGGCATTGGCACCGGAGATGTCCGACTCCGGGGCGATGACCTTGCGGATCATGCAGAAGCGGAAGTCGCCGACCTTGTTGACCGTGCGGTAGATGGAATAGCGGTGGGGCTGCGGGGCGAGCTGGCCGGACTCCATCAGGTCCGAGACGATTTGGTAGAGGTACTGGTTGACGCGCTGGTTCACGCGGAAGCCCAGGCGCAGCTGCACCTTGAAGAAGAAGTCGGTCCCGAAGTCGTTGACGCTGTAGGACAGCGTGCGCGGCTCATCGGTGACCTGCACGTTGAGGAAGTAATAGGCCTTGGCGCGCTTGGGGCGCTTGTCCAGGATCGAGTAGAGGATGTCGCGGTCGAGCTTGTCGGGGCTCGAGTCGTTGGTCATGAAGACGAGGTTGTCGGCCACCAGCGGCAGTGACTCGTCGTCGCGCAGCATGCGCAGCTGATCGAGGTACTTGTCGACGGGCAGATAGACGGTCTGCGTGTGCTCGATGGCCGTGCCGCGGCGCCACACGTACATCACGACGAAGATCAGCGTGGCCATCAGCACGGTGAAATAGCCGCCGTGGAAGAACTTGGTGAGGCTCGAGAAGAAGAACATGCCCTCGATCAGCACGAAGAAGACCAGGAAGCACAGGGCGAACACCGGCTGGTGGCGGATCCTGCGGAGATAGACGAAGAGCAGGACCGTGGTCATCAGCATGGTCGCCGTGATGGCCAGACCGTAGGCCGCCTCCATGTGCGAGGAGGTCTGGAAGAGCAGGACGACAAAGATGCAGCCGCCCCAGATGATGTTGTTGACCAGCGGAATGAAGAGCTGGCCCTTTGTCTGCGAGGGGTAGACGATCCTCATGTGCGGCATGAGGTCCAGGTGGATCGCCTCGGAGACGATGGAGAAGGAGCCTGTGATCAGCGCCTGCGACGCGATGATGGCGGCGAAGGTGGACAGCAGCACGGCGAAGACGCGCAGCTGCGCCGGGACCATCTCGAAGAAGGGGTTGAGGTCGGTCATCGCGAGCATTTCGGCGTCGTTCACATGGCCGAGGATGAAGGCGCCCTGGCCCAGGTAGTTGAGGATGAGGGCCGCCTTGACGAAGGGCCAGGAGGCATAGACGTTGGCCTTGCCCACATGCCCCATGTCGGAATAGAGGGCCTCCGCGCCAGTGGTGCAGAGGAAGACGTTGCCCAGGACCATGAGGCCCGCGGCATTGGTGTCGGAGAAGAGGAACACGAGACCGCGCACCGGGTTGAACGCGCGCAGGATGCCCCAGTTGCCGGTCTCGACGATGTTCATCACGCCCATGACCGCCAGGAAGGCGAACCACAGAGTCATGACCGGGCCGAAGAGCTTGCCGATCGAGGAGGTGCCCGCGCGCTGGATAGCAAAGAGCACGCAGAGGATGGCAATGGTGATCACCACGACGATGCGCTGGTTGTCGCCGATGATGCGATAGATGAAGTCGACCGTGCGCAGGCCCTCGATCGCGGTCGTGACGGTGACGGCCGGGGTGAGGATGCCGTCGGCGAGCAGGGCCGCACCGCCGATCATGGCCGGGAAGAGGAGCCATTTGCCGCAGCGCTTGACCAGGCTATAGAGGGCGAAGATGCCGCCCTCGTTGTGGTTGTCGGCCTTCATGGCAATGAGGACGTACTTGACGGTGGTGATGAGCGTGATCGTCCAGATGAGCAGCGACAGCGCGCCGAGCACGACGTCCTCGCTCATGGTGGCAAGGCCGCCGTTGCCTCCCATGATCGCCTTGAGGGTGTACATCGGGCTCGTGCCGATGTCACCGTACACGACCCCGAGCGTCACGAGCACCATGCCCATGGAGAAGGGGATGCCCGTATTGGGGTGCTTGCGTTTCTTCTCGAAATCCCTCACCGAGGCGGTCGGTGTCGGCGTGCCGCCGCGGCTGATGTCTGAGCCTGCCATAGATTCCACGCTCCAAAACAACGAGGTTTCAGCTAGCTAAATGCGATATTCTAGTGCATTGTATCGTTCTAGCAAGTTCTTTATATACGAGTAAGAGACACCTTACCGGGAGGTTATATGGACAACGAGACGAAGACGCAGGTAGTCGGCCCGACCGCTCCTGCCGTGGCGGCGGCCGAGAGTGCAGGCGCCGACGGGGCGGCCAGGGATTTCTGGACCGTGCCGGCGGGCGCAGGGCTCAAGGTGCCTGAAAAAGCGACGGCCACCCTCGTGTGGCAGGGTCCCGACGGCGCCGAGCCCGCAAGCATCACCTATCGGGCAGAGGCGGGCCATGTGGACGTGCGCGACGACACGGGCAAACTCCTTTGCAAGATGTTCTACGTTTCCTATGCGGCGCTCGGCGCGGACGGCTCGGCCGACCCCGACCGTCCCGTGACCGTCCTTTTCAACGGCGGTCCCGGCAGCGCCTCGGTGCCCATCGACTTCGGCGGCTTCGGCCCCCTGCGCGTGCAGACCGACGGCATGAACCATGTGCGCGCCGACGCGCCGACCAGGGACAATCCCCACACCCTGCTCAAGAACTCCGACCTGGTCTTCTTCGACGCGCCCGGCACGGGCTACTCGCCGGTCGCAGCGGGCGTCGACCCCAAGGCGATCTTCGGCGCCGACGGCGACGCCGACGCCTTCTGCCGCGCGATCACGGCCTGGCTGGAGGAAAACGGCCGCTGGTCCTCGCCCCTCTACCTGCTGGGCGAGTCCTATGGCACCGTGCGTAACGCCGTCCTCATGCGCCTTCTGGGCGAGCGCGGCGTCAAGCTCACGGGCGTCACGATGCTCTCGGCCATCTGGGACTGGGTCGAGACCCTGCCCGGCGAGGACCTCTACTACCTGGGCATGCTGCCGACCATGGCCGCCGCGGCCCAGTACTTCGGAAAGGCCGGCGAGGGGGTCGACGTGGACGCGTGGTTCGATCGCGCGATGGCCTTCTCGACCGAGGTCTACGGCCCTGCCCTGCTCTTCGGCGACCGGCTGGGCGCCGGCCGCGAGGCCGAGCTGGCGGAGCAGATCTCCGAGCTGATTGGCCTGCCCGTCGGCTTCATCCGGGCGCGCCACCTGCGCGTGAGCTTGGAGGACTTCCGCACTCGGGTTCTTGAGGCTGAGGGCAAGGTGTGCGGCCGGCTCGACATGCGCTTCGTATGCGACGCCCCGTCCTATCAGCAGCAGAGCGTCGACTGGCTCGCTGGCGAGGACGCGGCCGATTCCTCGATCAACGCGGTGTGGGACCATGCCTTCCGCAGCTTCCTCCACGACCGTCTGGGCTACGCCGCGCCTGCGCGCTACTTGGACAGCAACTATATGAAGATCGGCACCAAGTGGAACTGGACCCATCAGGCCCCCGGCACCCTCGAGGAGGCCGGTGCTCCCAACTTTGCGATCGACCTGGCCTGTGCGCTGCGCCGCGACCCCACGATCAAGCTCTGCATCCTCGGCGGCCGCTACGACGCGGCGACGCCCTATTGGAACGTGGAGCACGACATCGCCTGCCAGTACCTGTCCGACGAGCTCAAGGCCCGCATCGAGTTCCATCGCTATGGCTGCGGCCACATGGCCTATACCGATGAGCCCACGCTCGCCGCGATGGATGCAGACTTGGCTGCCTTCTACGCAAAGAAATGAGCTGCGTGTAAAAGCAGGCGGTAAGAAGCAGGCTGTAAAGCAGGCTGGAAAAAAAGACGGCTCATCTACACTGGCGGATTGCAGCTAAACATTCCTGAGAACCGGCGGTGCCGGTATCTGAAAGTGATTCTGCTGCAATGTAGGGGGTTTGCAGCAGAATCATGGTCGAAGACCGGCGGTGCCGGAATCCGGGGGCGATTCTGTTACAGAGGGACCCGGTTGCAGCAGAATTGGGGTCGAAAACCAGCGTGGCCGGCGGCACAGACGCGGCTGTTGGTACCGGCTGCGTGTACGGCACCGGCAACGTTGGGCTAGACGCGGCGGACCAGATAGCAGTGGTGGACCTTCTGGTTGCGGGCGAAATCCTCGGGGATTGTCTGCGCGGTGATGTCCTCGAGCGCCACGCCCGCCTTGGCCAGCGCCGCCTCGTCGGGCTTGAAATCCCGCAGGTTGCAGCAGAAGACGCAGGTGCCCGCACGCGTGAGCAGGCGGGATACGCCGATCAGGAGCTCCGCGTGGTCGCGCTGGATGTCGAAGGAGGCCGCGCGCATGCGGCTGGAGTTCGAGAAGGTGGGCGGGTCCAGGTAGATCAGGTCCCAGCGGTTGGCGGTGTGGCGCTGCTCGGTGACCCAGGCCAGGACGTCGGCCTGGACGTATTCGTGGGCGTCGCCGGAAAAGCCGTTGCGCTCCATATTGCGCCGCGCCCAGTCGAGGTAGGGGCGCGAGAGGTCGACCGTGGTCGTGTGTTTGGCGCCGCCGTCGGCCGCATAGACGGTCGCGCTGCCTGTATAGGCGAAGAGGTTGAGGAAGCGCTTGGAGCCAGCGGTCGCCTTGGCCATCTCGCGGATGCGCGCGCGGACGTCGCGCGTATCGAGGAAGAGGCCATAGTCGAGCCCCGCCGAGAAGTTGACCTCGAAGGTCAGGCCGCCCTCGTCGATCAGATGGGCGCCGCGGGGCAGGGCAAGGTGGGCATCGGCGCCCGGGCGGGAAGACGAGCGGTCGCGCCCGGCGGTGCGGTTGGGGGAGCTGTCGCGGCCCCCGCGGGCGGAGCGGGCGTCCTTTTTCTGTTCGATGCGGTCGGCATACTGAGAGCCGCCCTTGGCACGCGTGCGCACGCGCAGGCTCACGTTATCCGGCGTCACGCCGAGCACCGGCGCGCTGATCGCGAGCGCGTCGAGCAGGCGGCGGCGGGCGAGGGCGGGGTCGACGTCCTTGGGCGCGGCATACTCGGCGACCGTGGCCCAGGGGCCGCCGCCGGTGCCGCCGTAAGCGCGCTCGTCGAGCAGCTCCGAAGGTCGGAAGTAGTCGACCGCAACCGCGTAGTCGGGCAGGTCGGCGTCATACACGCGAAAGCAGCCCATATCCTCGCGGCGGGCCCATTTGCGGCGCAGGCGCCAGACCTTCTCGAGCCTGCGGGCGAACTGCTCGCTCTGGGCGAGAAGGACGGGTACCTCGCGGCCATCCTTCAAGGTGACAGCCGCGCCCGGCAGGGTCGCGTTGAGCGGGGTTGTGGGCGCGACTGCGGAGGGCTTATCGGCGGCGTCTGTTGTCTCGGCGTCTCCTGCCGTGTCGCCGCTTGCCATCTCGGCGGACGGGGAGAGGCTGTAGGCACGAAGAAGACCCTCGCCGCCGCCGATGAAGACCTGCGCCTCGAAGGAAGGGCTGCCCGCATCGATTCCCGCAAGACCTGCGCGCGCGAGGGTGACCAGGGACGACGTCGGGCCGACCGCTGCGAGTGCCTCGCGGGCCCGGCCGAGCTCGGCGGCCTCGCGGGCGGCGTCGTCGGCATGGAGCCAGGAGAGGTCGCAGGCGACCAGGGCGCTCGCGTCACGCAAGTCGGGCAGCTCGGCGTCGGGCTGGGACGCGTCGGTCAGCAAGGCGGTGTCACCGCGCGCCTGACCCGCTTCCGCACGGTCGTCCGCTTCGGCCAGGAGGTCGGACCAGGCGGCCTCGTCGTGGAGGCCCCAGCGCTCGAAGCCCCAGCGCTGACGCAGGAGACCCGGGGCGCTATCGGTCGCCTGGGCCGAAGCCTCGGCAAGCAGCACGGGGGCACCGTCGCCCAGTGCGACAAGGGCGGGCGCGTCCTCGCGGCAGAAGCGGTGCCATCTGCCGGCGGCGAGCATCGCCGCAGCGTAGTCGGGACGCAGGGGGACCGTAGCCCCGCGGTGGAAGAGCGGCTCGCCCGCGAGGTCGACACCGATCACCGCGCGCTCGCGCGAGATGCGCACGACGATGCGGAGGTCGGGACGGGCTGGGTCGGTCGCGAGGCGACGGCCCGCCCGGTCTGCGATGCGGTCGGCGATGGCGTCCTTGGCGCGCAGGGCCGTGAACTGTGTGTTGCGCAGGGCGGCGTTGGTGCCGTGCGCGTCGACGGCGACGGTGGTGCCGGCGGGCAGCAGGTCCTCCCAGGCGATTCCATAGGCGCCCGCATAGAGCCCGTCGGCGTCGCGGGCGCCGGCGCGGGAGAGCACGGCGACGACGCGCGAGGCCAGGCGCGACCAGAGGCAGACCCGGTAGGCGTCGGCGACCTCGCCGGCAAAACCCACCTGGCCGCGCAGGGGGCGCACCTGCGGCACACGCAGCGCGCGCAGCTCGTCTGCCAGAAGCGGTTCGAAGCCCGCCGCACAGGTAGCGAAGAATTCCATCGGTCACGTCCCGTCTGTCGTCGGCGCCGCGGGCGCCATTTCGTCTTGTCCAAGTGTAGCTGCAGTATGGACGTCGTCGGCATGCGCCGGCGCGACCCCGTCGCGCGGCCGTGTCGCAAAAGGGAAGAAAGGGTCGGTATGGACAAAGATGTCGCTGCCAAGGTGGAGCTCTGGGCTGCAAACGTCGAGGAGGCGGACCTCAAGGCCGAGCTCGACGAGCTGATGAAGCCCGGCAATGAGGAGGCGCTCAACGACGCCTTCTACCGCGATCTGGAATTCGGCACGGCGGGCCTGCGCGGCACGCTGGGCGTCGGATCCAACCGTATGAACGTCTACGTGGTGGCTCAGGCCACCCAGGGCGTGGCCGACTACCTCAACGCCCACTACGATCACCCGACCCTGGCCCTGGCGCGCGACTCCCGCCTCAAGGGCGAGGACTTCCAGAAGGTAGCCGCGGGGGTACTCGCCGCCAACGGCATCCACGTGTACGTCTACCCGCGCATCGAGCCCGTGCCCACCCTGTCCTTCGCGGTGCGTTACCTGCACACCTCTGCGGGCATCGTGCTGACGGCCTCGCACAACCCCGCCCAGTACAACGGCTACAAGGTCTACAACGACAACGGCGGCCAGATTGCCAACGAGGCGGCCGACGAGATTTCGGCCTCCATCGCCAAGACTCCGGTCTTCGGCGGCGCCAAGATCATGGACTTCGACGAGGGCATCGAGAAGGGGCTGATCGAGTGGACCCCCGAGGAGGTGCTCGACGCCTTCATCGAGAACGTCAAGAAGGTCTCCGTCCCCGGCTTCAAGGCGCCAGAGGGCTACAAGGTCGTCTACACCCCGCTCAACGGCACGGGCATGGAGTGCGTGACCCGCATCCTCAAGGAGATCGGCGTGAACGACGTGGAGGTCGTGCCCGAGCAGAAGGACCCGGACGGCAACTTCCCGACCTGCAAGTACCCCAACCCCGAGTTCCGTGAGGCGCTCGAGCTTGCCCTCAAGCTCGCCGACGAGGTCAAGCCCAACCTCGTGGTCGCCACCGACCCCGACGCCGACCGCATGGGCACCGCCATCCCGCATAACGGCGAATATGTCCTGCTTTCCGGCAACGAGATGGGCGTCCTCATGATGGACTGGCTCATCAAGATGGCCGAGCAGCGCGGCGAGGACCCCAAGGCCAAGGTGGCCGTGTCCACGATCGTCTCTTCCGTCATGCCCGATGCGCTCGCGCGCGACCACGGCTTCGAGATGCGCCGCGTGCTCACCGGCTTCAAGTACATCGGCGACCAGATCGACCAGCTCAAGGCCGAGGGCGAGGAGGACCGTTACCTCATGGGCTTCGAGGAGTCCTACGGCTACCTCGTGGGCACCCACGCCCGCGACAAGGACGCCATCGTCGCCGTGGAGATGTGCGTCGAGATGGCGGCCTACTACGCCGAGAAGGGCATGGACCTCTATGAGGCCATGGAAGAGCTCTACAAGAAGTACGGCTACTACCTCAACGGCACGGTCAACGCCGCCTTCCCGGGTGCCGCCGGCGCCGAGCGCATGAAGGAGATCATGGACGGCCTGCGTTCCGAGCCGCTGACCGAGATCGCCGGCTACAAGGTCACGGGCGTCACCGACTTCGCCACCGCGCCCGAGATGCCGCGCGTCTCCGGCCTGCAGAAGGAGGCTCCGCAGCACCTGCCCGCCGCCAACGTGATCGAGTACCGCCTCGAGGACGACAACAAGGTCATCTTCCGTCCGTCCGGCACCGAGCCCAAGGTCAAGGCCTATCTCTTCGCCAAGGGCGCCACACGTGCCGAGGCCGAGGCCGTCCGCGCCAAGCTCCAGGAGGCCGCCGAGACCATCCTCAAGTAGCGGATAGATGGCGGACAGTCTGCGGGTGTCGGTTCGCAGACAAATTCCCCGCACAGGAAAGGGGCCCGGCTGCAGATGCTGCCGGGCCCTTCTTTTTTATGTTGTGCTGCACTGGTGCGTCGTGCTGCGCCTGATGCGGCGGGACGATACCCGCCGCCATGGCATGTGCTAGTTGCTCGAGCTGGATGCGCTGCTGTCTGAGCCTGTGGAATCCGAGGAGCTGTCGCTGGAGGCACTGTCGGACTCCGTGGCGGACAGGGCGTACATCGTGTCGCCGTCGTAGGCGATCGTGCTGGCAGCCCAGGTATGGGACGAGACGATGGCCGACGTCGGGTCGTAGACGACCAGGGCGCCGTCGTCGCCGACACCGACCACAAGGACCCAGTGGGCATACTTGGTGAGCGTGTCGGCCTTGACGAGCACGGCGAGCGGCGTGCCGTCCTGCAGGAGGGAGGAGATGTTGTCGGCGGAGACGGTGTACTCGTTGGCGGAAAGGCCGAGGGAGGACAGGCCATCCGAGAAGAAGCTCGTCGAGGTGCCGGCATCCTTGTCGGTGTAGCCGCCATCGGATACGGTGGTGGCGATCGTCGCGGGGGTCTGGTCGGACTTGCCGGTGAGGCCCATATAGGCCATGGCCACGACGGTGGGTCCGGAACCCGTCACACCCAGGGCGCCGCCCGAGTAGTCCACGTTGCCCCAGCGGCTGTCCCAGTCGAAGAGCTGCGGGTAGGTGCCCTGGCTGACCTCGTCGCTATAGGACGAGGAGGTCTTGTCGGAGCTGGGGTAGTTGGCGACGAAGTCGACGGCCTCCGGCTCGGAGACAGCCAGCTCGATCATGCGGGTGTCGGTGTAGGCATCGGCATTGGCGGCGATCTTGTCCAGTCCGTCGGCCGTGTCGAGTGCCGGCGTAAGCGTCGCCGTGACGTCCGAGCTTGCGTCGGCGGCCACGCGGGCATCGAGCGAGTTGGTGTTCTCGTCGCTGCTCTTCTTGCTCGAGCAGCCGCGCACGCAGCTCGAGATTCCGATGATCAGCAAGATCAGGACGACGATGCCGGCGATGAGGATCACAAGCGAGCGGCGGTCGCCGCCACCAAGGCCGGCAAGCCCGCGGTTCCGACGGCCGGAGAGGTTGACGTTGCTGTGCTGCCGGAGGTTGTAGCCCGTGTCGGTCCCGTTGATGGTGCGGTAGTTGCGATGCGACTTGTAGGGCTGCTGGGAGGGCCGGGGTCCGCGTGCGTTGATTGGACGATCCTGGCGCGGGCGTTGGCCCTGGGGCCGCGGCCCCTGAGAACGCTGGCCCTGCGGGCGTGAGCCCTGCGGGCGCGGGCCCCGTTGGCCCTGCGGGCGGGAGCCGTCCGGACGCTGGCCGCGGGGGCGGCGGGCGCCGTCCCGGTCGGGGCTCTGGCTATTGTAATTTGGCATGTGGTCCCCTCGTGTCTCGTGCATACAGGGAAGGCATCCCGATTTAGATACCTACGCCATCTTATGACAATGCGCACGGCCGCGCGAGCGCCAATGCGGGCAGCGGTCGATGATTTGGGTGGTGGGGGCACCGTTCGGGGAGCATCGGCGAATGTTCGCAAAATGAAACATTTATACGAATATTATTGGCGTATGATGCAAATCAGAAAGAATTGATTCACGGCTGTGCGAACGCACGCGTTTTTTTCGCAACGGTATGCATAAGCGAGGTCGTGTTTGCAAAGTTTGGAGCTGCAACATGGTGAAAAGGCGCAATAGCAGGCAGGACGCCATCCGCGACATCGTACGAGGCAAATCCATCCGCACCCAGCGCGAGCTGGTCGATGAGCTGCAAAGTATCGGATATAAATGCACGCAGGCGACCGTGTCGCGTGACATCGCCGACATGGGCTTGCGCAAACTTTCGGAAGGTATATACGTTCTGGCCGAGGACCTGCATCTGCAGCGCATGGTCTCCGAGTTTGTGATCGGTGTCGACCGTGCCGACAATCTCGTGGTGATCAGGAGCCAGCCGGGTACCGCACCGGGCGTGGCCGCCGCCGTCGATGCGGCATCGCTTCACGAGGTCATCGGGTCGGTCGCTGGCAACGATACGGTCCTTGTCGTGTCCGGCGATGTGCAGTCGGCCATCGAGCTGGTCAATCTCATCAACAAGCTGAGCCATACCCGCAAGTAGAGCGGTCACGGACGGAAGGCCATAGGTCTGAAAAAAGCGCAGGTCGCGGGGAATCCGCGGCCTGCGCTTGTCCCGTGCGTCGGTGGCGGGTTACTGACCCGTCGTAGGCTCGGCCGGTGTCTCCGGTGTAGTCGGCGTCGTGGGGGTCGTGGGGGTCGTAGGTGTGGTCGGCTCGGTCGGCGTCGTGGGGGTCTCGGGAGTCGTCGGGGTGTCGGTCGTCGTCTGCTGTTGCTGCTGCTGACTCTCGGCATTTTCCGCGGCGTCTTCCTCGGCTTCGGCAGTCTCATCGGTCTGCTGCTGGACGGGTTCGGGCGCCACCGTGAAGCCCCAGGTGCTGTCGGACTTATAGGTGGGGGAGGCCGCGCCGCTCGGGAACTCTGCCCGCTCTTTGCCCTCGAGGACCGAGTTCATGAAATACGTCCAGATCATGCAGGATGTGTTGAAGGGGTGGCCGTAGGAGCCGTTGACGTAGACGGAGGTGTTGTCCTCGTAGCCGCTCCAGACAGCGACCGAGTACTGCGGGGTGATGCCGCAGAACCACAGGTCGGCATAGGTCTCGGTCGTGCCCGTCTTGCCCGCGATGGGCTGGTCGAAGGTGGCGAGCTGCTTGACGACGTTACCCGAGCCGCGGGAGCTCTCGACGACGCCCTCCATGGCCTGCTCGGTGGCCTGGGCGACACCGGCCTCGATCGCCTGCTTGGGGTCGTCCTTGTGCTCGTAGACCACGTTGCCGTTGCGGTCCTCGATGCGCGTGATCGCGATGGCGTCGCGGTGGATGCCGCCGCTGGCGATGGTGGCGTAGGCCTCCGACATCTCGACGGGGGGCACGCCCGCGGTACCGAGCGTGAGCGACGGGTAATTGGGCAGGTCCTCGTCAATGCCCATGGCGTGCGCGGTGTCGGCGATCTTGTCGGCACCGATGGCCACCGCCACCTGGGCGAAGGCGGTGTTGGACGAGACGGCCAGCGCGTCGGTCAGGGTCAGGGTGCCGTAGCTGTAGTTGCCGTAGTTTTGGACCTTCCAGGTCGGGGTGGCCTGGATGGGCGAGTTGCAGTTGATGCGGATGTCGGGGTTCATGCCCTCGCCGATGGCGGCGGCCAGCGTGAAGACCTTGAAGCTCGAGCCCGTCTGGCGGCGCGCCTGGGTGGCCATGTTGAACTGGCTCAGGCCGTAGTCCCTGCCGCCGACCATGGCGCGGATGTAGCCGTTGCCGACCTCGGTGCAGACGAGGGCGCTCTGGAGCTTGTCGTTGCCGATCTCCTCGAGGCGCTGCGCGACGGCGGCCTCGGCAGCCTTCTGCATGTCGAGGTCGAGCGTCGTGTACACCTTCAGGCCGCCTGAAAGGATGACGTCCTGGTCGAAGTCCTCGAGGAGGAGCTGGCGGACGTAGTCGGTGAAGTAGGGGGAGGCAGAGGTCGCCTCGGTGAAGGTGCCGGGGTTGAGCGTGACGGGCTCGGCGACCGTCTCGTCGTACTGCTCCTGCGTGATGTCGCCGAGGGCGAGCATGCGGTCGAGCACGTGGTTGCGGCGTTGGGTGGCGGCCTCCACATTGACGATGGGGTCGTAATAGTTGGGCGACTGGGGCAGGCCCGCGAGCGTGGCCGCCTCATTGAGGGTGAGCTCGCTCGCGTGCTTATTGAAATAGGTGATGCTCGCGGCCTCGATGCCGTAGGCGCCCTCGCCGTAGTAGATGGTGTTGAGGTACATCATCAGGATCTGGTCCTTGGTGTAGGTCTTCTCCATCTGGATGGCGATGTAAGCCTCGCGGACCTTGCGCTTGAGCGAGCGCTCGAACTGCTCGTCGGAAAGGACGGTGTTGCGCACCAGCTGCTGGGTGATGGTCGAGGCGCCCTCCGATCCACCGGAGAGCTGCGCGAAGACGGCGCGGACGATGCCCTGGGGGTCGACGCCGTTGTGCTTGTAGAAACGCTCGTCCTCGACGTCCACCGTGGCGGTGAAAACGTAGTCGGAGACCTCCGAGCTCTCGATGGAGCGGCGGTTCTGCAGGTAGAACTGGACGAGCGGGGTATTGCCGGAGGCATAGACGGTCGTCGGCTCGGCCACGAGGTAGGCGTCGGCCGACTGGTAGTCCGGCAGGTCGGAGAGCCAGTCGGAGACCAGGGCGCCGAGCGAGACGGCGAGCGCGCCGGTCAGCAGGGCGAGGAAGCCGAACACGCCCAGGATGCCGAAGCCGACGATATGGGTGCGCGAGTGCTTGTGGGCCCTGCGCGTGCGAATACCCATGCATTCCTCCTAGAGAAGTGGCATTTGTATCAACATTATAAGGTCACATCCTGCTAAGGTATGTGAGGTCTGCCATGGGCAGGCTACCACAACGATGCGGCCGCGCCTGCAGCCGCACTTGAACAACATGGAGGACAGAGCGTTGTTGCCAATGGAAGAACAGCTGAAGGTCATCACGTCCGGCACCATGCAGATCGTGCCGCTCGACGAGCTCAAGAAAAAGCTCGCGCGCGATACCCCCCTCAATATCAAGCTGGGCGTGGACCCCACCAGCCCCGACCTGCACCTGGGCCACGCGGTGCCGCTGCGCAAGATGCGTCAGTTCCAGGACCTGGGCCACAAGGTCACCCTCATCATCGGCAACGGTACGGCGCTCATCGGCGACCCCTCCGGCCGCGACAGCACCCGGCCGCCGCTGACCGAGGAGGCCGTGGAGGCCAACGCCCGCACCTACGTGAGCCAGGCCATGAAGATCCTGGACCCGGAGAAGACGACCATCGTCCACAACGGCGACTGGATCAAGCCGATGGACCTCGGCCAGATGCTGGGCCTGCTCAGCAAGTTCAATGTGGCCCGTATCCTCGAGCGCGAGGACTTCCACAACCGCTATACCAACGGCCAGTCCATCGCCCTGCACGAGTTCATCTACCCGGTGCTGCAGGCCTACGACTCCGTGGTCGTCAAGGCCGACCTCGAGATGGGCGGCAACGACCAGATCTTCAACCTGCTCGCCGGCCGCGACCTCATGCGCGACGAGGGTATGGAGCCCCAGGTGGCGCTCACGATGCCGCTTCTGGTGGGCCTCGACGGCACCAAGAAGATGTCCAAGAGCTACGGCAACTACGTGGGCCTCACCGACCCCGCCGACCAGATGTACGGCAAGCTCATGAGCATCACCGACGAGCTCGTCCCCATGTACTTCCGCCTGTGCTCGACCCTGTCCGTGGACGAGGTCGACGCGATCGACGCGGCCTACGCCGACGGCTCGGCCGACCCCTACGAGCTCAAGCGTGCCCTCGCGCGCAACATCTGCGACCTCTACCACGGCGAGGGCGCGGGCGACGAGGCCCAGGCCACCTTCGACGCGCGCTTCAAGGAGAACAAGGTCGTCGACGCCCCCGAGTACGAAGCCGACCTCGACAGTCGCCTGAACGACGAGGGCCTCATCTACCTGCCGGCCCTTCTCAAGGACGCAGGCCTCGCAGCTTCCGCGGGCGAGGGCCGCAAAGCCATCGACGGCGGCGGCGTGCGCATCGCCGGCGAGAAGGTCGAGCCCAAGACCTACAACGTCAGCCCGGACGCGCTCCGCGGCGCGACCCTGCAGGTGGGCAAGCGCAAAGTGGTCCAGCTTGTCTAAGGACGGGCGCACGGGCATACCGGAACTCCTGGCACCGGCCGGCGGCCCCGCGGCTTTCTACGCGGCGCTCGCAGCCGGTGCCGATGCCATCTATTGCGGCCTGGGCAGCAAGTTCAACGCGCGACGGGGCGCCGGCAACTTCGAGGACGCCGACTTTGCCGCGGCCTGCCGGACGGCACACCTGGCCGGCGCCCGCGTCTACGTGACGGAAAACGTCGTGATCAAGGACGACGAGATGCCGCGGGCGCTCGCGCTCGTGCGGCGGGCCTGGGAGCTGGGCGCCGACGCCGTAATCTTGCAGGACTGGGGCCTCATGGCCGAGGTGCGCCGCCAGCTGCCCGAGGTCGAGGTGCATGTCTCGACCCAGGCAAACGTGCACGACGCGCGCGGCGTGGCCTGGGCTCGCGACGAGCTTGCGGTCGGGCGCGTCACGCTCTCGCGCGAGCTGTCCCTGCCCGAGATTGCCCGTATCGCCGAGGAGGGCGTCGAGCTCGAGAATTTCGGCCACGGGGCCCTGTGCTTCTGCTATTCGGGCGTCTGTATGATGAGCTCGCTGGCGGGTGAGCGGTCGGCCAACCGCGGCATGTGCGCTCAGCCCTGCCGTCTGCCCTATGCCCTGGTGGACGAGACGGGGGAGGATATTGCTGCGCCCGACCGGGGCCGGCCTCTCTGCCCCAAGGACTACCGCACCGTCGGCCACCTGGCCGAGCTCGCGGACGCGGGCCTCGGCTCGCTCAAGGTCGAGGGTCGCATGAAGGCGCCCGACTACGTGTGGGGCGTCGTGTCGGCCTACCGCATCGCGCTCGATGCGCTGGCGGAGGGGCGCGAGTTGGATGAGGGCGAGAAGCGGCGTATCGCGACACTCCTGCGGCGGTCCTTCAACCGCGACTTCACCGACGCCTACCTCTACGGCCGCTCCGGCGACGAGATGATGAGCTACAACCGGTCCAACAACCGCGGCGAGCTTGTCGGCGTCGTGACCGGGGGCCGCGACCTGGGCACCTACCGTCGCGTGCGAGGCGGCTCGGACGGCGGGCGCGTCCGCACGCGCGCCTACACCGCGGCCGACGTGAGCGTTCGCCTGGACTTGCCCGTCGGCAAGGGCGACCTGCTCGAACTGCGGCCTCTCGAGGATCCCAGCCAGTTCATCACCGGCCCTGCGCCGGCCGACGCCGAGGCGGGGGAGACGATTGCCGTGCGCACCACGCGCACCGTGCCCGCCGGCAGCCTCGTGCGCGTGATCCGCTCGCAGGTCGCGCTCGACGCCTCCGAGCGAGCGGCCCGCCCCGAGGCTGCTCCAAAACGGCCGGTCCGCGTGCGGGTGGAGGCGCGCATAGGGCGACCCCTTGCCGTGGAGCTGACCCGCATCGACACCGGCGCGCATGTCCGGGCGGAGGGTGCCGTGGTCGAGCCCGCCCGCACCCGACCTGTGAGCGAGGCCGACCTGGCCGAGCACGTAGGCCGCATGGGGTCCTCGCCTTTCGAGCCCACCTCGATCGAGGTCGAGCTGCACGAGGGCGTCGGGCTCGGCTTCTCCGCCGTGCACAAGGTGCGCCAGCAGGCCTGCGACCTGCTCGCGGACGAGATTCTAAAGCCCTATGCCGACCGTCCGAGGTCGGAGGCCCGCCTTGCTGCATCCATACCGGCGCGGACGCCCGAGCAAGCCGCCCGCGCCGGCCGCGAGCCCGAGGCCTGCGCGCTCGTGACCACGCCCGAAGCCGCATGCGCCGCCCTCGAGGCGGGCGCGCAGCGTATATATGCGCGCGACGAGTGCCTGGCCCGCGGCTCCTGGCCCGAGGGCGTCATCCCCTGGCTGGACGAGGTCTGCCGCGAGGGCGACCATGCCCGCATCGACCCCTGGGTGCGGGAGGGCCAGCCCGCCGGCGTGGGCAACGTGTCCGAGCTCGCCCTGGCCGCGCAGCGCGGTGCCCTGCCCGAGATCCGCCCCTGCATCCCCGTGCACAATGCCAGCGCCCTGGCCTGGCTCGAGAGGGAGGGCGCCGGGGGCTTCTGGCTTTCGGCCGAGCTCTCGCTGGAGGAAATTTGCGCGCTCGCACCGCGCGCGACGGTGCCCGTGGGCCTTGCGGTGTACGGCCGTACGCGCGCCATGACCAGCGAGCACTGCGTGCTCCAGGCGGCTGACCGCTGCATCCACGACTGTGCCCGCTGCAAGCTGCGCCAGCGCCGCGTGTCCCTACGCGGGCGCGACGGCCGGCTCATGCCCGTGCGGACCGACTTGCAAGGCCGTTCGCGCATATATGCGGCGAGCCCGCTGGACACCACGCCCGAGATCCCTGCGCTCTTGAAGGTCGGAGTCACGCGCTTTTTGGCGGACTGCACCCTGCTCGACACCCGCGAGTCCGCCGCCGCAGTGGCCCGCGTCGCCCGTGCCGTCGCGGCTGCCCGGGAAGGCCGTGAGCCGGAAGCCCGCCTTGCCGGCGCCACGAGCGGCCATCTGCACGCGCCCATCGTCTGATGCGGATTGTGGGGTATCTTGATTCCAGTGTGTCTTGTATGGATGGGGGATGTTTGGGTACCATACGCAAATGTCTACCGCAGAAATAGGGATTAGAGAGGTACTTATATGGCAGTCAACCGCGACCTTCTGGAGAAGACCATCGACGTGATCCGTCAGAGCCTGCAGGCCGACGGCGGCGACATCGTGCTCGTCGATTGCGACGACGACGGCGTCGTGACCCTTGAGATGCAGGGCGCCTGCGCCGGCTGCCCGCTGTCGAGCTACGATATGAGTGAGGGCATCGAGCGAATCCTGCGCGAGCACGTCCCCGGCGTCACCAAAGTCCAGCCGGCCATGGCCTTCTAGGCTGCTGGTGAGACGCGCACATGTGGCTTAACGAGCTCTATCAGGCGTCGAGCCCGATCGCATTCTCCCTCGGGCCCATCGTCATCCGCTGGTACGGCCTGGCCTATCTGGCGGGCTTCACGCTGGCGGGGCTCTGCCTCTGGCGTACCCAGCGGCGCTGGGGCCTCGATCTCACATCGGACGACGTGCTCAATATCGTGATCGGCGTCGCCTTCGGCGTGATCATCGGCGCGCGCGTCGCCTACGTCCTCTTCTACGGGGCGGGCTACTACCTGACCCACCCGCTCGAGATCTTCCTGCTCAACCAGGGCGGCATGAGCTTCCACGGGGGCCTCGTCGGGGCGATCGTCGGCGGCAGCCTGGTGTGCCGGTCGTCCAAGATCTCGATCCCGACCGTGGCGGACCTCGCCGTGATCGGGGCGCCCATCGGCCTTTTCTTCGGCCGCTGCGCCAACTTCGTCAACGGCGAGCTCTGGGGCAAGCCCACCGACCTACCCTGGGGCGTGATGTTCGCCGATACCGGCGGCGGCAACGTCTACCGCCACCCATCCCAGCTCTATGAGGCACTGCTCGAGGGCGTCGTGCTCTTCATCGTGCTTTTCGCCTTGTCACGCCGTCGCCCGCCGCGCCCGCAAGGGACCTTTCTGGGCACCTTCCTTGCCCTTTACGGTTGCTTCCGCTTCCTGATCGAGTTCGTCCGTGTGCCCGACGCCCAGCTCGGCTACCTCTTCGCCGGCTTCGTCACGATGGGCCAGATACTTTCCCTGCCGCTCGTCGTCATTGGTGTCATACTGCTGATAGTCTCAATAAAGAGGAACCGTCCGCAGGTAGGCCATCTTGAGTAGCATGGCCTGCCCGTCTGGCGCTTCAGCGAGCAAGGAGCCCCCTATGTCCCAAGCCACACCCGCCGTGTCCGCCACCCGCGAACGCCGGGGCGGGGTGCTGCGGCTCGCGGGGACTATCATGCTCGCGTTCGTGCTGGCCGTGGGGTCGTTCGCGGGCCTTTCCGCCTGCGGGCCGGCCGATCCCGAAGCCAGGGCTGCGACCGAGCAGGCTACCTGGGAGCTCGACCGCCTGGGCCAAGCCAAGGCGGGCACCCTCTCCAATGGCGTCTACGGCGCGCTCGGGGCCTTTCCCACCGGATCCGACTTTGCCAAGGCCTACCTGCGCAAGGTGACCTACGAACTCGGATCTGTCACGGTGTCGGGCAAGACCGCGACCGCCGAGGTCACACTGACCTGCCCGGATTACAACTGGCTGGCCAACCGCTCGCTCTCGCTCCTGCATTCCGATTACACGACGCTGTCCACCATGGGCGAGCCCTCGCTCAACAAGGAGGTCGGCGCGGCCATGACCGCCGCGCTCGATGAGGACGACCTGCCCATGGTCGAGCACAAGGCCAAGCTCACGCTCGGCAAGGTGGGCGGCGAGTGGGTGGCCGACGATGCAGGTGTCCAGGCGGTCGCCGAGGCCCTCTGGGACGGGTCGATCGCCTGCAACGACCAGGGCGCCTGGTCCTACACCGACAACGGCAAGATGCAGCTGTCCAATATGTGGGTCGCCCTCTTCACCGAGCTCGCCGACGACCCTGCCTTCTTCGCCACTACGCTCGGGCTCAACGAGGACTTTGCCGCCGAGCTCGAGGGATGCGGCTGGTCCACGGAGGACTACTACAAGGCGGTTCTTGCCCAGGCCAAAGCCGAGGCGGGCAAGACGACCGTGTCCAATAACGTCGTCTCGACCGTCCTGCATGTAACCGCCATCGACGGTACCAAGGCCATGACCGACGGCAACGAAGCCGCGGTCGCCTATTCCCAGACCTCCGAGGCGCAGAGCATCTATTACAACCAGGGCGAGCAGGCCGTCCAGCACGAGGTCTACGGCGTGCTCTTCGACGCGATCGCGAAGGACACGGACGCCGTCATCACCAAGGACATCACGCTGAGCTTCGGTTTTTCGGGGCAGAGCGTCCAGCTCGACACCACGTCGGCTTCGCAGTATGCGATGACGCTCGCGGGCCAGGGCACGGCTGACGAGTAAGCTGCGACTCGCCATGCCGGTGACGGCCACGGAGGCCCTGACGACAAGCTCGTAGCCGCTGACGAAGAAAACGCCAATCCGCGAGCTAGCGAGGCTCCCAGCTCGCAGTTTGACGTGGTCATCGTCGGACACAACGAGTTCTTTGTCGGCGGCCGCGAGCTCGTCGTCGCCCGCGCGGCATAGCTGTACAAATACATGCAGGTTGCGGAGATTCCCCGACAACCTGCTAATAAATGCGCAAGGGTAGTGTCGCAAAAGTTGGTGTATCGGGATTTCGATCGGAGGCGTGGCGACGCCCGGAACCCGTACCTTTCGTGAGTCTATCCTAGGCGGCCTCCCTCTCCATCGCAACCTCCGCGGCGGCGAGGATCTTGTCGGCCTCGGCGCGCGCGGCTCCGAGCTCGGCCTCCGACGGGCGCGCCGGCGATGCGCCGCCTGCGCGCGCCTCCTCGAGCCTCCAGAGCTCATCCATCTTGGCCTCCGAGAAGTAGCGCGACTGCTGCCAGCCCTCGTCCACGTCGGCCATCACGGCCCCGACCAGCCGCATGAGGGACTCCCTGCTCGGGAAGACCTGCACCACCCTCGACCTGCGCTTGATCTCCCGGTTGGTGCGCTCCTGCACGTTGTTGGTGCGCAGGCGCTTCCAGTGGCTGGCCGGGAAGTCGAGGTACGCGAGCGCGTCGGGCTCGGCCTCCTCGAGGACCTCGGCCGCGGCCGGGCAGAACGAGGCCACGAGCTCCGTCGCCCTGTGGTACGCGGCCCTCACGACCAGCGGGTCCTTGGCCCTGAACACGGGCGACAGCAGCCTCGCCACGCGGGCGCGCTTCTCCCGCGACCTGGCGGCCCGGCAGCAGTCGCGTATGAGGTGCACCACGCAGCGCTGCCAGGCGGCGCCCTGGAAGACCTCGCCGATCGCCCTGACCAGGCCGCCGTGGGCGTCGGAGACGACCAGGCGCACGCCTCCCACCCCGCGCTCGCGCAGGCCGCGCAGGAAGGCGAGCCACGAGTCGTAGCTCTCGGTGTCCACTACGTCGAAGCCCAGCACGTAGCGCATCCCCCGCTCGTCGCAGCCGATCGCGGTGACGACCGCGACGGACGCCACGTGCCCCTCCTCGCGGCACTTCACGTAGGTGGCGTCGAGCCATATGTAGGGGAAGCCGCCCAGCTCGCCGAGGGCGCGGCCGTTGAGGTCCTCGACCGCGGCGTCGAGCGCGCGGCATATGCGGCTGACCTGGTCCTTGCTGAGGGAGTCGACGCCGAGCGCCCTGGCCACCGCCTCCACCTTGCGCGTGGAGAGGCCGCCGGCGTACATCTCGGATATCGCCGCGGCCATCGCCTTGTCCGTGCGGGAGTAGCGCTCGAGCAGGTCCTGCGGGAAGAACGTGCCCGCCCTGAGCTTGGGGATCCTGAGCTCCAGGGTGCCGATCGTCGTCTCCAGCCTGCGGTCGCGGTAGCCGTTGCGGCTGGTGCCGGCGTCCTCGGCGGCCGCCTCGGCCATCGCGCGCATGACCTCGTTCACGATCTGCTCGAGCAGCGCGCGCCCGAGCTCCATCAGGTTCACCGTCCCGTCGCCGAGCCGGGGCATCTCCATCGCCGCCACCGCGGCGTCAACCGTTACACTGTCCATACTTTGGTCGGTTACAGATTCTAAGGCGGTGGCCACGCCTATCTCAAAATCCCCTTGGCGGACGGTTTGCCGCTTACACCAACATTCGCGACACGATCTGCTGTGATTCACAGCAAATGAGCCTTTTTTGAATGATTCTTTCCGACCTCAATCCACCGCAACATACATTTGTCAGTGAATTTTCGGGAAATCCCTGAAACCTGCCGTCATTTGTTGCACACGTCAGAACAGCAGGAAGGGCTCTTCCTCGTAGCCGTCCTCGTCGAAGTCGAGCTCCGTCTCATCGAGCTCGCCGTAGGTACTGGCATCGTCGTCGTAATCGTCGCCCTCATCGAGCTCGACGACGTCCTCGTTCTCGTCAGCCCAGCTATAGGCGGCAATGCCGGCGCCCTCGACCTCGGGCAGGGCGGCCGTGATCGAGCACAGACCGTCGCCCGCGGGCACGATTTTTTGCCACTGGACCAGTACCGCGGACTCGGGAAGATGGTCGAGTTCGACCAGGGAGTCGAGGTAGATCCTGCGCGCGCCGTCCAGCAGGTCGGAGCTCGCATGGATGCGCTCGAACATGGCTTCGAACTTGTCGAGCGCCTCGTCGGCATCCGAGGCTTCGACGACCGCAGGCATCAGGCAATAGTTGTCCGCCTTGTCGTTGTCGTCGCTGTAGTTAAAGTTGCCCAGATACAGCATGGCGCCCCTTCCCCTCACGGCCCTTCCGTTACGGCCGTCTGCCTGCAGTGTAGTGCTCCCTTGGCGCGGCGAGACGACCGGACGGGCGAGGGCGGGCGAGCGACCGGCAGACGGTGTGGTGTGTGTGAGCGGGGGTTTTCTTCTACAGGACAAACGGCTAGAATCATACCGTTTCATTCACTTTGCACGAAGGAGACCTGCATGTCCGGACACTCTAAGTGGGCTACCACCAAGCACAAGAAGGCCGCGATCGACGCCAAGCGTTCCTCGCTCTTCTCCAAGCTCTCGCGTAACATCACCGTCGCTGCCAAGCTGGGTGGGGACCCCAACCCGGACAACAACGCCACCCTCGCTGCCGCCGTCGCGCGCGCCCGCATGGTCTCCATGCCCAACGCCAAGATCAAGGCCGCCATCGACAAGGCCTTCGGCGCCGGTGCCGACGCCGCCACCTACGAGGAGATCACCTACGAAGGCTACGGCCCCGCGGGTATCGCCGTCTATGTTGACTGCCTGACCGACAACAAGAACCGCACTGCCGCCGACGTGCGTTCCGCCTTCACCCATGCGGGCGGCAACCTCGGCACCACCGGCTCGGTTGCCTTCCAGTTCGAGCGCAAGGGTTCCATCGCCGTGGACAAGGTCATCAAGTCCGACGACAAGAAAGTCCCCGACCGCGACAACGCCGTGGACGAGGACGAGTTCATGATGGCTGTGGCCGAGGCCGACGGCGAGGACTACGAGGACGCCGGCGACGAGTGGATCGTCTACACCGCCTACGACAAGATGCAGGATGTCCAGAAGGGTCTGGAGGCCCAGGGCATCGAGGTCAAGGGCTCCGAGCTCACCATGGTCGCTACGACCCCGACCGACGTCTCCGTGGCCGACGCCAAGAAGGTCCAGCGCCTCGTCGACCGCCTCGAGGAGCTCGAGGACGTGCAGAACGTCTACGACACCATGAACCGCACCGACGAGATCGAGGCGGCCCTGGCGGAGGACGAGTAAGCCCGGGAGCTGCCCGTGACGTCTCGCGACGACCGCATATATGACGGACTCGACAGGCTCGTCGACCCCGAGGATTTCGAGTTAGAGGATCCCGAGGACGACGAGCTTGTCGTCCCTGTGCAGGAGCACGCCGAGGGCACCCTGCAGTCCGGGTCCCGATTTGGCCGCCATGCTGCGGCGGCGCCCCTCGTGGAGGAAGACGAGCCCGACGGCCTCGATGTGCTCCCTGACTATCTTGATGAGCCCGAGGATTTTGTGGATGATCCTGACGGCCTCGATGTGTCGCCTGCGTCCTACGCGGCGCCTCAGCCGCCGCAAACCGTGCGGGCACGGCAGGTCTACGTCGACCCCGACGCCAACCGCGCCGCCTTTGACGCGCGCTATGGCGAGGACGCCTATGGCGCGGACCCCTATGCGGCGCCCCGGCAGGACCGGGGCGGTTTTCTCAAACGACACCACAAGCAGGGGGAACAGGTCCACGAGGCCCCCGCGACCTATCAGGCCTACGACGCCCGCGAGGCTGCCGCCCGACCACGTCGCCGACGCCGTGAACACACCCGCCGCGCGCATCCGGTGCGCCGCGTCCTCCTTACTCTGATCGCTGTCCTGGCGGTCGTGTATGCGGTGGTATGCGTGCCGATCGACCGCAGCATCGCCTTCGATGAGGCGGAGGGGCAAAGCGTCCGGGAGGCCACGCAGATGCGGGTGCCCTTCATGCCGTATTACGTACTGCTGATGGGGTCGGACGCCCGTGATGGCGACACGGTCTCGCGTACCGACACGATGATGCTTGCCCGTATCGACGTCGTGCGCAACCAGATCACGCTCGTTTCGATCCCGCGCGACACGATGGTCCAGATCAAGGGGCACGGCACGCAGAAGATCAACGCCGCCTATGCATTCGGTGGGGCGGGCGGTGCCGTGAGCGCCGTGAGCGAGCTCACGGGCACCGCTATCTCCGAGGCGGCAGTCATCCGTTTCGACGGCGTGGCGACCCTGGTCGACGCCATCGGCGGCATCACCGTGGACGTGCCGGTCGAGGTGAACGACCCCGACTACACCGGGCTCGTGCTGCCCGCGGGGCCCACCCAGATGGACGGCCAGACGGCCTTGCTCTTCTCGCGCGTGCGCCACGGCTTCGCGCTGGGCGACTTCCAGCGCCAGGTCGACCAGGCCCTCGTGATCCAGGCGATCATCGACAAGGTCCGCACCCTGCCGCCCACGCAGCTGCCCCAGGTGGCCGCCTCCATGGGCGACCTGCTCGACACCTCCATGCGCTGCTACGACATCGTGCCGATCCTGGTGCGGATGCTGGCGGGCGGCCCGACCATCTACCGGGCCAGCGTGCCCTCTACCACGGAGTATGTCGACGGCGTGAGCTACGTCATCGCCGACCAGGCGGCGCTCGCGCAGATGATGGCAACAGTCGATGCGGGCGGGGACCCCTCGACGGTGGCAAACGGCCTGAGCTAGCCCCTCTGCGCGCCCCGTTCCCGAGGGTTTGCGGACATGGTGTCCGACCCATGGGGTAGACTGTGGCAGTGTGAGAGAGGAGCAGCATGAACGGGTTCAAACGTTTTTGTCTGATCATTTTCGGGCTCGCGGGGCTCTTGAGCCTGGCGGTCTTCGCCCTGCCGGCGTTCTTCGGTCTGTACGAGAAGGAAATTGCGGCCATCGCCGTCGATCCGATCGGCGGCCGGGCCATCGTCTGCCTGGCCTGCATCACGGCCATCGGGTTGGCCTTCTGCCTCCTGCGCGGTATCTTCACCCCGCGCAACCGCAAGTCCGTCATTATCTCCTCCGAGGGCGGTGACGAGATTCAGGTCACCCGCGACGCCATCAAGGCCCAGGCCGTCCATGTGATCGAGTGCGACGGCACCATGACGGCGCGCAGCGTGGCGGTCAAGGCCAAAAAGCGCGGGCATATCCGTGTCTTCGCCCGCGTGCAGCCGCAGACCCCCATCAACGTGGTGGACGCCGGCGCGACGCTCCATGCCGACCTCGTGCGCGGTCTCGCCGACATCTGCGGCGACAAGGTCGAGAGCGTGGACATCGAATTCCTCGACGCGGTGACGCACGAGGAGCCCCAGAGTTTCGACGAGCTCGAGGCGAGCTACGCGTCTGCGCGCGCAACGGTGCCGGCCGCCTCAGTACCGGCGGTCGAGGAGCACGCGAGCGACGACATCACGGTCCCCATGGGCACCTCTTCCTGGCACCCGTTAGAGGTTGCGCAGACCGCGCCCGAGGTGCCCGAGCCCCAGGTCACACTCGATGAGCCGACGCCTGAGCCCGCGGATGGGGAGGAGCAGTAATGGCCGATAAGAAACCCAGGACCACCGTCGAGCCGGTGGAGGAGGCCAAGCGCCGTGCCGCCGAGGAGCAGAAGCCCCAGACTCGGCCGGAGGGGGCGGACGAAGCCGATGCGCCCAAGGCCAACCCGGTGGCCGGCGTGCGCCACAGCGTGGGCAAGTGGCTGCGCGACAATTTCCCTGGCCACGAGAACGCTTTCATCGGGGG
>OMXZ01000009.1 GCA_900315165.1 uncultured Actinomycetes bacterium | reverse complement strand
GTTTCTCGACAATTCGAATCATACCTGCGGGAGGGGCCGTGCCTCCTTTCTCCTGGACGTATTCAGCTCTCAAAGTGCGCAAGAAATTTTACGTTATCGGGCCGTGCAGCTGAGATGGCAATATTGCAGGCAGCTGCAGGCCAGATTGCCGCAAGTTTCCTGCAAGTAGCGCTTGAGATACTCACCTCCCGTCCGGCAAGGGCATGACGGAAAGAGGAGAGATGTCGACGGAAATCACCTATCGCATTCTGCGCACCGATTGGAACAGCAAACATCGTCATCGTCCCGTGAAAGGGGCGACGATTGAAGTCCGGAGGGTCTCGGATGATGAGACAGTTGCGTCTTGGTCCACGGATGAGGAAAGCCACGAAGCGAATCTGGTGGTCGGGGAGCGCTATCATCTGAAGGAGACGAAGCGCGCGAGATGGCACCTGGCTCGAAATACGCGCTTCGAGGCCTTTGCGGATCCCGCCGATCTGCCGACATCGCTCCGCCCGCGATGGGAATGCGGAGATGCGGACCTCGTCGTCAGCGACAGACATTTGCCCCTCTTGCTGCTTCTGGCTTTCCTTACCGCCTTCGTAGTGATCCTCGCAGAAAGGTCATGCGGCGGGCCAAGTGGTGTCGCGACCACCTTCGCGAACCAAATCGGTATAACCGCCCCGGACACGCGGCCTCACGTGAAGATATCCGGCGCGACGACCTTCATGTCGATCGAGGACACTGTCTGGACTGCTGAGCCGGGCGACCAGCCGCTGGTCATCAGGAACCCCGCAACGAATCAATCGACCGGCAAAGTATTCGACATACCTCTCGATGCAACCTCATTTGACATGCCTTACGAGGATCTTCCCGTAAAGAAAGAGGCCAAGGCGCATGTTGCGCTGTATTGGGAGGATGACGAGGGCAAACAGATTGGTCCCATTGAGCGGGGCGGTGAGGACGTTGAGTTCGATTGGGAGTTTGCACCGCGTGATGAGCGTGGAACAACCTCGGTGGACCTCGATATCGACGGCTGCAAACCGCCGGAGGAAGCGGCGTTCGTCTTGGCCGAGGTTCAGCTGACCGAGAACCAGTCGGTCGATATATCGCCCTGCATATATCTGGACTACGACGGGGATGCAAAAGGGCTGAGCGGGCAGGAGCTTATCGACGCCTTGCAGGAAGACTACGGGGCGGAATGCGTTTTCGATCCGGTGGAGCGTGACGCGGATGGCAACGCGACCTCCTACAACTTCCTAATTCAGCCGGGTTATGAGGTGACGTCGGTGCATCTTGACCGAGCGCCACAGGTCGGCACCTGGGACCTGTATGTCTATTACACAGCACTCGATACCATCGACCATCACCTATGCAGCCCTGGGCTGATCGGAGGGACCACGGTGACGGTAACGGAACCCTAGCAGCGTGAGAGCCGTCGCATAGGGCGACGGACCACAGAGCGGGCGAAAGCCCGGGAAGGGAGGCCAGAATGGCTTCTTTCGGAAGAGTTGCGAGATGTGCGGCGACCATCGGGCTATCGCTTGCGATGGCATGCGGATCGGCGGTACCGGCATTCGCAGTCACGCAGCCAGTCGACGGGACCCCGGAGGGTTACACCTATAGCGAGACCGGCACCGCACCGGCCGATGCCAAGGCGACAGAGTCGGGAAATGGCGTGGTCGAAGACACCTACCACCAGTTCGGCACGATGAACAGCTCCGAGACATCGGCAACTTCCTCAGGCGCGGAGGGCGTGCACGTGTCCTATTCGACTGTGGGCGGTACCTGGACCGATTCCGGCCCGGATGACACTATCACCGACGACAATGTCGAATACCCCAACGGCACCTTCCAGGTCACGGTGCCCAAAGAAATTAAGTACGAGAACATGCATGTCGGCAAATTTGACCTCACCGACACCTACGACGTTTGGATCCGTGGCGTCATACCGAACGACAAGGCCGTTCATCTTTCTGCCTCCGGTATCGTCACCCTCGTGAACCCTCTGGACAACGACCTTTCGAACTTTGGCTCGGAGGCGACGGCGCAGGTCACGTGGGAGCGCAACTTCACGGAGAAGGGCGTGCCCAAGACTCTCAGCGGCAATTACTGGGACACAAACGGCGGACCCACCTTCTCGGCGTTCGACGTATACGGCTCATCCAGCGAATACGCCGCCGACGACGGGGGCGCCCCGGGCTCGATCTCCGAGGATAAGGTCAACCTAAAGGGATACACCACCAGCGTCGGAACCTGGCAGGGCAACATCACCTACACGGCGACGCTCGTCCCTGCCACAGGTAAGTGAGGTAATCGGAAAAACGGCTGCATCAAGCTGGACGAGACGGGTATATACTTGCCGTTCGTATGTGAATCGGCCGGGCGCGTTTGCGCCCGGCATTTCAGGACGGTAGGTATTCGAGCATGGCGTCGATGAACGAAAAGGACTATTACGCGATCCTCGGCGTGGACGAGAGTGCCACGACCGACGAGATACGTAAGGCCTTCCAGCAAAAGGCGCGGAAGCTCCATCCCGATGTGAACAAGGCACCGGATGCCGAGGAGAAGTTCAAGGAGGTATCCGAGGCATATGCCGTTCTATCGGACGACGAGAAACGCCGCCGCTATGACGCGATGCGGTCAGGCGTGCCGTTCTCGGGTGCCTCCTATCCGCAAGGCGGCGGCTATGGGTCGGCAGGTTCCTACGGCGACCCCTTCGGCTGGGGCTTCCCCTTCGGCGGCGGTATGGGCGGCTACCGCAGGCAACAGGCGACCACAAGGTCGCGCTCCTACAACCCCAAGGCTGGTTCCGATGTTGTCTTCGAGCTCAATCTCTCGGCCGATGAGGCACGGCGAGGCGTCAAGAGGGGGGTCACCTACCAGCGGTATGCGACCTGCGACTCCTGCCATGGAACCGGGTCGGTCCATACCGAGCATCCGGAGACCTGTCCGACCTGCCATGGCACCGGGCGCATCACGCTCAACCTCGCCGACCTTCTCGGGTTCGGCGTCATGGAGATGGTATGCCCCGAATGCGAGGGTTCCGGTAGGGTCGTCGCCGATCCCTGCGATATCTGCGGCGGCGCGGGTCGTGTCCTCACGGCGAGCGAGGCCGTAATCGACGTGCCGGCCGGTAGCCACGACGGAACGGAAGTGCGTATTCCCGGCATGGGCAATGCCGGCACGAACGGCCAGACGTCAGGGGATTTCGTCTGCCGCGTGGTGGTGCCCGAGGAACAGCTTACGGGCGGTCAGTCAATCGGCTTTCAGCTGTTGGGCTTCGTGACCCCCTTCATCGTGTTCGGCGCCGTCTCCGGTACGCTCGCGAGCCTCTCGGTGTTCGTCACGATCATGGTCGTGCTCGGGCTTGTCGGCGTGCTGAAGGACGGCGTGAACCATGGTAAGTATTGGTGGCGCAACGGTGGGCGTGCCTTTATGTCCGGCCTCTCAAACGGTCTGGTGTTTGCCCTGCTCACTGTCGCGATGTATTCGTGCACGGCCGGTCCCGCGACACGTACGAGTTCGATGGGGGTAACACGTGGCTGATAGGGACTATTACGAGATTCTTGGCGTCGACAGGGACGCTGACGCCAAAACCATCAAGCGGGCTTTCCTGACCAAGGCGCGCCAGCTCCATCCCGATGTCAATAGCGCGCCCGACGCCGAGGAGAAGTTCAAGGAAGTCAACGAGGCCTATTCCGTCCTATCCGACGAGACCAAACGTGCAAATTATGACCGCTATGGCACTCCCGACGGACCCGCCGGGTTCGGTGCGGACTACGTCGATATGTCCGACATCTTCGGAGGCGGTTTCGGTATCAATGACATATTCGACTCCTTCTTTGGCGGCGGGCGCTCGGCAGGCGGTCGCCCCACGCGGACGCGCGGCCGCGATATGGGCATCACGCTGCATATCACGCTTGCCGAGGCGGCGGCTGGCTGCACAAAGACTGTGTCCTACGAGCGTCTCGCCCCCTGCGATGACTGCAACGGCACGGGTACCGCCGACGGCGGCCACGAGAAGACCTGCGAACGATGCCATGGCACCGGCAGGGTCGTCGAGGTCCAGCGCACGATTTTCGGACAGATGCAGACCGAGGCGCCCTGTCCCGACTGCCAGGGTTCGGGCAAGGTGATGGACCACCCCTGCGAGACCTGCGGCGGCCAGGGTCGTACCCCCTCCCGCGAGACGGTCGAGGTGAAGATCCCCGCCGGCATTCAGACGGGACAGTCGATCAAGGTCGACGGCAAAGGCGAGGCGGGCGTGCGCGGCGACCGTGCCGGCGACCTCGTGGCGACCATCGACGTCGAGGAGGACGAGCGCTTCGAACGTGAGGGCGACCGGCTTTACTGCGGGGTGGAGGTCGATGCGCTCGAGGCGATGGTCGGCACGACGCGTGAGATCGACGGCATCCTCGAAGGCGAGCACATAGGCGTCGAAATCCCCGCCGGCTGCCAGTTTGGCCAGCAGATCACGATTCCTCGTCGCGGCATGCCACGGCTGGGCAGCCCGGTGCGTGGCGACCTTGTGGCCGTCGTGCGCATCACGGTGCCCGAGGACCTTTCAGATGTGCATCGGGAGATGATACGACGCATCGTCTCGGAGCGGGGCGACAGGCCCGAGCCGAGTCCGGACAAATCCGGTCCCGCGAAGAAGGCGCGTCGTCCGCGCAAAGGCGGGAAGCGAAAGTGACGCCGATGATGGCACGGTCGCCGCGCGTCGCGCTCAAGACCATGGGATGCCGCCTCAATAGGGTCGAGACGGACGCCATCGCGCTTGCCCTCGAACAAGCGGGGTGCGAGTTGGTCTCCGAAGGCGATGCGGACGCCCTCGTCATCAACACCTGTGCCGTCACGGCGGAGGCCGAGGCGAAGTGCCGCAAGATGGTTCGCCATGCTCTAGCCCTGCCGAGCGGGCCGGTCGTGGTCGCGACCGGCTGTATGGCGACGCTCTTCTCTGACGAGCTCGCGGACCTGAGCGACAACGTGAAAGTCGAGACAGACAAGGGCAAGGTCGCAAAAGCGCTCCTGGACTTAGCAGAGAAACGGTGGCAGTCAGAGGATACCGGGGATGATCGTACGCCCGTCCCGTCTATCGATATGGGCGCGCCGACACCGACCGGCCGCACGCGACCGGGCGTCAAGGTACAGGACGGCTGCGACAATCGCTGCACGTTCTGCATTGTCTGGAAGGCCCGCGGCGCGGCGCGGTCCGTCTCTCCCGACGAGGCTGCGAACCTTGTCAGGCAGGCTTGCGAGCGCGGTGCGCATGAGGTGGTGCTGTCGGGCATCAACCTTGGCAGCTATCGATACGACTGGCACGGCAGCGATCTGCGCCTGCCGGGGCTTCTTGCATATCTTATGGACAACACCGATGTCGACCGGCTCCGCCTGTCCTCGATGGAACCGCCCGATATAACCCGCGAGCTCTGTGAGGTTATTGCCTCGTCTGACGGGCGCGTAGCGCCTTTCCTGCATGTCTGCCTCCAATCCGGGTGCGATGCGACGCTCAGGCGTATGGGGCGTGTGTACGATACCGACCTTTATAGAAGAGTCGTCAACACGGCACGCGAGCTCATACCCAGTCTTGCCCTCGGGTGTGACCTGATCGTCGGATTTCCCGGCGAGACGGACGCGGAATTCGAAGATTCCCTCGCCTTCTGTCGGGAGATGGATTTCGCCAAGGTGCACGTCTTTCGCTATTCCAGACGGCCTGGGACCCCGGCGGCGACCATGCCCGACCAGGTTGCGTCAGAGGTCGCGGCGGAAAGGTCGCGCAGGATGCGTGAACTTGCCGATCGCATGCGCCGCGCAAATGCGGGCAAGCTGGTCGGTCGGCGTGATCTCGCCCTCGTACAGGTACCTGGCCGTGCCGTGAGCAGCGGACTTTTCGACGTCCTAGTCGATGCGGACCTCGCCGTGGACTCACTTGCCTGGGTGACGCCCCACGGCGTACAGGGGTCCGGAACCCTCGATGCGAGGACTGCCCTGAAGGGTGTATCGACGCCCGAACGTGATACATTTGCTACAGACAGATGACCCGTCTTCCCATAGACAAGGAGCACTATTGCAACCGACCCATGTCCGACTGACCATCCCCGATTCCGTCGAGCCCGTCGCCGTCACCGGTCCTGCTGACGCGCTTCTGCGTCGTATCGACGATGCCTTTGAGGCCATTGTCACGGTACGCGGCAATCAGGTATCCGTCATCGGTCCGGCAGAGGTCGTCGAGCAGGTCACGTCCGTTTTCTCCCGCATCATCTCGCGTCTAGAGTCGGGTGAGCCCCTCGGTGTCGCTGACGTGGATTTCATTGTCGAGCAGGTCAGACATGGTGTTCCAGATGTCCAATCCACGGCAGAAGACATCCTCCTTACCCATCGTGGTCGGACGGTGCGCCCCAAGACGGAGGGGCAGAAGCGATACGTCGAGGCAATCAGGGGCCATAAGATCACCTTCGGCATCGGCCCCGCCGGCACCGGAAAGACCTATCTGGCCATGGCCATGGCCGTCGCCGCGCTCAAGCGCCACGAGGTCGCTCGCATCGTCCTCACGCGTCCCGTCGTCGAGGCGGGGGAGTCGCTCGGCTACCTCCCGGGCACGCTGCAGGAGAAGCTCGATCCCTACGTGCGGCCTCTTTACGACGCGCTTTTCGATATGACCGACGCTGAGCGCGCGACCGCCATGATCGAGCAGGGGGTCATCGAAATCTCGCCGCTCGCCTTCATGCGCGGCAGAACATTCAACGACTCGTTCGTCATCCTGGACGAAGCGCAGAACTCCACGCCCGAGCAGATGAAGATGTTCCTCACGCGCCTGGGCCTGTCATCTACTTTTGTCGTGACGGGCGATGCGAGCCAACGAGACCTGCTCGGCCGCAGCGGCATCGACTCGGCGCGGGAAATTCTGCGCGACGTGGACGAGATCGCCTTCATCGACCTGGGACGGGACGATATCGTCCGGCATTCGCTCGTTGCAAAGATCGTCGAAGCCTACGAGCAGGCCGACAAGCGGCATGCGTCGGGGAAGGATTTCCATGGCGACTTCGACTACTGAGGCCAACGAGTACGACATCGCCTGCGAAGAGGGCGCCGAGGTCATCCTCGACCTCGACGAGACAGCTGCCGTCTGCGACCTCGTCTTGCGTGAGGAAAGCGTGGTGAGGCCTTGCCTCGTGTCGGTGACATATGTGTCTGACTTACGCATCCGGGAGCTCAACAAAGAGTGGCGGGGCATCGATACCCCGACGGATGTGATATCCCTCGAATGCGAGCGTCCCGATGACCCCGACCTTGCGGAAGGGGAGCCTTGCGAACTCGGCGATATCGTCCTTGCGACCGCGTATGTATCGAGGCAGGCGGAGCAATTCGGCGTCACTGCCAAGGACGAGTGCCGTCTGCTCCTCATCCACGGCATGCTCCACCTGCTCGGCTACGATCACATCGCGGACGACGAGGCGGAGGTCATGGAGGCTCGCGAGGACGAGCTTTTGGCCCTTGCCCGTATCGAGGGACTGCCGGGGCACGTCGAGATCACGCGTCATCGCGAGGAGCGGTCATGATACCCGGACGGCACCCTTCGCACCCCACCTTCCGGCGCAGTTTCCTTTTCGCCATCCAGGGCTTTCGCACGGCGGTCCGTCAGGAGCGCAACATCAAGGTCATGCTCGCGGGCGGCGCCGTGGCGGTCGTTGCGGGCTTGATCATCGGGCTCGACCTGATGAGTTGGGCCATCGTCACGCTCTGTTGCGGTGTCGTCATCTCGTCAGAGCTCGTCAACACGGCCATCGAGACCGTCGTCGACCTCGTATCGCCCGAGTTCCATCCGCTTGCCGGGCGCGCCAAGGACATCGCCGCCGCTTCGGAACTCGTCCTGTGCGTCGCCGTCGGCATCGTCGGCCTGCTCGTCTATGTCAACGCCCTTCTCCGTTAAGAGGTTGCCCATGCCTTCAGAACCGTCACCCGACAAGCCCTTCCGCAGCGGCTTCGTCGCCCTCGTCGGTCGCCCCAACGCCGGCAAGTCCACATTGCTCAACGCCGCGGTCGGCCACAAGGTCGCCGCCGTCAGCAACGTGGCCCAGACCACGCGGCGCCGTATGCGTGCCGTGATCAATACGCCGTCGTCGCAGCTCGTCATCGTGGACACGCCGGGCCTGCACAAGCCCAAGGATGCCCTCGGCAAGGAGCTCAACCGGTCTGCGCTCGGTTCACTTTCCGATGTGGACGCCGTGGCCATGCTCGTGGACGCCAAAGCGACCGCGGGTAGGGGAGACGAGTGGGTCGCTGGCCATGTCAAGGCATGCGACGCCCCCTACAAGCTCCTGGTCATCACCAAGGCCGACCTGGTGACGCCCGAGGTCGCAGCCGAACAGATGCAGGCGGTCCGGGAGATGGCCGACTTCGACGACGCGATCGTCGTCTCCGCTCAGGAGGGCTTCAACGTCGACTCCTTCGTCTCACTGGTCTCGGCCCACATGCCGGAGGGTCCCAAGTGGTTCCCCGACGACATGGCGACCGATGCCACTGACGAGGATCTGGTATCTGAGTTCGTGCGCGAGAAAGCCTTCCGCAACCTGCGTCAGGAGATCCCGCACTCGCTCGCCGTCACCTGCGACGATATCGAGTGGAAGGACGACGAGCACGCGTCCATCACGGCGACGATCCTGGTGGAACGCGAGAGCCAGAAGGGTATCGTGATCGGTGCGGGCGGCCGTATGATCAAGAAGATCGGCACGGAGGCACGTCGCGATATCGAGCGGCTATTCGACGCCAAGGTCTATCTGGACCTCTCCGTGCGCGTGCAGCCTGCCTGGCGCCGCGACAAAAACGAGATCGCCCGCCTCGGGCTCGAGGCGGAAGACTAGATGGCGGCCAGGCGGACCTACCGCACCAAGGCGATCGTGCTGGATACGACCAAGCTCGCCGAGCAGGACCTCATACTGACGATGCTCGCAGCATCGGGCGCGCAGGTCCGTGCGGTCGCCAAAGGAGCGCGCAAACCGGGGGGGCGGCTCGCGGCACGGGCAGAGCTCTTCTGCGAGTCAGACTTTCTTATTGCGGAGGGCAAATCCCTCGGCATCGTGAGCGAGGCGTCGACGGTGGACCCCCACGAGGGGCTCCGCGGGGATCTGGAGCGCGTGAGCGCCGCCTCGGCTGTCTGCGAGGTCGCGCGCCTCACCTGCTTCGAGGAGACGAAGGACCCCTTCCTCTTCGATATCTGCAAGGCCGCGCTCGGTGCCTGTGAGGAGGCTTCCGACCTCGCGCACCTCGACCTCATCGTCGCGGCCTACACCTTCAAGGTCCTGGCCCACAGTGGCTGGTGGCCGGCACTCGACGGGTGCGTGTCCTGCGGGGACCCCGACGTCGCCTGGTTCTCGGCGCAGACGGGCGGCCTTCTGTGCGAGAGCTGCGCCCGGGATGTCGCGGGCGCGGAGCGGGTATCGGCGGCGGAAGTCGCCTGGCTTCGTTCGCTCCTGAGGTCGACCTTCATCCAGCTTCTCGGCGCGGACATCGACCAAGCAACGGCGAGCCTGCTCCTCTCGCTGTCTCACGTGTGGGCAGCCACTCAGCTCGATGCCCGGCTGAAGGCTTATGAATTCCTCATGAGCGTATAGGTCTTGTGGTAGAGTACGGCAGGTTGTGTACCCCGTGCCTAGACGCCCGTCCCACCGACGACGATCTCAGCGCGGGGCGAATTACGAGGCGGGTATATCCCGCGGAAGGTGGTTTTAGTATGGCAGTCACCAAAGAGCGCAAGGCCGAGCTCATCGCCCAGTACGGCAAGGACGCGAACGACTCCGGTTCCGCCGCCGTCCAGGTCGCCCTGCTCACCGAGCGCATCAAGGGTCTGACGGAGCACATGAAGTCCCACAAGAAGGACTTCCACACCCGTCGCGGCCTGCTGATGCTGGTCGGCAAGCGCCGCCGCCTGCTCAGCTACATCAAGGCGCGCGACATCGAGGAGTACCGTAGCCTGATTAAGAGCCTCGGCATCCGCGACAACATCCAGTAGCGCCGAAAAGTGGGAATCAGGGGAGGTGCCTGCGGGCGCCTCCCTTGCTATTAGAAGGGTCGTCACACCGGCGATCCCGCGGGGCAAAAGGAGCCCTGCAAAGCGGTCCATCTGCACAGGGCAGATGGGGATAGGGAAAAGAAATGGCAAAGGTTACACACGAGTTCGACCTCTATGGGAAGCACTACACCCTCGAGACCGGCGAGCTCGCCAAGCAGGCGACGGGCGAGTGCCTCGTCAAGTGCGGCGACTCCACCGTCAACGTTACGGTCGTCGTCTCCAAGGAGCGCAAGGACTACGACTTCTTCCCCCTGACGGTCGACTTCATCGAGAAGATGTATGCGGTCGGGCGCATCCCTGGCGGCTACCTCAAGCGTGAGGCGCGTCCCTCCGAGAAGGCCACGCTCACAGCCCGCATGATCGACCGTCCCCTGCGTCCGTCCTTCCCCGACGGCTTCCGCAACGAGGTTCAGGTCGTCGCGATGCCGCTCGTGGCTGACCAGGTAAACACGGTCGACACCATCTCGATCATGGGCGCTTCCGCCGCGCTGACGGTGGGCGGCGTGCCCTTCGAGGGCCCGCTGGCGGGCGTCCGCATCGGCCGCGACCGCGACACCAAGGAGTTCATCGTCAACCCGACCTATGAGGAGCAGGACAACTCCGATCTCGACCTCGAGCTGGCCGGTTCGGCGACCTACATCTCCATGCTGGAGGCCGGCGCTGACGAGATCTCCGAGGAGGACATGCTCGCCGCCATGACCTTCGGCCAGGAGGCCATCGCCGCCTTCTGCGAGGAGCAGAAGAAGTTCTTCGACAAGGTCATCGAGGCCAACGGCCCGCTGCCCGTCCGCGAGTACGAGCTCGACGAGCCGGTCGCCGAGGTGCACGACCGCGTCTTCGCACACATGGACGAGATGAAGGTCGCCATCAAGAGCGCCGACAAGGAGACCCGCGAGACCCAGGTCGCCGACCTCAAGGAGCGCATCCGCGCTGAGTTTTCCGAGGAGGAGCAGGACGAGTGGTCCCGCGCCATCCCCGTGGAGCTCAAGCAGCTCGAGAAGCACGCCATGCGCCAGACCGTTGTCGAGACCGGCCTGCGTGTCGACGGCCGCCGTCCGGACGAGGTCCGTCCGCTCTTCGTCAAGGGCAACTACCTGCCCCTGGTCCACGGCTCCGGCCTCTTCCAGCGCGGTCAGACCCAGGTCCTCTCCATCTGCACTCTGGGCATGCTCAACGAGTGGCAGCGCCTCGACACCATCGAGCCGATCGACGGCAAGCGCTATATGCACCACTACAACTTCCCGCCCTTCTGCACCGGCGAGACCGGCCGCATGGGCAGCCCCAAGCGCCGCGAGATCGGCCACGGTGCCCTCGCCGAGCGCGCCCTGCGCCCGGTGATCCCCTCCGAGGACGAGTTCCCCTACGCCATCCGCGTCGTCTCCGAGGTCATGGAGTCCAACGGCTCCTCGTCCATGGCATCGACCTGCGGCTCCACCCTCGCCCTGATGGACGCCGGTGTGCCCATCAAGCGTCCCGTGTCCGGTGTGGCCATGGGCCTCATCCAGGAGGAGGGCAAGACGGTCGTGCTGACCGACATCCAGGGCGTCGAGGACTTCCTCGGCGACATGGACTTCAAGGTCACCGGCACCACCAAGGGCATCACGGCAATGCAGATGGACAACAAGGCCACGGGCCTCACGCCCGAGATCTTCCGCCAGGCCTTCAAGCAGTCCCACGAGGGTCGTATGTTCATCCTCGACGCCATGCTCGATGCTGTGCCTGCCGTGCGTGAGGAGACCAAGGACTCCGCACCCAAGATCATCACGCTCCATATCCCGACCGACATGATTCGCGACGTCATCGGCGCCGGCGGCAAGGTCATCCGCGGCATCCAGGACGACACGGGCGCCACGATCGACATCCAGGAGGACGGCTCCGTCTTCATCGCCGGTACCGGCGCCGCTGGCCAGGAGGCCGCCGACCGCATCAATGCGATCGTCAAGGTCCCCGAGCCCGGCGAGCAGTACACCGGTCGCGTCGTCACCATCAAGGATTTCGGCGCCTTCGTCGAGATCCTGCCCGGCAAGGACGGTCTGCTGCACATCTCCAACGTCGCCAAGGGCCGCGTGGACAAGGTCGAGGACGTGCTCAACGTCGGCGACGAGGTCAAGGTCGTCGTGGAGTCCGTTGACGAGAAGGGCAAGATCAGCCTGGACCGCCTGGACAAGCCTGAGGCTCCCGCCAAGGCAAAGCGGGACGACGAGGGCGGCAAGCGCCACAGCCGTCACGCCAATAGCGGTCGCCGCCCCGGCGACAACGGCGGCGAGAAGCGTACCCCGCGCCGTCACCACGAGGGCTAGCCGACCGTGCCGCGCATCTGAGCAAAGGTCATAAAAAGGGGCGCCCCGATATCGCTATCAGGGCGCCCTTGGTCTTTTGTCTGGTACCTTCTCGACGGGCCTCTCGGGTCCCGCGGTACGTTGGTGACTGACGAAAAACCGATCGCTTCTTTGCCAGGCGACGTGAGAGACAGTATTCGGCGTCTCGTGCGCCTGCTCGTGATGACAGACTCCTGAACCGGATCGGCTTTTGCTTTCTGCGTCGGTACCTTGTCGCTAAAGGGCCTTTGCCTTCGGGTGGTACGCATCTTTGCGCGTACGTGAAGCGGGGTAAGCGACGGATCAGCGAGCCTTGGAAACGAGAAGGGAAGCGGCCCCCTCATCCAGGTCAGAAGTCTCCGGTCTGGCTAAACCCGTTGGAACCACCTCCGTCTCTTAAAGAAGCTCTCGTGGTTTTATACGTGTTTTCTTAATACCGCAGATACGAATATGCTATGCCGTGAATCTATATGACTGTCGGCGAACGGTAGTTGTGTGGGATTGGACGGTTTCGCGCAAGCTTCGTCCAGTGGCTTACAATAGATACGTTTCACTGTCTGCAGATGTCGTCTGCGCTATCGATTTGCAAGGTTGGCGGGATTGAACCGCTTCATATAGCAGCGTATTTGAAGTCTGAAAGGATTTGTTCGACCTTATGGTAAAAAAGAAGCAAGCCCTCAAGATCATCCCATTGGGTGGTCTCGACGGCATCGGCAAGAATATGACTGTCTTCGAGTACGGTCAGGATATGGTCCTCATCGATGCGGGGCTGATGTTCCCGGACGACGACCAGCCTGGCATAGACCTGGTACTCCCGGATTACACCTACGTCCTCGAGAACGAGGACAAGCTCCGCGGCATTCTGATCACCCACGGCCATGAGGACCACACGGGCGCCCTGCCCTACCTCCTCAAGGACCTGCGCAGCAAAGTTCCTATCTATGCGAGCAAGCTTACCTTGGGCATTATTACCGGCAAGCTTGAGGAGCACAAGATCAACCAGCCCCGCCTTCGCGAGGTCCAGAACGGGACCCACCTGAACCTCGGCGCCTTTTCGATCGACTTCTTCTCCGTCACGCATTCGATACCCGGGGCCTTCGGTATCTATCTACGTACCCCCGCGGGATCGGTGCTCCATACGGGCGACTTCAAGCTCGACCAGACGCCCATCGATGGCATTACCCCCAATTACCAGGCCATTGGGCGCTTTGCAACCATGGGCATCGACCTTTTGATGTCCGACTCCACCAATGCGAACCTGCCCGGATTCACGCCGAGCGAGGCGACGGTGGGTACGCCTCTGCGCCATATCATCCAGCGTGCGAAGGGCCGCGTCTTCGTTGCCTGCTTCTCGAGCCATATCCATCGCCTGCAGCAGGTCTGCGACGCGGCGACGGCCGTCGGACGCAAAGTCGTCGTGACCGGGCGTTCCATGGTCACCAACACGCAGGTCGCCCGCGACCTCGGATACCTCCATATCGACGAGAAGGACCTGATCGACGCCTACGACACGCCCGACATCCCCGACGACAAGATCGTCGTGCTCTGTACGGGCAGCCAGGGCGAGCCCATGAGCGCCCTCGCGCGTATGGCGTCTGGCGAGCACAAGTCGCTGCGTATCACAGCCGACGACACGGTCATCATTTCCGCGACTCCGGTACCCGGCAACGAGAAGAGCGTGCAGGGCGTGATCAACGAGCTTTCCAAGATCGGCTGCCGCGTCTTTGACAAGACAAACGCCACGGTGCACGTATCAGGCCATGGGCGCCAGGAGGAGCTTAAGCTTATGCTGGCCATGACCAAGCCCAATTATTTCATGCCCGTTCACGGCGAGGCGGTGCACCTGCGCGCCCATGCCGACCTCGGCGAGAAGATGGGCCTCAAGCCCGACCATATTTTTGTGGCCAATAACGGTGACACGCTTGAGATGAGGGACGGCAAGGTGTCATGGGGCGAGCCGGTCGAGTCCGGCGTCGTGTATGTAGACGGCCTGAACGTGACCGATGCCGACCCCGTCGTCCTGCGCGACCGTCAGAAGCTCGCCGAAGACGGCCTCGTCACCGCCGTCGTAGCCGTCAGCAAACGCGGACATAGGGCGACCGAGGTCGACGTGTCGGCCCGCGGCGTCTCGTATGCCGGCGACGAGTCCCTGCTCGAGGAGGCGGCGGACAACGTGCGTCAGACCGTTGAGCGTACGGCCAAGTCAGACGGTATCGCCATCGACCAGCTCCGCAAGTCCGTGCGCGGCAGCCTCTCGAATTTCCTGTGGTCCAAGACACATACGCGCCCGATGGTCATCCCGGTTGTGATGGAGGTTTAAGTGCCCTCGAATCGTAATCAAAACGCAGCTAAAAAGGGCAACAAAAACACGCGTCAGCAAGGCAGGCAACGGGCTGCGAAGCCGGTAGCCCCCCAGCGTTCCGCTGCGGTAAACGACATCCTCGGTGTAGTGCTCATCGCCCTGTCGATTGCCATGGTCATTGCTGTGGTCATTCCGACATCGGCTCCCGTCACGGCGGCAGTGGGGGCGTTTTTGAGCATGCTCTTCGGTAGGGGGGCGCTCCTTGCCCCGCTCGCCCTCGCCATCTTCGCGCTGACCTTCTTCGCCGACGAGGAGGGCCCGCTCTCGGGACGCATCGCCTTCGGCCTCGTGCTGATCGTTCTGTCGATCCTGTCCTTCATCTCGCTCACCTATCCGGGGGCAGAGCAACATCCCGATGTCGTCATCTCCGATGTGGTCGTACTCGAGCGCGGCGGCTATGTGGGCGGCGGTATCGCCTGGGGGCTGCTTTCCGCCGTCGGATTCGGCGTCGGCGCCGTCATCCTCATAGGCGTCGCGATTATCGGCTGCGTCGTGTGCGGCTTCTCGATCTCCGGGGCAATTGCGAAACTCCGGGAGCGCATGGGGGTTGCAAGCGCGCAGCGCGAGGTCGCCCGCGAGCAGAGGCGTCAGGATCGCGAGCTCAAGCGTGCCGCGTCGGCAGATGCGGCCTACGGCGCGGAAGCCGCCGTCATCGACCGAGAGCCCGTCACACGGGCGCTTGGAGATCGCAAGACATCCGTCCTGCACCGCAAGGTCGATGAGCCGCGGACCGCAAAGGAGCCGGAACAGAGGACCAAGCTCCTGCGCACGCGCAAGGAGAAGGCTCCTGTCACGACGTGCCTTGAAAAGGAGCCGTCCGATGCGACGGCGGCCCTTCCTCGCGGCTTCCGAAAGAAGGGCAAGAAGGCAGAGGAGCCTGAGGAGAGGCCAACGGTCATTACGCCCTCCATACCGGATTTCCTGAAGCGCGAGGCGGAGTCGCTGCCGGTGGCCGACGGGGACGAGACGATCGAGATATTGCCCAAGCGCACTACCGCAAAGAAACCAAAAGCGGCAGCCGCGAGTGGTGATGCACCGGCTGCAAAACCCGCAAAGGCCGCACCGGCAACCCCCGAGACCGCTCCTGCGAAGGGCGTCGTCGTGCACGATGCGGACGGCCAGGAATACCGCCTTCCGCCTATCGAGATGCTGAGCTCGGACCCGGGCGGCGCGAAATCCGCGACGACCGAAGCCGAACTCGAGAGCACGATGCGTCGCCTGCAGGACACCCTTCGCGAGTTCGGTCTGACCAGCAAGGTCGTCGACTACGTCACCGGTCCCTTGGTCACGACCTTCCAGATCGAGATGGGCGAGGGCGAGCGCGTGAGCCGTATCACCAACCTCGAGGACGACATCGCGCTGACCCTGGCCGCCGAGTCGGTCCGCATCTTCGCCCCGATACCCGGTACCTCGCGCGTGGGCATCGAGATCCCCAACAAGAAGCGCGAGAGCGTTCACCTCGGCGACGTCCTGCCCTATGCCAAGGGAGGGCCGCTCGAGTTCGCCGTCGGGCGGGATTCCGAGGGACGCCCCGTCATCGCCGACCTGGCCAAGATGCCCCACCTGCTTGTCGCCGGCGCGACCGGATCGGGTAAGTCCGTTATGATCAACTCTCTCATCATGTCCATCCTCATGAGGGACACCCCCAAGCAGGTCCGCCTTATCCTGATTGACCCAAAGCGTGTCGAGTTCTCGGGATACAACGGCCTGCCGCACCTCTACGTGCCGGTCGTGACGGAGCCCCGTCAGGCGGCATCGGCCCTCCAATGGGCCGTCTCCGAGATGGAGCGCCGCCTCAAGGTCTTCGAGCGCGCGGGTGCACGCAACATCGGGGCCTACAACGAGATGTGCGTGTCGGGCAAGCTGGCCGAAATGGACAACCCGCCCGAGCCCATGCCCTTCATGGTCATCATCATCGACGAGCTCTCCGACCTCATGATGGTCGCGGGCAAGGATGTCGAGGCTTCGATCGTGCGTATCGCCCAGCTCGCGCGTGCGGCGGGCATCCACCTCGTACTGGCCACCCAGCGCCCCTCGGCAAACGTCGTCACCGGCCTCATCAAGTCTAATATCGAGACCCGCATCGCCCTGTCGGTCGCCTCGAGCATCGACTCGCGCGTCATCCTCGACGAACCGGGTGCCCAACGGCTCCTCGGCAACGGCGACATGCTCTTCAAATACAAGGGCCACCGGACCCGCCGCGTGCTTGGCTGCTATGTGTCCGACCCCGAGATCGAGAGCGTGGTCGATTTCGCGCGCAGCCAAGGCGAGCCCGACTACCACGAGGAGATCCTCACCCAGGTCATGCCCAATACACCCGACGGCGGCGGCTCCGGTGGCGGCGGAGAGGACGCCGACGACCCGCTTGTCTGGGAGGCCGCGCAGATTGTCGTGGAGACTCGGCTCGGTTCGACCAGTGGCCTGCAACGCAGACTCAAGGTCGGGTACGCTAGAGCGGGCCGCATCATGGACATGCTCGAGGCAAAGGGCATCGTCGGGCCGCCCGACGGGTCGAAACCCCGCGAGGTGTTGATAGACGAAGACGGGCTCGAGGAGCTTCGGGTCGCTGAAGAGAAGTATCGGGAGGTGTGAGTATGGAGAGACCCCGGTTCAGCGAGATGCTGTACAGCCGCAGGCGCGAGATGGGCGTCAGTACCGCCCAGGCCTCCCATGTCCTTCGCCTCAAGGAGCAGGTCATCGTCGCCTTCGAGGAAGGCGATTTCGAAAATATGCCCAAGAGCGGATATGCGCAGGGCATGCTTTCGTCCTATGCCCGCTACCTCGGGCTCAATCCGGCCGCGGTCACCGACCAGTTCGCCCGCGATCTATCCGACTGGGAAAACGGCATATCGCCTCGCTATGGCGGCAGGGGAGAGGTCCGACCGGCTTCATCGGCCCGCGCGAATTCCGGCGCACGCGGCCTTCTGCCCACGTCGGGTGGGTATGCGGGCGATATGGCGGGATTCTCGACGGTGTCGGACGCCCATGCGCATCCGGGTTCCGTGCCGCTCGTCAGCAGCCGGACCTACAACGCACAGGACAGGCCCTACAATGCGCGCCAGCCCCGTACGGCGACGAGCGGACGAGCGGTAAGGGCGCAAGACCGGCGCGCCCAGGGCCGTGACCAGGTAAGATTCGACGACTACGGCGATGGCGACACAGGAGCTGGAAGACCCCAGGTCCGACAGCGCGCCGGCTATCGGCCGCGCGTGCCTGTCGATGGGGGTGCTGCCGGAAGGACCCGCGTGAGGGGAATGGTCCGTTCCGAGCGTGATCGTGTCACGACCCGCGGGGTGTCCTCCGAGTATGTCGACGACCTGCGCTATGACGACCGGGCCGATCCCTATGAGGCCGCGTCCACCCATATGGGGCGCGTCAACTCGCGCAATATCGCCGCCCCCGAACGGCCGAATGTGCGCCGACGCCAGAGCGGGCGCAGAATGGACCCGCGCAACCGCACCCAGCCCGCGCGCAAACCCGGCATAGCCGGCGTGATCGAGGGCATCTTCTCCGACAACCAAGCCGCCACGTTCGTCGTGCTCGGCTTCCTCGCCATCGTGATTATGGTGCTTGTCATCAGCACGATGGGGTCGTGCGTCTCGAACGCGCTATCCTCCGGGCGCACCAACAACGTGCCTGTGTCCCAGACGCAGACGGAGGGCAGCGGCGACTCGGCGACCGAGAGCTACACGCCCCATCCCACGACGGATGCGACCGATACCGCAGAGGGGTCGGCCGGCTCCGCAGCCGAGGAGACAACGACGCCCAAGAAGGTCGAGGTCACGGTGTCCGTCGCCGAGGGCGGCGTCTCCTGGGTGGAGATCACCGTCGATGGTACCAGCGCCGTCGCGGAGACCAAGACGGGGCCCTGGTCGGAGACCTATACCGTCACCGATACCATAAAGATCGAGGCTTCGGACCCCTCAGTCGTCACCGTTACCGAGAACGGGGAGAAGAAGTCGTTCGACAAGAAGGCGTCCGGCGTCGGCACACTGACGATTCAGGGCGTGCCCCTTGAGGAGACGACGACCGACGAGACCTCGACAGATTCCTCAACAGACGCATCGAGCGATAGCTCGTCGACCACGACCCAGCATCAGGCCGGCGACGTCAACGACCAAGGTGACCCTTGGGATCCAGATTGGAACATGTGGTACAGCCAGGCGAACGGCGACCACTACGACGATGAAGGCAACCATTACACCAACTGGGCCGACGCCATGGCATCTCAACAGTAAGGGGTTCGATACAGGATATGAAGGCGAAGTTCTCTATCGTTACGCTCGGGTGTGCGAAGAACGAGGTGGACAGCGACCGTATGAGGTCGCTCCTGCTCCGCGACGGCTATGCGGAGGCCGACGATGTCGCAGAAAGCGACGTGGTCCTCATCAACACCTGCTCGTTTCTCGCATCCGCCACGACCGAATCCGTGGAGACGACGCTCGACCTGGCGGAACAGGCGGCGGAGGGGGCGCGGCAAAAGCCGATTGTCATGTGCGGTTGCATGCCCTCACGTTACGGCGACGACCTCGCGCGTGAGCTGCCCGAGGTGACTGCTTTCGTTCGGGCTGACGAGGAAGATGCGATCGTGTCTGTCGTCGACGAGGTCCTGGGGCTTGCGGACGATGCACGGGAGGCTTCGGCCGGGGAGATCCTGCGGACCATCGATGGGGCAAGCGCCTTCGTGAAGATTTCCGAGGGCTGCGACCGGTATTGCGCCTTCTGCGCCATTCCCTACATCCGCGGCCGCTATCGCTCGCGCTCGGCAGAGGATATTATCGCGGAAGTACAGGCGCTGGTCGAGGGCGGCGTACGTGAGGTAGTACTGATCGGTCAGGACACCGGCATCTGGGGCAGCGATTTCGGGAAGCCGGAGACGCTCGCATCCCTTCTTCGTCAGGTGGCATCCGTCATGGCTCCCGTGCGGGGTTGGGTGCGTGTGCTCTACCTGCAACCGGAGGGCATGACTGACGAGCTCATCGCGACCATACGCGACACGCCCGAGGTTCTGCCCTATATCGACATACCCATTCAGCACTGCAACGGTCGCGTGCTCGAGAGCATGGGCAGGTCCGGGTCGCGCGAGCAGCTCTCCGAGCTCTTCGCCCGCCTGCGGCGCGAGATTCCCGGCATGGTACTGCGCACGACCGGCATGGCCGGATTTCCCGGCGAGACCGACGAGGAGGCGGACGAGCTCTGCGAGTTCCTCTCGGAAGAGGGCTTCGATTACACGTCCGTCTTCGCCTATTCCGCCGAGGAGGGCACCAGGGCCGCCCGTATGGACGGGCAGGTACCTGACGATGTCAAGCTCGAGCGCACCCAGCGTCTGCAGGACATCGCTGAGGCAGCCGGCTTCGCCGCAACGGCCCGGCATATAGGTGAGAAAGTCGATGTCATAGTCGACGGTATCGAGGAGGGCGAGGACGGCCCTGAGCTGATCGGACACACTTGGTTCCAGGCGCCTGACTCCGACGGCGCGGTCCACATCGCCGAGGGCGAGGCGGCCGTCGGTGACATCGTGAGGTGCGTGCTGGTCGATTCCGTCTGTTACGAGCTTTATGGAGAGATTGTCACTGAGGGGAGCGGTGAATAATGAGTACCGAAAAGAAGAAGTCGAGTATCTGGACACCTGCCAACGTCGTCACCTGCATCCGTATCGCATGCGTACCGGTCTGGTTGCTGGTGGCCGAGCTCGTGCCTGCGGCTACCGATTCCTTTTCGGGTGCCGCGCTGGGAGTTGCGGTCTTCTATATGCTGATTTCCCTGACGGACAAGCTCGACGGATACCTTGCCCGCAGCCGCAACGAGGTCACGACCTTCGGGAAGTTCCTCGACCCGATCGCCGACAAGCTCGTCGTGCTGGTGGCGCTCGCATTCCTGCTGGAGGAAGGCATGACCTCGAGCTGGGTACTCTTCATCGTCGTGACGCGCGAGTTCCTCGTGTCGGGCCTCCGCATGGTCGTCGCTTCCAAGGGCGTGGTCATCGCGGCGAGCAACCTCGGCAAATGGAAGACGGCCACGACCATGGTCGCCATCTCGGGACTGCTGCTCGTTCGCTGCCTCGCCCAGGCGAGCGGCCCGCACACCTTCCTGCTTGGCCTTTCCGATCTGCTCCTAATCGCGGCAGTCGTTCTTACGGCCTGGTCTGGCATCGATTATTTCAGCAAATCCTGGAGCTATATCACGGAGGATTAGCATGGCGTTGACAGGTGCGGACCGGGCTGTGCCGACACGCGGGGAACTCTACCGTTCGGCCGCGCGCGTGCTCGAGTTGGCGTCGCGTCGGGGCGTTACCGTCGGCACGGCTGAATCCTGTACGGGCGGGCTCATTGCCGGCGAGCTGACCGAGGTCCCCGGGTCGTCTGCTGTGGTACGGGGCGGAGTCGTGAGCTATGCCATTCCTGTCAAGCATGAGGTTCTCGGTGTGTCTCAGGATGTCCTCGATGCACCCGGCATCGGTGCCGTGTCGCCTGAGTGCGCGGAGCAGATGGCACGCGGGGCCCGAAGGGTGCTCGGCTGCGATCTCGCGGTGTCCGTGACGGGTATAGCCGGGCCCGGGGGAGAGGAGCCGGGCAAACCTGTCGGGACGGTCTGGTTCGGTCGTTCCTCGGACAACGGAACGGAAAGCGAGCTGCACACCTTTACCGGTACACGTGCGGAAGTGCGTAGTAAGGCCGTTGCGACCGCATTGGATCTGCTTGCCGAAGCGATTCAGGGATGATTCCCGGTGGCGCCTGCCGATGGCAAACAGGTGTGTCATACAGATAGCAATTTCATCATTTCGCTACGAGACCGAACATGTTGTGTGTTGTTCATGGATGGGCTCATGTCGGGACCGCGGGATCGCTCCTATGGTTTTCGACAAAGGCGCGGATATCCGCTTTGTGCAGCTGAAAGTGGCAATCTTGCCGGCAGGCTGCTGGCAGATTCGCGACGGCGGCGCCGGCCTCTTGAGGATAAAGTGAAAACAGGTATTGACCGCGAACGGCTGTACGCGTACACTCGTACGCGTCAATGAACAAGAGGGAGAATCGACATGGCAAAGAGCAAAGGTCCGGTCCGCGAGGTGCATGCGAAGTCGTACGGCGAGGAGCGTGACCAGATCCTCACCAATACAACGAAGGAGATCGAAAAGAGGTTCGGCCAGGGTTCGATTATGCGCTACGGCGACGGAGGACCTCAACTTGAGGTTGAGGCCATCCCGACGGGTTCGCTTGCACTCGACGCGGCGCTCGGTATCGGCGGTGTCCCTCGCGGCCGTATCGTCGAGATCTATGGCCCCGAGTCTTCGGGCAAGACGACCCTTTCGCTTCAAATTCTCGCCGAGGCGCAGGCGATGGGGGGCGTTGTCGCCTTTATCGACGCGGAGCACGCGCTCGACCCGAACTATGCCGCGCGCATCGGCGTCGATATCGACGAGGTTCTCATCTCGCAGCCGGATACGGGGGAGCAGGGACTCGAGATATGCGACATGCTGGTCCGTTCCGGTGCTATCGACGTCGTTGTCATCGACTCCGTCGCAGCGCTTGTTCCGCGCGCCGAGATCGAGGGCGAGATAGGGGACACGACCGTTGGCCTACAGGCACGTCTCATGAGCCAGGCCCTGCGCAAGCTCGCCGGTTCGCTTTCCAAGTCGAATACGACCTGCATATTCATCAACCAGTTGCGCGAAAAAATCGGCGTCATGTTCGGCAATCCCGAGACCACGCCGGGCGGGCGCGCCCTCAAGTTCTTCTCGTCGGTCCGCATGGACATCCGCCGTATCGACACCATCAAGGAGAACAACGAGGTCATCGGTAACCGTGTCCGCGTGAAGGTCGTCAAGAACAAGGTGGCGCCTCCGTTCCGACAGGCGGAGTTTGACATCATGTATGGCACTGGCATCTCCAAGGAGGGTTCTGTGCTGGACATGGCGGTCGACTACGACATCGTCAAGAAGTCGGGTTCTTGGTATACCTACGGCGAGGAGCGCCTTGGCCAGGGCCATGAGGCGGCGAAGAAGTTCCTTGCGACGAACCCCGACCTCCGCGACGAGATCGAGCATCAGGTCCGCGTCGCCTGCGGGCTACTTCCTGAGGAGGAGACCGTCGGCCTTCCCGCGGAACCCCAGTCTGTCCCGGTCGACACCGACATCGTGTCTTGATAGACTTCCATGCCGTTTTATCTCGAGGCTGTCACTGCTAAGAAGCGATCGAAGCTGGGCCAAATGCGTCCAAGGGGTGAGATTGTCCTTTTACCGGACACACCTGATGAGGAGCGTATTGTGGTACCGGCCGCCGTCGCATCGGCGATGGCAAAAAAACTCGCTGCGGAGGAGATAGAAACCGGGTCGCGCGCGGAGGCGCTCTGGCTGATCGGTGACGTGTCGAGATCCTGCGCCGTCTCGCGCGTCGAAGGTCTTGTTAACAGGAGGGATTACGCCGAGGGTGAGATACGGCGAAAACTACGGGAGGACGGGTATTCGTCGAAGGTAGTCGACGAGGTCGTGGATAAGGCGAAGCGGGGCCATGTCATCGACGACATGCGTTTTGCCGATGTCTATATCCGTACAAAGGTGTCTGCCGGATGGGGGAGCCGCAGGATCGAACGAGAGCTCTCCCAGAAGGGCATCGAGGCATCCGACGTCCCGGGATGGCCCTATGAGTATTTCGACATGGACGACGAGCGGGAGCGGGCCTATCAGCTCGCCTCCCGCCGCCGTCTCAGTGGAAAGAACGACTATGCAAAGATCGTCCGTTTCCTGGTGGCCCGGGGGTTCGGCATGGGTGACGCCAAAGATGCAGCCGCTCGCGTGCTGAGGGAGGCCGAGGGGGACGGCCGAGATTGACAGGACGTTTGGCTGGCTTTAAAGTTTAAGAGTCATCTGAGTTTTACTCTTGCTGCAGCTTGTGCGGCAGATTATAGTTCGTTTTCCGTTGGCTGTGATCTTTGCATAAAGGCAAGTCAAACCCCAGGTGGCGGGTTCCTTAGGTGTTCTTTGCCTAAGGTCTCCAGAACTTTACCGACAAAACGTAGCACACCTGAGGAGAAGCCATGAACCCAATCGTGATTGTCGTGGGCATCGTCTGCCTAGTGGTCGGAGCGGGCATTGCCTATTTCGCCGTTTCCAGTTCCTCGTCCTCCAAGGTAAAGGAGGCCGACCAGAGGCTCGCCGACGCCCAGAAGGAGGCAGAGCGCATCGCGGCTGACGCCCAGCGCGATGCCGAGACGGCCAAGAAGACCGCCTTGGTGGAGACCCGTGAGGAGATTCTCCAGCTCCGACAGAAGTCGGATGCCGAGGAAAAGAAGCGCAAGAGCGAGATTTCGGCCATGGAGCAGCGCGTATTGCAGCGCGAGGAGTCTCTCGACAAACGCTCGGATACCCTTGACCGCAAGGAGCACCAGCTCTCCAGCCTGCAGGGCCAGCTCGACAGCCGCAAGCGCGAGATCGACGCCCTCTATCAGAAGCAGACCTCCGAGCTTGAGCGCGTCGCATCGCTGACCCGCGAGGACGCCAAGCAGGAGCTGCTCGATCGCGTGAGGCAGGACACCGTCCGCGAGGAAGCACAGATCTTGCGCGATTCAGAACAGCGTGTCCGTGCGCAGGCAGACAAGACAGCACGCGAGATCGTGTCGACTGCCATCCAGCGCTGCGCCGCCGACCAGGCAGGCGAGATCACCGTCACCTCTGTCCATATCCCGTCTGACGACCTCAAAGGTCGCATCATCGGCCGCGAGGGGCGCAATATCCGCGCCTTCGAGCAGATTTCCGGTGTCTCCCTCGTCATCGACGACACGCCCGAGACGGTTGTCCTTTCGAGCTTCAATCCGGTCCGGCGAGAGACTGCCCGCGTCGCCCTCGAGAACCTCATCGCCGATGGCCGCATTCACCCCGCCCGCATCGAGGAGATGTACAAAAAGGCAGAGAAGCTCGTGAACGAGCGCGTGCAGGAGGCCGGCGAGACCGCGGCGTTCGATGCTGGCATCCATGACCTCCATCCCGAGCTCATCAAGACGCTCGGCGCGCTTAAGTACCGCACGTCCTTCGGCCAGAACGTACTCGAGCACTCCATTCAGGTGTCCGCGCTCTGCGGCCTTATGGCCGAGGAGCTCGGTATGGATCCCGCGGCCGCCAAGCGCGCCGGTCTTCTCCACGACCTCGGCAAGGCAATTGACCATGAGGTCGAGGGTCCGCATGCCGTCATCGGCGCCGATCTCTGCCGCCGCTACGGCGAGAAGGCCGATATCGTGCACGCCGTTGAGGCTCATCACGCCGACGTCGAGCCCCAGACCGTGCTTGACGTGCTGGTCCAGGCCGCGGATGCCATCTCGGCCGCCCGCCCCGGCGCACGCCGAGAGTCTGCCGAGAATTACATCAAGCGCCTCGAGCGACTCGAAGAGATTGCCAACGCACACGATGGCGTCGAGCGCACCTACGCCATGCAGGCGGGTCGCGAGCTGCACGTCATGGTCAAGCCCGAGCAGATCTCGGATGCGGAGTCCACGGTCCTTGCGCATGACATCGCTCAGCAGATCGAGGACGAGATGGAATATCCGGGCCAGGTCCGCGTCGTCGTCATTCGCGAGTCGCGCGCAGTCGGCGTCGCTAAATAAGCGGTTTCAACATGGCAGGTAACGTCATCGGCGGCGAAGGAGGCAATCTGGTCGACTTCGTCGCCGAAGTCGCAGGTGGGGAGTTGCGCGTCGAGGAGAACCTTGGCGAGGGCTTCGTCCGTCTCCGCGTGGACGAGGCGGAGCGGCGCCAGGCTGCGCATGACATCCGCTGCATCGAGGATGCGGTCGTCGAGATGCTCCGTAACGCGCGCGATGCGGGCGCACACCACATCTACGTTGCCACCTCGCGCGAGGGCAGCCTGCGCACTACCACCATGGTAGACGATGGCGTCGGCATCCCTGCCGATATGCAGGAGCGTATATTCGACGCGCGAGTCACCTCGAAACTCGAGAGCATGAAGATGGACCGGTGGGGCGTGCACGGCCGCGGCATGGCCCTCTACTCCGTTCGCATGAACACCGAGAGCGCCCGCGTCGTGGAGTCCGGTCCCGGCAAGGGGGCCTCCATCCAGGTCGTATCGGATGCGGGAAAACTTGCGGAGCGAGCCGACCAGTCGACCTGGCCCACAATCGGCGTCAATGACGACGGGGAGACATCCGTCATTCGGGGGCCGCACAACATCATTCGAGCATGTGCGGAATTCGCCCTGGAAGACCATGGGGTCTGCGAGGTGTACCTCGGGTCGCCCGCCGAGGTTGTGGCAACTGCGCGCGCCCGCGCTAAGGCGGATATGAGCGGAACAGACCTGCTCTTCCTAGACGACTTGGGCCAGCTCCCGCTCCTCCAGCGCTTGAATGCGGCCGCAGACGCGCGCGAGCTCATGGAGGTTGCGGCGGCTATGGGTCTCGAACTGTCGGAGCGCACGGCCCATCGCATTCTCGCGGGGCAGATAAAGCCGGTGCGCGGCGTGTATGCCCGCCTTGCACATAAAGGACAGGCGGGTACAGGGTCGCGGGCCGTTGACCTTGTAGCTGATCGGCGGGGCCTCAAGCTCTCGAAAGACGACGCTGATGAATTCTCTCGTATGATGGAGCGCGACTTCACTTGGCTTGCGCACCGGTATTACCTCGAGCTCGCCGGGAGTCCGAAGGTCACGGCTCGTGCGGGCAAAATCACAGTCACGTTTCCGCTGACCCAGGAGGACTGACCCCTTTGCGCAGGCAAAAACTGCGCTATTATGGTGAATCGCTCATAACATCACAAACGGCATGACCTATACACGCACAAAACGCAGCCCCTTATAGCATCGGGAGCACTTATGGACTTTCTCAAGGTATCGAGCAAATCTCAACCGTCCTCTGTCGCCGGCGCCATCGCCGGCATGGTCAAGGACGCTGTACCCTGCACCATGCAGGCGGTCGGCGCTGGTGCGGTCAACCAGGCCATCAAGGCCGTTGCCATCGCACGCGGCTTCCTGATTCCGACCGGGGTCGACATCAGCTGTTCGCCGACGTTCGCCGACATAAATATCGGCGGCGAGTCGCGTACTGCCCTCCGGATTCGTATAAACGTCCAGAAGATCAGCGTGTCGTCGAGTAGCGTGCCCGTCACCGAGCAGGTGGACGTCCGTCAGGTGAGTGTATGACGGGGGTGGGGCTCGTCGGACGTACCTACGTCGTCAAGACATTCGGCTGCCAGATGAACCTCCACGACTCCGAGCGCGTGGCGGGTCTTCTCGATTCCTGCGGCTGCATTGCCGTCGAAGAGGCCGAGGAGGCCGATATTGTCGTCTTCATGACGTGCTGTGTCCGCGAAAACGCCGACACGCGCCTGTATGGGCAGGCGTCTGCCATGGTCAGCCTGCCCGAGCCGCCATCCGGGCGCCGCGTTGTCTGTATCGGGGGGTGCATAGCCCAGCGCGACGGCGAGCAGCTGCGTGAGCATGTGCCGGGAGTCGATGTCGTTTTCGGCACGAGTGCACTGGCTCAGCTCCCCGCCCTTATCGAGGCTCGACTTTCCAAGGGTAAAGGTGACCTTGAGGTCGATACCATAGAGCAAGGACGCGGTTTTTCGACCGATCTGCCCAGCCATCGCGCACAGCAGTTCCACGCATGGGTCCCAATCATGAGCGGATGCAATAATTTCTGCACCTACTGCATCGTGCCCTATGTCCGTGGGCGCGAGCGCAGCCGCGACTTCGACCGCGTCGTGGCCGAGTGTGAGAAGCTTGTGGCCGATGGCGTGCGCGAGATCTGCCTGCTCGGACAGAACGTAAACTCCTACGGGCGCGACAACTATGGCAGCCCGCGCTTTGCCGAGCTGCTCCGGGCCGTGGGCGCGACGGGTGTGGAGCGCATCAGGTTCACCTCATCGAATCCCAAGGACCTTACGGACGAGACGATTGCCGCGATGGCCGAGACGCCCAACGTCATGCCCCAGCTCCACCTTGCCGTGCAATCCGGTTCGAGCCGTATCCTCAAGGAGATGAACCGTAGCTACACGCGTGAGGAGTATATCGACCTCGCGGGCCGCATCAAGGCCGCCATGCCCGATATCGCGCTCTCGACGGACATCATCGTCGGCTTCCCGGGGGAGACCGAAGAGGACTTTCGGGAGACCCTCTCGCTCGTCGATGAGGTTCACTACGCATCCGCCTTTACCTTCATCTATTCCAGGCGCCCGGGTACGCCCGCGGCCCGCATTGTGGACGACACGCCGCGCGAGGTCATCCAGGACCGATTCGACCGCCTCGCAAAGCTCGTCGAGGATCTGGCGCATGAGGCCAATGCCCCCTTTGCCGGTCAGACAGTGACGTCGCTTGTCGAGGGCACCTCAAAGAAGGACCCGGACATGCTCGTGGGCCACAGCGAGCGCAACCAGACCGTCCTCTTCCCGATGCCCGCGGGACATGTCGCATCGGAATACTTCGGCAAGATGTGCGACATCAAGGTGGATACCGCCAAGACCTGGTACCTGCGCGGCGCCCTTTCAGGTGAGCCGCGGTGAGTCTGCCCGGTCCCCTTATCGCCATCGTCGGCCCGACCGCCTCGGGCAAAAGCGCCCTGGCGGAACGCATCGCCTGCCAGCTCGGTAGTCCTGTCGTCTCGGTTGATGCGATGCAGGTCTATCGCGGCATGGATATCGGTACGGCAAAGACGCCACCGGCGCGACGCGCATGTCCGCTTCTGATGGTCGACGTGGCCGAAGTGGGGGAGCCCTACTCCGTCAGCATCTTCCAGCATGACGGTCGCGCGGTGATCGACCGAATATTGATAGAGGGCAAAACCCCCGTCCTGTGCGGTGGAACGGGTCTCTATCTTAATGCCCTGGTGGACGAAATGAATTTCCCGACGGGGGAGACGGGTGGAGAGTCGCGGCGGCGCTATGAGGAGTTTGCTCGCGAAAGAGGCAGCCAAGCGCTCTACGAGGTCCTTCTCGACCGTGACCCAGAGAGCGCGGCGCTCATCCACCCCAACAACGTCCGGCGCGTCGTGCGGGCGCTGGAGCTTGCCGACGAGGGGAAGTCCTATGCACGTGAGCATGAGGGTCTGCACAAAAGGGCGCCGCACTACGATTGCCGTATTTGGGGTATCGAACGCGATCGCGCTGAATTATATGGACGGATCGACGACCGCGTTGATGAAATGTTTGATGATGGGCTCGTCGACGAGATCAAGGGGCTTTGTGAGCGCGGTCTCGCATCTTCGCTTACGGCCAGCCAGGCGATCGGCTACAAGGAGGTTGTTGCCTATCTGAACGGCGACTGTACGGCCGAGGAGGCGCGGGAGACGATAAAGCGCAGGTCCCGCAACTATGCGAAACGGCAGATTTCCTGGTTTCGACATGACAGCCGTGTGCGATGGATTGATTGCGACAGCGTGACGGATGAGGAAGCGACGCGCCTTGTTTTAGAAGACCTGAAGGAGCATGCCGATGGGACGCTTTGAGTATCGTTCCACCGCCCCCGTGGCGGAACGCGCCATTTTGGTCGGCGTCGATTTCGGCCGCAACGGGTGGCCGATTGAGGAGTCCCTCGACGAGCTCGAGCGGCTTGCCCAGACGGATGGTGCCGAGGTCGTGATGCGGGTCACGCAGAAGCTCGATGCGCCGGTCCCCCGTACTTTTATCGGCAGCGGCAAGGCGCAGGAGATCGTTTCCCTTGTACGGAACCTCGATGCGGACATCGTGATTTTCGATGACGAGCTGTCGCCCTCGCAGCAGGCCAACCTCGAGCGCATCATCGGGGAGCCCACCAAGGTGATCGACCGTACGGCGCTCATATTGGACATATTCGGCCGGCATGCAAAGACCCGCGAGGGCCGCTTGCAGGTGCAGCTGGCGCAGCTTCAGTACCTTTACCCACGCCTTCGCGGCATGTGGAGCCATCTCGCGGGCAACTCCACCCGCGGTGGTATTGGCAGCCGCTTCGGTATGGGTGAAAGCCAGCTCGAGGTGGACCGACGACTCATCAGAAACCGCATCTCGACCCTGCGCCGACAGCTCAAAGAGCTCGACACACGTCGCGGCGTGCAGTCCAAGGCACGTTGGGATTCCGGTGTCTATCGAGTTGCGCTGGTCGGCTATACCAACGCCGGCAAGTCCACGCTGCTCAACAACCTCACGAACTCGGATGTTTATGCGAAAGACGAGCTCTTTGCGACGCTCGATCCGACGACGCGCTCCCTTACATTGGAGGAGGGGAGAAAAATCACCCTCACGGACACGGTCGGCTTCATTCAGAAGCTCCCGACGACGCTCGTGGAATCATTCAAGTCGACCCTGGCGGAGGTCACTGCGGCAGATCTGATCCTCTGCGTGGTGGACGCAAGCGACCCAAAGGCCGACCGTGAGATCGAAGCGGTGGGCCAGGTGCTGGTGCAGATCGACGCCGACAAGATTCCCCAGGTCACGGTCTACAACAAGTGCGACCTGCTCGACCGAGAGTCCTTGAGCGACCTTACCCGCCTGCATCCGGAGGCCGAGACGATCTCGGCCTTAGAGGGCAAAGGGCTTGCCGGCCTGCTCTACCGCATTGCCAGGGAGGCGGCGAGCGGCGACACGACCATGACGGTGTTGATTCCCTATGGCAAAGGGCTGCTTATGAGCATGGTTCACGAGCGCTGCCAGGTGGTCAGCGAGCGTTACGAGCAACAAGGGCTCCTTGCGACCGTCAAGGCTTCCCCCCGTATGGCTGCGACTCTCGCACCGTATCAGGCGGAAGACCTCAGCAATCCTATCATCTGACGGGTGCCGTTTAGCGTTTCTAATTTTCTAGCGATCTTCGCGGAAGTAGGAGAGGCCGAGGCTAGCGGGAGGTTGGCTCTCGCGTTTATTCCTCATGCTCGTAATGATCAGCACCACGATGGTCACGACATAGGGCAGCATCTTGTAGAGCTCCTTGACCGAGAGGTTGGTGCCGGTCGGAATGAAGAGATACAGGATGTACAGGCCGCCGAAGAGGATGGATGAGGGAATGCCGACAGCGGGGCGCCACAGGGTGAAGATGACAAGCGCAAGCGCGAGCCAGCCGCGGTCGCCGAAGGCATCGTTGGCCCAGATGCCTGCGGAATAGTCCATCACGTAATACAGGCCGCCGAGACCGGCAATCACGCAACCGACGCAGGTCGCGACGTACTTGTAGCGGGTCGTGTTGATGCCCGCGGCATCCGCAGTCGCGGGGTCCTCGCCCACGGCACGCAGCTGCAGGCCCACGCGGGTCTTGTTGAGGATATAGGAGGCTATGATCGCGATGGCGATGGCAAGGTAAGCCAAAAATCCGTAGGAGAAGAAGATCTTGCCCACGGCACCCAGGCTGCCTGCGAAGGGGAGTGTGGTGCTGATGATGCCGGAGCTCGCGGATAGCGAAATCGAGGGCACGTCGCTACCGGTCAGCTTGATCAGGGAGCCGCCGAAGAAGTTGCCGACGCCGACGCCGAACGTCGTCATGGCAAGGCCGGTGACGTTCTGGTTGGCCCGCAGCGTGACGGTGAGGAAGCAGAAGATAAGGCCCATCAGCAGCGATCCGAGGATGCAGCAGACCAGAGGGATAAGCACGGCGAGCACGGCGTTGATCTGCGAGGGGTCGGGGAGCGACTGCTCGTAGAAGAAGGAGCCGATGACGGCAGAGATGGCGCCGATGTACATGACACCCGGCAGGCCCAGATTGAGGTTGCCCGACTTCTCGGTGACGGTCTCGCCGGTGCAGCCGAACAGCAGGGGGATGCTCTGGACGATCGCACGCTGGATGAACGAGGTGATGTCAAACATCCTTATGCCTCCTCTCGCGCGACAGCGCCCTTGGCGGACTTGTCATGGCCGCGGAAATGGACCTGATAGCTGATGAAGAACTCGCTGCCGATGATGAAGAACAGGATGATGCCCGTCAGGATGTCCGAAAAAGACTGGTTAAGGGAGAACGCGGTGGAGATTTCGCCGGCACCGCATTCCATGAAGACCAGCAAAAACGAGCTGGCGATCATTCCCAGCGGATTGAACTTTGCAAGCCAGGCGACCATGACGCCCGTGAATCCGAGGCCGCCCGAGACCGTCGTGGTCAGCGTATGGTTGGTGCCCGCGACCAGAAGGAAGCCGGCGATGCCGCAGACAGCGCCCGACAGGACCATGGTGCGCATGATAACGTGGCCCGTGTTGATGCCCGCGTAGTGGGCGGTGTCGACGCTCTCGCCGACGACGGCGAGCTCATAGCCGTGCTTGCTATAGCGCATATAGACGTACATCAAGACCGTGATGACAGCGACTACAATGATATTGAGCAGGTATTTCGAATTGGCGATGCTCGGCAGCCAGCCGGCCTGCGAGGACTGGTTGATCATGCCGATCTTGCCGGATCCCTTGGGGTTCTCCCAGACGATGACGAAATAGGCGACGATCTGGGTGGCCACATAGTTCATCATGAGCGTGAAGAGGGTCTCGTTCGTATTGAACTTCGCCTTGAAGAATGCGGGGATAAAACCCCACGCTGCGCCCGCCACGACCGAGGTCACGAGGCTCACGAGAATCAATGCGGCGTTGGGGAGCTTGCTGCCGAGAAGAATCATGCAGGCGGAGCAAGCGAAACACGCGATCAAAACCTGCCCCTCGCCGCCCAGGTTCCAGAACTTCATACGGAAGGCCGGGGCAAGGGCAAGCGAAACGCAGAGGAGCATCGCCAGGTCTTGCAGCATCACCCATATCCTGCGCTGCGTGCCAAAGGCGCCCTCGAACATGGTCACATACACGGCGGTCGGGTTCAGTCCCGTCAGACCCGTCGTCACGATGCCGCACACGACAAGTGCCAGCACAATCGCCAAGGCATACACGATGACCTTCTCGCGGAAGGAGGCTGCCGGCCGCTTCGTGATGCGGATGAGGGGCGTCTTAGTGCTCTGAGCCATCGTCTGCGCCTCCTTCCTCACGAAGTTTCGTCATCATCATGCCGACCTCGTTCTTGTCGGCGCCACGGCCGTCGACGATGCCGCTCACCTTGCCGTCGCACAGGACCAGGATGCGGTCGGAGAGGGCAATGAGCACGTCGAGGTCCTCGCCCACGTAGATGACGGCCACGCCATCCTGCTTCTGCTTGTTGATGAGGTCGTAGATGGTATAGGACGAGTTGATGTCGAGACCGCGTACAGCATAGGCGGTCAGAAGAACCGTCGGGTGCGAGGCGATCTCGCGGCCGACGAGAACCTTCTGCACGTTGCCGCCGGACATGCGGCGCACGGGGTCTGAGGGGTTGTTCGTCTTGACATCGAGCTCGTCCACAACCTTTTTGGCAAGGTGACGGGGTGTTTTACGGTCGGTGAAGGGGGAGTGGCCCTCGCGGTAGGACCGCAGCATCATGTTGTCCGTGATGTCCATGTTGGCGACAAGGCCCATGCCAAGGCGGTCCTCGGGCACGAAGGACAGAGCGACGCCCATGGACGAGATGTCGCGGGGGTCCTTGCCGATGAGCTCCTCGCGCTTTCCGTCATCGGTTACGTAGGTGATGCTGCCGGAGGAGACGCGCTGCAGGCCGGCAATGGCCTCGAGCAGCTCTTTCTGACCGCTGCCGGATATGCCCGCAACGCCGAGCACCTCGCCCGAATTCGCCGTGAACGACACGTCGTCGAGGCGTGTCAGGCCGTCCGAAGTCCTAACAGTCAGCCCGCGGACCTCGATACGGGGCTTGGGATCCACGGGGTCGGGGCGATCGATATTGAGATGCACTTCGTGGCCGACCATGAGGTCGGTCATCTCCTGCTCGTCGGTGTCCTTGGTGATGAGGTCCGCGACATGCTGCCCTTTCCTCAGGACTGCCACGCGGTCGGATATGTCGAGTACCTCGTGGAGCTTATGCGTGATGATGATGATCGCCTTGCCGTCGTCGCGCATGTTGCGCAGGACATGAAAGAGCTTGTCTGCCTCCTGCGGCGTGAGCACAGCGGTCGGCTCGTCGAGGATGAGGATGTCGGCGCCGCGGTACAGGAGCTTCAGGATTTCAGCCGTCTGCTTTTGCGAGACGGACATGTTGTAGACCTTCTGGTAGGGGTCGACATCGAATCCGTAGGCCGCGGCTATCTCGTTTATCTTGTCGGCAGCCGCCTTGAGGTCGAGCTTGGCAGGCTCGTCGAGACCGAGCACGACGTTCTCCACCATCGTGAACACGTCGACCAGTTTGAAATGCTGGTGGATCATGCCGATGCCGTAGCCGAAGGCATCTTTGGGGGATGTGATGGAAACCTTCTCGCCGTCGATCAAAATCTCACCGGCGTCGGGATAGTAAAGCCCCGAAAGCACGTCCATCAGGGTCGTCTTGCCGCTGCCGTTTTCGCCGAGCAACGCCAGGACCTCGCCCTTGTGGACCGTCAAGTCAACGGCATCATTTGCCACCAGGGAGCCGAAGGTCTTGGTGATGCCGCGCATCTCGACGGCGGGCGCCCCGACGTCCCTACCGACCTGCTCGTCTGTCACATCTGCCACAGATGCCCTCCTCATAAACGCAAGGACCCCGACGGCCGCTGGCTATGCCGCATGCCGTCAGGGCCCATATTTTGACGCTACAAGTCCAACACGCTGAATTAGAACTGGGTGTCGAGCAGGTTGATGCCGTCGATCTGGACATCGAAGTACGGAGCGGAACGGTACTCGGACTCGTGGAAGTAACCATCGGAGACGGCCTCGGTGTCACCCTCGAAGGCCTCGTCGGTGTCGACATCAGCCATGTAGCCGGTCAGGACGCCGGAGCCGTCGACCGTGGCGTTGGCGTTCTTCTTGTCGTCGACGGTGACGGTAAAGGTCGAGGTGTCGAAGACGTGCAGCGAGCCGTCCTCGAGTGCCTTGGTGGCCTCGTCGATGGCCTCCTGCGTGCCCTCGGCCGCGACATCGGCGTTGATGTCGGTGAGCTTGACGGACTCGGTGGAAAGGTCGCCGGTCCAGTCGGTGTCAATGGGGTCGCCCTTCATGGCAGCCTGGATGGCGTACTTGTAGTACGGGGCCCAGTCGATGCGGGAGGACACAATAAAGGTGTTGGGGCAGGCCTCGATGGTGCTGCCGTTGTAGGAGACGTTGGGGACGTTGCGTTCCTCGCAGGCGGAAGGCGCGCCCATGGAGTCGGCGTGCTGGGAGATGAGAACACAGCCGTACTCGTCGATCAGGCGGGCCGCGGCCTCCTGCTCGGCGGACTGGTCATACCAGGAGCCGGTAAAGGTGACATCCATTGTGACGGAGGGGCAGACGGACTTGGCGCCCAGGTAAAAGGACGTATAGCCCGAGATGACCTCGGCGTAGGTGAAAGCGCCGACATAACCCATGTGTGCCTTGTCCTCGGTAATGGTGCCGTCGGCGATCATCTCGTTGAGCTTCATGCCGGCAGCGATACCCGCGAGGTAGCGGCCCTGGTAGATGCTCGCGAAGGCGTTGTGGTAGTTGTCGAGGCCCTCGGTGTGGGCCTTGGTGCCCGTGGAGTGGCAGAACTGGACGTCGGTGAACTCCTTGGCGGCCTCGATGACATAATCCTCATGGCCGAAGGAGTCGGCGAAGACAATGCCGCAGCCCTGATCGGCGAGCTCCTCGGCAGCCTGCTGGCAAGCCTCGGACTCGTCGATGTTGGTCTTGAAGACAGACTCGATACCGAGCTCGTCGCAGGCAGCCTTGGCGCCGTCCATAAAGTTCTTGTCGTAGGTGGAGTTCTCATCATGCAGGAAAATAAAGCCGGCCTTGAAGTCCGAAGAGGCAGCCGAGCTGGAACCAGACGCCGCGGACGAGCCAGAGCCGCCGCAGCCGGCGAGCCCGCCGAGCAGACCGGCGCCCACCGCCACAGACGACCCCTTGAGGAACGACCTACGCCCGATGTTGTTTTGTGACATTACCAATCTCCTGTCTCTCGTGCCATCGGCACATTTCCCTACCGCCTCGTGCTTCCCCCTGGCGGCGTCTTACGACCACTTAACTATATAAATCAATGCCATGGGCTGTCATTGTGTAATGGCACATGTTTTCATAACGAAACCTTGATATTCACGGCAGAGCAATTAATGGCGGAAGGTAATCGTGCCGTCATTTTCCATCGAGGCGATGCCCGCCAGCGCCTCGACTCGCATCCCGTTCGCACGGAGCTCGTCGCCGCCGCCCTGGAAGCACTTCTCGACCGAAACCGCCGCGCCGATGAGGGTGGCATTCGCTTCGTCTACCAGCTTGGCCAGGCCTTTGAGCGAGTTGCCCATGGCGAGGAAGTCATCGACGAGAAGCACGCGGTCATCCGAGGTCAGGTAGTCGCTGCTGACGACAATCTGGTAGTCAGTGCCATGTGTGAAGGAGTGCACCATAGCCGTCAGGACATCGCCATCCACATTGCTCGTCTTGTGTTTCTTGGCGAAGACCATGGGGACGTCCATTTCCATGGCGACGGCGGAGGCGATGGCAATCCCGCTCGACTCGATGGTGAGTACCTTGTTGATATCGAGTCCCTGATAGAGCCGCTCCACCTCGAGAGCCATGTCGCGCAGGAGTCTTTGGTCAATCTTTTGATTGAGGAAGCTCCCGACCTTGAGCACGCCGCCCGGCAGGACGACCCCCTCTTGCAAAATCCGATCCTCGAGCAATTGCATGCGACGGCCTTCTCTCAGGTTGATAGCGGACGTGCGAGGCAGTTGGAAACCAGTATCAGATAGTACCAGTAAACGGACGGGCGGGTTTAGCGCATCTCACCACAGGTCATGAACCTATGCGGTCAGACAAGTCCGAGGGCGAGGAGGATGAGCGGCTGGTGCAGGATATAGACAGGCAGGGCGAGCTGGCCGACTTTCTCTAAAGGCTTGCAGCCCTTGTCGTAGCACCATACGGGAAAACCACCGTGAGTCTGTCGATGGATCCCGAAATGCGCCCCTGCCAGATAGAGCAGCGTGTAGGGGAGAAGGGGATAGTAATCCCCCGAGGCGAAGGCGGGACCAGGCAGCCCGAGCCAGGACAACCAAGGAGTGGAATAAAGGACGTGCGGCAGATAAACACGCGCCGCGCCCACACCGATGCATCCCATCTGAAGGTCGAGCGTCAGGATAAAGAGAATGGCCAGTACGACCGACTGGGCGATATCGTGCCTGCCGAAGACGCCCAGCTTCTGAAGAACCGCGGCAACGAGCGTGGAGGCAGCCATACAGTAGATGATGCCGAAGCTGATTGGCGTGTCCACGGCCGCGATGGTCGTGGCCAGGAAAATAAGGGCAGCCACTGCTCCGTACCGGGCCGAGCGTTTGAAATTATTGCGCGAGAACCCGCACATGACTCCGGCAATGAGCAGAAATGTCCAGGAAATCGAAGCGCGCCAGATATCGCGGAAGGGTGGCTCAAAGAAGGGCAGACCGACACCCTTGAAGAAGTACAGGTCATAACTCAGGTGGAAAAGCACCATCGACACGACGGAAAATCCTCGAAGGGCGTCGAACAGCCGGAGCCGTTTCTGTGCGTCGGACACTAGGAGATATGGCGGATCAGGGCCGTGACGCGGCCGAGGATCTGCGGGTTGCGGACATAGATGGGCTCCATCGTGTCGTTTTCGGGCTGCAGGCGAATGCGGTCCTCCTCGCGATAGAAGGTCTTGACAGTTGCAGACTCATCCAGGAGGGCGACCACGATCTCGCCGTCATGAGCCTCATGCTGCTCTTTAACGACGATATAGTCGCCGTCGAAAATGCCGGCGTTGATCATGGAGTGACCGTGCACACGCAGGATGAAGGAGCTCGAGTCGCCAACGATGCTCGTGGGTAGGGAGAGGGTGTCCTCGATATTCTGTTCCGCAAGAATCGGCGTACCCGCAGCGACGTGGCCGACGACGGGCAGGCTGATGAGGTCGTGGTCGAGGTCCTGAGAGACCTTGGCGAGGCCGTCGTTGTCACCGCCGACGATCTCGATGGTGCGCGGCTTGTTGGAGTCGCGGGTGATATAGCCCTCCCGCTCGAGCACCTTCAAATGGGTGTGGACGGTCGAGGGAGAGGCGAGCCCGACGGCCGTGCCGATCTCGCGCACCGAGGGGGGATAGCTGTGCTCCTTCGTGTACGCGCAAATGTAATCGTAAATAGCCTGCTGACGCTTGCTGAGTGGTCTACCAGTCATGGTGTCCTCCTTTGTCCGTGAGAGTAGTATAAGCGATATTTTGTTCGTACGCAAACAGTCGTTCCGAGAAATTTCTTGACATTGGAGAACGCGTGTACATAATGAAATACAGAAGTTCGGAGCACAAGCGTTCCCGTCACCGATATGATGGTGTCCGCCCCGTCTGGGACACTGTGGCCACGACAGAGGCGACGGCAGGGAGATGATGACATATGGGCAGGTACGAATACACTTTTGAGACAAACGGCACGTCTGCGCTCAAGGCATACGAGCGGCCGTACCTCAGACTTGTCGGCGACGATGAAATGGTCGGGCAGGCTGATGAGTGGGACGGGCTCGATGAAGAAAAAGCGACTACAGGTGCTCACAATATCATCATGAATGCCATGGCTCTCGTGGTCGCGGTTATTGTGTTCGCCCTTGCCATGTCGATTTCTGACAACGCCATTACGAACCGACGTACATCTGTTGTGACACACACGACATTCGAACAGATAACGGTAAACCCCGGGGATTCAATCTGGGGCATCGCTGAGTCGCACGGCATCGAGGGGTGCGATACCGCGGAGACGGTACGGATAATTGAAGAGAAAAACGGGCTTACAGACGCCGAGCTGAAGCCCGGGCAGCACCTTGCGGTACCTGTACGGGAGCCGTAGCGGTCGCATGTACCAGGGCGATGCAATCGCCGTCAATTTTTAGCGCAGGGCGCAGGTCTTTCGTGTAGGCTGTTCTTGTTTGTAACGCGTTACTTATCTAAGGGGAAGACATGCGCTGTCCCAAGTGCGGTTGTGAGGAGTCGAAGGTCGTCGATTCGCGTCCTTCCGAGAGCAACGACGCCATTCGCCGTCGACGCGAATGCGTCTCGTGCGGATTTCGTTTTACCACCTACGAGCGCCGTGAGGAGGTCCCGCTACAGGTCATAAAGAAAGATGGCACCAAGGAGGCCTTCAGCAGATCCAAACTCATGCGCGGCCTTGTCACCGCCACGGTGAAGCGCAATGTCGATATTACAAGGCTCGATGCCTTGATCAGCGACATCGAGGGCGAGCTGCGCGATGCCGGCAAGACCGAGGTCACATCCCAGGAGCTCGGCTCGATGGTGCTGGTGCGGCTTCGAGACATTGATGAGGTGGCTTATGTACGGTTCGCGTCCGTGTACCGCGATTTCAAGGACGCTGGCGAATTCAGCGAGGAGTTAAGGAGTCTTGCAAAGTGACCTGTGAACCCGAACGCATAAAGCTTCCCATCAAACGCATTGATCCTTCGGTAGAGCTTCCGTCCTACGCATATGAGGGTGACGCAGGCCTCGATCTGCGGGCCTCGGAGGACGTTACACTGCAACCGTTCGAGCGCAAGCTGATCCCGACGGGACTCGCGATCGCGATTCCCGAAGGATATGCGGGATTCGTGCAGCCCCGTAGTGGGATGGCACTGAAAAAAGGCCTTTCCATGGCGAATACGCCCGGTCTCATCGATGCTCATTACCGCGGTGAGCTCAAGGTCGTGGCCGTCAACCTCGACCCGAGGGAGCCAATCAACATCGGGCGCGGCGAGCGCATCGCCCAGCTTGTCATCCAGAAGGTTCCCGTGGTGGAGCTCGAAGAGGTCGATGAACTCGATGAGACGGACCGCGGTACCGGAGGCTTTGGTTCGAGCGGCGTGGCGTAAGAGGAGATTGAATAATGGCAAAAAACAAGCGTGAGATTATCGGGGTCGACGACCGCGTGTCTGTAGGACGCGCGATCCCCCTTGGCATCCAGCATATGATGAGCATGTTCGGGTCGACCGTACTGGTCCCGACCCTGACGGGACTTTCGCCCTCGGTCGCCATCATGTGCTCTGGCATCGGTACGATCTGCTACCTGCTCGTCACACGCAACAAAATCCCAAGCTATCTCGGCAGCTCCTTTGCCTTCATCAGCCCGATCATTGCCGTATACGCTACAACGGGCAGCTATTCGGCGGTGATGAGCGGCGTCGTTACGGCAGGCCTCGTCTTTTTGGCTACGGCGGGCGTCATCAAGCTGGTCGGCACAGGCTGGCTCGACCGGTTGCTGCCGCCTGTGCTCGTTGCCTCGGTGATGATCGTCATCGGCGTAGGCTTGTCTGCGACGGCGGCTAAAATGGCGTTGAATTCCTCGACAGAAGCATTCGTGCCCGTCGGTGCCCTCGCCGCCGCCATCACTCTTGTCGCCGCGGTCGTCTTCTCGAGCATGGGTGGCCTTTTCGGCACGATGCCGGTCCTCCTCGCCATCATCGTGGGATATATATTCTCCTGCTTCGTCGGTCTTGTAGACTTCACGCCCGTGCTCGAGGCGGCCTGGGTCGGACTTCCGCCCTTCACCCATCCGACCTTCGACCCAGGTGCCGTCATTCTGATCGCACCTGTCGCCGTCGTGGTCGTTATTGAGCATATCGGCCATTTGCTCGCCGTCGGCGAGATTGTCGGTCGTGACTATCGCGAGATGCTGCCCCAGTCGCTTGCCGGTGACGGCATTGCGACCGTCATATCGGGCTTTCTGGGCGGGCCTCCGACCACGACTTATGCCGAGAATATCGGCGTCATGAGCGTTACCCGCGTCTACGCGACCCAGGTCTTCTGGTATGCGGCGGGGTTCGCCCTGCTCGTGGGCGGGTTCTGCCCGAAGCTGGCGGCGCTCATCAGCTCGATTCCCGTGCCCGTCATGGGCGGTGTGAGCTTGCTCCTCTTTGGGTTGATTGCCTCTAACGGCCTGCGCATGCTCGTCACCAATAAGGTCGACTTCGACGACAACCGCAATCTCATGATCGCATCGGTGGTCATCATCCTCGGCGTCGGCATGGAGACTTCCGGCATCGCAATACCCATCGGCAGCTACACGCTGCCTGGCATGGCGACCTCAACCCTGGTGGGTATCATCCTCAACCTCATCCTCCCGCGCAACGACAGCGGCGCGGATGGGGATAAGGAGGAGGAAGACTGACAGGCGGCATTGCCCCCAACGAACCACTCACAGGGAGGGTAACATATGGATACCATCGGAAAAGACCTGGTCATCATCGGCGGTGGTCCGGCCGGACTCACTGCAGCCATCTATGCACAGCGTGCGCTTCTCGATAGCGTCCTGCTCGAGCAGGAGGCGATCGGCGGACAGGTCATTCTGACGAGCGAGATTGACAATTATCCCGGTGTTCCCAATACGGATGGCTTCACGCTGTCCGACACCATGCGGCGTCAAGCGGAGGACCTCGGCGCACAGATTGCAATGACCATCGTCAAAAAGGTCGAACGAACAGGGGAGGAGCGTTTCCTCGTACACACGCCCGATGGCGTTTTCGATGCGAAAACGGTCATATTGGCCGGAGGCGTGACTCCCCGTCCGGCTGGGTTCGATGGCGAAAAGATGTTCGGGGGACACGGGGTCTCATACTGCGCCACCTGCGACGGCATGTTTTACCGCAATAAACTTGTATTTGTCATCGGTGGTGGCAATTCGGCGTGTGAGGAGGCGCTTTTCCTGACACGATTCGCCAGCAAAGTCGTCCTGGTCGTGCGCAAGGACCATCTGCGCGCGCAGGCAGCCGTCGCAAAACTCGTCGAGGACAACGAAAAGATTGAGGTCCGTTACAACACGAACGTTTCCAGCGTCACGGGCGGACAGCTGCTGAGCGGTATCGTATTCCGCAACACGATCACGGGAGCAGAAACGGCCGAGACTTATGAAGAGGGTTCCTTCGGCGTCTTCGTATTTGTGGGGCGCGTGCCGGCTTCGGAGTTAGTCGGGAGCCTCGTCGAACTTGATGGACAGGGTTACATCTTGACCGATGAACGCATGGCGACAAAGACGCCAGGACTGTATGCCGCGGGAGACATACGGCAAAAGCCGCTGCGTCAGATCATCACGGCTGCGGCCGATGGCGCATGCGCGGTGAACTCGGTGGCGGCATATCTCGGCCAGCCCGTAGAAGGCTAAAACTAACAAAACCGTGATAATATATATTATGTAAAGTAAGAAAGAAGATATCAGGAGCGCCCTACCTACTGCCGTGCCTAGTTGTAGGACTTGGGCAGCGTATCGCCCATCACGGAACCGCGGCACATACGCCACAGCCACTGCTGGCTTGCCATCTCGTAGCCCTCGCTCATAATGCACAGGAGCTCATCGAGTGCCTGAATCTCCGTGTCCCCGGTCGGAATGATCTCGACCCCCGCGCGTGTGAGCGTGACGATGCGGAGTGAGGCCGGCCAGTCGATTTCCCCGATTTTTTTACCCTCGATACGAGAACCGGTCCCTACCGTATGGATGTGCAGGACTTTCTCCCCCGAAAAACCGTTCGATGAAACTTGTTGGCGCGGAACGCTGAGCAGGTTGCCGAGCAGATGCTCATAAAAGGCATCCACATCCAGGCATTTCACGGTCGTATACGCGACTATGGACACAAGGGAGACGGACAGGAGCGCGTCCAGGCTGCCCGTGAGCTCGAAGGCTAGCACGACGCCCGTGACCGGGGCCTGTACGACGGCAGCGAAGAGCCCTGCCACGCCCATGGCGACGAAATTTCCCACGAATACCGTCGGCAGCGAGGTGAGCTGGGTGGCTGCGACTCCGAACGCCTGCCCCACCAACATACCCATGACGACCAACGGGAAGAGCGTGCCGCCCGGGGCACCCGAGGCAAAGCTCGCGGTCGTGAAGGCGTATTTGGATAATAACAGCAGGCAAATGAACATAAAGGGGAGATTGTGGTGGCTCACGATCAGTTCGAGTATGGACTCGCCGCCGCACATGAGCGACGGGAAGCAGAAGGCCGCGACACCCGAGATGGCGAACGGGATTGCGAGGCGTGCATATGGGACATAGCGCGTGATGCGGCTATAGAGCTTTTCTTGGGCAAAGAACATGCCCTTGTTGTGCAGTCCCCCAAGGATGCCGCAGACGATGCCGAGCAGGATGAGCAGAAGGTACTGAGAATGCGGCAAGTCGCGGACGAATACGAGACGGACCACCGGTTCGAGACCCAATACCTGCGAGACAAAGTAGTCGGCTGCGACCGAGCTCGTCATGACCGAGAGGATCAGGGTGGCCGTGAACTCCTTGTGAATCTCCTCGAGCGCAAAGAGAACGCCTGTGAGCGGTGCACCGAAGGCGGCGGACATGCCGGCCGCGGCGCCGCAGGTCATGAGGAGACGCTCCTCTCCCCGACCGCGTCTGAGTCCCCGAGCGACGGCTTTGCCCGACACGGCGCCGAGCTGGACGCTGGGCCCCTCACGTCCGAGAGAGAGGCCGGCAAAGGCGCAGAGCGTGCCCTCGGCGAACTTGACGGGCAGGACCCGGTACCAGGGCATGTCGATCTGCCCCATGACCTCGGCGTCGGTCTGCGGGATGCCCGATCCCTGCGTGTAGGGCTCCCATAGCATGAGCTTGCAGACGACGATGCAGATTAGGGCAAGCAGGGCAAACCAGCCCGCGATCAGGACGGCATGCCCAGCGGCGGCGCCGGTGATCGTCCGAAGCGCGGCTTCTGCCATGGTGAGCGACCACCGATAGAGCGTGACGACGCCGCCTCCCAGGATTCCGACCAGAAGGCCCTCCCCGACCAGCTTGAGCTGGAAGGTCGGAGAGAGTCTGTTGCCGATCGTGGTCGAGCCGGTGTCGGCTACGGTATCGCTATCCTTTTCCCTACGCATCGAACGGACCGCCGCCTCAAGGAAACCTACTGCACCTGAATGAGGGTGAAAACCTCCTGGTCGTAGGCCTCGGAGATGACGGTGCGCGGGTTGAGATAGGCGAGCTCGAGGATGAAGGAGAAACCCATGACCTGTGCCCCGGACTGCTCGACCAGCTTGGCCGTGGCGACCGCCGTGCCGCCGGTGGCGACTAGGTCGTCCACGATCAGGACGCGGTCGTCCGGTGTAAGGGCATCCTTGTGGATCTGGAGCTCGTCGGTGCCGTACTCAAGCGAATAGGTCTGGGAGAAGACCTCGCGTGGAAGCTTGCCCGGCTTGCGGGCGGGAACGAAACCGGCCCCCAGGCGATAGGCGACCGGCGCACCGACGAGGAAGCCGCGGGCCTCGGCGCCGACGACCTTGGTGATGTGCTGCGACATGAAGTGGTCGGCGATGCGGTCGATGGAGACGGAAAGCCCGGTCGGATCGGCCATGAGCGGCGTTATGTCCTTGAAGATGACGCCTGGCTCGGGGTAATCGGGGATGTTGACAATCAGGCTCTCGAGATCGAAATCTGACACGATGCTTCCTTTCCTCTGGCTGGCCTTAATAAGCGGTGCCGTCCGGATACATTTGGGGGAATGACGTGCTCACCTGACGCTTGATCAGAGCGTCGCAGAGCAGGTCCGTTAGGCCGATCATCTCGTCGAGGGCCGCCTGGAACTGCGCGCGGGTCTCGTCGGTCACCTCGCCCATCGCGCTCCCCTTGCGGGCGTAGGGCGACATAGCCTGTTCCACCAGCCCGCTCTCGCGGCGAGCCGTCTGCACATACTGGCGCAGCGTGCGCGGACTGAGCCCGAAATGGCCGAGCCGGTCGCACAGCCTGATGATCGCTAGGTCGCGGCCATCGACTAGGTCGCGACCATGGGGCGAGCGCTCGAGCGATATGACGCCGACTTCGGCGAGCTGCTGGACGAAGCCGACCGTGACGCCGAGGAGGTCGGGCATGTCTTGAATCGGGTGGTATTTGGCCACCGTCTCTGGGTCGTCTACCTGGATATATGCATGCAAGGCAGGCCGCACCTGAGCTTGAGACTGGGGTTGGACCTGAGGCTGAGGCACAGGTGCGACGGGAGCCGCGGCAGGCACAGCCGCCTGCGCTTCCCCCGCCTGCGCTGTATTGCGCGCGGAAGCGGGCGCGGAAGTCTGCACCGGAACGTCCGGCTGGGCCTGCGGCGGGACCGATGTGTCGATCTGTGCCGTGGCCGACGGAGCTGACGGCGCGGGCGCCGGGTCTGCTGCGGGATCTCCGAGCAGCGTGCCGTGGTCAAGCTCATCTTTGATGACGCTCAAGGGCATGAAACGAGTCTTTTGCAGATAGAGGATAGTCTCGAGACGCCGCATGTCGTGCTGGGAGTAGAGTCGGTAGCCACCCGGGGTACGCGACGGGTTGAGCAGGCCCTCGTCCTCCAGATAGCGCACTTTGGAGACGGAAAGGTCGGGGTAATGCTCCTGCAGACGTTTGACGACTTTGCCGATGGTGAGATACCCAGCGTCAGCCATGGCCTACACCCCGGTCTCGATGCGCGGCCGGGCGGCGTTGGTATGGAAGACCATACGGAACGTGCCAATCTGGATGGTCGAACCATCCTTGAGGCTTGCCTTATTGACGATGGCCCCGTCGACCCAGGTGCCGTTGAGCGACCCCAGATCCTCAATCGTGGCAAGGCCGGACTCGATATTGTGCAGGTCGATGCTAGCGTGGTGGCGCGAGACCGTCATGTCGTTAAGGAAGACGGAATTGGCCGGGTCGCGGCCGAGGGTGGTCGTGTCGTCCGTGAGGGTGAAGACGGCGCCGGTGTGCGGCCCCTTGACGATGGCGAGCGTGGGACGCTTGACCGTATTAGCCCCGAGGAGGTCGGGCACGGTCGAATCGGTGGACGGCATACGGAATATCTCGGTGGCACCCATATCGTTTGTGCGCTGCGGCTGCATGTGCTCCTCCTCGAAGGCTCTACGTCAGCATGAATCTTTACGTTATCTTAGCGCAAAGGGTTACCGACAGGCGACGCAGTCCATCTCGACGAGGGCACCCATCGGTAAGGCGCTCACGGCGACGACCGAACGGGCTGGGGCGGGCGGCGTGAAGTAGCGGGCGTAGACCTCGTTGAAAGCCTGAAGGTCGCGGATGTCGGTCAGATAGACATTGGTCTGCGCGACATCGGAAAGACTACAGTCAACCTCAGCTAGAAGGGCGTTGACATTGGCGATGACCTGCTCGGTCTGTTCGCGAATGCCACCGGGGACGATATGATGGGGATGCTCGGGCGCTATCGGCAGCTGGCCGGATGCGAAGACGAGCCTGCCCGCCGTGGTCCCCTGGGAATAGGGGCCGATGGACTCGGGCGCAGCCGGGGCGTTGATCGCATATTTCATGCCGTCCTCCTATCCGAGCGCGTCAAGGCCGCGTGCGCCGACGAAGCTGTCGCCTGCACGCACGAGCCCGAGCTCGCGAAGCCGATCCCTGCTCAGGGCCATTCTGCCTGCACCCTGCACGACACGGTACCAATCGTACTCGCGCGAGAGCCAGGCGTCCACGGCGCGGCGGCCGACCGGTGTGACCACGGGAAACGAAAGGAAGCTGCGCCAGAGGATGCGGGCAGACTGTGGCGGGACGAGGAGGAGCCAGGCATGCGGTAGGTCTGGCAGGCCCACAACGAGGCATGGGATGCGATCGAGGGTCAGGCTCGCCACCTGGCCAGGCGCGGGCAACGACTGACCATGAAGATAATCGAGAAGGACTGGGTCTGCCGCCGGTCCCGCCAGAAGCAGGGGCAGCAGGCGCGTGGAGATGTCGGGCGTCTCGATACCGGCGAAGGGGGCCCTGCCGTCTTGTTCGATCCCGGCGAGAAACCTGACCCAGGAGAGACCCGTCTCGGCGCGACCGGTCAGGTCCCATGCGACATACTCGTGATCGCCCGTGCGGGCGAGCAGCGGGGCGGCAAGCAGGGAGCCGTCGCCGGAAAGGACGGCTTCATGCGCGCCCTCCCCCACGGACAGCACACGGCCGGCGAAGGCAAGGTTTGCCAGGGATTCGGAAGGCTCTCCCGAAATAAGAAGGGAAGACAGACCAGTCAGATCGGCCAGAGCGGCTCCCGAGATGAACGCGTCGACCTCGGACTCCGCTGCCGTATAGGCGGCGACGATCTCCAGCCCCTCCCCCACCTGCTCAAACGAGGCGCCAAGCAGCTCATGCTCGGCATGCAGAATCCCGGCGAGTTCCGACAGGGAGAGGTTGTGGCCGGACATCAGGCCTCAGCCTCGCCGTTGGAGGCTTGGCGTGCGGATACGTGGGAAGACGCGGACGATGCGGCGCTTTGGGCAAGGTCGGCCGCCTCTGCGGCCTCGGCGCGGGCGGAGGAACCCTTTTTCGGACGTGCGGCCATGCGGGCGCGCTTGTTGGAGTCAACCGTCTCGACATCGCGGCCGGCCAGGCTCTCATGCTTGAGGAAGAAGCCCTCGCGCGTGTAGATGACCGCGGTGATGGTCGAGCAGACGATGCCCGCGTAGACCAGCCAGATACCGAATCCGACGGTGCCCGCACCGAAGCCGGGCAGCCAGTCGATCTCGAAGAGCCCCAGACCAGGCGTTGTGGGCCAACCGATCAAAAGGCAGCAGAAGCCGCTCATGAGCAGGGCCGTTGCGGCCTTGCCCACGTAGACGACATCGATCGGGCGATGGCGATACTTCTGCAGGCGCATAGCACCGCCGGCCAGGTAGGCGTCGCGACCGATCACAAAGACAGCCACCCAGATGGGCAGCTCACCATTGAACATGAGGCCGAGCACACCCGTGAAGAGCAGGACGCGGTCCATGACCGGGTCCATGATCTTGCCCAGCCAGCTGACGGACTGGGTGGCGCGGGCAACGGTGCCATCGAGGAAGTCCGTGACCGCGGCGATGGTATAGAGTGAGAGGGCCAAGACGCGGTTGCGGTCGTTGATATAGAAATAGAGAAAGAGGATCGTCAGCGCGAAGCGGCAGAAGGTGATGACGTTGGCGATAGTGAAGATGGCGTTTGAAGGGTTGTCGGGCGTGCCGACCGGGGCGTCGGTCGTGCCGTGCTTCTGGGCGTGGTAGGCGTCAGGGTCCACTCGTCTCTTGATGACGTGGGTCTTCTTCTGTTTTGCCTGCGGGTCGACGGAAGTATCCAAAGCTGCCTTTCGGTACCGAGTTCATACGGTGCATGATTCTAGCACCTTGGCGCCCGAGTTACGGAAACCTTACTTCTTGGACACAGGCTTTCGCGCGGGCGACGGGGCGGGCTTTGCGGGTGATTTTGGGGTCGCGGCCTTGCGAGGCGCCGGTTTTGGCTTGGCCGCGGCCTCGATGTCACGGACCTCTGCCTTGGATGCATCGCGCGCGGCGTCGGCCTCCTGAGCTGCGGCTTCCGCATCGATTACCTGCGCTTCGGCCGCCGCCAGGGCCTCGCGGGCGTTCTCGCGGCGCTCGCGGGCCTCCCCCGCGTACCACTCGGCGTCGGACCGCGCATGGGCCGCCTCGTCGGCCGCCCACTGGAGCTCGTTTGCCTTGCGGTCGAGCTCGGCCAGCTGGAGGGCGACCTTATTGCGCTCGTCCCAGGCGGCCTGGGCGGCCGCGGCAGCATCGTCCGCAGCCTTGACCTTGGTCTTTATATCAGCCTCGCGGTTCGTGACCTCTGCCTCAGCCTTCCGCACGTCCTCGGCGCGCTGGTCTGCCGCCGCACGCATGTCGGCCAGGTGCAGGTCGGCGGCCTCAGCACGCTCGTTGATATAGTCAAACTTGCGGCGTGCCAAGCCGGCGGGCTCCAGCAGGCGCGGCACGAACTGCACCGCCATCTCCTGCCACCAGCGCCAGCTGTGATCGACGTCGTAGCCCCAGTACTCGAAGGTCGCCTCGATCTCGCGCTCGGCAAAGGCCGCGTCAAGCTGGCGCTGGGTCTCGATGCCGCGCTCGTCTGCCGCCTGACCGCAAACGAAGGCCATCGGCACCTTACGCAGGGTGCGCAGGCGCGCCTCCGAGAGACCCGCAAGCAGGTCGATCGGCGAACAGGCGAGCCAGTCGTCGTCCACGGCACCCTCGGAGTAGAAACGCGCGTCATAGGCGCCGGACAGGGCGAGCAAGCCGCCCCAGAGCTTGGGCTCGCGCAGGAGGGCGGCTGCCGCGTTGGTGGCACCGGCGCCGCAGCCCGCAAGTATGGGCTTGGCCTTGGAGGCGGTCGTCTTCTTGACGAAGCGCAGGAGCTCGCCTGAGACGAACTTGAGGTATGCCAGCTGGTTCTCGGACCGGTAGTCCAGATCGGAATGGCGGGCATACCAGCCCCGGTCATCCACGGAGTCCACGCAGAAGAGCTGGATGGCGCCGGACTCGATCAGGTCGCCCAGGACGTCGACCATGCCGCCGGTCTCCCAGCTGCCTGCCGAGAAATCGAAGGTCGGAAACGCGATGACGGGACGCCCCGTGGTGCCGTAGACGATGACGTCGAGCTCGGCGTCGAGGTCGCGGCTGGTCAGCGTGGTGTCGAAAGTCTCCATAAGTTTTCTCCTCATCGTGCGGCAGAACCGTTTGACCAAACGTTCGGTCGTTCGGCTATCCATTCTAGTATTATTAGGCGGACACGGAGGAATCCAAAAGGAGCGCATCGCCCATGGACAAGTACAACTTCTACACCGGCAAGGAATTTTTTGCCCAGGACTGGCTCGGGGCCCATGTGGCGGACGGCGGCACCTATTTCCGCACCTTCGCGCCTGCGGCCGACGGCATCGTCGTGGTGGGTGACTCCGGGCAGTGGGAGATGCACAAGGTCCTCGACGGCAACTTCTGGGAGGCCTTCGCGCCGGGCGTGGGCTACGGCGAGCACTACCTCTACCGCATCTACCACGCGGGAGCCATGCAGGAGCATTGCGACCCTTACGGCTTTACCATGGAGCTGCGGCCGGCCTGGCGCTCGATCGTCTGCGACCTGAGCTACGGATGGCACGATGACGAGTGGATGGCAGCCCGCCATGCGGCTGGTCCCGAGGCCACTTACAGCGCCCCCATGAACATCTACGAGATGAACCTGGGCAGCTGGCGTAAGAAGTCGGGAGATCAGGCGTCCGACGACCCCGCCGACTGGTACACCTATAGCGAGTTGGCACGTACTCTCCCCTCCTACCTGCGGGAATCCGGCTACAACTGGGTGGAGTTCATGCCGCTGGCCGAGTATCCCTTCGATGGCAGCTGGGGCTACCAGCCCACGGGCTTCTTCGCGGCTACCAGCCGCTATGGCACGCCAACCCAGCTGATGGGGCTGATCGACGCCCTGCATCAAGCAGGCATCGGCGTCCTGCTCGACTTCGTGCCCGTGCATTTCGCGACCGACGCCTACGGCCTGGCCAACTACGACGGGACGCCGCTTTTCGAATACCCCAACGAGGCCGTGGGTGTCTCGGAATGGGGCAGCCACAACTTCATGCATTCCCGCGGCGAGACCTGCTCCTTTTTGCAGTCGGCCGCCAACTTCTGGGTGGGCGCCTACCACCCGCATCATCTACTGGCAGGGTGAGGAGGCCCGCGGCGTGAACGGCAATGCGGTCGACTTCATGCGGACCTTCACCTCGGGCGTCCGCAGCCTCAACCCCGGCGCGGTCATGGTGGCCGAGGACTCCACCGACTTCGACGGCACGACGCGCCCCGTGGACGCGGGAGGCCTGGGCTTCGACTACAAGTGGGACATGGGCTGGATGCACGATACGCTCGAGCTTTTCCAGCTGGAGCCGGCACATCGCCCCGGCAACTATCACAAGCTGTCCTTCTCCATGATGTATTTCGGCCGCGAGCGCTATCTGATGCCGCTCTCGCACGACGAGGTCGTCCACGGCAAGGCCACGGTCCTCGCGAAGATGCACGGCGACTACGAGGACAAGTTCCCCCAGGCCCGCACCCTCTATATGTACATGATGGTGCACCCCGGCAAGAAGCTGAACTTCATGGGGTCCGAGATCGGCCAGCTGCGCGAGTGGGACGAAAACCGCGAGCAGGACTGGTTCCTGCGCGACTACCCCATCCACGACGCCTTCTACCGCTATTGCCGCGACCTCAACCACCTCTACCTCGAGTATCCCGCCCTCTGGTCCGAGGACTACGAGGAGGGTGGCTTTGTCTGGCGTCAGGTGAACGACGCCGACCGCTCGACCTATGCCATCGAGCGGCGCGGTTCGCGTCAAGCTGCCTCGGGTGCCGCTGGCGGTTTTCCGTATGACGTAGCCGGCGGCAATCCGTCCGACGGCTCAAGCGAGCGCTTGCTTTGCATCCTCAACCTGTCCGACCAGCCCTGGCCAGCCTACGAGGTCGACGCGCCGGATGCCACGAAGGCGGTCGAGCTGCTCAGCACCGATTGGGACATCTACGCGGGCGGGACACCTGCGCCAAAGAATCGCGTGTCCGGAGCAGTCGCCTCCGAAGCCACCGCCCTGCCCGTCGCGAACGGCCGTCTGACCCTGGATCTGGCTCCCTATTCCGGACGCCTCTTCCTGCTGAACTGAGTCGTGCTCCGAGCGTCTTTTCCTGCAGAGGTATCGCATATGGGAGTCCTTGTGAGGCGGCATCCGGGGCAACCTCGAAACCAGGCGCCATCTGGCGTTAAGGGCTGACGCCAACTGGCGGTTGGTGTTAAGCCATGACGCCAAGCGCCATCTGGCGTATATCAATCTAATTAATCATCTACCTGCGTTTAAGCGAATCCTCGCAGGTAGACAAATTTCGACACCAACCGCCAGTTGGCGTTAAAAATCAATCTGATGTCGTGGGTTTCGGCCCGATTTTGACGCCAATTGGCGTCTGGTGTTATTTCAGTCAGCCTATTAGAAGCTACATTGACGCCGTGCGGGTCCGCCGTGGCACGAGATTGCGGGGCAAGCAGATGCACGGGGCAAGCAAATGCACGGGGGACGGTTGATTCACGGGGAGGGACGGTTGATGCACGGGAGCCAGCGGGTTCGCGGTGGCCAGCGGGCGCGATGGTTTGACTAGAAGCGGCGACGGTCGGGCGCAATCAAGAATTCATGCATCTCATGCTGAAGATTCCGCGTGCGGTGGGATGGCGACTTGTGGGGAATGCCCAGCGTCTCCTCCCAGGTGAAGAGCGAGTCATCGAACTCCCGATTGTTCATGACCATGCCGTTTGTGACCGACACGACCTTGTAGTGCATGGCGCGCAGGACCCCGGCGCGCTTCTGCGTATGGTCGAACTGCCATTTTCCCATGTGATCCTCGTAGCTGTCATATTCGAGGACACTTTTATTTGTTGGAAAATAGAGATCCGCCTTCACATATTCACAGTCCAGCATTCGCTCGTATCGCTCGCTGTCAAGGTCGATCCTGTAGGCCGCACAGTGCTCCGGCCAACCCCTGCCAGCAACCCTTTCGGGCATACCGAGTTCCATCGATAGTTGGATTTCCGGGGGTGAGTCGCATTCATCCTTGACATAGGCGAGGGCCCTGCGGGCTTTGTCGACGCCCCATGCGCCGGGGATCGCGTCAAGGAACTGCGCTATGGATTCACGTGAGGTCACCGGCACACGGCGGGCAATCCGCTCATAGCCCAGCGGCGAGAGCGAAAAGGCGCTGCACAGGAGATAGCCGGTCTCCACAGCACGCCAGATATTGTTCGAGCGGGAGGCGATCTCATAGAAGGTCAGCTCTGGAGACGCGATGTATTGTCCGGGCCCGATCTCGCAGAAACTGTTAGGAGGCAGTCTGACGTAGGTGTTCGAAACATGGTTAGATTGGCTCGCGCCTTGAAGACCATGCACCTGTGTCACCAGCCGTGGGGGTATCATTATCTTTTTTGATGGGGCGTGGGTGATTACGCCGGGGGCGTGTGACCGCTTGCTGCGTGACGGGACGATGAGGTGCAGAGAATTGCGGACCTTGGGCCCCGTCCCGCCCGTCCCGTTTTCCGGCAATGCGGCAGATTCGCCAGGGAACGCTCCAAGCTCCGCCATCCTCAGGCGCATGGCCTTCGCCTCCCGAACACCGGCCGAGAGATCTCCCATTGCCGCGTAGTCGAGTCGAGGCAGTCCTCCCCCGTCATCGTCCCTGGTAGCCCAGAACGCAAAGGATGTGATATAGCCTCCGCAAATACTCATAGGATGAGCGTAATGCCTGGTACTTGCACGAAACTTGCATCAAACTTGCGAAAAACTGCCTGCAATATTGCACCTGCAGCTGCACAGCGTCATTGTCCCTGCTAGAGGGTCCGAATGTCCCCGAGAGATGTGTTGAGATCCTGATTCGAATCAAGCGCTTTGGTGATTTCCTCCATAGGAAACACATAAAAGGTGCCGCGAGGGGGCCATCGTAAATAAGGACGACATCACCAAAGACAGCTTTGACCGAGCGGCCTCCAGCACATGCCGATTATTCTTCGACGCCAACTGGCGGTTGGTGTTAAGCCATGACGCCAACCGCCATCTGGCATATATCAATCTAATTAACCATCTACCTGCGTTTATGCGAATCCACGCAGGTAGACAAATTTCGACACCAACCGCCATCTGGCGTCAAATTTCACTCGGTTGGCATGGATTCCGCCTTGTTTTTGACGCCAACTGGCGGTTGGTGTCATGACCTGGTGCGAGTGCATGGCATGTCCGAGGACGAAGGGGCGTGAGGTGCGCAGGAGAGGGGTGTGAGGGTGGGATGTGATGGCGGGGCGTGAAGGGGCAGGGCGAAGGAGACGGATGATATTGGAAGTAATGATATATGGCGGCGAATAATTCTCGTATGCTGCGACGCCCCTTTGATGCGTGCACGTACGCCCCCGCTGCTACACTTTGTGGGAACGAAAGGGGTGCGTGTGCTCAGGCTTGCGCGATACTTAAAGAATTACAGGGTCGCATGCGTCCTTGCGCCGCTCTTCAAGCTACTCGAGGCACTGTTTGGCCTGGTGGTCCCCCTCATCATGGCTCAGGTCATCGACATCGGCGTCGCCGCAGGCGAAAAGACCTACATCCTGCAGCGGGGCCTTCTGCTCGTGGCCATGGGACTTCTCGGCATGCTCGTGGCATTCACGGCCCAGTATTTTGCGGCAAAGCTCGCGGCGGGCTTTGGGGCCGAGCTTCGCGGCGACCTCTTCCGCCACATCATGGGGCTTGCGCGGGCCGACCTCGATGCCCTGGGTACCTCCACTCTCGTCACCCGTGTGACCAACGACACCCAGCAGGTCCAGGACGGCTTCAACATGTTCTTCCGCCTGGTCCTGCGCTCCCCCTTCGTGGTGTTCGGCGCCTTGGCGCTCGTCTTCTCGATCGACGGTACGGAGGGCTTGGTCTACACCCTGACCATCCTGCTCATTCTGCTGGTCGTCTATCTCGTGATGCGGGTCGCGACCAAGCTCTACCGCGCGGTCCAGCACCGGCTCGACGAGGTCCTCCTGCGCACGTCCGAGAACCTCGAGGGCGTGCGCGTGATCCGCGCCTTCCGCCGCGAGGACGACGAAGTCTCCCGTATGGACGAGACGGCCGGTGACCTCCGCCGCGAGCAGGTGCACGTGGGCGACATCGCGGGCACGCTGAGCCCGCTCACCTATGCCGTCTGCAACCTGGGCCTCGCTGTCGCCCTCTATGTGGGCGGCTTCAAGGTGGACGCGGGAGGCCTCACCCAGGGACAGCTCGTCGCCTTCGTCAACTACAGCGCCCAGATCTTGGTGGAGGGCGTCAAGCTCGCCAACCTGATCGTCCAGGAGTCCAAGGCCGCCGCCTGTGCCGCCCGCATCAACCAGGTCTTCGACACGCAGAGCTCGATGGCAGACGGCACGTTCGATGCCATGCGTGAGGAGCCGAAGGTCATCTTCGATGACGTGACCTTCACCTACACGGACGGGGCCGCGCCCGCCCTCTCGCACGTCAGCTTCACGGCTGCCCCCGGGCAGACCATCGGCGTGATCGGCGGCACGGGCTCGGGCAAGTCCACCCTCGCCGACCTCGTCATGCGCTTCTATGACACGACCTCGGGCACGGTCCGCATCGGGTCCCACGACGTGCGCGACTACTCGCTCGCGAGCCTGCGTCGAACCGTCGGTATCGTCGAGCAAGGCGCCCGGCTCTTTTCCGGCACCATTGCGTCCAACCTGCGCTGGGGCGATCCCGAAGCCACGGACGCCGACCTTGAGCGGGCCATCGAGACCGCGCAGGCCACCGATGTCGTTGCCGCCAAGGGCGGTCTCGCAGGCGAAGTCGAACAGCTCGGCCGCAACTTCTCCGGCGGCCAGCGCCAGCGCCTGACCATCGCCCGCGCGCTGGTCCGCAAGCCGCGCGTTCTCATCCTCGACGACTCGTCCTCGGCTCTCGATTTCGCGACCGATGCGGCTCTGCGCCGTGCCCTCCACCGCGACCTCGCGGGCACGACCGTCTTCCTCATCTCCCAGCGCGTCACATCGATCCAGTCAGCCGACCGGATCTGCGTACTGGATCACGGCAGCCTCGCCGGTTGGGGCACCCATGAGGAACTGCTTGCCACCTGCCCCGTCTACCAGGAGATTTATGCCTCTCAAGTGAAGGGAGGCAAAGATGAGTAAGAAGGTCGTGCACTCCTCCACCTTGCGGCAGATCCTCGCCCTCATGAGGCCCTATGCGGGCCAGGTCGCCCTGATCCTCCTGCTCGCCGTGGTCGTCGTGGTGAGCACCCTGCTTCTGCCCGTCTTCTCGGGCAACGCGGTTGATGCTGCCATCGGGCCTCACGAGGTCGACTTCGACGCCCTCATCGTCGCCCTGCAGCGCATGGCCCTCGCCATCGCCGTGACCGCTGCCAGCCAATGGGCTCTCACGCGCCTCACCAACCGCGTCGTCTACGGCATGGTCTACGACCTACGCACTCGCGCCTTTGCCAAGCTCCAGCGCCTGCCGCTCGCCTATATCGACTCCCACAGCCATGGCGACATCGTCTCGCGTGTGGTGACCGACGTCGACCAGTTTTCCAACGGTCTGATCATGGCCTTCCAGCAATTCTTCACGGGCGTCCTTACCATCGTGCTCACGCTTGTCTTCATGTTCCGCCTGAATGTGCAGGTGGCGCTCGTGGTCATCTGCATCACACCCCTGTCGTTCCTGCTTGCCCGTTTCATCTCCAAGAAGAGCTACGGGCACTTCCGCAACCAGACCGAGCGGCGCGGCGCCATGACCTCCTACGCCAGCGAGATGCTCGGCGGCATCTCGAGCATCGAGGCCTTCGGCCATGCCGACGACGCCTGTCGCGAGTTCGACGGCGCCTGCGAGGACCTGCGCCAGAGCCAGTTCAAGGCGGTCTTCTACTCCGCCCTCACCAACCCGGGCACACGCTTCGTCAACAACCTCGTCTATGCGGGCGTCGGCATCTTCGGCGCCTTCGTGGTGCTCGGCGGCGGCATGACCGTGGGCAGCCTCTCGGCTTTTCTCGGCTATGCCAACCAGTACACCAAGCCCTTCAACGACATCTCCGAGGTCGTCACGGAGCTGCAGAACTCGGTTGCCTGTGCCGCCCGCCTCTTCGACCTGCTGGCCCAGGACGAGGTCGTGCCCGACAAGCCAGATGCAGTCGTCCTGACCGATGCGACGGGGCGGGTCGAGATCAAGGACGTGAGCTTCTCGTACACGCCCGACAAGCCCTTGATCGGCGATTTCACTCTCGCCGTGGAACCCGGCCAGCGTATCGCGATCGTCGGCCCCACCGGCTGCGGCAAGACGACCCTCATCAACCTGCTCATGCGCTTCTACGACGTCGACGGGGGGTCGATCTGCTTCGACGGCCACGATGTCCGCGACCTCACGCGCGCCAGCTTGCGATCCCAGATCGGCATGGTCCTGCAGGACACCTGGGTGGAGCACGCCACCGTGCGCGAAAACATCGCGATGGCTCGGCCCACAGCGACCCTCGACGAGGTCAAAGCCGCAGCCCATCAGGCACATGCGGACAAGTTCATCGAGCAGCTCCCCCAGGGCTACGACACCATGCTCGGCGGGGACGCGGCCTCGCTTTCCGCCGGCCAGCGCCAGCTCCTCTGCATCGCGCGCGTCTTCCTCGCCCAGCCCGCCATCTTGATCCTCGACGAGGCCACGTCGAACATCGACACCCGCACGGAGCTGCATGTCCAGCATGCCTTCGACCGGCTCATGAAGGGCCGCACCAGCTTCGTGGTGGCCCACCGGCTCTCCACCATCCAGGATGCGGACAAGATCGTGGTCATCCAGGATGCGGACAAGATCGTGGTCATGCGCGACGGCCATATCCTGGAGACGGGCACACACGAAGAGCTGCTCGCCGCGGGCGGCTTCTATGCGGAGCTCTTCAATGCCCAGTTCGCCCCGGTGGAGTAACTGGATCTAGTAGCCCATCCAGCAACCACTGGCGGGACGGTCGCGGTTGTAGGAGACGTAGGATTCCGAGGCAGCGCGGCGGTTGCACTCGCGCAGTTCCAGCTCGCCGTCGATGTAGGGCTGGTACATCTTGTCGTAGCCGCCAGAGCTGCTGGACATGCCGTCGCACTCGTCGCCCCACTCCCCCAGCGCGGACTGCACAATCTGGATGCGCTCCTCGCGCGTGGTCTCGGCAATCAGAATTTTTCTCGGCATAGCTGATCCTCTTGATTTCTTGGGATGGCTTTGTAGACAGTGTATGCCGTAGTCAGCCAAAAAGTCAGCGAGGGGATAGCATGCGGCATATTGTGCATGATGGCTTGAGCTGGAACCGCCGGTTCCTTACGTTAAGCCGCACGCCCTTCAAGCCGTCGTTTGAGCTCGAGAAGCTTGTCGCCGTACTTCGCGCCAATGGACGAAGTTGGTCCCGAGGTCGTTGTCATCGATGCCTCGAGTTTTGCACGCTGTTCACGATAGTCGCCAGAGAGCAGACTCGCCAATATTTCGGCAGTGATACGTGCATCGTAGAGCGCCCGATGCGCTTGGCACTCGTCCATATCGACACCGCACCAGCCAGCGGCGACCGAGAGCGCCATTTTAGAACGGCCTCCCCTGCCGACATGCATGGCGCGCGGATACACGACCTGCAGATCCATCCAGCGATGCAGACAGACCGGCAGCACGACATCCTTTGCAGCCGACTCGTTGCGTACCTGACGCATGTCGACCTTGTCCCAGCAGACCATGCGGACATTCTCGGTACCAATCCATTCCGCCAGCTCCGATACAGCTTCCCCAAAGTCCGGCGCTTTCAAAAGATCGGCTCCACAGATGCCAGTAAGTCCGCGCACAACATGCGATACATCGTAAGAGTACAGGGGGTTTACGAGGGTCTGGAAGGTGTCGGAAACCTCGCCGTCATCTGAGACCTTCACGGCACCAATCTCGATGATTTCCTTCTTTAGGCCAGTTCTATTCTTCTGAGCAGGCGTAAATTCTAGGTCGATCGCAATATTGCAGTTGTACATCCTCTTCCTTCCTCGGGCTACGGAACCTATCGGTACCGATGTCAGAGAATAGTATTGCGGACGAGGCGGACACCATCATGCCTACTTTATAAGCACATCTGTTCCCTTTTCGATATACGCTCTGATGGTGTTCACTGACAGTCGTAACAGAGCTATTGTCGACAAGCACGTATCCACACACGACCAACGCGTAGCCTCGAACAACAACTACGTAGGACCAAACGATAACTACGTCGAAGTGCGAGCTAGTGGCTCATCTAGCTCAGGGCTGCGGTGTGATATAGAGCTCGGTCGCCGCCTGGCGGATGCTCCCCCGCCGGTAGGTAAGCCGGAACGCATGTAAAAGTGAGGTCAGGTGAGCAGACATTGATCCGTCAATCAGTGCGGTACCAAGGAAGTTCGGATAGCCGCCTCGGTGTTCGCTCCACATAGTATCACCCTCAGTACGCGGAAACCCCCACCGCGTGCGTCGGAGCCAGGCGCGAGTCCGCAGTTTGCCTCACCCAGTACGCTGGCGCGTGACCCGAGTCCGCAGTTTGCTTCACCCAGTACGCTGGAGATTGGGATGAGTCCGCACTTTGCCTCACCCAGTACGCTGGCGCGCGACCCGAGTCCGCAGTTTTCCTCACCCAGTACGCAGAGGTTGCGAAAATTCCAGCCCAAACCACTGAACCACTTTGAATCATAATTGATTAACCGCTGGTAGATTGCCTGCATGGTTTGCTGCCTTCGATGCCCCATGTGCCGATGGCCAGGGCCGATGCGTACTCAATGAAGCAAACTGCGGACTCAAGTCGGGCATCAGCGTACTCAGCGAGGAAAACTGCGGACTCATTTTGGCGTCAGCGTCCTCGATGAGGGAAACTGCGGACTGAGGCCAAAGGCTCGCCAGTTTGACGGGAAGCCTCTCACACCAGACACTGTAATAAGTTCCCAGCGCACCGCCCTTTGTGCGCATTTGTGCCGTACGCACGGTTATGTGATACATGTATTTATGAAAACAGGTCAGAAGCATTAAGCCTCTGACCTGCTCATTTACCTGGTCGGGTGGACTGGATTCGAACCAGCGACCCCTTGACCCCCAGTCAAGTGCGCTACCAAACTGCGCCACCACCCGTTCGCTCGTCTTGTCGACGCGCAAGTAAGTAATCTAACACAAATGCGCCCGTGTGCAAGCACAAATTTGTATCTCACAAATTCTCACATCGTCAACGTCCTCGGGCGCGAGCTGGGAGAACGGGATGAAATCGGGCTGCGGCGTCCTTGTCTTGGCGATGATCTTCTCGTAGTAGAAGTCGCCATACCAACGGCCGAACTTGTAGCCCAGGTTCCGCATGTGCCCAACCCGGACGTAGCCCATGCGCTCGTGGAAGGCGGGGCTCGCGAGCGTCAGATGCGGGTCGTGCGCCGTCTCTGGTGCGGCCAGTATCGCCATCAGGCGCGTGATGTTCTGCTTGCGCGAGATTATCTCGAGGGCCTCGTAGAGGGCCCGGCCCACGCCCTGTCCGCGCTCCCCCTGCGCGATGTAGATCGACGTCTCGGCACACCAGTCATAGGATTTACGCACGCCGAACCGCCCGGTATAGGCATAGCCGATGATGCGGCCGTCTCGCTCCGCGACCAGGTAGGGGTAGTCGGCCAGCGTGCACCTGATTCGCTCCGCGAACTCCTGTCTCGCGCACGTAAGGCGCATAGATGTCGAGCAGCACCGCCGCGTCGTCCGGAGTTGCGATACGGGTGATCGTATCCATGTCAGCTCACTTCGCCCTGCCACTGGTCCGAATACATTGGGTAGAATCACTATAAAACGTGACTCGCCCTCCGCACGGGGAGATGGGGAAAATGATGTACCCGTTCATGACGCTCGATGACGGCACCGAGATCGTGCATTCCGACATGCTCGATGGCGGTCGAGTAAAGGTGTATATCGAGAAGCCAGATGAGAAGGACTGCTTCCACAACGCGACGTGCATACTGCCGACATACCAATGGCAGGATGTGAACGGTTTTACCGAGTTCGATCTAACCCGTTATCAAAAGATTATTGAGCCCTCTTTTTTGTGATCGGAGAGAACAATGCCCCTCATCTCCCTCTTCTTTGGCATTCGTATCACAATGTATTACAACGATCACATGCCGCCTCATTTTCATGTGTCATATGCAGATGAAACCGCATTGATTGACATTCAAAATGTTTGCGTGCTGCGAGGAGGCCTGCCTAATAGACAGCTACGGCTGGTCTTGGCGTGGTGCACCATTCATCAGGATGAACTCATGCAGAACTGGGAACTGGCACGTGACGAAAAGCCTCTGAATAAGATCGCACCATTGATATAGGGGGCCTCTATGAACTACGGATACATTCCCAAGGTCGTCCAGGTGATTCCTAAGAGGGACTACCACGTCATCGTGTATTTTGATGACGGGAAGATCGTTGAGAAAGATATGTCGGAACACCTTGCAAATGGCATTGTCTTCGAGCCGCTCAATGATCCTGATACGTTCGTCAAAACGTGTTGTGTGCTCAACGATACGCTCGCGTGGGACCTTGAGGGCAAGAGGGACCCTTATAACGCAATCGACCTCGACCCCATTGCTCTTTACGAGCTCCCGAGCGCAAACGCTATTTACGCAAACGAGGATCGGTTGGCGGTCTAGTCGATACCGAGAAGATCGGCGAGTTCGAGCCACTCGTCCTCGAGGGAGGAGATCTCGGCCTCCACGCTCGCCTTTTCGTTTTGGAGATCGAGAAGGCCCTGGTAGTCGGTCGGATCGTGCTGGGAGAGCTCCTGATCGATCCGGTCTGGCTCGCTGCGCAGCTTGTCGAGGCGGCGCTGGACGGCGTCGAAGCGCTTTTTCGACTCGCGGCGCTCCTTGTTGGAGAGGGCGGCTGCAGGTACGTTTGAGGGAGCGTCGGCAGCGGCGGAACTGGAAAGCGCCTGCTCGTCTTGCCTATGCGCCTCCTCCAGCAGCTCGAAGAACTGGTCGACGCCGCGCGGGCAATGCCGGATCTTGCCGTTGATCAGGGCATATTGGTCGTCGGTCACGCGTTCCATGAGCCAGCGGTCGTGGGTGACGAGCAAAAGGGTCCCCGGCCACTCGTCGAGCAGCGACTCGACCTTGGCCAGCATGTCGGTGTCGAGGTCGTTGCCGGGCTCGTCGAGCACAAGGACGTTGGGCTGCTGGAGCAGGACCCAGAGGAGGGCGAGGCGGCGGCGCTGGCCACCCGAGAGATCCTTGATGAAGGTCGGCAGCTCGGAGCGGGCAAAGCCCAGCTGCTCGGCCAGCTGCGTGGGGCTGTAGGACTTTCCGTCGATCGTATAGGATGCGTGGAAGGTGCCGAGCAAGTCCTCCATGCGCTCGTCGTCGTGGGCGGCCAGGCCCTCGAGCTGCTGCGACATGATCGCGAAGCGGACCGTCTTGCCGATCTTGACAAAGCCAGCGCTCGGGCGCTGGCGGGCGCACATCACGCGCAGGAGCGTGGACTTGCCGGCGCCGTTCTCGCCGAGGATGCCGATGCGGTCGCCGGGGCCGACGACCCAGCTGATGTCGTCGAGGACCTTGTCGTCCCCATAGGAAACCGAGACCTTTTTGAGCTCGATCACCTGCTTGCCCAGGCGGCCGACCGCCAAACGGCGCAGTTCGAGCTCGTTGCGGACGGGCGGGTCGTCTGCCAGTAGGGCCATGGCGGCATCGATGCGGAACTTGGGCTTGGACGTGCGGGCCTTGGCGCCATGGGCCAGCCAATTGAGCTCGCGCCTCAGGACGTTCTGGCGCCGCTCCTCCATCGCGGCCTCCTGGTGCTGGCGTTCAACGCGCTGCTGCACATAGGCCGAGTAGCCGCCCTCGAAGGGCTCGATCAGGCCGTCGTGAACCTCCCACATGTGCTCGCAGACCTCGTCCAGGAACCACCGGTCGTGGGTCACGAGGATGAGGGCGCCCGTGCCCGCGGGCCAACGGCGGCGCAGGTGTCCGGCCAGCCAGCGTATGGCGCCCATGTCCAGGTGGTTGGTGGGCTCATCCATGAGCAGGACGTCCCAGTCGCCCATAAGCACGCGAGTCAGGTCAACGCGACGGCGCTGGCCGCCGGAGAGGTCGCCCACGCGGCCCTCCCAGTCCAGGTCGCCGATCAGCTCGTCGATAATGTCGCGGACCTTGGGGTCGCTTGCCCAGACGTACTCGGGCGTGTCGCCTACCACGGCATGGCGCACGGTCTCATCGTCGCTGAAGGCATCGCGCTGAGCGAGCATGCCCACGTGGATGCCGTTGCGCCAGACCACGCGGCCGTCGTCGGGCTCCACGGTCTGGGCGACGATCTCGAGCAGGGTGGACTTGCCGTCGCCGTTGCGGCCGACGACGCCGATGCGGTCGCCCTCGTTGATGCCGATGGTCTGGTCGGTGAGGACCGTCTTGCCGGGCCATTCGTGGCTGACGTGCTCCAGGCCGATCAGGATCGCCATGCGGGCTCCCCTGCCTGTTTTTCACCGAGAAGAGCCGCGACCTTCTTCACAATCTCATCCGCTACCTGCGCCTTGGTCAGCGTCGGAAGCTCCTTGCAGCCGTCAGCCGTGACGAAGGTGACGCGGTCGGTGTCGGACCCGAATGCCGAGTCTGCGCGGGAGACGTCGTTTGCGACGATCAGGTCGCAGCCCTTGCGCGCGAGCTTGGCCTGGGCGTTCGCGATGAGGTCGTTCGTCTCGGCCGCAAATCCCACGACGACGCGGTCGCCCTTGTCCGCTGAGAGCGTGGCCAGGATGTCCGTGGTGCGCACAAGGTCGATGTGGTCGAGCTCCTCGCGGCCCTTCTTGAGCTTGTGGTCCGCGGGGGCCGCGGGCGTGTAGTCGGCGACGGCAGCGGCGCAGATAGCGACGTCGGCGGCCGTAAAAGCAGAACTTGCCGCCTCGTGCATCTGGGCGGCGGAAATCACGTCCACGCGGTCGACGCCTGCGGGGGTCGGCTGGTCGCAGGGGCCGGCCACGAGCGTGACCTGGGCTCCGGCTGCCGCCGCGGCTTTCGCGAGCGCAAAGCCCATCTTGCCGGACGACCGGTTGCCGATGAAGCGCACGGGGTCAATCGCCTCGTGCGTGGGACCGGCGGTGATGACGACGCGCCTGCCGGCGAGCAGCCCTTCCGAAGAAGGCCCGAGCGCGCGGAGCGTCGCCGCGACGATGGCGTCGAAGGACGCGAGCTTGCCCTCCCCCACGTCACCGCAGGCCAAGCGCCCCGTCTCGGGTGAGACGATCCGGACGCCGCGAGCTGTGAGCGTCATGACGTTTGCCTGGGTGGCAGCCGCCTGCCACATATGGACGTTCATGGCCGGGGCCACAAGCAGGGGTTTTGTGGCTGGCAGTGCCAGCAGGGCCGTGGTCAGGGCATCGTCGGCAATGCCGCAGGCGAGCTTGGCGATGACGTTGGCCGTGGCGGGCACGACGAGCGCCGCGTCGGCCCACTCGGCCGCCGTGATATGCGCGATGGGGTCGCCGGCCTCGTGTCCGGTCGCGAACAGGCCGGTCAGGACGCCGTGGTGCGTGAGCGCGGTCGTCGGGCCCACAAAGGCCGTGGCCTCGGCGGTCATCGTGACGCGGACGTCGCAGCCCGCCTTCTGGAGGCCGCGCACGACCTCGCAGGCCTTGTAGGCCGCGACGCCGCCGGTCACGGCGACGAGGACATGCGGTGCGGCCACGTCCGTCTTGGCGGAGTCAGCCTGAGCCTCAGCCGCTCCGACCCCGATCCGCTCCTCGGCCATCAGAACTCCCTCGTCACGAGGATGCGGTGGCAGTAGGGGCATTCCGTGATCTCGGGACCGCGCGAGAGCTTGCCGAAGTCCGCGGGCGGCAGCTTGACACGGCAGACTGAGGGCACGTTGCCACGAAGGTACTCCACGGCGAGGCCGCCGAAGCGCTTGGACGCCTTCTCGTAGCAGTCGAGCACGTCGACCGTGATCTCGGCCTCCGCCTGCTTGCGCTCGGCCTCGAGCTTGCGGACCTCGGCGCGCAGGTCGGCAGAGTCCCGCTCGAAGGATTCCTGGGTCGCCGCCTTCTCGGCATCGAGCTTGGCGGCCAGGTCGCGCGCGTTCTTCTCGGCGCGGGTGGCCTTGTCGAGCGTCTCGGCCTTCTCCAGATAGGCGTGCTCGAGCTTCTCCTGCTGCTTGGCCAGCGCGGTCAGGTGGGCCTCGACGTCGCGGGCCTCGCGGAAGCTCGCCTGGCGCTGGGCCGCCTCGACCTGCTGGTTTTCGGCCACGTCCATCTCGGCGTCCTTGCGCTGGCCGATGATCAGGGTGAGCTGGGACTGGAGCTTGCGCTGGGCCTTGGCGATGGCCGCGAGCTTTGCCGCCTGCGGCATGGCGTCCAGCGTGCGGTGCAGGCGCATCAGCTCGATATCGGTCTGTTGCAGGCGGACAAGCGCCTCGGACTCGGACATGGGGGCTCCTTCTGCGGGTTTCTATGTACTGCGCACTCTTGCGAGTCGCGTGTTACCAATGTACCACGCCAGACTGATCGCATCGCGCCGTTATCCGGACCTAGTTTTGCTGCATTTGGGTACCTTTGCAGCAGAAACTATTTCAGATAACGGCAGCGCCAGTATCTGGCTGCAATTCTGCTGCAAACCAGGGCTTTTGCAGCAGAAGTACTTTCAGATTCAAGCTGCGGGCAGACTTAGGTCGGGTTTATTTCTTGCCGAGACGGGCGTCGACGATCGCGATCAGGGCATCGGCAAAGCGGGCGAGGTCCTCCTCCGGGATGCGCTCGTCGAAGGAGACGCGCAGCGACCCCAGAGCCTGGTCGCGCGGGATGCCCATGGCGAGAAGGACGTGGCTGGCGTCGAGCGAGGCCGACGAGCAAGCCGAGCCCGCCGAGACCTCGAAACCGGCTTCGTCCAGCTGCATGACGAGGGTCTCGGAGTCGATTCCCGGCACCATGATCGAGACGAGGCCCGGCAGGCGCGAATCGTCCATGACTGCCGAGGTCGTGGGCAGGATGCGGGGGTCGGCGCAGAGGCGGTCGTAAAGCCGCTGGGCCCGGGCGGACACGAGGGCGCGACGCTCTTCCAGGTGTCCGCAGACGTCCTTGGCCGCCGCCGCGAAGGCGAGCGCGTCGCGCACCCCCTGCGTGCCGGGACGCCTACCCTGCTCCTGGCCGCCGCCGAAGGTCTGCGCGCGGAAGGGCGTGCGGCCACGCATGACCAGGGCGGATATGCCGACCGGACCGCCGATCTTGTGGGCGGCGATGCTGACGGCGTCCACGTCGTCGAGCTCGAGGGGGATGCGGCCGAAGGCCTGCACGGCGTCGGTGTGCATGAGGGCGCCGGCAGCGTGCGCGACCTTTGCGATCTCGCCGACCGGCTGGACGGTGCCGACCTCGTTATTGGCCGACATGACCGAGACCAGCGCGGTCTGGGGCCCGACCAGCTTGGCCACGGCCTCGGGCGTGACGACGCCGGAGCGGTTGGGCCGCACCTGGCGCACCTCGAACCCGCGGCCCTTGAGCGCCGGGATCACGTCGACCTCGGAGTCGTGCTCGAAGGCGGACACGACAATCTCATACCGCTTGCGGTCGCGGGCCCGCATGCCCTCGGCCATGCCGTAGAGGGCGAGGTTGTTGGACTCCGTGCCGCCGGAGGTGAAGGCCACGTCCATGGGGCGGAAGCCGCCGCCCAGGCAGCGCACGAGGTCGCGCCGGGCGCCGTCCAGGGCCTGGGCCGCCTGCCTGCCCAGGGTGTGCAGGGAGTTGGGGTTGGCGCCGGCAATCGGGGACGCCTCGTAGGCGCGCTCGGCCGCCAGCGCCGGCTCGCTCATGGGCGCCGAGGCGGCGTAGTCGAGGTAGACGTACTTCTTATCAGACATGCAAGACAGCTTTCTAGGCGTGGGCCAGACGGCCGCGGGCGGCAGCGGCGCGCAGGTCGGCGATCGCGGTGGCGCGGTCCGCCTGCTTGAAGACGCCCGAGCCCGCCACCAGCGTGTCGGCACCGGCCGCCACGAGGGCCTCGGCGTTGCCGGCGCCTACACCGCCGTCGACCTCGATGCGGGGGCACACGTGGTGCTCGTCGCACAGGCGCCGCAGGGCGCGGAGCTTGCCATAGGTGGACTCGATGAACTTCTGGCCGCCGTAGCCCGGGTTCACGGACATGAGCAGGACCATATCGAGCTCGTCGACGATCGACTCGAGCGCGCAGACCGGTGTCGCGGGATTGAGGGTGATCGCCGCAAGACGCCCGGCCTTGTGGATCTCCTGAACGAGCAGGTGCGCGTGGGTCTGGGCCTCCCAGTGGAAGTTGACGATGTCGGCTCCCGCCGCAATGAAGAGCGGCACGGCCTCCTCGGGGTTCGCGACCATGAGGTGGACGTCGACGGGCAGGTCCGTGCCCCTCTTGACCTGCTCGAGGACGAACTGGCCATAGGTGATGTTGGCCGTGAAGTGGCCGTCCATCACGTCGTAGTGGACGAGGTCGGCGGTCGCGATGGCGTCGAGCTCCGCCCCCAGGCGCAGGAAGTCGGCCGAGAGAATCGACGGCGCGATCTGGATGTCGTTCTGCATACTATGCCTCCCTGATGCCATAGAACTCCCGGCGCGGCGGGCGGTCGAGCAGGGTGTCGATGGCGGAGGCCACGTCGGCCCCCTCGTACAGGATAGCGTGGACGGCCCGCGTGATGGGGCACTCCACGCCCAGCTCGCGGGCCACCTGCAGGGTCGAGCGGGCCGCGCGGGCGCCCTCAACCACCATATGGGTCCGGTCCTCGTAGGCCGCCAGGGTCTCCCCTGCCACGAAGGCCTCTCCGAAGGTGCGGTTGCGCGAGTGGGGCGAGGTGCAGGTGGCGATAAGGTCGCCCATGCCGGCCAGGCCCATGCAGGTCATGGGGTCGCCGCCGGTCGCGGCGGAGATGCGGCCTATCTCGGCCAGGCCGCGGGTCATGAGTACGGCCAGGGTGTTGTCGCCCGCGCCGAGCCCCACGGCCACGCCGCAGGCGATGGCGATGACGTTCTTGACGGCAGCGCACACCTCCACGCCCTTGAGGTCGCCGCTCGCGTAGACGCGGAAGGAGGGGCTCACGAACAGGCGCTGGAACGTCTCGGCCACCTGCGGGTTCGTCGAGGCGACCACGGCGGCCGACACCATGCCGCGGCAGATCTCCTCCGCGTGGTTGGGACCGGACAGGGCGGCCATGCGCTCAGGGTGGCCGATCTCGTCGGCGACCACGTCGGCCATGAGCTTATGGGTGTCGGGCTCGATGCCCTTGGTGAGCACGACGACCGGTGCGTCCACGGCGATCACGTCCGCGAACTGCCGCGCGACCCCGCGCAGGTAGGAGGACGGCACGGCAAAGACGTAGGCGTCGGCCCTGGTGCAGTCGGCCGGGGCGGTCACGGCCCGGACCTTGTCCGGTAGCCGGTAGTCGGTCAGGTGGCGTGGGTTTGCGTGGTCCTGGTTGATGCCTTGGGCGACCTTGGCACTGCGGGCCCAGATCAGGACGTCGCGCGCGTTGGCGGCCACCAGGCCCGCCGCGGCGGTGCCCCAGGAGCCGGTTCCGATGACCGCGACGGTATTACTTCTTGAAGGCAAACTTGCTCTCCTCGCCATGGATGAGTTTCTTGATGTTGGACCGGTGGGCCCAAAGCACGATCAGGGCGATCGCGACCAGCGGCGGGATGGCCGCGCGCGTGAAGCCGAAGACCAGGCCCCAGACGGGCACGGAGACGTCGGCCGCGATCGAGCCGGCCGACACATAGCGCGTGGGCACAACGACCAGGATGAACACGACGAGCAGGCCGATCGAGAGCGGCCAATAGCAGCCGAGGCCCGCGCCGAAGCCCACCGCGATGCCCTTACCGCCGTGGAAGCGCAAGTAGGGGCTGAAGACATGCCCGCAGATGCAGGCGAGGAAGAAGACCGTGGTCACCCACCCGAAGGAGGTCTGCGGCCTGGTCATCGCGAAGTCGCCGCCGAAGGCCGCAGCGGCCACGATCGCACGGGCCGCCAGCATGCAGAGCCAGCCCTTGGCCACGTCGCAGGCGAGCGTCTCGGCCGAGGCCGCCTTGCCCACCGAGCGCGCCACGTTGGTCGTGCCGATGTTGCCCGACCCGACCTTGCGCACGTCGACGCCGTGGGCCCGGGCGATGACCAGGCCGAAGGGCACACCACAAGCGAAATAGCAGATGGCGATGCCGGAAAGCATACTGGCGAGAAGCGGACTCATCTAGTTGCCCCCTTGGTCCTTGCGGCGCCACTTGAGGCGGATGGGCGTGCCCGTGAGCGGGAAGGAGGCGCGCAGGCGGTTCTCCATGAAGCGCTCGAAGTTGTCGTCCACCAGGTCGGGCGCGTTGCAGAAGAAGGAGAAGACGGGCGGCTTGGACCCGGTCTGGGTGGCGTAGTTGATCTTGAGGCGACGGCCCTTCTGGCTCACGGTGTGACCGGACTCGCGGATCTGCTCGAGCACGCGGTTGAGCTGGGCCGTCTTGATCTGGGAGGCGCGGGCATCGGCGGCCTTCTCGGCGGCGTCGAGCACGCGGTCGCAGGAGCGGCCCGTGAGCGCGGATATGTTGATGCTGGGCGCCCAGGCGGCGAAGGCCATGCGGCTCGCAAGGCCGGCAGCCAAGGCATCGCGTTTGGCCTCCGTGTCGACCAGGTCCCACTTATTGAGGCAGACCACGATGGCGCAGCCCTTCTCGGCGGCGGTCGCGGCGAGCTTCTGGTCCTGCTCCGTGACGCCCACGGAGGCGTCGATCACAAGCAGGCAGACGTCGGCGCGGTCGATCGCGGCCAGGCCGCGGACCAGGCTGTAGTACTCGACGTCCTCGTGCACGAGGTTCTTCTTGCGCATGCCGGCGGTGTCGACCAGGCGGATCTTGCGGCCCTTGTGCTCGATCATCGTGTCGATGGAGTCGCGGGTGGTGCCGGCCACGTCGGACACGATCGAGCGGGACTTGTTGGACAGGCGGTTGGTGAGCGAGGACTTGCCCACGTTGGGCCGGCCGATGATAGCGATCGAGAGGGCGTCCGCGTCCTCGTCGGCAAGCTCGTCCTCGTCCGGCAGCGCCGCCACGACCTCGTCGAGCAGGTCGCCCGTGCCATAGCCGTGACCTGCGGAGATGGGACGCGGCTCCCCCACGCCCAGGCTGTAGTACTGCCAGCTGGCGAGCTCGTTTGCGGGGTTGTCCATCTTGTTGACCACGAGGATCACGGGCTTCTTGGCCCGGCGCACCACGCGCGCGACCTCCTCGTCCTCGTCCGTGACGCCGACCGTGCCGTCCACGACAAGGACGATCACGTCGGCCTCCTCGCAAGCCAGAAGCGCCTGCTCGCGGATGCGGGGGGCGAAGGCGTCCTCTGTGTCCACCAGGACGAAGTCGCGGCCGTTCCAGTCGGCCTCGTGATAGCTACGGTCGCGGGTGACGCCGCGCGACTCGTGGACGATCGCGTCGCGGGTCTGGGCCAGGCGGTTGACCAGCGTAGACTTGCCCACGTTGGGGCGGCCGACGACGGCGACGATGGGTTTAGACATACGTGCTCCTTCAAACGTTTCGACCCATCCAGTCTACCCCAGGTTCAGCCGCTTCACGCTTCGCCCAGAAGGACTAGCGGCTGAGCTCCTCTATGCGCGCACAGACGGCGTCTATCTGGTCCTGCGGGGTCGAGGCGCCGGCGGTCACACCGATCAGGTCCGCCCCGGTGAACCAGGCGGCCTCGAGCTCGTCGGCGCCCTCCACGTGATGGGTGCGCGGACAGACGGCGCGGCAGATTTCGGCCAGGCGGGTCGTGTTGGCCGAGATGCGCCCGCCGATCACGACCATCACGTCGGCCTCGCGTGCGAGCTCGGCCGCGGCACGCTGGCGGTCGGAGGTCGCCTTGCAGATGGTGTCGACCAGGCGGATCTCCTCGGCCTGGCCGATCAGGGCGTCTATCACGTCCTGAAGGATCGCCTTGCGCATGGTGGTCTGCACGACGACGCCCACGCGGCGGGCGACCTTGACGTCCGCGAGCTCGGCGGCGCTGCCGATGACGACGGCCCCCGGCGCGTGGCCCACGGTGCCCTCCACCTCGGGATGGCCGGCCTCGCCCACGACGATGACCTGGTAGCCTTCGGCCGTGAGCTGCTCGGCGGCGTTGTGGGCGCGCTTGACGAAGGGGCAGGTCGCGTCGATCACCTTGGGGCAGGCGGCGCGGGCGGCCTCCTCGACCTCGGGCGTCACGCCGTGGGTGCGAAGTACCAGGGTCTTGCCCGCGGCCTGGTCGGGCGCCTCAACGACCTCGACGCCCTTCGCGTCCAAGTCGGCCACGACGGTCGGGTTGTGGATGAGGGGCCCGAGCGTGCGCACAGCCCCCGGCTCGGCCGCGGCAGCCTCGCGCACCATGTCCAGCGCGCGTCCCACCCCGTAGCAGGCCCCGGCCTCGGCGGCTACGCGAATCTCAGCCATCATGCTCCCCCTCTGCTATCAATTCAGCTCGGCACGGATTGCCTCAAACGTCTCAGAAATCGGTGCGATCCGCCCATCGGCCACGTCCTGCTCCGATAATGCGATAGCCTCAAATAGTTCATTGCGGGCTTGAATCACATCGGTAAGTGTTGACCCTTCTGGCTGGGTATTTGTTTCGTCGTACATAGTCGGTCCAAATCTACTTGATACGGGGCGGATTATCGTTCCCACCATATTTTCTCATAGCGCCAGTCAAATCAGAGCGCTGGGACACAATCCACCCACGGAAAGGTTCCGATGACGAATCCACGGAGGTAAGACGCTCGTCTCATGGACATCCCACGGGTCACTCACAGACGGAAAGCGCTCGTCACCAAGAAAACGCAGGTCAGCGAAAATCGTCGGCCTTCCATCTGTGTGCCGTTCCTGTGCGAAGGCCTTCCGTTTGTGAGTCAGGCGAAATCGAAGACCTTCAATCTTTAGGCCAAGTCAATCTACAGCAGATACTATCTGCTCTTTCGTCGCTCCGCTATTTGCAATTGAGATCAAACCATGTGGCAGCAGTAGCGCCGGCGTCTTCGGAGCACCGGGGTTCAGATTCTCTTCCTGACGAACTTCTTCAGGTAGTCGCGCCAAAAGCGGCGGTCGTCGCCGAAAACGAGCCTGTCGGTCGGCGTCTCCTCGTGCCTCGCGTACTTGATGGAGGCCAGCTCGAGCGTGCAGAGCAGGTCAGCCGCCTGCGAGAGGCGGTACTCCTCGTAGGAGGCGGACCTGTACTCGACGGCCTCCCTCGCGAGCGCGTACTCGACCGCTCCGTGCAGGGCGCGCCTCACGGGCGACTGTCCGCCGTCGTAATAGACCCGGACGCGGTCGAAGAACTGGAAATACGCGAGGTTGTCGAAAAAGAAGTCGACCATGTCGCGGCGCAGCCTCGTGAAGAGCGCGTCGATATCCGGGTACTCCGACCTGCGGTAAGCGAAGGTGTGGTAGGAAACCGGCAGCCTCTGCGCCATTGCGACGAAGCTCATGAGCAGGCGCTTCCTGTCCTCGAGCGGCAAGCCCTCGTAGGCGCCGTGGCCGTTCATGAGCGGGGACGTGTGCAGCGGGATGTCCGGTAGCCCCTTGTCGGCGAGAGAGCGCTCGTAGCGCGCGAAGGAGGGCCCGAGGTCGACGGACTGGTCGTGGAAGACGAGCGTGAGCAGGTAGTAGCGGGCGCCAGCGTCGTCGGAGCCCGACTCGTCGCAGAAGCACCCGACCTCGAGATCCCTGCCCCTCACAACGCCTCCGATCGATAAAAAAGAAGGCCGGACGAGGCCGGCCGTTCTTTGCGGGGGACACCCCCCTGCGTCTAGGAAGCCCGCCTCTCGGCGAACCACTTACTTTATACCACGAAGGCGGACGCAGCATACCGAGACGGTCCATTTAGCCTGAGGTCGCATGTTTCAGAAAACCGCAGGTCGCGAAAAATCGGGCGGCTTCCGTGGGTGGGTCCTCGACGGCGGGCGGGGGCCTGCACCCCCAGATTGCGGTCTAGTGCTTGCCGGGATGGGCGGCACGGAGCTCGTCGCGGAGGGCATAGACGCGCTCCATCGCGAGGCTCTCCATCGCGGCGACCTTGGCCTTGCGACCCTTGACGTCGAGCTGATCGAAGGTAATCGGATTGCCCACCTTGAGGAAGACGCGCCAGAAGAGCCGCTTCCAATGGGTGCCCGCCGGCGTGATGTCGCGGGCTCCGACGACGGCCGCGGGCTGGACGGGGGCACGGCCGAGCTGGGCCATCAACGCAAAGCCACCATGGATGGTGACCTTCTGGTCGTCCGTACGGATGCGCGTCCCCTCGGGATAGACGAGCACGTACTCGCCCCGCTTGAGGGCGCGTTCGGCGCGGCGGACGGCCTTGAGGTCGGCTGTCCCGCGCTCGACGGGAATGGCGCCCGCACGCGACAGGAGCCAGGAGAGGATGCCAATTTTGTCGAACTCGCTCTTGTAGATGAAGCGGCAGCGCAGGCCGTGCGTGTACATGGCCACGTACATGGCCACGGGTTCGAACATGGAGACGTGGTTCATCACGACCATGCGGCCGGGCTCGCCCTCGCGACGGCCGCTCCAGAGCTTGTCGCCGTCCTCGATCTTCCAGGGCCAGACGATCTTGGTAAAGAGCCAGACCACGCCCACGACAAAGCCCAGGATCATGCGGGAGGGCAGCGGGTAGTCGCGCATGGCGTGGTCACGGTAGTCGTCGTAGGTGCAGCCA
>OMXZ01000022.1 GCA_900315165.1 uncultured Actinomycetes bacterium | reverse complement strand
CCCGAGCGTGACTCGGCTCACAACCGGACAGGCCGAGTCACAGCGGAGTCACGAGCGAGTCGACCGTCTGTTTCCGCGTGTCAGATTGAGCGCTTACCGACCTCTACCGCCTCGGCCACTCGTTCGTGCTGGACCGCGCCCTCGCGGACGCGGGCCTGCTTGCACGCGTGGTGGAGTTCAAGGAGAAGTTCTACCGCACGCCCTGGGCGAGGCTTCCGGAGGCGCGGCCGGGGACGCTCAGGCTCGTGCCGCCCGCGTCGCGGGTTCCCGAGCTGGCAGCCGACTACGCGGCGATGCGCCCGATGCTCTTCGGCGAATTCCCTTCGCTGGGCGAGATCGTGGCATAGCTGGGCGGGCTCGAGGGGAGGATCAACGCCCTGGGATGAGGCCCGTCGGCGGATGGCAAGATGGGTTTCTGGGTTCGGGTGAAATCATGGCGGGATGCCCGAACTGCTCCGAACTGCTCCGAATCACCCTCAATGTGCCTGCTGGGCAAGCCGTAGTACTGTCGGGGGTCGCGGTTGCTTCTGCCATGCCAGACGAGAATCTCCCTCCCGGTGAGGCCTGTAATCGTCAGGGAGGCGGGCCGTTGCGGCGTGTTGTCGGCCTTTCTGGACGCAGGGGGCCGCCCCGCCTCACAGGCGTCGGGCCGGCGGGGGAGGGCTTGCGGCGGCTCGACGCGGGGCGGGCCCGCGCCCGGTTCCGGCAGGCCCCTTTGCCTTCTCAGTCGAAAAAAGGCGGGCCGCCCGGTGGACGGCCCGCCCGAGTCGGCGCGGATATGTCCGGGGGACTACGCCTCGCGGCGGAGGTGCCTGGCCTCGAAGAAGGCGAGCGCACCGAGGGCGGCGAGCACGGCGGACGTCGCGCCGAACGGGTCGCCGGTCTGGGGCAGGGACTCGCTGGAGGCGGAGGCGCGCGCCGCTGCCGGCTTGACAGCTGCGGCGGGTTTCGGTGCGGTGGCCGTCGTGGTGGTAGACGCGGTAGACGTTGAGGAGGCCGCGGGCTCGGTCGTTGTCGTAGCGGCCTTCTCATCCTCGATTACGACAGTGTAGCGCGAGAGTTTGCTGGTGGACACGCTCACCACGCCGTCCGCGTCCACGGAGGCGGGCAGGACGTCGAACGTGCCGTCCTCGTGTTCCACGTAGACGGTGGCCTTGTGGCCGGCGTACTCGGCGCCCATGGAGAGGCGCAGCTGGACCTTGCCAGGCGCGGCGGGCGCATCGGAGTCGCCCGTGGGGACGAGGGAGACGATGAAGGTCTTGACGGCGGCCGCGGCCGAAGTGTCCTTGGGCGCGTTGGAGGCCGCGACGGGGGTGGGACGGACGGCGAGCACGCCCTTCTCCGCGGTGCCGGTGCTCGCGACGGCCAGCTCGGCCCTGTCCCTGACCGGCGCGATCACCACGGCGTCGCTGAGGGCGTCGTCGTATTCGGCGTCCGGGTCGGACTGGGAGCGGGCCCAGGCGGCGCTGTAGACGATCTTGCCGCCGGGCTGCATCTCGCCGGACCTGACCTCCGATCCGTCGAGGGTGATTCCACCATAGACTCCCTCAATATCGCCGCTCGAGCGAACGTCGGAGTTCCTGAAGGTAGCCTTGGCGACGACGATGTTCCAGGGGGTGTCGACCGAGGAATCGCTCACGTACAGGCCGCCCGTGGTGCTGATGTCGACGTTCTCGAGCTTGCTGCCGCCGGTGACTCTGATGTCCGTGCCCATGGTTCGTAGGCTGTACGGGCTGTCAGAGTCCGCCGTTATCGAGGAGCCGCCCTCGACCGTGATGCCGCCGTCCGCCGCGACGTACTCGTCCCAGCCCTCCTCGCCCCAACGGCCCTCGCCGCCGTAGTTGAGCGTGGAGCCGCCCGTTACGGTGAGGCCGCCGGAGACCTCGACGGCCGAATCCACCGAGACGGTCCCGCCGCCCGTGATGGTGAGGTCGCTCGGGCTCGCGGCGTTGCCGTCCGCGTCGGTGTAGGCCGTGGTGCCGTCTTCTTCGTTGTAATCGGACGTCACATTGTCGTGGATGGAGTAGGTTTTTATGTCGGTGCTTGTCTCCGTCTTCGATGGGTCGTCCGTCCTCGGGGATGAGACGGTCTCCGTGACGCTTTCGGACCCCACGGTGTTCTCGCCCGTGGCATTGATGGCGAGGCCGCCGCCCTGCCAGCTGATGGCGCCGCCGTTGTAGTTGTCGAGGTTCAGCGGGCTGTCGTCCTGGCCGCCCCAGCTCCAGGTGCCGCCGTTGGAGCCCGTGCCCTGCGCGGCTTCGGTGTAGGTGTTGCCGCCGATGCTGATCTGCGTGGCGGCGAGGGCGGGCGTTGCGAGCAGGGCCGGAAGCAGGGCGGCCGTGACTGCCGCCGCGGCGGCGCCTGACCTCAGGCTCCTCGTGGCGAGGGGCACCCGCGTGCCCTCGGTCTTGCTCATGTGCTTGGGCTGGTACTGGTAGCGCACGGTCTTGCTCCTCTCGGATGCGCCGGCGGCGACGGGCGCGGCGGTAGTTTGACGGGCCTGAAAGGCCCCTGAAAAATCAAACTAAAAATAGTTCGGGGGGGGGTCGTGTCAAGGAACGGAAGGGCCGGTGGGGGAGAGTTTACAGTGGGGTGACATTGCTGGGGCATGCGCATGCGGGGGCGTATATGGCGCCCCGCGGGGTGGTACAATGGGAATGAAAGGAATTCCTTACATTCAGGGAGGTGCGTCATGGAGGGCGTGCTGGACATGGCGAAGGTGACGTCGAAGGGGCAGGTGACCATCCCCGCGGCTATCCGCAGGCTCCTCGGCATCAAGACCGGGGACAAGGTGCTCTTCGTGGAGGGCGCGGACGGCTCGGTGACGATGCGCAACGCGACCCTGGACGCCTTCTCGGAGGCCCGGGCCGCCTTCGCCGGCGCGGCCGAGGAGGCCGGGCTCTCGGACGAGCGGGACGTGGTGGACCTCGTGAGGTCCGTCCGCCGCGAGAGGGCGGGGGCCTGACATGCGGGTGATGCCCGACACGAACGTGCTCATATCCGCGTTCGTCTTCGACTCGCCCACCATATACTCGGCGCTTCACGGCTCGGTGGACGTCCTCGTTACCGGCGACAAGGATTTCGGCGGGCTCGGGCTCGAGACGCCGGTGATCGTGACCCCGGCGGGATACGTGGAGGCATACCTCTGAGTGACTTGCAGGATTGTTTCTGATAGACTGCAGAGCCACATTAATGTCGGGGGCATAGCAGTGACAAAACCGCAGTTTGATTGGCTTGTGCAACCTCGACATTTTCTGAAAAGATAAATGTAGAAAATAATAAACGAAACAGTGAGTGGCGGGCGAGTTTCCAGGTATCGTTTTGCCCTCGTATTTTTAGAGCCATCGTGAGAACGTGTGGATCCATTAGAGGAGAGTTTACAGCGGCGTGACACTCGACCCGGTGTGAGGGGGCCTTGCGGGGTGTTGACGGTGATGGCATAATTATGCACATAGTCATGTTTGGAAAGGGGTAGCCATGCCGACCATACTGCCCATAAGGGACCTGAGGGACACGACGCGCGTCTCCGAGCTGGCGCACGAGAGCGGGGAGCCCGTCTTCATCACCAAGAACGGCTACGGGGACATGGTCGTCCTCAGCATGGAGGCCTACGACAGCATGGTCGCGCGCATCGCCGTGCACGACCAGATAGCCGCCGGCGCCGCGCAGGCCGGCCGAGGGGAGCTCTCAGACGGGCCGGCCGTCATGGCGGCGCTGGGGGCCAAGTATGGCCTCCTATAGCTACTCGCTCACCCCGCTCGCGGAGTCGGACCTCGACGGGGCGCTCGGCTACATCTCGGGCGAGCTGGCGAGCCCCGGCGCCGCCAGCAAGCTCTACCGGGACGTCCTGCGCGCCCTGGGGGACGCTTGCGGGATGCCGTACTCCAGCCCCGACTGCTCGAGGTACCTCGTGGCCGACCCGGCCTACAGGTGCAGGCTCGTGGGCAACTACCTGCTCGTGTACCGCGTGGACGACGCGGGGCGCCGCATCGAGGTGCTCAGGTTCCTCTACGCGCGCAGGGACATAGGCGCGGACGCGATAGGGCGTGCCTCGGCGGGAGACTAGGGGTGCCCACGCCAGTGGCCGCGGGATGGGGCCCATAGGAAGGCATCAGAAACTGAAACATATTTGAGTGGCGGACGGGTGGCGAGAGCGCCCCAGATGTAGCTTTTTGGACGATTTGCGGGATCGTTCTGGGTCCGGTGTGAAAACACATTCTCGTCGGGGGTATCGCAGCGGCAAACCCGCAGGTTGATTGGCCTGTGCAACATCGATATTCGCGGAAATAATAAATGTAGAAAATAAATAACGAAAGTGTGAGTGCCGGGCGAGTGTCCGGGAATCGTTTTACCCTCGTATTTTTACGCATCAATCCGTACGATTCCGTACGTTTCTGCCTGGTTGGCCCGAACGTCCGCGCCGGGAAACGCGCTATTACGTACCTAAACGTATCTTTGCGAACGACGGGTGTGCCACTTCTAAACCGTAGGTTGGCCTTATGGGAGCCAGAGGGATGGGGCGCCTATCTGGGTTTGCTGTGGCGTGACGCGTCCGCACGGATGGTATAATCCCAAAAACTTGCAATACGAGAAAGTTTTTGAGATTGGATTCCCATGGTCCCGCGCGACAAATACCTCAGGGAGCTCAAGGCGTTCCAGGATACCGACGTCATCAAGGTGGTCACCGGCGTGCGCCGCAGCGGCAAGTCGACGCTGCTCGAGCTCATGCGCGACGACCTGCTCGCCCAAGGTAAGGACCCCGCCGACATCTTCTTCTACAAGATGGAGTCGATGCGCTTCGACGGCCTCAGGGACTATCGCGAGCTCTACGGCCTCGTGACCGAGGAGACGAAGGCATCCAGGCACCCCTACCTGTTCTTCGACGAGCTGCAGGACGTCGAGGGCTGGGAGAGGGCGATCAACTCTCTGCGCGTCGACCTGGACGCGGACATCTACATCACTGGATCGAACGCCTACCTGCTCTCGAGCGAGCTGTCGACGCTCATCTCGGGGCGCTACGTGGAGGTCGAGATGCTTCCGCTCACCTTCAGCGAGTACCTCGACTTCCGCGGGTACGAGACGTTCCCCAAAGGGAGCGACCGCGCCGACCTCGCGCTGCGCGGCGGGGAGGTCGCCTCGCTTGGCGCCCTCCTCTCGCAGTACCGGCTCTACGGCGGGTTCCCGTACCTGGCCCTGCGCGAGCCGGACAGGGCCGCGCACAGCCGCTACCTCAAGTCGCTCTACGACACCGTCATCGTGCGCGACATCCTGGAGCGCGACCGCCGCGGGGACCGCAGGAGGGTGACCAACCCGGACCTCCTGCGGCGCGTCTGCGCCTTCCTCTCGGACAACGTCGGGTCCAGCAACTCCGTGAACAGCATCGCGGGCGCCATCAACTCCGAGAACATGAGGGTCGCGAACTCGACGGTGGACGCCTACATCGGCGCGCTCGTCGAGGCGTACCTCTTCTACCCAGCGCGGCGTTACGACATCAAGGGCAAGGAGCTCCTGAAGACGCTCGGCAAGCACTATGTCGTCGACGTGGGGCTGCGCAGCTACCTGGAGGGCTACCGGGGCTCGGACCCCGGGCACGTGCTGGAGAACATCGTCTACCTCCAGCTCAGGTACGACGGCTTCGATGTGTCGGTGGGAAAGCTCAGGTCGGGCGAGGTCGACTTCGTCGCGCGCAAGGGCGACGAGATCACGTACATCCAGGTGACGGAGGACATGTCCGACGCGGGCACGATGGAGCGGGAACTGAAACCCCTGCGGGGCATTCGCGACTCGTACCCGAAGATGGTGGTCGTGGCGAACGGCGCCTATCCAACCAACATCGACGGCATACGCATCGTCAGCGCCGTCGACTTCCTCCTGGGGAGGTGACCGGGCGCCCGGGCGGACGGCCGGGCGCCTCCCGCGCGGCCACGGCTCGATGAACAGGGCGAGGCACGCCCTGAAGACCCAGACGGCCGTGAGGAGCAGGTAGAGCTGCATGGCCTCTCGGTCGCCCGCCAGGGCGCACCAGAGAACCGCAGGTCAGAGGCCCTATAGGAGGGCCTCTGATTTTCTGTGTTTCGGGCAAAATGTCTGTCTGTGAAAAGCGCGGACATCGAGTCGAGCAAAATTATTTAGCCAAATACCAGCGGAAAGGCAGCTAGGCGTCGTGTTGCCGACGATCTTGCAGCTCGCTTCGATGTCATGGCTGGCAAAGGAATTGATGAGTAGTATTCCGCACCAAAACGCACCGGATTGCCCGCTTATACGCAGGTTCCTCGGACCGTTGTTGCGCATAACCGGGCGCGTCACCAGCCGACGCGCGTGAAGTCGGAGGAGACGTGCCGTATCCGCCATATCTCGACGAAGCCCTCGGACTCGTTCACCCAGTAGAAGACCTTGAAGCGGCCGGCGTTCGCGCTGCGGTACTCGTGCATGAGGCCGAAATCCCCGTCGAACTTGTGGACGGGGAAGCGGAGGGGGTGCCCGGCTATCTCGCGTATCCTCGCGCCGACCTCGTCGGAGACGCGGTCGGCGGCGTCCGCCCCTCGCGTCTCCTCGACCCAGTCCTCGATGCCGGCGAGGTCCGCGTCGGCGAGCTCGGTCAGCCTGAACCTCACAGCGCCGCCTTGGGCGAGCGGGCGTCCTTGCGCGCCTGGCGGCGCCTCTCGTACTCGTCCTCGGAGACGTATGAGAGGTCGCCCGAGCGCTCGAGCCCCTCTGCCTCGGCGAGCGCGCGGGCGACGGAGCGCTCCTGCGAGGAGGCAGCCGCGTTCCACTCGTCGTAGTCGACCATGGCCCAGCGGGGCCGCCCGTTCTGGGTGAGGACAACGACCTCGCCCTCGTCGGTGTAGCGGGACACGGAGCGTATGTCTGACCTGAAGTCGCTCACGGGGACTATCTGCGGCATGGCCTCCCCCAATCGGAAGAAATTTCTTCTATCCGATTATACGGCGCCGGCCTCATCACGGCAACGGCTGGCGCGCAACCGGGTCAAATGGCCCGTCCCGGACGGAGGGGGGGACATGATACGACATGCGCGCCGCCCAGGGCGCGACCCGCACGCAGTACGGAGCGGCCCAGCTCCACCAGGACCTGAGCATAGTCCGAACCGACGGCTAGCCAGGGAAAATAACCTGAATGGATTGCCGGCCCGGCGGGGCGCCATGCCCGCACTCGTCGTGCCGGCTCTTTCTCATTTGACGAGGATCAGTAGGAAGGTGTTGAACGCCGCAACCACTGCGCCGATGACCATTTCCAGGATCGCCCCTTTGTACTGCTCCGCAATGGTTCCGAGCCGCCAGACCGATCCGTTGTAATATACAGGGACTTTGTCCCCGACCCGATGCAGGTCGTCGGCGTCGTCCGTCACCTCTTTGATCGCGACGGGCTGCCCGCCGCCGTCCCCATCGATGGCGACGTAGTCGATCTGGCTGAATTCGGGGTTCCTGTAGGTCTCGTTGTCCGTGTCCTTCGTGTATACGATGTCCATGTCCGTGCCGCCGACGTCGGTTATGACGCCGGTCGACTCGTATGCGTTCCGGAGCTCGTCCTGGGTGGCCCTGTACTGGATGTATCCCTGCCCGACGGCGGAGAGGCTGGCGACGACCGGGATGAGGAAAAAGATGACCGCCAGTCGGTTCGTGCCTTTCGCCTTAGCCTTGCGGGCCGGCTGCGCTGCCGCGGGCGGGAGTTCGGCGCCGCAGTTTCCGCAGTAGAGATTGGTCATCGGGTTGACCGTGCCGCATCTTGGACAGCCGATGTATTGTGCGGGGGCCGCCTGATCCTGGGAATATTCCTGTTCCGTATGCTTGTTCATCTCGGGTTCCTCAGATACAGGCTTGCTGGTCAGATCCTCAAGCACATCAAATCATGAAACCAGTATTGATCAGCGCGGGAACACTTCCTGGCTCCGTGTCAATCCATTACCAGCCGCTGACATAACCCTGGACGGCTATTCCGCAGCAGTCCCCGTCTTTTTGCGCGGCCAGCTTCAGGCTATTTCTCGCCCGAAGTAGCATATGATGGTATTAGTTAGATAAGACTAACTACAAAGGAGTGTGAGATATGCTGCTGACCCTGTTCCTTGCCATCATGCTTTGCGCCGCAATCACCTGGATGCTGGTCTCGGCGGTCGCTTTCGTGCAGAAGGAGGAGTTCTTCTCCTCGGCACCGAAGGCGGCAAGGGACGTGATCCTGCCGAGGGAGCAGGAGCCCTTCCGCGACGCCAGGGTCTTGGGCTGGCTGCTGATGGGCTTCAGCCTGCTCGCGATCGCCGGCGTCATCGTCATCGCCGCCTGGGACGGAGTGAGGTGCGGATACGGCTTCTCGCGGTTCTTCGCCAGGTTCCTGACCATTCTCACCATCTACAAGCTCTACGACATGACCTTCTTCGACTACTACCTCCTGATGAGGGCCGGCTTCTTCCAGTTCTACTATCCGGAGGTCGGGGCCGTCTATCCCCTGAAGAAGTACGGCTACAACCTGAGGAGCCAGCTGCTCAAGCTCCTGGTCGTCTTCCCTGCGGCCTCGGCCCTGGCGGCGTGGGCCTGCACCCTGCTGGCCTAGCGGGCCGCCCTGCGGCCTGCCTCGTCGGCGTCTGGGTGGGCATGCGGCTCGGCGGCCATGCCTTTCCATGGTATTCGGGGGAGCTTGCCATTAGGGAAACGTCCCCTATTGTCCGACCCTGGGGCTGTTGGGGGTCTGACGGACCCTTAGCGTCGCGGCATCGGCTGCGCAGGTTACACGATAGGTGAGGGTCACCGTCTCACCGCCGCCGACGTGAAGTGTGCCCGTGGTGGCCGTGAGTCCCTCCCAAGGCAGCTCATCCTGCTGCTGCCAGGCGAGTTGGTCCGCCGTAGTGGTCACGTCGAGGTCCTCGATCGCACCGCCGGCCGGGGCGAAGAGGTACAGGTCGACGACCGCGTCGGTCTGGTCGTATTTGCCGTATGAGGTGCCGAGCACGCCCGTGCCGTAGTTGGCGCTGCGGATTTCCTGCGCCTGCTCGGCGGTGAGCGAGTTGGCAATGGTCGTCGTGACCGTATAGGTCTGGCTCCCGTTGTCTGCCGTTTTTGGGTCGCCGACATCCGTCGTGGCGGTCAGGTACCAGTCGATACCGCCGCCCGTGGCATCGTTGAGGAAGACGCCGAGTTCGGGCTCGGAGGAGTCGAGGCCGAGCGCGCCGTCTGCGCCGAAGTGGGCAAAGAGGACTTCTTCCGCCTCGTCCGGCGACCACATGATGAGGTGACCGGAGGCCGCCTGGGAGCAGGCGAAATCAGCAAGCTGCTTGAGGTCGTAGGAGCCGAGGTCGTCCATGAAGGTGTCGAGCACGCCAGTGGCCGCCGACGTGAAGAGGGCGTCGAACTCCCAGGAGCCGCAGGCGCGCGGCAGCTCGTTTTCCATATAGGAGGCGACGTTGGAGGCGTCGACGACATCGCCGCTTTCCAGCGTGGTCTCGCCCGCGAGGTCGAGCATGCCCGCGAAGGCTACGGGGTCCACGAAGATGACGCCCGATACCTCGGTCCCCGTGGTCTTCTGGTAGGTCTGGGTCATGATCTGGGCGGCGCGCGGCACGTCGGGAACGGTCAGAATCGTGTCCATGTGCTTATTGAACTCGCTGCCAAAGAGCGCAAGCTCCTCCTGCGTGGCCTCGACCCGCTTGCCGTAATACAGGAAGGGGTAGGCGGTGCGCGTCACCTCGAGCGTGCTGAGGGAGAGGCTGCCGTCAGCGACCGTCAGGGCGGCGAGGCTGCGCGGATAGCCGCCGGTCGAGCGCCACTGGGCGTTGTCCTGCACGACGACGAGGAAGGTGCGGGAGCCGTCCGCGCCGAGGAGGCCGGAGAGGCAGGGTTGCAGGGTCGCCGCGAGCGAAGTGGCGCTTTTTATTTCCGCAAGGGAGGATTTCGCTTGTTTCGCTGCATCGGCGAAGGCACCGCTCTCCTCGAGACTCGCGAGGGTGTCCTCGAGGTCGTCGACCGTTGGGTCGGCGGCGGCGAGCGCATCATCCAGTGCGAGGACAAGGTCGGTGTCGACCGCATTGTCGTCCCCGATGACATCGAAAGACCCCTGCCCCTTTCCTGCCGCGAGCACTGGAGTCACGAGCGCGTCATAGGCTGCGCGCAGACGCTTGGCCGTGCCTGCTCCGGCGGACGCAACGTCGCCCGAACCCTTTTGCCAGTCGTCGCTTGCGACCGTCTGCTCGAGCGCCGCGATGTGGCCGTCGATTTCGCCCGCGGTCTTCTCTGCGCCGTCGAGATCGTCGCCCTCCACCTGGCCGGCGAAGGTGGCGAAGCCTTGGACGGCCGCCGTGGCATCGGAACCCGCCGTTTGGACGAGCCGGTCGTATGCCCTGGCACGGGCGACTGATGTCCCGATCAGGACGACGGCTATCAGTGCGAATACGGCAGCGCCAACAAGCGGGGGATTGACACGGGGGATTGCCTTGGACTTGAGGGCACTTTTCTTGATTTGCTTCTGGTTGGAAGCAGGAGGCCTGGTCCTGGCGTGTTTGCCCACGGGCTCGAGCGGCTCGTCGTCGTCCGAGGCGAAGTACGCGACGGGGTCATCCTGACGGGGAATTCCGTTTGCCGGGTCCTCCTGACGGCCCGGCTCCTGCGGTCGGTCGCCATGGGGGATCGTCGCGCGGTTCTCATAGCGCTTCGCCATCTTCTTTACCACAGCCCGGCGGCGCGCAACCTCGTCACGGCGCGTCGCGTAGTGCCGCTCGGGGGCGGTAAGGTCTTGATCGTCTTGGTAAGGGTCGGGTGGCGTGTCACTCATTTGTGGTCGCTTTCGGGTCGGTGGCGGGCCGTACGACCATGATAGAGCACGCAAAACCTACCGTTGGCGATTCCATGCACGATTTCGCATCAAAGGTCGCGCCAATGTGACAAAATAAGGACGGACTGGCTTCACGAAAGGAGCTCGCGGTGATTTATACGATGACCCTCAACCCCGCCATCGACTATGTCATGCACCCGCTGACACTGGACATGGGCTTCACGAACCGTTCCTCGAGCGAGGAAATCTATTGCGGCGGCAACGGCATCAATGTCTCGACGCTCCTCAACGAGCTCAAGGTATCCAATGTCGCGCTGGGTCTCGTCGCGGGCTTCACAGGTGACTACATGCTGCAGATGCTGCAGGACGCAGGCCTCACCTGCAATTTCGTCCGCCTGGACAAGGGCTTCACCCGCATCAACGTCAAGCTGATCGGTATCGCCATGACCATGGTCAACGGCATGGGACCCAAAATCTCGGAAAAGAAGGTCGACGAGCTCCTCGAGCGCATCGACGGTATCAAGGAGGGGGACACGCTGGTCCTCACGGGCTCGATTCCCAAGTCCTTGCCCGAGAACATGTATGAGATTATCATGCGCCGGCTTGCGGGCCGTGGCGTCCGCTTTGTCGTCGACGCTCCGGGCACCCTGCTTCTCCAGTCGCTCGACGCCCACCCCTTCCTCATCAAGCCCAACAACCACGAGGTGGGCCGTATCTTCAACGCCCATCCCGAGACGCCCGCCGAGTGCCTGCCGTATGCGCAGAAGCTCCAGGAGAAGGGCGCGCGCAACGTGATTGTCTCCTGCGGCGGCCACGGCTCTCTGCTCCTCGATGAGAACGGCGAGAAGCACGCGGTGCCCACCGCGAAAATTCGCCTGGTCAACGCAACGGGCGCCGGCGACTCCATGGTCGCGGGCTTCATCGCAAAGGTCGTCGAGGGCGCCGGCTATGAGGACGCGCTCGTCTTCGCCTCTGCTTGCGGCACTGCCACTGCTGCGAGCAAGGGCATCGCCAAGCGTGCAACGATCGACCGCGTCTATGGCCGCCTGACCGAAATGATGGAAAAGCAGCAGTCGTAGCCATGCCGGAGTTTCGAAGGGCCCGCATCAGGGCCCTTCTTGTTATACAGGGGGAGTTACATGCAGGGGAGCGGCAAGCGCCGCCTGCGTGAGTAGGAATCAGGTTTCAAACGAGGAGGAGCTTCATGTTCGAAGGCGTTAATGCATCTGATGGCATCGGTATCGGCGTCGCCCGCGTCGCCGTCGAGCCCGACCTTTCCTTCACGCCGACCGCACCGGAGGACAAGGAGGCTGAGAAGGCCCGTTTCATGGCTGCGCGTGACCGCTTCATCGAGAAGACTAACGGTCAGATCGAGCGCATGAAGACCTCCGGCCTCGAAAAAGAGGCGGGCATCATGGGCGCCCACATCGAGTTCGCCGAGGATGAGGGCATCCTCGATTCCGTGAACGAGAGCATCGAGGACGGCATGTGCGCCGAGCAGGCCGTTTCCGAGGCTTACGACATGTACTACAACATGTTCATCAACATGGACGACGAGCTCTTCAAGGCCCGTGCTGCCGACGTCGCCGACGTCAAGACCGGCTTGCTCGCCGACCTGCTCGGCCAGGAGCTCGTCGACCTGTCGTCGCTTCCCGAGAACTCGATCGTCGTCGTGCACGAGCTCACCCCGTCCATGACCGCCGACATCGACCGCACCCACATCGTGGGCATCGTCACCGAGACGGGCGGCCGTACCTCCCACTCCGCGATCATCGCCCGCGCCATGGAGATCCCCGCGGTCCTGTCCGTGGCCGACTGCACGACCAACATCAAGAACGGCGACCTCCTGATTGTCGACGGCACCAACGGCCAGGTCATCAACGAGCCCACCAACGAGGAGCTTGACTCCTACAAGTTCAAGGCCGAGATCCTGGCTGCCGACAAGGCCAAGCTCGAGGTCTACCGTGGCAAGGCCACCGAGACTGCCGACGGCACCTCCAAGCTGCTCGTCGCCAACATCGGCAACCCCGACGACGCCAACGCCGCCGCCGAGCACGACGCCGAGGGTATCGGCCTCTTCCGTTCCGAGTTCCTCTTCATGGACGCCTCCGAGCTGCCCTCCGAGGACGAGCAGTTCGCAGCCTATCAGAAGGTCGCCCTGCGCATGAAGGGCAAGCCGGTCATCATCCGCACGCTCGACGTGGGCGGCGACAAGGAGATCCCCTATCTCGACCTCCAGAAGGAAGACAACCCCTTCATGGGCTTCCGTGCCGTGCGCTACTGCCTGGCCAACCCCGACCAGTACAAGGTCCAGCTGCGTGCCCTGCTGCGTGCCTCGGCCTTCGGCGATATCAAGATCATGGTCCCGCTGGTCACTGACCTGGTCGAGATTCGCAAGGTCAAGGGCCTTGTCAAGGAGTGCATGGCCGAGCTTGACGAGCGCGGCGTCAAGTACAATCCCGACATCGAGATCGGTACCATGATTGAGACGCCGTCCGCGTCTCTGATCGCTGACCTGCTCGCCGCCGAGTGCGACTTCTTCTCCATCGGCACCAATGACCTTATCGGTTACACGATGTGCGCCGACCGCGGCAACGATCGCGTCAGCTACCTCTACGAGGTCTACCAGCCCTCCGTCCTGCGCTCGCTCAAGCGCATCATCGGCGAGGCCAACAAGGCCGGCATCATGGTGGGCATGTGCGGCGAGGCTGCGGCCGACCCGCTAATCATCCCGGTGCTGATCTCCTTCGGCCTGGACGAGTTCTCCGTCTCCTCGCCGTCCATCCTGCGCACCCGCTTCATCATCTCGCAGTGGACCAAGGAGGAGGCCGACGCCCTCACCGAGAAGGTCATGAAGCTCGACACCGCCGCCGAGGTAAAGGCCGCGCTCCAGGCTGCCGCCAAGAAGTAGCCAATAGTCACGACGGCGATTGTCTCTCGTCCGCATCGAAGCGTTTGCAAACAAGGGCCCGTCGCCTCACGCGGCGGGCCCTTTAAGGACAGACATGAAACTTATAGACAAATTCTTTGCCTGGCTTAATAGGCATCGGTTCACCGCCTTCTGGCTTGAGGTCTTTAATAAGGCGGCACGCGACCGTGCGAGCGCCTATGCCTCACAGGTCGCCTTCTACATACTCATGTCCGTCTTTCCCTTTGCCATCCTCGTGCTCCAGCTCATCCGCATCGCGCCTGTGAGCCAGGAGAGCATGCTCTTTGTGATTGATGGCCTCTTTCCGGAATACCTGCTCTCGACCATGCACGCCATCTTGCAGGAGATTTACTCCACCCATTTCGGCCTCGTGCCGCTGACGATAGTCATGATGCTTTGGACCACCTCGAAGGTCATGCACGCCTTGACCGCAGGGCTCGACACCATCTGCGCCAAACGCGACATGCGCAACTGGGTGGTCGTGCGTGCCTGGTCGCTCGTCTGCACGGGCCTGCTTGCGATCCTGATCATCGTGGGGGCTGCCAGCACGGTGGTTTGGCAGCCCATCCGCAAGTTTTTGATGATGTATCGTCCACACGGGGTCGGGCTCTCCGCGTACTCGACGATTATCCGCACGGTCTATACGATGGTCGTGGGCACGCTTCTCATCGCCTTCCTCTACAAGGTCCTGCCTCGCCGGCACCTGCGCTTCGTGGCTCAGCTGCCGGGGGCGGCGCTTGCCATCGCGGCCGTCTATGTATTATCGCTCGGCGTCTCCATCTATGTGGGGCAGTTCAATGGGTTTTCTACCTATGGCAGCCTGACCACGCTCACGCTCATCATGTTCTGGCTGTACTTCAGCTGCTGGTTCATCATGCTGGGCGCCGTGGTCAACGAGGTCCTGCGGCGCGAACGCGTTGCGCGTGCGAAGGAAGCAGAAGCGGGTCAGCTGGCTACGGAACCAGCTTCCGCACTTGAATCATCCATAGAGACACCCGTGGCGGCCGAATCCGATGGGGCGTCCTCCGGCTCGTAGATTGAGTAGGGGAGCAGGATCTTGGACTCGATGCCGTTCTCATCGTCGCGGGGGTAGTCGTCCATCGCGTAGAAGAGGTCGCGGCCGTTGTAGGCGTTCTGGACCAGCCTGCCGATGCAGACGGCCATAGCATGGGCGTCTTGAGTGACGGTGCCCGTCATGTACCCCTCCGCGATGAGCCGCTTGCCCGACTCGCTCGCGTCGACGCCGAAGACGGGGATGGTCGTGTGGCCCTCCTCGCCGTCGTTGTAGCCGAAGGACTGCAGGGCCTCGATCGCTCCCTCGGCCATCGCGTCGCTATTGGCGATGACCAGCTCGATCATGTTGTCCTCGTCCTCGTTGTAGTAGAGGAGGTCGGTCTTCATGTAGTCACGGGCCGACTCAAGCGACCAGGACCCTGTCAGGTCCAGCTGGAAATGGTCGATGCTGGACTCGTCGAAATAGGCGAGCTCCGGATAGCCAGAGTTGGTGAGAACCTCGTTTGCGACCTCGACGGAATACTTGGTGCGGTAGTCGGCACCGATATTGCCCGCTTGGCCTTTGAAGAGGGCGTAGGTGATCTTGCCGTCGTGGTTGAGATCGGTCTCGCTGAAATGCTCGACCAGATAGTCGCCGATCATCTGACCTTGCAGGCGGCCGGACTGCTCGGCGTCCGTGCCCACATAGGCGACGTTGTTGTAGTAGTTGAGGATCATGCCTTCGTAGCCGGGTGCCTCGACGGGCCGGTTGAAGAAGACCACGGGAATGCCCGCCGCCTCGGCCGTCTGGCAGATGGTGTCGGCCTGCTCGGTATTGCCGCTGCTCACAAGGTTGATGATCAGGATGTCGGCACCATCGGAAATGGCCTTGTCGATCTGCTTGTTCTGCGTGGGCTGGTCGTTGCCGGCGTCGTACTCCTTATAGGGGATGCCCGCTGCGGTGAGGCTCTCGTTGAGGTTCGTACGGACAGAACCCACGTAGACGTCGTCGAAATCGAAATAGAAGCAGGCGGCGTTGAAGGTGTCGCTCGAGCCCCTCTCGATACGCTGCGGGCCCGGCGTGGAGTTGGCGCAGGCGGCGAGGGCGAGGCAACAGGCGCCGGGAGCCAGGGTCACGAACCGATGCCGTGTGATATTCATGCCGCCCCTCGCTCCGTCTCGGTCTTTTTTGCCCATTATGTCATGGACGTGTAAGCGGACGGCCGGCGAGGACGCGAAGGGTGCCGGGGACGACGTCTACGGTATGAGACGCGCCCGTGAGGCGCTCGCCATCGACCTGCGTGGGAGGCTCTTCTCCCGTGAACTCGATCTCAAGATGCGTGAGACGGTGGAAGGCGACGTGTCGCGAGCCTGCGTGCCTGCCCTCGTGGGCGAGGCCGAAGAGGCCGAGGACCTTGTGGGCAGCGGGAATGTCGGTATTGCGGCAGAGGTCGAGAAGACCGTCCGTGGGGGGAGGCGTCGGGGGCGATGCGGAAGCCGCCGCCGTAGGTCGGGCCGTTCTGGATGGCGAAGATGACCTCGGTCCCCACGAGCACCTGTCTGGTACCTTCCGTGTCGACAAGTACGGCACGATACGGCCAGCCCCGATGTGCCTGACTCATGATCCTTATGCCCGAGGTCACGAAGAGGCCCGCGCCTTGTTGCTTGGTCTGGGCGATGCGGCGGTCTGTCGTGTCGAGGGCGATGGCGGCGTCGAGGCCGAAGGAGAGGGTCTCCATGAAATAGCGGGCGTCCGGGGTGCCCGCGTCGACCAAGCCGAGGTCGTAACTCGTTTCCTGCGCTCGTAGGAGGGAGTGGAGGGACTCCTCGGGGTCGTTGAAGGGAACGCCAAGCGTGCGGGCGAAGTCGTTGCCTGAGCCCATGGCGATGACGCCGAGGCGGGGGCGCGCGTCGGGGGAGATGCGCATGAGACCGTTGATGACCTCGTGGATGACGCCATCGCCGCCGAGCGCGACGACGGTGTCGGTGCCTCCAGCCGCCCCCGCAATCTCGGTCGCCTCACCCGCCCGCGTCGTCAGACACAGGTTGAAATTATCCGTGGCCGAGGTGTATGACTCGAAGAAATGCCCGGTCAGCTCTGCTGCATGACCGCCCTTGCCGCTATGGGCGGTGGGGTTGGCTATCACGATGGTCGAACCGAGACGAGTCTGCATGATGTCCCCGAACGGAAACGGGCCAGCGGCGAGAACCGTTGGCCCGATGTCTTGTATGGAGCGGCGGACGGGACTCGAACCCGCAACAGGTAGCTTGGAAGGCTACTGCTCTACCAATTGAACTACCGCCGCATGCGTAGACAGGATATCACACACCGGAGTCCGCACGGGCGCGGCGGATCTCGCGGCGGAAGAGCGCACGGTCGTGCTCGGCTCTGTCCTCCTCGGTCACGAGTTTGAGACCGTAGGGGACGGGTATCGGCCTGCCTTCGTCGTCGATGCAGACCTCGGTGAGGTAAGCGGTGTTGATCACGGTGTGCTCGCCGGTGGCGATGTTTTCCTGATAGGAATCGACGCGGACCTCGAGTGACGTACGCCCGACATAGGTCACGCGGGCGCGTAGGACCACGACGTCGTTGATCAAGGCTGGATGCAGAAACTCAAGCGTATCGACGCGCGCCGTCGTGACCTGACAGCCGCAGTGGCGGCGCGCAGCGACGCCGGCGATGCTGTCGATCCACTCCATGAGGCGACCGCCGAAGAGGCGATTTGCCCCGTTGATGTCGCCGTTCATAACCGTACGCGTTCCGACGGCGGCGGAGTCGTCGGGCGTCTTCGCCGGACGGGCATCAAGCGGTGTCTTATTGTCTGAGTCCATAGAGTCTCCCAACGCGGGTGCACCTGTATGCGTCACGCCCATTGTCGCATGAAAAAGGCCCCCCGTCGGGAAGCCCGTGAGCGGCACTGCCGCCCAACCTATGTGGGGCGCCTGGCCGCATTATCTCAATCTGGTCGGGGCGACTGGATTCGAACCAGCGACCCTCTGCTCCCAAAGCAGATGCGCTACCAAACTGCGCCACGCCCCGATGCGTAGGCATTATAGCAAGACGGGCGTTCTGTTAATAAGAGAAGAAAACTAATCATTTGATTCGGCCCGCGCGAGGCAAATATCTAGATTGATGAAGGTTCGTTTCCATACGACGCGGCGATGGGGCCGCGCCTGTCTTTACCATGAGAAGGGGAGTCGCATGGCAGAAATGACGTATACCGAACGTGTGGTGGAGGAGCTCAAGGGCCGCTATGCCGACCAGCCCCTCTTCATCCAGGCCGCCACGGAGGTCCTCGAGACCATCCAGCCGGTTCTCGACGCGCATCCCGAGTACGAGGAGGCGGGCATCCTCGAGCGCCTGGTCGAGCCCGAGCGCGTGATCATCTTCCGCGTGCCCTGGGTGGACGACGCGGGCAAGACCCAGGTCAACCGTGGCTTCCGCGTCGAGTTCAATTCGGCCATCGGGCCCTACAAGGGTGGCCTGCGCTTCAACCCCACGGTCAACCTGGGTATGCTCAAGTTCCTGGGCTTCGAGCAGATTTTCAAGAACAGCCTGACCACCCTGCCCATGGGCGGTGGCAAGGGCGGCTCCGACTTCGACCCCAAGGGCAAGTCCAATAACGAGATCATGCACTTCTGCCAGTCCTTCATGACCGAGCTCTGCCGCCACATCGGCCCCGACACCGACGTCCCCGCCGGCGACCTGGGCGTGGGCGGCCGCGAGATCGGCTATATGTTCGGCCAGTACAAGCGCATCCGCAACGAGTGGTCCGGCGTCCTCACGGGCAAGGGCCTCACCTACGGCGGCTCGCTCGCCCGCACCGAGGCCACGGGCTATGGCCTGGTCTATTTCGTGGACGAGTACCTTAAGTGCCACGGCGACTCATTCGAGGGCAAGACGGTCGCGGTCCACGGCTCCGGCAACGTCGCCATCTATGCAATCCAGAAGGTCTCCCAGCTGGGCGGCAAGGTCGTGACCGCCTGTGACACCAAGGGCTGGGTCTATGACCCCGAGGGCATCGACTACCAGATCCTTGAGAAGATCTATGCCAAGAAGCGCTCCGGCCACGATACGGGCGTGAGCCTCAAACTCTACCTGGAGGATCGCCCCAATGCTGAGTGGCACGACGGCGACGGCCGCGGCGTCTGGACAGTGCCCTGCGACATCGCGCTGCCCTGCGCCCGTGAGAACACCCTGCTGCTCGAGGACGCCGAGAAGCTCGTGGCAAACGGCTGCAAGGCCGTGGGCGAGGGCGCCAACATGCCGACCACCGCGGAGGCGACCAAGTATCTGATGGACAAGGGCGTGGCCTTCTTCCCGGGCAAGGCCGCCAACGCCGGCGGCGTCGCGACCTCCGGCCTGGAGATGAGCCAGAACGCTGGTCACATCTCCTGGACCTTCGAAGAGGTCGATTCCAGGCTCGAGGCAATCATGCGCGGCATCTATCACGCCGCCGACGATGCCGCCAAGAAGTACGGCGAGGAGGGCAACTACGTCGCCGGCGCCAATATGGCCGGCTTCGTGAAGGTCGCCGACGCCATGATGGCGCAGGGCGTCTGCTAATAAGAGACTTTTTATAGATGAGCGGCCCCGTTCGAAAAATCGCGGGGCCGTTCATGCTGTTCTCCTCCTATCATATGGAGGAGACAGTGCAAGATCGGAGACCGCAGCCTGGACGGGGGCGACATGCAGAACGACTTACGGCGCAAGCAGATGCTCTTCACCACCGTGCTTGCGGTCATCATCGTCGTGTCGTCCGCAGCCATCACCCTCGTCGCCCAGACCTTCTCCGACCAGACCCTCACGAGTCGCTCGCTCGACCTGATCTCGGCCAACGCCACGCAAGCCCAGATGAACGTCGACCAGTACTTCCTCAAGGTCGAGAAGGTGGCGGCCCTGCTCTACTCGGACGAGGCCTATTACGAGTTCGATGCGACGGACACCTCCATCGACGAGTACGACAAGCTCCAGGCCGAGGATGTGATCGAGAACCGCATCATCGACCTCGGTATGATGGAGAACTTCTGCGACTTTGCCGTCATCTATGCCAACGACGAATCGGTGGGCTGGGTCTCGCAGACGACCAAGGGCCTCTTTCCGGACGATGGCATGTACGACCTCTTCGCCGATGCTATCAAGGACGATCCAAAGAGCGAGGCCTGGGTTTTCGGTGTCAAGGGCAACGACGACCGCATCTATTACGCCAAGCGCCTGAACGAGCATGCCATCGTGATGGTGTCCTTCTATGTGAGCGAGCTTTCGGACACCTTTGCCGTACCTGAGTCGCTGGGCGAGATGACGGTTCGCCTCGTCGACACCGACAACACTATCGTGTACTCAACTGATCCCGACGAGGTTTCCCAGCAGCTTCCCGCCGAAATCGACAATCTGGTGGGGGAAGACACCTATTCGGCTATTTACGATGAGGAGAACCTGGCGACGGTCGACGCTCTCGGCAACGGCTGGCGTATCATCTGCTCGGAGCCCATGTCGATCCTGATGAGGGACAGCAACGCCTTGCGCCAACGCACGACGCTTGCGGCTGTGGGCCTTATCATCGCGGCAATCATCATTGATATCCTTATGGCGAGGCACTTCAACAATCAGGTCAACTCGGTGGTCGATGACCTCTCCGAGTCGGCGGACAGCGACCGCATGACCGGGCTTCTCAACAAGACGGCCTTCGAGCTGCGGGTGACTAAGGATTTGGACGGGGACGGCGACGGGCGGACCGTGGCCTTCCTCATGTGCGACCTCGACAACTTCAAGGCGGTCAACGACACCCTCGGCCACAATGCGGGCGATGAGGTGATCATCCGGATGGCATCGGTGCTGCGGGAGAGCTTCGCGGATACCGGTGCCGTGATAGGCCGCATCGGCGGTGACGAGTTCGCTGCCTATTGGAGTTTCGAGGAGCCCGACGAGCAGCCGTCCTACGAACGTCTCATCTACCTGGCCAACAAGCTGCAGAATATCTTCAACAAGGAATTCGAGGCCGAGCGCTCGAAGAGCCTGCTCTCGCTCAGCTCGGGTGGCGTTGTCGCCCGTGCCGGCGCCTTCGATTTCGAGACGCTCTACACGAGGGCCGATAATGCCATGTACGAGTCGAAGAACGACGGTAAAGGCAAGTCGACGGTCCGGATGATTTAGGGGGCGAGATGGGACGCGCGTATGACATGCCGATGAGCCGACGTACCTTCCTGCGCCTTGCGGGATTGGGAGCCGGGGTCGCCGGCCTTCCGGCCTGCGGCAGCTCGAGCTTGGACCAGATTGCCGCCCAGTCAGGAACGGACGCATACAATACGCGCGACATCACCCTCTCGTGGTGGGGCAACGACCCGCGTCACCAGTACATGCTCGAGGGCATCGACCTCTTCGAGAAGAAGCACCCCGACATCTACGTGACGCCCTCCTACGGCGTCTGGAACGGCTATGAGCGCCGCTATCACATCCTGATGATGTCGAGCAACGAGACCGACGTCATGCAGATTAACTACGCCTGGCTGCGCCGCTATTCCGAGGATGGCACGGGCTATTACGACCTGAACGACCTGCGCGACGTCATCGACCTCTCGAATTTCGAGGAAAGCGACCTGTCCTGCGGCATGCGCGGCGACCACCTCAACGCCCTGCCCATCGCCTACAACACGACCGTTTTTCTCTATAACAAGGATATCTACGATCGTTACGGCCTTGCCTATCCCACCAGCTGGGACGAGCTTTTCGCCGCGGCAGAGATCATGCGGGGCGACGGCGTCTATCCCACGGGCACCATCTACAAACAGCTCATCCTGGCGGTCAACGCCTGGTACGAGCAGACAACGGGCGGAAAGATCTTCACCGGTGAGGGCACATACGCCGCAGACGCTGAGGCGATGAAGAAGATTTTGACCTTCATCCAGCGCGTCTTCGACGAAAAGGTCATGGCCAACCCCAACGACTTCGACTCCAACGCGTTTGCCGGGGATACCATCGCCGGTGTTATGTGCTGGGCCTCTGACGTTACCCGTTACATCGAGAGCGCCGAGGGAGCAGGCGTCACGATCGAGTTGGGCGACTTCCTGAGCGCCGATGGGTCCGAACAGGGCGGCTGGTACGTGAAGCCCGCCACTATGTACGCTATCAGCAAACTCACGGCCTCTCCCGAGGACGCGGCAGCACTTATGGATTTCCTACTGAACGACCCCGATTTCGCCCTCCTGCAGGGAAATGAGAAGGGTGTGCCGGTAAGCGCCTCCGCAGCGCCTCCGCCCTCAAGGCGTTGCGCGACGCCGACGCGCTGACGGGCCTCGAATGGGAGGCGGGCGATGCCATCCACCGGGGCCTCGGCTCCATGGAGATGATTAATCCCCTGCTCGAGGACGAGGACGTCCAGAAGGCCATCAGCGATGCCTGCGACAAGTGCTATTTCGGGCGGTCCACGATAGAGGCGGCGGCGGCCGAGCTCAACGATGCGCTTGCCAAGGTCACCGAAGCCGATGAGTAGTTTGTAACAGAGGCGTGAACTCACGATAAAACTGTATATCCATGGTCCAAAATACCGTTTGACCTTTAAGCGCGGTACAGAGATACCGGGAAGGGAAGTGGGCCATGAACTTGCTTGTGGGAGAGGCGCGCGGATCCGCGGCGCCTCGCGCTTTATTGGCGCTCGAAGACGGAACGGTCTTTGCGGGATATGCGGCCGGCGCCGAGGGCGAGACGTTCGGCGAAATCGTCTTCAACACGTCGATGACCGGCTACCAGGAGATCGTCACCGACCCGAGCTATGCCGGTCAGATTGTCGTCCTGACCTATCCCCAGATTGGCAATTACGGCGTCGCCGCGGCGGTCGCCCAGGCGGGACAGGCGCATCTGCGCGGGCTCGTCGTCCGCGACCTCTGCCGGACCCCGTCCAACTGGACGAGCGAGGGCGGCCTGCGCGAGATGCTGGCTGCGGCGGGCATCGTCTCCATCGAGGGCGTCGACACCCGAGCGTTGACGCTCGACATCCGCGACAATGGCGCCATGCGGGCCGCCATCTCAACCACTGACCTCGACCCGGAGCACCTGGTCGCCCGCGTGAGTGCCTCAGAGCCCATCTCCGCGCACAACTACGTCGCCGACGTCTCGGGCGGTGTGGCCGCGGTGGCGCCGGAGGGCAAAGCGGTCGCCCATGTCGTGGCCTATGACTGCGGCGAGAAGACGGGCATCGCCCAGGGCCTTGCCCGCGAGGGCATCGACGTGACCGCGGTCGCCTGGGACACCCCGGCCGACGAAGCGCTCACGGCGGTGCCGGGTGGGGCCGACGGTGTCTTCTTCTCCAATGGACCCGGCGATCCGGAGCAGGTGGCAACCACCGCCGAGGCTGCGCGCGCCCTGCTCGGCCGCGTGCCCGTCTTCGGCATCTGCCTCGGCAATCAGATTCTCTCGCGTGCGGCAGGAGCGACGATCGAGAAACTGCCCTTCGGTCACCACGGTGGCAACGAACCCGTGATGAACCTCCTTACGGGTCGCGTGGAGATCACGGCACAGAACCACAACTACGGCCTTCGCTGGGACGATGCCCTCGGCCCGCTCGTATCCGAACTCTCGGCGGGGGAGACGGACCACCATGCGGACGACCTGCGCTTCTGGTCCGGACGGCATATCGCCCCAGTCGCCATGACGCGAGAACTCGGCCGTGTCCGCCTGACCCATGTCAACCTCAACGACGGCACGCCCGAGGGCATCCAGTTCCTCGACGTCCCCGCCTTCTCGGTCCAATACCATCCCGAGGCCTGCCCGGGACCGCACGACTCCAGCTACCTCTTCCGCGCCTTCGCACGCCTGCTGGCTGATCCGAAAAGCACGGACTACCTGGCGATCGACTTCGCTGAGGGGAGGCGCTTCTAATGCCCAAGCGTACCGATATCAAGAAGATTCTGGTCATAGGCTCCGGCCCCATCGTGATCGGCCAGGCTTGCGAGTTCGACTATTCCGGCACCCAGGCCTGCCGCGCCCTGCGCGAGGAGGGCTACGAGGTGGTCCTCGTCAACTCCAACCCGGCGACCATCATGACCGACCCCACCACGGCCGACCGCACCTATGTCGAGCCCATCACGGTGGATGCCGTCACGCGGGTGATCGAGCGCGAGCACCCCGATGCTCTGCTTCCCAACATGGGTGGCCAAACCGCCCTCAACTGCGCCGTCGCCCTGGGCGAGGCGGGCGTGCTCGAGCGCGAGGGGATTGAGGTCATCGGCTGCGACCTCGACTCCATCAAGCGGGGTGAGGACCGCGAGCTCTTTGCGGCTGCCGTGCGCGATATCGGCCTGGAAGTCGCGCGCTCAGGCTTCGCCCACTCGCTTGAGGAGGCCGAGGGTGTGGCCGCAGAGCTCGGCTATCCCGTCGTCATCCGCCCGAGCTTCACGTTGGGAGGCGCCGGCGGCGGCATCGCACACAACCATGCCGAGCTGGTCCGCATCGTGAGCCAGGGGCTTGCCCTTTCGCCCGAGCATGAGGTGCTGGTCGAGGAGTCGATCGAGGGCTGGAAGGAGATCGAGGAGGAGGTCATGCGCGACGCCGCGGGCAACGGCATCGTGATCTGCTCGATCGAGAATCTCGACCCCATGGGCGTTCACACGGGCGACTCGATCACGGTCGCGCCTGCCCAGACCCTCACGGACGGTGAGCTCCAGCGCCTGCGCGACTACTCCATCGCCATCCTCGAGCGCATTGGCGTGGCAACCGGTGGCTCCAACGTCCAGTTCGCCGTGAACCCCGATAACGGCCGCGTCATCGTGATCGAGATGAACCCGCGCGTCTCGCGCAGCTCGGCACTCGCGTCCAAGGCCACGGGTTTCCCGATTGCCAAGGCGGCGGCGCTTCTGGCCGTGGGCTACACGCTCGACGAGATCACCAACGACATTACCCAGGAGACACCCGCCTGCTTCGAGCCCGCGCTCGACTATTGCGTGGTCAAGGTGCCGCGCTTCGCCTTCGAGAAGTTCAAGGGGGCGAGCGATACCCTCACGACCCGCATGAAGTCGGTGGGCGAGGCCATGGCCATCGGCCGCACCTTCGAGGAGGCGCTCCAGAAAGCCCTGCGTTCGCTCGAGCAGGGGCATGCAGGGCTCCTCGCCGATGACAAGGCCGACGCGCTTGCGGACATGACCGAGGACGAACTCGCGGCGGCGGTTGCCACCCCGACACCCCAGCGCATCTTCCAGGTGGGGGAGGCTCTGCGCCGCGGCTGGGCCCACGACCAGATCCACTACCTGTCGGGCATTGATCCCTGGTACATCGACCGTATGGGCGACATCGCCGAGGCCGCAGCCTATATTGGCAGGGCGGGTCTTGCCGCGCTTGACGCGTACCATATGCTTGCGGCCAAGCAGCTGGGCTTCAGCGACGTCCAGATCGCGCACCTCACCCGTTCGAGCGAGCAGGTCGTGCGTGCCCTGCGCGAGGTCCTCGGCGTCCGCCCGACCGTCATGACCGTCGACACCTGCGCGGGCGAGTTCGCGGCCAAGACGAGCTACCACTACCTCACCTACGAGAAGGAGCCCATGCGCATCGACGCGGCTCCTCTTTCCGTCGAGGAGGAGCAAGCCGGTGCGGCAGACGAGAAACCCCGCGTCGTGATCCTGTCCGCCGGGCCCAACCGCATCGGCCAGGGCATCGAGTTCGACTACTGCTGCGTCCATGCCAGCTACGCCCTGCGCGACATGGGCTACGAGAGCGTGATGGTCAACTGCAACCCCGAGACGGTCTCGACCGACTACGACACCTCCGACCGCCTCTATTTCTCGCCCCTCACCTTCGAGGACGTGATGGACGTGGTCGAGGCCTGCGAACCGGCCGGCGTGATCGTGACCCTGGGCGGCCAGACTCCCATCAACCTCGCGCACCGGCTGGCCGAGGCGGGCGTGCCCATCATGGGCACGCAGCCCGACGCAATCGACCTGGCCGAGGACCGCGACCGCTTCTCATCGCTCCTCGACCGCCTGGAGATCACCTACCCGCCCTCGTCCGTCGCGGAGACGCCCGAGGAGGCGCGCGCCGTCGCCCGCCGCATCGGCTACCCGCTCATCGTGCGTCCGAGCTATGTGTTGGGCGGCCGCGGCATGGCCATCGTCTACGACGACTCCGACCTCAAGACCTACATGACCGACGCCGCCCGTGTCTCGCCCGACCACCCCGTCTACCTCGACTCTTTCCTCGAGGACGCCATCGAGCTCGACGTCGACGCCCTCTGCGACGGCGACGACTGCTATGTGGGCGCCGTGCTCGAACATATCGAGGAGTGCGGTATCCACTCGGGTGACTCTGCCTGCTGCTTCCCGCCCTTCTCGCTCTCGGACCGCATCGTGGCCCGCATCCGTGACATTGCGCGGCGGCTCGCCCTGGCGGTGGACATCCACGGCCTGCTCAACATCCAGTTCGCGGTCAAGGACGAGCAGATTTTCGTGATCGAGCTCAACCCGCGCGCGAGCCGCACCGTGCCCTTCTCGTCAAAGGCGACGGGGGTGCCTCTGGCCCGGATGGCCACGCGGATCATGGCAGGGGAGCACATCGCGGACCTGCGCGCCGCGGGCGAACTGCCTCCCGAGGACGCCCCGCGCACCTGGTTTGCCGTCAAGGAGGCCGTCATGCCCTGGAGCCGCTTCCCCGGCGCCGATGTGATCTTGGGACCCGAGATGCGCTCGACGGGCGAGGTGATGGGCGTGGGGCGCACCTTCCCGGAGGCCTACGCCAAGACGCGCCTGGCCATCGATTACGAGATGCCGGAGCGGGGCAGCGTCTTCATCTCGGTCTGCGACCGCGATAAGCGTGCCATCGCCCCGGTGGCCCTCGCCCTGCACAACCTGGGCTACGACCTCGTTGCCACGGCGGGCACGGCCAAGACGCTGCGCTCCATTGGCCTGCGCTGCCGCGTCGTCCATCGCATTTCCGAGGGCGGCGACAACGTGCTCGACGCGATGGCCCGCGGCGAGATCGCCTTCATCATCAACACGCCGCACGGCCACGAGTCCCGCAGCGACGGCACACGAGTCCGCAGCGAGGCGGTCAATAGGGGAGCGACGTTGGTCACGGCCCTCTCCGGCGCCACCGCGCTCGTCCAGGCGCTCGCCTCCACGCGCGGCCGCTCGCTCGACGTCTATGCCCTGCAGGACCTGAACTGAGGGAAGCCGCCTCTGACCGACAGCGCCCGTCCGTCTGCAGTCCGTGCGGCGGACGGGCTTTTTATGCCTTGCGGGTGGGGAATTGTACCGTTTGCCTGTAGGGGCCGCGTGCAGACGCCACTTCTTGGTGCCGTCGCCCTCCTTGTTTGGTATTATCTTCATTCGTGTGCTCATGCGCGGGCGTGGCGGAACTGGTAGACGCGCTGGATTTAGGTTCCAGTGGGCAACCCCCGTGAAGGTTCGAGTCCTTTCGCCCGCACCATGCGCGAATAGAGAAAGGTCCGGCGGCGAGCCGGGCACGAGAAACTGGAGGAACGTTGAAGATCACCGTCACTTCTGAAAAGACCTCGGACGGCAAGGTGTCCGCTAAGGTCACCGTTGCCGCGAAGGATGTCGACGCCGCCGTCGCCAAGACGTACAAGGACATCGCCCACCGCTACAACTTCCAGGGCTTCCGCCGCGGCCATGCCCCGCGCCCCGTCATCGACGGCATCATGGGCAAGGACGCCATCCTCGCCCAGGCCACCGAGGACCTCATGAACGACGTCCAGCCCCTCATGATCGAGGAGCTCGACATCGTCCCCGTCGAGCGCCCGGACTGGGGCGAGGACCTCGAGCCCGTCGTCGAGCACGCCGACTTCCACGCCGAGTGCACCGTGGTCGTGCCGCCCGTGGCCGAGCTCAAGAGCTACGACGCCCCCGCGATCAACATGCCGCCCGCCGAGGCGACCGACGCCGAGATCGACGAGCAGATCGACCAGCTCCTGAGCTACCGCACCACCTACGAGGACGACGAGGAGGCCGAGGAGGTCAAGGAAGGCGACATGATCTCCGCCAAAATCGTCAACAAGCTCAACGTTCCCGAGCTCGAGGGTGACGAACGCACGCTCGGCCTTGCCAACCCCAACCTCCCCAAGGACCTCGTCGCCAGCATCGTCGGCATGAAGAAGGGCGAGACCAAGGACATCAAATGGTCCCGTGAGCACCGCATGGAGGATCCCGATCCTGCCGACGAGAACGGCAACCGCAACTTCGAGGTTGAGGTCACCGTCAACACCATCAAGAAGGCCGTGACCCCCGAGCTCACCGATGAGCTCGCCAAGACCGGCTTCGGCTTCGAGACCATCGCCGAGCTGCGCGACGCCGTCAAGGAGGAGATCGAGCAGGACAAGAAGCAGAGCCTCCCCGGCCTCAAGGAGGACCGCGTCGTCGCGGCCATGGGCGAGCAGCTCGACCTCGAGGAGGTTCCCGAGGCCTATCAGAACCAGGTCTTCTCCGAGCTCGGCGAGGAGTTCCTCGGCCAGCTCTCCCGTCGTGGCATGAACCTCGACATGTACCTCAACGCTCGTCAGATCACGAGCGAGGACTTCCTCAAGGACCTGCACGAGCAGGCCGAGGAGCGCGCCCGCCAGTCCCTGGCCCTCGACGCCCTGGCCACCAAGCTTGAGCTCGAGTGCACCGAGGACGACCTGCGCCACGAGTTCGAGAATGCTGGCGTCGAGGATGTCGACGCCTCCATGGACGAGTTCAAGTCCGACGGCCGCATGCCCGCCCTGCGTCAGTCCATCCGCCGCACCAAGGCTGTGCAGTGGCTGGTCGACAACGCCACGGTGACCGAGGTCGACGAGATCGCCGAGGCCCGCGCCAAGGCTGACGAGGACAAGGCCGACGACGCTGAGTAACGCGCATATCCCCGTGCGCGTTTCCTCCGACGACGCCCCATTGTGAAATGAAGAGCGCCCCGACCCCAGCGGCCGGGGCGCTTTCGTGTGTCATTTGTCTTGTGTGGCTTACGACGTATCGGGGTCGAGTTGGAACGTACCGAGTGAGGATATCGACGTACTGGGAGCTGGATTGCGAGCTCAGACGAATTCGAGGCGTATTAGTCTGACACATTGGGTACTATCAAGAAAGCAAAAAGGCACGTATGCGAATCCCGCAGGTGAAACAAACAGCTGATTCATGCAGGTGAATCGCTATAAATGAATCACGTGTGGGTGAGTCGCATGCGCAACACAGGAAAGGACCGGCATGATCAATCCCACCAATATCCCGCTCATTCCGTACGTGGTCGAGCAGACGCCACGCGGCGAGCGCAGCTACGACATTTACTCGCGCCTGCTGAACGACCGCATCGTCTTCCTTGGCGAGGAGATCACGCGTGACTCCGCAAACCTCGTCATTGCGCAGTTGCTGCACCTCGAGAGTCAGGACCCGGACAAGGACATCAATCTCTACATCGATTCGCCCGGCGGCGAGGTCTATGCAGGCCTCGGCATCCTTGACACGATGAACTTCATCAAACCGGACGTCGCGACCATTTGCGTGGGTATGGCGGCTTCCATGGCGTCCGTGCTGCTCGCGGCCGGTACCAAGGGCAAGCGCATGGCCCTGCCCAACTCCATGATCCTCATCCACCAGCCCAGCTCCGGCGCCCAGGGCCAGCAGACCGAGATCGAGATCGCGGCCCAGGAGACCAAGTGGATCCGTGGCCACATGGACGAACTGCTCTCCCAGTATACGGGCCAGCCCGTCGAGAAGATCCACGCCGACACCGAGCGCGACAACTACATGCGTGCCCAGCAGGCCATGGAATACGGTCTCGTCGACCGTGTCATCACCTCGCGCAACGAGCAGACTACCGCCGAATAGTCCATAATTGCTGACGGAAATCAGACGCTAGCAATAGAGGAGATTCATGGCGACATACACAAACGGTGGCCGGGGCCCCATGGGCAGTGTGCCTGAGCTGCGCTGTTCCTTCTGCGGGAAGACACGCAGCCAGGTCCGCAAGCTCATCCAGGGCCCCGATGGCGTCTTCATCTGCGACGAGTGTGTCGCGGCCTGCCAGGACATCATCGTGAATTCCGACGCCGAGGCAGCCCGTCTTCTGGAACAGGAGCCGGAGGTCGAGGAGGAGCGTGTGGAAAACGAGGTGGCCCTCAAGGAGCTGCCGACGCCCCACGAGATCTATAACGAGCTCTCTCAGTATGTGATGGGGCAGGAAGAGGCAAAACGCGCGATGAGCGTCGCGGTCTACAACCACTACCGCCGCATCATCGCCGGTGCCGACGAGGTGCCTGAGGAGAGCGAGGACGTCGAGATCGCGAAGTCCAACATCCTCTTGCTCGGCCCCACCGGCACGGGCAAGACCCTGCTCGCGCAGACATTGGCCCGCTTCCTCGAGGTGCCCTTCGCCATCGCCGATGCCACGACGCTCACCGAGGCGGGCTACGTTGGCGAGGACGTGGAGAACATCCTGCTCAAGCTCATCACGGCGGCCGACGGCGACGTCGAGCGCGCGCAGATGGGCATCGTCTACATCGACGAGATCGACAAGATCGCCCGCAAGGCCGAGAATCTCTCGATCACGCGCGACGTGTCCGGCGAGGGCGTCCAGCAGGCCCTGCTCAAGATCCTCGAGGGTACTGAGGCGAGTGTGCCTCCCCAGGGCGGCCGCAAGCATCCCCAGCAGGAGCTCATCCGCATCGACACGACCAACATCCTCTTCATCTGCGGAGGTGCCTTCGTCGGCTTGGACAAGCTGGTCGCAGACCGCATCGGCAAGAAAGGCATCGGTTTCAACGCCGAGCTCGGCCGCAAGGTGGAGGACAACGAGGACGAGCTGATGAGCCAGGTCATGCCCCAGGACCTGCATAAGTTCGGCATGATCCCCGAGTTTATCGGCCGCATTCCCGTGATCTGCTCCACCCACGAGCTCACGGAGGACGACCTGGTCGAGATCCTCACCAAGCCGCGCAACGCCATCGTCAAGCAGTACAAGAAGATGTTCGACCTTGAGGGCGTGGACCTCACCTTCCAGCCCGAGGCCCTCAAGGAGATCGCACACCAGGCCATCGAGCGCGGCACGGGCGCCCGCGGCCTGCGGGCCATCTGCGAGGCGACCCTGCAGTCGACCATGTTCGACCTGCCGAGTGACCTCGATATTACGGAGGTCATCGTGACGCCGGAGAGCGTCGGTGGCGTCGAGTCGCCCAAGCTCGTTCGCGCCAATAGCGGCAAGCACCGCCTCTTCGCCTAGCGAGAGACATTAAGACTCAGGGGGGCCGGAGTCGGGGAGTGTCCCGGCCCCGGCCTTTGCTAGTGGTATCCTAGAAAACCGTATGTTGGACGCCCGCGGCGAGGCGCGCTCGAGACATGAGCGCCAACCACGACCTCGGGCCCGAAAGGAAAGAAGCACCGCATGGAAGAGATGCCCAAGACCTACGACCCCGCGGATAACGAGCCCGAACAGATCGAGCGCTGGGAGAGCGCAGGCTGCTACCAGCGCTCCAAGGGCGTCGGCGACTGCACCGTCGTGATCCCGCCGCCCAACGTGACGGGCATCCTGCACATGGGTCATGCCATGGACGACACCATCCAGGACACCTTCATCCGCTACAACCGCATGCGCGGTCGTAGCACACGCTGGATCCTCGGTACCGACCACGCCGGCATCGCCACCCAGACCAAGGTAGACAAGAAGCTCAAGAGCGAGGGCATCTCACGCCTGGAGATTGGCCGCGAGAAGTTCTTGAACGCCTGCTGGGACTGGCGTCGTGAGTACGGCGGCACCATCGTGAGCCAGATCCGCCGCATGGGTTGCTCGATCGACTTCTCCGATGAGAAGTTCACGATGAGCCCCGAATATGCCAAGGCGGTTCGTAAGGTCTTTGTGGACTGGTACCACGACGGCCTCATCTACCGCGGCAAGCGCATCGTCAACTGGTGCCCTTCCTGCCGTACGGCCATCTCGGACGACGAGGCCGAGTATCACGATGAGAAGGGCCACCTCTGGTACCTTCGTTATCCGCTGACCGAGCCCGTCGACGGCATCGACCACGTGACCGTCGCCACGACCCGTCCCGAGACCATGCTGGGCGACACGGGCATCGCCGTCTCGCCGCAGGACCCGGAAAAGGCCAAATTCGTGGGCAAGACGGTCATGCTCCCGATCGTCGACCGCGAGATCCCGATCTTTGCCGACTGGCATGTCGACGCCGGCTTCGGCACGGGCTTCGTCAAGGTCACGCCTGCGCACGACCCCAACGACTACGCGATGGGCCAGACCCACGACCTGCCCCAGATCAACATCTTCGACGAGACGGCCCACGTCGTGGAGGGCTACGGCGAGTACACCGGCATGAGCCGCGACGAGGCTCGCGAGGCCATCGTTGCCTGGTTCGACGAGCACGGCTTGCTCGAGAAGGTCGAGGAGCTCGACCACTCCGTCATGCACTGCTACCGCTGCGACACGGCGCTGGAGCCCTGGCTCTCTGAGCAGTGGTTCGTCGCCGTCGACAAGCTCAAGGGGCGCGCGACCGAGGTCGTGAAGTCGGGCGAGGTCACCTTCCACCCGGCCCGCTGGACCCAGACCTACCTCACCTGGATGGACAGCCTCAAGGACTGGTGCATCAGCCGCCAGCTCTGGTGGGGCCACCGCATCCCGGTCTTCTACTGCGAGGACTGCGGCTGGGAAGACGCCCTCATGGAGGACCCGACCGAGTGCCCGCACTGCCACGGCCACCACATCCACCAGGACGAGGACGTGCTCGACACCTGGTTCTCGAGCCAGCTGTGGACCTTCGCCACGCAGGGCTGGCCCGACCATCCCGAGCAGATGGAGGGCCACCACCCCACAAAGGTCCTTGTGACCGCCCGTGACATCATCGCCCTGTGGGTCGCCCGCATGATCATGAGCTCGCTCTACTTCACCGACGAGATCCCCTTCCATGACGTGTACATCTACGCGACCATCCTGGCCAAGGACGGCTCCCGCATGTCCAAGTCCAAGGGCAACGGCGTGGACCCGATGGCCCTTATCGACAAGTACGGCGCTGATGCGATGCGCTATAACCTGCTGACGCTCATCACCAACAACCAGGACGTCAAGTTCGACGCGGACATCGACAAGAAGACCCACGAGCTCATCAAGTCCGATCGCACCGACGCGGCCCGCTCCTTCGTGACCAAGATCTGGAATGCCTGCCGCTTTGTCCAGATGAACCTGGAGGCCTACGAGCCGGGCGCCCCCAAGGCCGAGACGCCCGAGGATGCCTGGATGCTCTCCCGCCTGGCCCGCGAGGTCGCCGCCGCGACAAAGCAGCTCGAGGGCTACGAGTTCGGCGACTACGCTCGCGAGGTCCAGTCCTTCTTCTGGAACGAGGTTTGCGACTGGTACATCGAGCTGTGCAAGGGCCGCCTGCTCGACGGCACGCCCGACGAGAAGCTGCAGGTCCAGCGCAACCTCGTATACGTCATTGACACATCGCTGCGCCTGCTGCACCCCGTGATGCCCTTCGTGACCGAGAAGGTCTGGGACGCGCTGCCCGCAAGCGAGCTCGACGCCCGCGCGGATGGCGGCTACGAGCCGCACGAGGGCCACTTCCTGATGATGGCCGCCTGGCCCGAGCCCGAGACTTTCGCCGCCTTCGTCAACGACCGCGCAGAGCACGACTTCGAGCTCGCCAAGACCCTCGTCTCGGCCGTCCGCTCGACCCGCGCCCGCTACCGCCTGTCGCCCCGCACCGACCTCGACGTCGCGGTCCGCACGACCGGCGACGACGCGGCGGTCATCGAGGCCCAGCGCGCCTTCATCTGCAGCGTCGGCCACATCGACCAGCTCGCCGTTGGTGCCGCGATCGACAAGCCCGTCGGATCCGTCTCGGTGCCCCTCGGCGGCCTCGAGGTCTTCGTCGCCCTCGGCGGCCTCGTCGACCTCGATGCCGAGAAAGCCCGCCTCGAGAAGGAGCTCGCAAAGGCCGAGAAGGACCTGGCCTCTGTCGAGCGTACCCTCGGCAACCCCGGCTTCGTCGCCAAGGCTGCCCCTGCCGTCATCGACAAGAAGCGCGCCCAGCAGGCAGAGCTTGCCTCCACGATCGGCCAGATCAAGGATCAGCTGGCGGACTTCGCATAGACGATGCTGGCCGCGCGGGGGCCTGTCGAGGGCTGAGAAAAAGCTCGCATAAGCGAAAACCCTCCACCCGATGCAGGCGCGAAAGGCAGGCACAGGACGCCTGCACAGACGCGCCTAACGCATCGGACGGAGGGTTTTCATGCTCACAATTTTTCTCAGCCCCCGGCAAGCCCCCGCACTAACGTAGTCTGAGTTGAAATGAGGGGTTTCATGCTCACAATTTTTCATAGCCCCTCACATGCCCCGCGCTACTGCACTTTGAAAGGGAGAGAAGGACGTGATGCAAAAACGGGCACTTGTCGTCGCTTGGTACGGGAGTACCAATACCGAGGCGGGGGAGCGCGTGATCGCCCCGCTGCTCGATGAGCTCGACATGACGTTTCCCCAGATCCGCGTTACCGAAGCCCTCGCGAGTGCCCGTATCCGCGAGAGGCTCGCGGCGCAGGAACCCGACGCCCTCAGCTTGCCGCCCTTGGTGAACGATGGGGTCGACCTGCTCGAGGCCCGCGGTATGGGTCCCGTGGCGGTCCTCCCGCTCCTCATTGCCGACGGACCGCAAATGACAAAGCTGCGCGAGAGCCTGGCGGGCACGAATGCTACGGTCGGTGGCCCGCTCATCGCAGACAAGGATGACGAGCGACATGTGGCGCAAGCGCTCGACTATGCATATCCCGCCCGTCCCAGCCACATACTCCTCCTGGTTGGCCACGGATCCCGGACCGCCTCAGACGCCGTCTATGGCCGCATCGCGCAGGCCCTGCGGGACCTCGGCCGCACGGATGTCGCCTCCTGCACCATGGACGAGCTCCCCGCGGGCCTGCCCGACAGATGCGCCGTGACCGTCGTGCCCCTCATGCTGGTCGCGGGGACGCACGTCGCGCGTGAGATCGCCGGCACCAACCCCTCGAGCCTCCGCGCGCGCCTGAACGCCGCAGGCCATCCGACCGAGGTCGTCCGCGCGGGTTTGGGCGAGCTGCCGGGCGTCCGCGCGCTTGCAGTCGAACATACCCGCGCCCTCCTTGAGGCATAGGCTCGGACAATCGCATGCGATGACAGCGCAGCGGTTCGTCTACACTTGTCCTGTTGGACGCGTACGTCCGACTCAGTAGGCACCGTGATAGGGGGGTCACATGCTGACTCGTCGTTCTCTTTTGAAATTCATGGGCATAGGCTCGGCTGCCGCGTTGGCGGGTTGCGCCAAGGCGGGCTCCACAGGTTCTGGCTCTGCAGCGGGATCCGCCGATTTGGCGGGGTCCGCTGGGTCTACCGCAGCGGAGCCCAAATACGGCGCGGACTCCCGTGTGGTCGCGCTCTCGCGCTCGGTTGGCGAGCTGTGGCTCCTTGCCGGCGGCAACCTTGTGGGTGCCACCGACGACTCCTTCGACCTCGAGGGCATCTCGGATGACGCGACGTCGGTCGGCTCCATCGCCAAACCCGACCAGGAGGCCATCGTCGCCCTCGAGCCCGACTTCGTGATGCTTGCCGAGGACATCCCTACCCAGAAGAAGCTGCGCGAGGCGCTCGAGGACCTGGGCATCGCCTGCTATCCCGTGGACATCAACTCCTTCGAGGATTACGCAGAAGTCATGCGCGAGCTTACCTCTTGGACCGGTCGCGACGACCTCTACGCACAGAACGTTGAGGAGGTGCAGGACGGAATCGACGCGGTCAAGGAGGACTGCGCGTCTCAGGGGCTTCCAGACCAGACCTACCTGGCCCTGCGCGTCTCTGCGACCAATAACAAAGTGCTCAAGAGTGACTACTTTGCTTGCGAGATCTTCGATGACCTTGGGCTCACGAATGTCGCCGACGACACCTCCTCGCTCGACGACCTGTCGCTGGAGGCCATCGCGGCGGCGGACCCCTGTTACATCTTCGTCATACCCCAGGGCAAGGACGATGAGGCTCAGGCCGCCTTCGAGCAGGCCTTCTCGAGCCAGCCCGTCTGGGCGGACCTCACGGCCACCAAGGAGGACCGCGTGGTCACCCTGCCCAAGGACCTTTACCAATACAAGCCCAATGCCCGCTGGGCCGAGGCCTACCAACAGGTACTCGACGTCCGTGACGCCCACGAGCAAGCCTAACCGGACGGATGCGGCGTGAGGGACGGCAGGAAACTGAGGCTTGCGGTGGCGCTGGGCGCGGCGGCGCTCGCCCTGGCCTTTGCGGCGTCGCTTACGGTGGGGACCGCGGCTGTGAGCACGGCTGACGTGCTCGCCGTCTTGACGGGCACCCGAGGCGTGAGCGATGCGGCGCGCCTGGTCGTCTGGCAGGTCCGGCTGCCGCGTGCCTTGGCCTCCGTCGCCTGTGGGGCGGCGCTGGCCGTCGCAGGCCTCCTTTTGCAAGCCGCCCTCGACAACGACCTCGCCTCGCCCGGCGTCATGGGCATCAATGCCGGGGCGGGCTTCTTTACGCTGCTCGCGGCCCTGTATGTGCCCTATGTCGCCCTGGTGCGACAGGCGGCCGCCTTCGTCGGCGCCTTCGCCGCGGCGGCGCTCGTACAGGCCATCTCGCGCAAGGCAGGTGGGTCGCGTACTACGCTCGTCCTGGTGGGTGTCGCGGTTTCGAGCCTTGCCTCCGCCGGTACCAACGTCGTGATTACCCTGCATCCCGAGGTCGTTGCGGACAAGGTCGCCTTCAGCCTGGGCGGCCTCGCTGGCGTCTCGTGGGGGCAGCTGGCCGTGGCGGCTCCCGTAGTTGCCATCGGCATCGTCGCGGCGGTGCTCCTGGCCCCCGGCATCGACTTACTTGCCCTCGGGGACGAGACGGCCCACGGTCTCGGGCTCGATGTCAAGCGGTGGCGGGCCCTTGCCATCGTCGCCGCCTCCGCCCTGGCTGCTGCGGCGGTCTCGGTCTGCGGCTTGCTTGGCTTCGTGGGCCTTATCGTGCCCAACCTTATTCGCATCGTGGAACCGGCGCGCACCCGTGCCGGGGCGGCACTCTGCGTCGTGTGGGGGGCGGCTTTCCTCACCCTGTGCGACCTGCTTGCGCGCGTACTCTTTTCCCCCTATGAGCTTCCCGCGGGCCTTTTGCTGTCCCTTCTCGGAGCACCCTTCTTTATTTGGGTGCTCGTGCACCGCAAGAGGGGGTGGCGGTCATGATCGAGCTTGCGGGCGTGGGCGTCTCCTATGGCGACAAGGCTGTGCTGCGGGACGTGACCTATCGTTTCGAGCCCGGCACGGTCACGGCGGTGGTCGGGCGTAACGGCTCGGGCAAGTCGACCCTTTTGCGCGCTATGGTGGGCCTCGTCCCGCATGTGGGATCAATTTTGATTGACGGTCGCGAAGTCTCCGAGATGGGCCATCGCGAGCGGGCACGTCGTGTGGCCTACCTGCCCCAGCAGAGTGTGCCGGCGCGTATGGACGTGCTCACCCTCGTCTCGCACGGACGCTATGCCCGCCTCGGCCCCTCGCAGGCACTAGGGGAGACGGACAGGGAAGCTATCCGCCACGCGATGGAGCTCACGGATACGTGGGACCTGCGCGACCGCCTCGTGCCGTCTCTTTCGGGCGGCGAGCGTCAGCGGGCCTATCTGGCCATGGCGGTGGCGCAGGGGGCACCGACCCTCTTGCTCGACGAGCCGACGGCCTCGCTCGATATCGCCCACCGGCTCGAAGTGGGACGCCTGTTGCAAGGCCTTGCAAAAGAGGGGATAGCCGTGGTGGCGACCTCTCACGACTTGGTTGCGAGTTTTACCGTTTCGTCGCGCATTGTCGTGGTCGCTCATGCGACAATTGCGGCAGTGGGCACGCCCGACGAGCTCGTCGGCGAGCCCGGTGTGCTGCGGGAGGCAATGGGGGCTTCCGTGGTACGTCAACAGGGGGAGGGGCTGCTGTATCCCTATTCGCTCGCACGCTGAGGGGCCGCTGCTTTCCCGCCAACATGAGTTGCTTGTTTTAAGCCTCGGAGAGGGAGGTACCGGTGGGCTATGTACTGAGCCGCGACGGCATGAATGCCGTCCTCGGCAAGCTCGGGGAGGAGTCTTTGATCTACGCCCCGGTCGTCAAGAAGGGCGAGGGACGCTTCGAGGGGACCGACGTCGTGCGCTACGATTTCGTGCGCTCGCTTGACGAGATCGCGTTCGACCGCAAGTCGGACTACTCCTTCAAGGAGATTCTGACGCCGCTGTCGGACACGCTCTTCTTCTTCGCGGACGATCAGGTGACACCCGCGGGCGAGAAGTCGGGCGCCGACGAGCACGACGTGGTCGTTTTCGCCCGCGCCTGCGACATCGCAGCGGTCAAGCGCCTCGACCAAATGTTTTTGCACAACGGGCCGGCTGACCCCTTCTACCAGCGCATCCGCGAGCATGTGAGTTTCGTCCTCATGGGGTGTGCCCAGAGCTTCGAGACCTGTTTCTGTGCGAGCATGGGGACCAACGTCGCCGAGGAGGGCTGGCGCTTCTCCGTCGACCTCGACGGCGACGAGGTGCGCTGCGCCGTCAAGGACGAGGCACTCGACGCGCTCTTTGCGGCCAACGCCGCGCGCTCCGAGGACGTCGAGCCCGCCCATGTGGACGAGAACCCCACCCGTGTGCGCGTCCCCGAGACGGTGCCCAATGAGCTCTATAAGGACCCGCTATGGGACGAGTACACCAAGCGCTGCCTCAAGTGTGGCCGCTGCACGGTGGCCTGTCCGACCTGCACCTGCTGGACCATGCAGGATACCTACTACACCCCCGAGGGCCGCGCGGGCGAGCGTCGCCGCGTGCAAGCCAGCTGCATGATCGACGGCTATACCAATGTCGCGGGTGGCGGCCAGTACCGTTGCACCGGGGCCGAGCGCATGCGTTTCAAGGTGCTGCACAAGGTGTACGACTTCCGTCGTCGCTTCGGCTACGACATGTGCGTGGGCTGCGGCCGCTGCGACGCCATCTGCCCCGAGTACATCTCCTTTGCCAACTGCGTGAACAAGCTGGCCGACGCCGTGGATGCGCGCGCCGCGGAAGGCGAGGTGAGCGAGCATGAGTAAGGTATCGATGGACCCCAAGGTCAATCCCTACATTCCTTGGCCGTCAAAGATCTTGAAGGTCATCCGCCACACGGGCAGGGAGTACACCTTCCGCATGGCCTATACGGGCGAGGTCAAGCCCGGACAGTTCTTCGAGGTCTCCATCCCCAAGTACGGCGAGGCGCCGATCTCGGTCTCCGGCATCGTGCCGGGCGAGTCCGTCGACCTCACCATCCGCCGCGTGGGCGTCGTGACGGGTGAGGTCTTCGAGCGCTACGAGGGCCAAGAGCTGCTCCTCCGCGGTCCTTACGGCAACGGCTTTGACGTGAGCCTCTACACCGGCGGCGAGACCGTCGTGGTGGCGGGCGGCACGGGCGTCTCGCCGGTCCGCGGTGTGATCGACGCCCTGGCAGCCTCGGACACCCCCCAGGACAAGTACGCGATCGTGGGTTTCCGTAGCCCGGACGACATGCTCTTCCGCGACGACCTTGCCCGCTGGGACCGGCTCATCAATCTGACGCTCACGGTCGACGGTGCGCCGGAGGGCTACGAGGGCAACATCGGCCTCGTCACCAAGTACATCCCTGACTTGCCCCTGCGCGACGTCAAGACCGCGCAGGCTGTGGTCGTGGGCCCGCCGCCCATGATGCGCTTTACGATCATGGGCCTGCAGCAGCTCGGCATGCCCGACGAGAACATCTGGGTCTCGCAGGAGCGCCGCATGTGCTGCGGCCTGGGCAAGTGCGGCCACTGCCGCATCGGCGACAAATACGTCTGTCTCGACGGCCCGGTCTTCAACTACACCGAGTCCCGCGACATGATCGACTAAGGAGGCGGCGTCATGAGCGAAGAGAACAAGGCCCCCGAGGCCGAGGACATCCTCGATTTCGGCACCACCAGCCAGGACGGTCGCTACATCCGCCAGGAGGCCGATAGAGAGCCGGTCACCGATCCGGCCGGCACTCCCGAGCAGACGCGCGACGTCAACGTCAAGGCCCTCATGAAAAACGCCTTCCGTCAGTCCAAGGTCCGTGGCGAGACGGCGAGCCGCGTGCGCGTGCCCGGCGGTCTCATCTCGGCCGCGTCGCTGGAGCAGATTGTCCACATCGCTGAGAAGTACGGTGACGGCACCGTCTTCCTCACCAACCGCCAGGGCCTCGAGATCCCCGGCATCCGCCTGGAGGACCGCACCGCCGTCAACACCGAGCTCCAGTCCGTGATCGACGCATCCGGCGTCAACCAGGAGGAGCACGGCGCGGGCTATCCCGCCTCGGGCACGCGCAACATCGTGGGCTGCCCCGGCGCCCGCCTCTGCCCCTTTGGCTGCTACGACACGACCGCCTTCGCCCAGCGCATGGACAAGGCCGTCTTCCCGCACGATCGCCACGTCAAGATCGCCTTCACGGGCTGCTCCAACGACTGTGCCCACGTGGCCCTCAACGACTTCGGCATCATCGGCATGACCGAGCCCCAGTACGACCCCGACCGCTGCATCGGCTGCGAGCAGTGCGTGAACTGGTGCCGCCGCCGCTCCGTCGGCGCCCTCTCCATCCAGGGCGGCAAGGTCGTCCGCGACGAGAACCTCTGCATCGGTTGCGGCGTCTGCGTCGTCTACTGCCCGACCCGCGCTTGGACCCGCTCCAAGGAGCACTATTTCCGCGTCAAGCTCCTCGGCCGCACCGGCAAGCAGAACCCCCGCCTCGCCGAGGACTTCGCCCGCTGGATCGATGAGGACTCCATCGTCAAGATGGCCCAGAACGTCTACGCCTACATCGAGGAGTACATCGATCCCGCCGCCCCCAACGGCAAGGAGCACGTTGGCTACATTGTCGACCGCACCGGATTCGACGAGTTCGTCAAGTGGATCATGAAGGACGTCCATCCCGGCCCCAAGGCCCAGATCGCGTCCCACATCTACTGGGGCGGCAAACGCTACGACCGCTCGAACGAGCTCAAGTAAGGCTGACGCGCTGAGGGCTGCAAAGGGCTGGGAAAAAGCTCGCATAAACGAAACCCTGCGGCTTGAAGCAGGCGCGAAACGCAGGCACAAAGCGCCTGCTAGACGCGCCTAACGCTTCAAGCCGCAGGGTTTCATGCTCACAATTTTTCCAGCCCTTCGCAGCCCTCCGCGCTGTCCCGTGTTGCACGTTGCGTCTAGGATTCAATCGACAACTGCTACGTAGCCCTCGACAACAAGCTCGTAGGTGTGAACGACGGCTACGTCGATTTGCGACCTAGTGGGCCCACTAGCTCACAAACTGACGTAGCCGATGTCAGATGCTACGTAATTGTTGTCAGCGACTACGTAACCGTTGTTGGCCCCACGTAACTGACGACATCAGACATGCTTTTCGCTTATGCGAGCTTTTTCTCAGGTGCTCGTCCCCGCTCGGGCGTAGGGGACTACAGCAGCGTGATCGTGAAGGAGCGCGTCATCGTGTCGCCCGGCTCGCAGAAGAGCGTGTGCTGCTTGTGCTCGAAGACGTCGTCCTCGTCGGTGCGGGTCGCGGTGCCGGTCCATGGCTCGATGGCGAGGAAGGGGGCGTCGCCGGTCTCGCAGCCGGCGGACCAGACGCCGAGGTAGGGGAACTCGTCGAAGTCGACGCGTAGGACGGGGCCGCTCTCCTTGCTGGCGAGGGTCACGGTGTGGCCGGGGACGTGCTCGAGCTCGACGGTGTCGTGGACGAAGAGGTCGCGGCGCAGCGGCATGCGGTCGGCGTCGTCGACGATGGGAATCTGGATGCCGTAGTCCCAAAGGCCGCCCGCGATGCCGGGGGAGGCGTAGGTCCAGGGCTCGGAAAAGACCAGCTCATAGTCCTCCCAGGCGTCGGTGCGGCCGGGGGCTGGGACGTTGAAGGCGGGATGGCCGCCCACAGAGAAGGGCATGACCTGGTCGCCTGTGTTGCTGACCTCGAAGGTCTGGCGCAGGGTATCCGGCGCGCCGCCCTCCGTGCTCGCCTCGAGCGTGTAGGTCATGTCGAGGACGAAGGGATAGGGGTAGGCGGCAAGGGTCTCGTCGCTGGACTGAAGGCGCATCGTGACCGTGCCCGACCCGACCGACCAGACCTCGAAGTCGTTGATGCGGGCGACGCCGTGGCGGCCCATGGCGCAGGGGCCGGCGGCCGAGGTGGCCTTGTCATTGCGCAGGTTGCCGACGATGGGGAAGAGCACCGGCGCCTGACGCGGCCACCAGTGCGGGTCGGCCTGCCAGAGGTACTCGTCCTCGCCGCGTTTGAGGCTTGCGAGCTCCGCGCCCTTGACCTTGACCTGTGCCGTGAGGTCGCCGTTCTCGATGGTGATTACGTCGGACATGGGCATCCCTTTCCCTGGTTCGTCTCCGTCGCTTATCATTCTAGGCTGTCGAACGGGACATTCACGCACGCATCGGGGAAGGGCGCATATGACGACGACCTATGACTTCACCAGCATCATGCAGCGCAAGGGTCACGACGCGATGGCCTACGACGCCATCGGCAACGACCCCTGGGGCTTTGCCCCCAAGCCGCCCAAGGATGGCTTCGACTTCATTCCCCTGTGGGTAGCGGACATGAACTTCCCGACCTGCCCCTCCGTGACCGACGCGATCATCGCGCGCGCCCGCGAACCGCACTTCGGCTACTTCTCGCCCTCCGATGAGTACTACCAGGCCATCATCGACTGGCGTAAGCTCGGGCACTCTGATCTCACGCCCGCCGAGATCGGCTACGAGAACGGCGTGCACGGCTTCATCACGAGCGCCATGCAGGTGCTCACCAAGCCCGGTGACAACATCCTGCTCCATAGCCCGGTCTATATCGGCTTCCGCGAGGATGTCGAGGGTCTCGGCCGCCATAGCATCTATAGCCCGCTCTACCTCGATGAGGCCGGCATCTGGCGCATGGACTATGAGGACATGGCCAAGAAGATCGAGGACAACGGCATCCGCGTCGCCATCTTTTGCTCGCCCCACAACCCGACTGGCCGCGTGTGGGAACCGGAGGAGATCAAGCAGGCCATGGCTGTCTTTGAGGCGCACGATGTCACGGTGATCTCCGACGAGATCTGGGCCGACCTCGTGTACCCCGGCCGCATCCACACCCCGACGCAGTCCGTGTCCGACTGGGCGCGCGAGCACGTCGTGGCCGCCTATGCGCCGTCCAAGACCTTCAACCTTGCGGGCCTCATCGGCAGCTACCACATCATCTACAACGAGGAGTTGCGTGAAAAGATCACCAAGTACGGCGACGACACCCACTACAACTCGATGAACGTGCTGTCCATGCACGCCCTGATCGGCGGCTACACCGCCGAGGGCCGCGCATGGCTGGACCAGCTCAACCAGACGATCGAGGGCAATGCGCGCTTTGCCGTAGACTTCACGAAGCAGAACCTGCCGGGCGTCGGCGTGGCGATGCCGCAGGGTACCTACATGCTCTGGCTCGACTGCACGGACTACTGCGCCCGCACCGGCCGCACAATCGACGAGGTGCTGGGCGCCGGCTGGGAGGTCGGCGTGGGCTGGCAGGACGGCCGCAACTTCGAGGGTCCCTGCCATATCCGTGTGAACCTCGCCTCGCCGCTCTCACGTATCCAGGAGGCCTTCCGCCGCATGCAGGAGTACGTCTTTATCTGAGGTTGAAAAGACGCTCGGCGTTGGCGTGCATGACGTCGTCGCGGATGCCGTCGAGCTCGGTGCAGGTCTGCAATTGCTCGTTGCGGGCCGCGATGAGCGGGGCCGGCGTGTAGGGAAAGTCCGCGCCGAACATCACGTGCCGGGGATTCGCGATCGAGAGCAGGGCCGGTAGGCCCGTAGGGAAGATATCGCCCGCGATGTCGAACCAGAGATGGTCGATCTCCTCGTCGACGTCGACGGGTTCCATCATGCCTGCTGGCACCAGCACACGCGAGATGCCCGCGAGTCGCGCGGCGACCAGTGGCAGGTAGGAGCCCGCATGCGGGACGACGACCTTCAGGTGCGGGTGGCGCGCGAGCGTGCCCGACGTGATGAGGTCCAAGACCGTGCGCGTGGTGTCCACGACGAACTCGAAGAGGGGCTTGGGCCCTGTGGTGAAGCAGCCGCCAGGAATGTCCTGTGGGGCATTGGGGTGGATGATCACAACGGCTTCGCGCCCGTCGAGGAAGTCGTAGAGCGGCTCGAACCGATTGTCGCCCGCATAGACGCCGCAGGCATTGCTAGGAATCTTCACGCCGAGGGCGTCCAAATCGTCGAGCGCGCGGCGCGCTTCCTCGATCGACTCATCGACGCAGGGGGTGGGGAGCACGGCGCAGAACCCGAACCGGTCGGGATGCGCCGAGCAGAAGTCGGCAAACTCCTCGTTGATGCGGCGGGCCCAATAGCAGGCGCGGTCATCCGAGCCCAGATGGATGTGGGGCGAGGAGATCGTGAGAACGGAGTAGTCGATGCCGACCTCGTCCACGAAGGCGAGCGCCTTCTCAGCGGACCACGCAGGTTGCGGGAACCCGTCGATCGTGGCGGGATCGACGCCCGCCTCGTCGAAGAGGGCCAGATAGCTGGGCGGCAGCATGTGTGAGTGTACGTCAACGATGCGCATGGGTCTCCTCAGGCCGAGTGTTACAGTCGAATCCATGGTACTGCCAATGCATGCCGCTGACATTTCCCTTAAGACGCACTAGGTATGCTAGGGAGGTGAGAATGATGGAACGGAAGCTGACACATCAGGACTACGCGCGCCTCGCACGGCAGACGGACGAGGAGATCGTCGCCGCCCCTCAAGCCTAAGCGCCGCAGGCCCACCAAGCCGACCAAGGCCTCGATCAAGCGTCGGCTCGACGGCAAACGCCGCCGTTCGGACATCAAGGCGAGCCGGCGCCGCATAGACGAGGACGCTCGAAGCGGGCGAGGGCCACCGCGTCGCCATCCCCGGCGGCGTCAACGTGCGCGACCTCGGCGGCTACGAGACGCCCGATGGTCCAACCCGTTGGTGGCGCTTCCTGCGCTCGGGCAATAACGACAACCTTGGCCCCCGCGGCATGGCGGCCTACGACTTCATCGGCGTCCGCACGGTGATCGACCTGCGCGGCCGGCGCGAGGTCAGGGCAAATCCCGATCCCTTCGCACATCGCGAGGGCGTGCGCTACCTCCATTCGATCCTCTACAGCCGCGACCTTTCCGACCCAGCCCTTCGGCCCGATGACGTGCAGGAATTCTCATATGGCCTGACCGCGGGCTATCTGCTCATGCTCTCCAACAAGCCCCGCATCCGCGAGATCCTCTCCTTTATTGCCGAGGCGCCCGAGGATACCTGTGTGCTCTTCCACTGCGCGGCGGGCATGGACCGTACGGGCGTCGTGGCACTCCTGCTCCTGGGCCTTGCGGGCGTCGACCGAAACCACATCATCGCGGACTACTGCTATTCCTTTGCCCCACAGGCGGAAGTGGATGCATACGTTTTTGGTGGCGGTCGCAGCGTGGGCGTCGCAAAGACGAATGCGCGGGTGCCAGTCGTCTGCCTTTTCCACGCGCTCGGACGCATGCTCCGCCGCGGCATCAGGTTGCTTGGCCGCGCCGCGGGCAACACGCGAATCCATGCGGACGACCGTGACCGCTCCGAGGAACTCGAGATGCGGGCTGGCATCATCGCGACTTGCTATGACCGTATCATCTCGGGGTACGGGAGCTTCGAAGCCTATCTCCTTTCCTGCGGCCTCACCCTCGACCAACTCGCCTGTGTTCGTGTCCGCCTCCTCGGCTAAGCTTAAGAGGCTGAAAAAGGAGGGGCGTTCCTGAGAGGGCGTATGGACGAGACGAACACGTCGGAGGCGTCGGGGCAGCCGAACCCCTGGGAGCGATGGGCCTGCGAGCTTCAGGCCATCGCCCAGACAGGGCTGCGCTACACGCATGACAAGTACGATATCGAGCGCTACGAGCGCATTCGCGAGCTCGCCTGCGAGTGTATGACGGAGCTGGCGGGGGTGCCGATCGAGCGGACGCGCACGGCTTTCGCCAGCGAGGAGGGCTATCAGACACCCAAGCTCGCGACCCGTGTGGCCGTCTTCGACGGGGAGGGGCGCGTCTGTCTCGTGCACGAGACAGACGGCGGCTGGATCCTGCCGGGCGGCTGGGTGGATTGGGACCAGACCGTCTTCACCAACTCCGTCAAGGAGACGCGGGAGGAGGCGGGCCTCGAGGTCGAGCCCGTCCGTCTGATCGCCCTGCACGAGCATAACCTCCACCAGCTCCAGAACCGCTATTACACCAACGTCTCGACAGCTTATGTGGAGTGCCGCCTTTTGGGCGGCGTGTTCGTACCCAATATCGAGACGGACGACATGGGCTTCTTCGGACGCGATAAACTGCCAGACCCGCTCTCACTGAACAAGATGAGCCGTGAGGAGCTTCTCATGTGCTTTGCCGCGCACGATGCAGGCATGGATTGGCAGGTGAGCTGTGAGTAAGAGGACCAAGGCGATCGCGCTAGCCTGTGCGTTGGTGCTGGCCCTGACCGGATGTGGTGGAGGAGAGGGGTCCTCGACCGGCCCCAAGTGGGGCAGCGATGCCGCGACGGGTGGCACTGCCATCAAGACGGGGAGCGCCGCCTCTGCATCCGCCCTTGTCCCAGCTTACGGGGACGTCGACGTCGATGCCTTTACCGACAAGTGCGACCGGCTGGCCGAGCTCGCCCAGGGCAACGACGCAGATGCCGCGATCGCGCTCTACGACGAGATATATGCCGAGCTCGCCCAAATCGAGGACAACGAGACGGCCGCTTATCTCGCCTACTGCGACGACGTATCGGATGAGACCCTCTCGGACAACAACATTCAAGCCGGGCAGGATGCCGATGATTGCTCAACTGCAGCTCAGGACGCCTTTGCGGCGGTTTGCGAGGGCCCTTGTGCCGATGCCTTCAAGGAGCATGTCGGGGAGGACGTTTTCGAGGCCTATGCGGCGGCCACAGTACCCTCGGCCCAGGAGGAACTGCTTTCCGACCGGGAAAGCGAGCTCGTGAACGACTATTATGCCGCAATCGACGAGGCCGATGAGGAGGGCCTCTCGGACGAGGAGACAAACGAGAAGGTCGGCCCCATCTACCTCGGGCTCGTGCGGATCCGCACCAGGCTTGCCAAGCTCTATGGCTACGACTCCTACGCGGACTATGCGGATGACGCCTACCTGCGCGACTACAGCGCCGAGGACCTCGAGCAGTTCTACACGGCGGTCCAACAGATCTCGCCCCGCTTCTACGACCTGTACTATTACTCCGGTGATGCGGACTCTTTCCAGAAGAACGTGCCCAAGATGACCGCGGACGAGGTCATCGCGGCGCTCGAGTCCCATGCGGACGAGATCGACCCCTACGTCTCGGACTCCCTTGCCTACCTGCGTGAAAACCATCTTTACGACATCGACGGCGGGTCGGGTCGGATGGACGGTGCCTTCACGACCTACTTCATCTCGACTCAGGCGCCCTTCATCTACATCGACTCCGACCAGCGAACGGACTTCCAGACCATGAGCCACGAGCTCGGTCACTTCGTCGACTACCATCGCACCGTCTCGCCCAACTATGTTGCCTACGGCACGGACGGCAACCTCGATATATCTGAAATCCAATCCAATGGCCTGCAGGCGCTCTACACGCACTTCTACGACGATATCTATGGCGGCGAGGCGGCGGTCTACGCCGAGAACATCAACGTGCTCGACCTGCTGGGCAACGTGGTGGACGGCTGCGTCTTCGACGAGTTCCAGCGCCGGGTGTACGCCGACCCCGGGATGTCCCTGGACGAGGTCAACGCGACCTATCAGCAGGTCTGCGAGGAGTATGGCGACCCGGGCACGGGTCCGGACGACTACTGGTGGCAATACGTCTCGCATACCTTCGAGTCGCCGATGTACTACGTGAGCTATGGCGTGAGCGGCCTGGCTGCCCTGCAGATTTGGGACCAGAGCCAGACCGACTTCGACAGCGCCTGCGACACCTGGCACGCCATCATCGATGCCGGCTGCTACGACTACGGCTATTGCGAGCTGCTCGAGAGGGTCGGGATGTTCGACTTCAAACAACCAGACAAGGTTGTTGCGCTCTGTAATGATGCGCTCGACTACGTCGAGGACAACGAGGCATAGGGGGCAGTATGGCGCGAGTCGATGTGTATGTCTGTCCGGTCGCGGACGCGCGCGGGGTCAGAGACGAGCTGCTCACAAGGGTTGCGCCGGTCTTTGCCGACCACGCGCGCTCGCTTCTGGATGCAGGCACGAAGCCCGCGGAGACGGGGGCCCTCTGCGAGCTCATCAGCGGTGCGCTGGTGGCTGCGAAGCTCGGCGTCACCCGCGACGACCAGCTCGTGTTTGGCCCTTACGGAAAACCATCGCTGACGGCAGGCGCGCCCTTTTTCAACCTCTCGCATTCCGAAAACATCGTGATCCTGGGCATCTGTGGCGAGGTTGTCGGCGTCGACGTCCAGCCTATGCCCGACGAGCTCGACAAATACACGATTCTCACGCTCGGTCGCGCGCTCGGCATTCCGCACCAGCGCAAAGCGGATCCCTCGCCTGAACTGATGGAGCTTGCCCAGACACCCGCCGATTGGGCGCGCAACTGGACCCGGGTCGAGGCGGTCCTCAAGGCCATCGGCACGGGATTCGGCATCGAGCCTCCCGAGTATCTGCCCCTTATGGATGAGTGGCAGTGCGCGTGGGGCCAGGTCGGCGCCGACATGATCTGCGTCGCCACGCGGACCGAGCCTGAGATTGTGATGCACGACTTCGACCTCATCTCCTGGATCGGGGGCGACCACGGACATGACGGAAATTGATACCCGTAAGAAGGAAAAGCGCACTGAGCTCAAACAGCTTCGCGCCGACCTTGGGCAGGAAGTGCGCGATGGGATCGATGCACGGATAGCGGACCAAGTCGCGGCTTTGCCCGAATGGGGGCGGGCCCAGATTGTACTTGCCTACCTGTCCGTGGGAGACGAGGTCGACACCCGTGCCCTGGTGGAGCGTGCTTGGTTCGAGGGCAAGACGGTCGCGGCACCCCGTGTCGTGCCGCGTGCGCGTCAGATGGACTGGTACCGCATCGCGGACTTCGACCATCTCGAGACCAGCTCCTTCGGCGTGGAGGAGCCAGAGGCCGACCCCGCGAACCTCCTGGCTCTGTCCGACGAGGGGGTCTTCGGCATTCCTATGCTCGCGCTTGTGCCAGGGCTCACGTTTGACCGCTTCGGCTTCCGGCTTGGTTATGGCGGCGGCTACTACGATCGGTTGCTTGCGGCCTTCACGGGCGACGCCGTGGGACTCTGTCGCGAGGCACAGCTCACGGACGATCTTGATGCGCGTGGTTTGATAGATATACATGACCGACGCGTGCCCATCGTCGTGACGGAAAGCGAAGTGATCAGATGACCCTGGAGGGGGAAGGCGGGAAGCGGTGCCCGACGAGTGAGTTTTCGGTTGCTGGCAGGGGTGTGACGCTGCGGTGCCGCAGGTATGGTGAGGACGGCGAGCGGACGCTTCTGCTCATCCACGGGGCGATGGTCGACAGCGATTTCTTCGCTTATGCAGCCGAACTGCTTGCACGCCGCTTCTGCGTCGTGACCTATGATCGACGTGGATATGGCAAGACGGGCATGCCCGCCGATGATGCTTACGGCATGGACCTGCAGGCAGAAGATGCCGCGGCGGTGATTCGTGCCATGGGTGCGCCCTGCCTGGTCGTCGGTCATAGTGCGGGAGCGGTCGTGGCGACGGCCCTCGTGGAGCGTCATCCCGAGCTTGTGAGCGCCTGTATCCTCGACGAGCCGCCTTTGAAGGAGATAGCCGAGCCGGACGACCCCGGTGTTCACCTGCTCAATGAGATTGAAGATCAGATTAGACTAGGCGAATACGCCCACGCAAAGCGTCTTTTTGTTGACCTGATGGGCAGCGGGGACAGCCGTGCCTTGCCTCGTACGGAGGAGGAGCTCGGCCACCTCACGGACTACTTCAATTTATTTATACGTCAGGAATTCGTGCCGGCCTTTTCCTACCATCCCGATTATGCGAAGCTCGCGCAATCGAATCTGGCCGTTATGCTAGGCGACCAGTCGCTCAGGACCTACCATCGCGGCATTATCGAGGAGTTCGCCCGCCGCACCGGTGCGCCGGTCATCTATCGCCCTGGTGCCCACAATGGCGCCCGTGACTTGCCTGCGGACTACGCCCGTGTGATTGCCGGCGCCCTCGAGCTCGGCTGGTAGCACAGCCAAACGTAAACACTCGGCACCAAAGAGCGGTGAGTCGGCGCTCGAGTTTGTAGGATTCGACAGAACCGCCGATAATAGAAGGGCTAGCAGACACTCAGGAGCAGAAGGGGAGCTCGTTATGGCCAAATCCGATATCGAGATCGCGCAGGAAGCCGAGATCAGGCCCATCAAGGAGATTGCGGACGGCCTTGGTCTGACCGATGACGAACTCATCCCGTACGGCCACTACATGGCCAAAGTCGATGTTGCCAAGCTTGCCGACCGCCCCGAGAAGGCCAAGCTCATCCTCGTGACCGCCATCAATCCGACGCCGGCGGGCGAGGGCAAGACGACCACCTCGGTGGGTCTCGCCGATGCCATGAACAGACTTGGTAAAAAGACTGTCCTCGCCCTGCGCGAGCCCTCGCTCGGTCCCGTCTTCGGCATCAAGGGCGGTGCGGCCGGCGGCGGCTATGCCCAGGTCATCCCGATGGAGAACATCAACCTGCACTTCACGGGCGACTTCCATGCCATCGAGAACGCCAACAACCTCCTTGCAGCCATGCTCGACAACCACATCAAGCAGGGTAACGAGCTCGGCATCGACCCGCGTCGCATCGTCTGGAAGCGCGCGATGGATATGAACGACCGCCAGCTCCGCCAGATCGTCGACGGTCTGGGCGGCGTCGCCAACGGCATGCCCCGCCAGGATGGGTTCGACATCACCGTGGCCTCCGAGATCATGGCAATCTTCTGCCTCGCGACCGACCTCATGGACCTCAAGGAGCGCCTGGGCCGCGTCGTGGTCGCCTACACCTACGACCGCAAGCCCATCACGGCCCACGACCTCAAGGCCGAGGGTGCCATGACGGCCCTGCTCAAGGATGCCATCTCGCCCAACCTCGTGCAGACGCTCGAGCACAATCCCGCCTTCGTCCACGGTGGGCCCTTCGCCAACATCGCACATGGCTGCAACTCCGTCTCGGCCACCAAGACGGCCATGAAGCTCGGCGACTATGTCGTCACGGAGGCCGGCTTCGGCGCGGATCTCGGTGCCGAGAAGTTCTGCGACATCAAGTGCCGCCTCGCCGGCCTCAAGCCCGACGCCTGCGTCGTCGTCGCGACGGTCCGCGCCCTCAAGCACCACGGCGGCGTCGCCAAGGCCGACCTCAACCAGGAGAACCTCGAGGCACTCGAGGCGGGCCTGCCCAACCTCCTGCGCCATGTCGACAACATGAAGAACGTCTATGGCCTGCCTGTCGTGGTCGCGATCAACGCTTTCCCGACCGACACAGAGGCCGAGCTCGACCTGGTCGAGACCAAGTGCCGCGCGCTCGGCGTCAACGTCGCCCTCTCCGAGGTCTGGGCCAAGGGTGGCGAGGGCGGCGAGACCCTTGCCAAGGAGGTCATCCGCCTGTGCGACGAGCCGTCCGACTTCCACTTCAGCTACGAGCTCGGCGGCATCAAGGAGTCGATCGAGGCCATCGCTAAGCGCGTCTACCGAGCCGACGGCGTCGACTTCACCACGGCCGCGACCAAACAGATCGCCCAGCTCGAGGAGCAGGGCTTCACCAACATGCCCGTCTGTATGGCCAAGACCCAGTACTCCTTCTCCGATGACGCCTCCAAGCTCGGCGCCCCCGAGGGCTTCCGCATCACTGTCCGCAACGTCAAGGTCTCCGCGGGCGCCGGCTTCATCGTCGCGCTTACGGGCGACATCATGACCATGCCCGGCCTGCCCAAGCATCCCGCGGCGGAAAACATCGACATCACGCCCGAGGGCAAGATCGTCGGCCTGTTCTAGCCGGTGCTCCAGGCGGGGAAGAGCGTTTCGCACGGACTCCCATTCGAAGATTTGACCCTTCTGAGTCAACTGACTGATGTACGACGATATTTGGGGTAGTTCCCGGCACATTGCACCGCGTCTACCAGCGGATATATGAAATGCAATTACCTAGAAAGAGCCGTGTTTTCCCGAGTTGAGACAGCGGCTCTTCTACCTGCAGATTTGTAGCGCCCTGTCGCCGTGAAAATGACTCAAAAGGGTCATATCCTCGAAGAGGGGTCCTTGCGGTCCATGTGAAGGCTTCGGCGATGCGGCGAACAGTTTGCGGACGGTGCAATATCGCTGCGAGTGACTGCAAGATAGCACCGTTTTGTAACAGCCCGAGGTTAGACTACACTGCGATGGCGCCAATCGTGGGAGATTGTTGCTCGATAACCGCTTCGGTTTACGTGATGGTGGGGAGGCTCGCTATGGAAAGCTATACCGAGATGAGCTGCGCGGACTTAGCTGAGGCGCTGGCCGCCAAGCAGCCGGTGCCGGGCGGCGGTGGAGCTGCTGCCTTGACCGGGGCGCTCGCAGCTGCCCTCTGCTCGATGGTCGCCAACTATACCGTCGGTAATAAGAAATATGCGGACGTCGAGGACGACGTTAAGCGGCTCTTGACGCAAGCCGACATCGAACGCGTACAGCTTCTCCAGCTCATCGACGAGGATGCCAAGGCATTCGAGCCGCTGGCCGAGGCCTATAAGATTCCCAAAGAAGACCTGAACCGCGCCGATATCATCGAGGGAGCGACTGCTGATGCCGCGCGCGCCCCGCGTGAGATGATGTTCCGCATCTGCAACGTGATCGCGCTTCTCGAGCAGCTGGAGGAGAAGGGCTCCCGCATGCTGCTGTCTGACGTCGGATGCGCCGCCTACCTCGCGGTCGCCGCGCTCAAGAGCGCCGCGCTCAATGTCTTTGTGAATACCAAGCCCTATCGGGATGGCGACGCACTATGGGCGCTTGATGCAGACAACACCGCACTTGCCGCACTCGATACCTACGTCCCGCGTGGCGAGGCGGTCGCGAATCGCATCGCGAAGAAATTCTCCGACAGCTTGTGATTCGAGGGTGCCATGGCTGAGATACTCAAAGGCGCGCCAGTTGCTGCGGCGCTGACTGATGAGCTGGCGGGTCGTGCCGCGGCTCTGTCCGCACGGGGCGTGACGCCGACGCTTGCCATCGTACGCGTCGGAGAGCGGCCCGACGACCTCTCCTATGAACGTGCCGCGCTCAAACGCGCCGACAAAGTCGGCTTCGCGGTGCGGCAGTTCGTCCTGCCGGACAATTGCTCGCAAGACGAACTCATGACGGCAATCGATGAAGTCAATCACGACGATTCCATCCATGGGTGCCTGATGTTCCGCCCCCTGCCCGCCACGCTTGACGAGGCGGATGCCTGCGCGGCTCTTGACCCGGCAAAAGACATGGACGGCATCACCGCCGGCTCGCTCTACGGCGTCTTTGCCAACCGGCCTGTGGGCTATGCCCCCTGCACGGCCGAGGCGGTCGTCTGTCTGCTCGATCACTATGGCTATAACCTGTGCGGTGCCGACGTCACGGTCGTCGGCCGCTCGCTCGTGATCGGCAAGCCGGTCTCGATGATGCTGCAGGCCAGAAACGCGACTGTCACCATGTGCCATACCAAGACACGCGACCTTGCCGAGCGCTGCCGACAGGCCGACATCATTGTCGTGGCGGCGGGCCATCCCGGGACGCTGCGCGCCGATGCCGTCCGTGCGGGTCAGATTGTCGTGGACGTGGGCATCAATTGGGACGAGACCGCGGGCAAGCTTGTGGGCGATGTCGCGTATGATGAGGTCGAGCCCGTCGTGGCGGCCATCACGCCCGTTCCGGGCGGAGTCGGCTCGGTCACGACGGCCGTGCTGGCAAAGCACGTGATCGAGGCAGCAGAGAAGGTCCTGCATGAATGAAGTGAGTGAGCGCGGTATCGACAAGGCACGCATCGAAGCAGCCGTCCGTGAGTTTCTGATCGGTATCGGCGAGGACCCTGACCGCGAGGGCTTGCTCGACACGCCTGACCGCGTGGCGCGCGCCTGCGAGGAGCTCTTCGGCGGCCTGCATGAGGACCCTGGTGCGGTCCTGCGCAAGCAGTTCCACGAGGGCCAAAACGAGGAGATGGTCATCGTCCGCGACATCCCCTTCCACTCCATGTGCGAACACCATCTGCTGCCCTTTGTCGGCAAGGCCCATGTGGCCTACATCCCGCGCAAGGGCCGTATCACGGGCCTTTCCAAGATCGCCCGCTGCGTGTCGGGCTATGCGGCGCGTCCGCAGGTCCAAGAGCGGCTCACTCAGCAGGTGGCCGACGCCTTCGTGCGCGAGCTCGACCCGCTCGGCGTGATGGTCGTGATCGAGGCCGAGCACACCTGCATGACGATGCGCGGCATCCGCGCCGCCGGTTCCCAGACGGTGACCTCCGCGGTCCGCGGCTGTTTCAAGAACGATGAGAAGACCCGTACGGAGGCCCTGCGTCTCCTCGGCGTCAGCGATTAGCACAGGAAGTAGAACATGACCTACCGAGTTCCGTTTGAGGTTCCCGCCTGGGACTACGCCCGTGCGATGGACCAGCTCCATGCCGCGCTGCATTTCGGCATCTGCCCCATGCTCGAGAGCGTGGAGGACATGCTGACGGAGCTGGGCGATCCCGACCTTGCCTACGACAGCGTCCAGGTCGCCGGGACCAACGGCAAGACCTCGACCGCCCGCTACACGGCGGCCATCCTGCGCGGCGAGGGAAAGAAGGCCGCTCTTTACACTTCTCCCGAGCTTATCGACTACAACGAGCGTATGGAGGTCGATGGCGCACCGGTTGCCAAGGAAGCCTTCGCCCACGGCATTGCCGCCGCCCAGACGGCAGGGGAGCGCGTGAATGCGCGTCGGTCAGCCGCGGGCGATCGCCCCTATGACATCACGGAGTTCGACCTGCTCACGGTCGCGGCGCTTGTCGTCTTCGCCGAGGCGAACGTGGACGTCGCGGTGCTCGAGGTCGGCATGGGCGGACGCTGGGATGCCACCTCGGCGGCAAAGTCCATCCGCTCCGTTGCTGTGACGGGCATAGGCCTCGACCACATGCGCATCCTCGGCAACACGCTCGAGGAGATCGCGGGGGAGAAAGCCGCCGTCATCAAATTCGGCCGCACCTGCGTGCTCGGCGTGGGTACCGCGACGCCCGACACGATGGAAAACGTCTTCCTCAAGCAGTGCGAGGAGCAGGGTGTCACGCCGACCCTGCTGCGACCCGAACGCCTCTCGGACGCGGAGGGGGAGATGCATCCCGGTACCCCGCGGGAGCATGCGGGTCTGCCGCACGCGAGCTATACAATCACACGCTTCCCAGGCCGTTTGGGTGGCGCGCTCGTGCTCGATGTGACGACGCCCCGCGCAACGTACTGCGAAGTCTCGGCCCTCAAGCCCAGCTACCAGGCGGCCAACATCGCCTGCGCCGTCTGCCTTGCGGAGGATTTTCTCGGCCGCGAGCTTGATCACGACAAGCTTTATGACTCCGTGGTCGCCTGCCCCACACCGGGCCGCTTCGACGTGCGCCGCGCCGACCCGCTGGTCCTGATCGACGCCTGTCACAACCCGCAGTCGGTCGAGACCTTCCTTTCGGCAGTCCGGCAGGTTCATCCCGACGTGGAGACCCGCCCGACGCTGCTCTGCGCCATCCTTGCCGATAAGGATGCGGTGAGCATGGTCCGCCTTCTCGCCGCGGAGTTTCCCGAGGTAGTGTGCACGCAGACTACCTCGCCCCGTGCCCTGGAGGCTGGTGAACTCGCCCAGCTTTTCGAGGCAGAGGGGAAAAAGCCGGTGGGCGTTTACGCAACGGTTGCCGAGGCGCTCGATGCCTTGACCGCCGCCGAGAGGGACTTTGTGGCTTGCGGCTCCATCACGACTGCCGGCGAGGTCGCGGCGGTCTTGACTGCATAGGGGGTTCGTATGGAATTCAGATGCCCGTCGTGCGGCGCCGCCATGCGATGGGACTTCGACAACCAGCATTTATGCTGCGACTACTGCGGCCACCACGAGCTGCCGCTGAGCAAGAACGACGTGCGCAAGATGACTGGGTCCGATGCGCCCGACCCTGCGACTTGTCCCTCCTGCGGCGCGCCTCTGCCCGAGGACCCGACCACCATCGCGCACGTCTGCCCTTACTGCGGCGATAGTCTCACGATGTCCCACCGCATCGGCCAGTCCCGGATCGTGGGCATCGTGCCCATCAAGTTCACCAAGCGTCAGATGTTCGACCTGCTTATGCGCAAGTACAGCAATAAACTCTGCCTGGTGCCCGACATTTTCTCCGAGGACCGCCTCAAGGAGGTTCAGACGGAGTTCATCCCCTACCGCGTGTACGATGCGTCGGGCGACGTATGGTACCGGGGCGAGCTCACGGCCACCAAGACCACCGGCGACTCCGAGACCATCAGCACCTACGACGCGTCGCTTGCGGCCAAGGTGGCCTATAGCGACATCACGATCCTTGCGACCGACCGCGTGCCCGACGAGGTCTCCCTGGCGCTCGAACCTTTTGACCTGGAAGAGGCGATGCATTTCGCGGAACCCTACCTTGCCGGCAGCGTGTGCCATCTGCCCAACACCGACCCGCAGGGCGACTATGAGAAGATCGATTCCGAAGCGCTTGACAAGTCCTGGAAGGCGCTCTACACGCCGGGCCGCATCGCCTGCGCCTATGTGACGCCCGACGACGAGCCCCTCAAGCACGACTACCAGCGCAACATTACCGCCACAGCGCGCGGCACCTACCTGCTACCTGTCTACCAGTACAGCTACCGTATGCGCAACGGCCGGGTGCTCGCCTATTACCTCAACGCCCAGACCCAGGAGGTCTTCGGCCAAGCGCCGATCGACCGCGGCCGGGTCGCGCTCGCGTCCGTCTCGCTTGCCTTTATGGCGGCTTCGATTGTCGCCCTCGCCCTCGCCGTCCTGCTGATGATCGGAGGTTGAAATGGTGCAGGAAGAGCAGAAGGACGAAAAGATTGAGGTCGACAAGCGTTTCCTGGCCTACGTCATAAAACATTTCGCGATAGGCCTGGTCTGCCTCGCCCTTGCGGCGGTCATGGCCTTCGTCCGCATCAACAGCACCGCCGGCGAGACGTCTTCTGCCACGACCACACAGCGCGTCTTCGATACGGCTGATTACTTCACGGATTCCGAGGAAAAGGAGTTCGCGGCCAAGATCGCGGACATCGCCCACCGGGCCAAGACGGATGTGGTGCTCTACACGACCGACGAGGACGTAGCAGACTCCGAGGTGCACCCCGAGATGGATGCCTTCCAGCGCAAGTACGGCTTCGGCTACGGGGACGACTGGGCCATCGTCTACTTCAACCTCACTACGCGCTACATCTACCTCACGGTGGACGGGCGGCCGGCCGAGATCTTCGACAGGGAAGGTGGCTCCTACGACGATGTCGTGCAGGCCATCATCAACCACCGCGACGACGAGGACTGGTACGGCGGCGTGAGCGAGGCCCTCGACGTGATCGACTACAAGCTCATGTATGGCAAGTACATGCCCTCGCCGCTGATCGTGACCATTGCGTTCGTCGTCGCTATCGCGGTGTCCGTGACCTTCCGCGTGGCAAAGGAGACTTCCAATTTCGCAGAGACCACGAAACGCAGCTACAAGATGACGTCGGAGACGACCGATGCGAGCGGCCGCCTCATCGAACGTCATACGGTCGAGCACAGTTCCTCCTCCGGTGGCGGAGGCGGAGGCGGAGGAGGCGGAGGGGGTGGCGGCTCCTCAGGAGGAGGCGGCCACTTCTGATCATGGTCGTCCCCCGATGAGGGCGCCCATACGCGGCTTGTGTTGTCTGACAGATGACACTCGCCTCGTGCAGCCCGCAGCAGGGGGATTTGCTATGATGTATCGCGTCTCAACGCCGAAGAAAGGCCATAAAGAATGTCCGACCTTCTGAATCAGATCATCACGCCCGAGGTCCGCATGGTCCTCTACCTCATGGTGGCCTGCGTCGTAATGCTCTATATCCTTTCGATCGTCTATGTCATCCGCGACGCCCAGCGCCGTGGTGCCGAGCCCTGGTGGCTCTGGGCGATCATCTCCGTGATCCCCATCGTGGGCCTGCTCGCCTACGTGATTCTCCGTCCGTCCAGCTACCTGGTTGATCGCGAGGAGCAGGACCTCGACATCGCCCTGCGTGAGCATCAGCTGTCGCACTACGGTATCTGCCCCAAGTGCGGCGCGCCAATCGACCGCGACTTCGTGGTCTGCCCGATCTGCAACACCCAGGTCCGCAACGTCTGCCCAACCTGCCACCGCCCGCTGAACGCCGACTGGAAGGTCTGCCCCTACTGCCGTACCCGCATTCAATAGGGCAACAGACGGTGGCATTCGCCGTTTGAAAGTTTGCACGTCAAGCCCCCTGCCCTTGCGACAGGGGTCTTTTTCTCTCCCTGAATCTGCGATAATGCCAAGAAGTGTGATTGTGGCATAGGGGGAGTTATGCACAGGGAATTCTTGATGGGCAACGAGGCCATCGCCTTGGGGGCGCTGGCGGCGGGCGTCAACATCGCCTGCGGCTATCCTGGCACGCCCTCGACGGAGATTCTCGAGACCATGGGAAAGCGTGCGCCGGAGCGCGTGCATGTGGAGTGGTCCGTTAACGAGAAGGCCGCATTGGAGGTGGCCGCGGGTGCGGCATACGCTGGGGCCCGCGCGCTGGTGACCATGAAGCAGGTTGGCTTGAACGTCGCGTCCGACCCGCTCATGAGCCTGGAGTACATAGGGGTCAAGGGCGGCATGGTCATCGTGGTCGCGGATGATCCCGGTCCCATCTCGTCCCAGACCGAACAGGACACGCGGACCTTCGCGGCTTACTCGAAGGTGCCCTGCTTCGATCCCTCGTCTGTCCCCGAGGCCTACCAGATGGTGCAGGACGCTTTTGCGCTCTCTGAGGAGCTGAGCACGCCGGTCTTCCTGCGGCCGACCACGCGCATAGACCATGCCTACCAGGCCTTTGACGTTGTGGACGAGGAAGATTGGCCCCTCCATGAGGCCGAGGGCTTCGTGAAGGACTCGAGTCGTTGGGTCATCTTTCCCCGGCTCTCCGTGGTCAACCACGCAAAGATTGAGAGGCGTAATGCAGAACTCTCCGGACGCCTTTCCGCCTATAAGGGCAACTTCGTGGTGCCCGAGACGGGGAACCGCTCGGACGGACGAAGGCTCGGCATCGCGACCCATGGCATCAACTACAGCTACGTGCAGGAGTGCCTGACTGGGGCGGATAACGTCCGGATCTTGCGCGTGGGCACACCGTTCCCCTTCCCGGAACAGCTTGCCTTGGAGTTTCTCCAGGATATGGATGAGGTCCTGTGCGTCGAGGAGCTCGACCCCGTCATCGAGCGCGCGCTTATCAGCGTGTGCGGCAAGTATCACCTGAACGTGCGTATTCATGGCAAGCTCACCGGTGATGTGAAGCCGTCAGGCGAGAACTCCGTGGATTATGTAGGGGAGGTCCTCGATGCGTTCCTAGAAAGGGGCGCCACCCAGGGCGGCGGCACGACCCCTGTGTCTGCGCCGCAGCTTCCCGTACGTCCGCCGGTGCTGTGCGCCGGTTGTCCGCACCGCGCGAGCTTCTATGCGGTGAAGCGCGCCATGCGCGGCAAGAAGACCATCTTCTGTGGCGATATCGGCTGCTACACGCTGGGCAACGCGCAACCTCTGGACATGTGCGACACCTGCCTCTGCATGGGTGCGGGCATCAACATCGCACAGGGCGTCTTCCACATTGAGCCGGACACGCACGCCTTCGCCTTTGTCGGCGACTCGACCTTCTTTGCCAGCGGTACCACGGGCGTGGTGAATGCCTACTATAACCAGGCCCGCATGACCTTGGTGGTGCTGGACAATTCCACCACGGCCATGACCGGCCATCAGCCGCATCCCGGTACCGGCCGCACCATTCGTGGCGAGGTGGTCAGTGCTGTGAGCATGGAGGCGGTCTTGCGCGCAATCGGGCTGACCACGGTCGAGGTCGTGAACCCCTTGGATCAGGCCGCCGCGATTGAGACAGTCAAGCGCGTGGATGCCGAACCCGGGGTGAAGGCCATCATCTTCCGCTCGCCCTGCGTCGCGCTGGTCAAACCGAAGAACCGCAGCCACGTGGACGCGGACAAATGCATCGCGTGCGGGACCTGCTATAGACAGCTGGGCTGCCCCGCACTCGTGCCGCAGACTGACGGTCGCGTGCAGATAGACCAGTCCCAGTGCACCGGCTGCACGCTCTGCGAGCAGGTGTGCCCGGCGGGTGCGATCTTTGGGGGAGTGATCATATGACCAGCAGCCTGATCATCTGTGGCGTGGGAGGCCAGGGTAGCGTTCTCGCAGGCAAGCTCATCTCCGATGCCGCCATGGCATGCGGCATGGAGGTAAAGACTGCGGAGACCATCGGCATGGCGCAGCGAGGCGGTAGTGTCTTCACCCACGTGCGCCTGGGCGAGGGTGTCGAGTGCCCGCTCATCGGACGTGGACGCGCGGATGCCGTCATCGGCTTCGAGCCAGCGGAGGTTACGCGGCACCTCGCTCATCTGCGTCAGGGCGGCACCGTGGTAACCAGCATCACGCCCGTGGTGCCGGTGTCCGCCATGACGGGCGGCCCGGCCTACCACGTGGACGAGGTGCTTGCCTACCTGCGGGCTGCGGTGCCCAACCTCATCGAGGTGGATGCCGTGCGGGCTGAGCATGAGCTTGGTTCCGCAAAGTGCCTCAACGTCGTTTTGCTGGGTGCAGCGGCGAGGGCAGGCGTGCTGGGGATTGATGAAGAGGATTTGCTTGGGGCGATACGGCGTGTGGTTCCCGCCCGCTTCCAGGAATTGAACACCCATGCCCTTGCCTATGGGGCCTCCCTAGCAGGGCAATAGGACAAGACAGACCATAAAGGCGGCGCAGGCGCACATCAACCAACGGGAGGGGCACCCACCATGCAGATCAACGAGGAGCAGCTCGTGCAGGTCGACACACAGATCAAGCGGCTCATCGCGTCGGAAAACTTCTACGGCAGACGTCTGCAGGAGGCCGGCATCACCGGTGTCGCCACGCCCGAAGACTTTCTGACGCTGCCCTTTAGCGAGAAGGACGACCTTCGCGCCGCCTATCCGCTGGGACTTTCTGCCGTGCCGCAGGACCAGATTGTGCGCATCCACTCCTCCAGCGGCACGACGGGCACACCCGTCATCGTCCCCTATACCAAAAAGGACGTGGACGACTGGGCCATCCAATTCGCCCGCTGCTACGAGTATGCCGGTGTGACGCCTGAGGACCGCGTGCAGATTACCCCGGGCTATGGCCTTTGGACCGCGGGCATCGGCTTCCAGGCGGGTTGCGAGCTCCTGGGCGCCATGGCCATCCCCATGGGCCCCGGCAACACGGAAAAACAGCTGCAATTCATGGTGGACATGCAGTCCACGGTACTCTGCGCCACCTCAAGCTATGCCCTGCTCCTCGCCGAGGAAGTCGAGAAGCGCGGTCTGCGGGACAAGATCGCCCTCAAGCGTGGCATCATCGGCTCTGAGCGCTGGAGCGACAGCATGCGCAAGAGCATCGCGGACAAGCTGGGCATCGAGCTCTTCGACATCTACGGTCTCACCGAGGTGTACGGCCCCGGCATTGGCATCAGCTGCGGCAAGGGCGAGGGCATGCACATCTGGGACGACTTCGTCTACGTGGAGATCATCGACCCGCAGACCGGCGAGAACGTGCCCGATGGCGAATGGGGCGAGATTGTCCTCACCACGCTCGTGAAGGAGGGGGCGCCGCTTATCCGCTTCCGCACGCACGACATGAGCCGCATCATCCCTGGCGTGTGCGCGTGCGGCTCGCACCATCCGCGCATCGACACCCTGATGGGCCGCTCCGACGACATGATCAAGATCCACGGCGTCAACGTGTTCCCGCGGCAGATCGAGGAGGTGCTCCAGGAGTTCCCGGAGCTCTCGAGCGAGTACCAGATCCGCCTCTCGCACCTGGACGGTCGCGACACCATGCGTATCTATGTGGAGACCAATGGTTCCGTGGACTGGCAGGAGATGGCCAAGGCTGTGGCCACCAAGGTGCGCCACCGCATCGGCTTCACGCCGCTGGTCAAGATTGTGGAGAACGGCATGCTGCCGCGTAGCGAGAAGAAGACTAAGCGCGTGTACGACGAGCGTTACGAGTAGGGGGCCCGGATGGCAACCGGTTCGGCGGCACGGCATCACAGGGATTGCGCCCTGCGCGCCGTGAACGGCGATGAGACCTGCCTCGACAATATACGTCTCTTTGCGAAGCTTCCCGGCGATGCCAAGGGGGAGCTCCTCGACAGCGTCGTGCATAGCAGCTATCCGCAGGGGTCGATCGTCGTGCACGAGGGCGACCCCATCGACTCCATCCTCATCGTGCACAAAGGGAGGATCAAGACCTTCCGTGTGATGCAGGACGGGGAGGAGCGCGTGCTCGACGTGCTGCACGACGGACAGGCCATCTGGCACGGGATGTTCCTCGAGGACCATGTCTACCATTATTCGGTCGGCTGCCTGTCCGACGTGCAGTTCTGTTCCATCAAGCGCACGGCCTTCGAGAAAGTGCTCGAGCGCCATCCGGACGTCGCACTCTCGCTCATCCAGATGCTGTCGACCGAGCTCGACGAGGCGGAGGAGCGGGCGGCACTGCTCAGCGTGCACAACCCGCGCGTCCGGCTCGCGGGCTTTCTGCTCTATCGCGAGCACCGGTGCATGGGCGATGAGATACATCTGCGGCTGAGCGAGATTGCCGGTTCGGTCAACCTCCGAGTCGAGACCGTCTCGCGGGTCATCGCCGCCATGGAGCGCGAAGGTCTGGTCGAGCGTCTGGGCCGTGGTCGCATCCGCATCATCGACCATGACCGTCTCCGTGAGATCTCGGAGAGCGAGTAGGGACGATCCCCGGCGAAGACCCTCGGTGCACAATCACAACTCACCGACGGAAGAGCAATGATTTTTACTGACCTGCAGGTTCTCCCAAACATCGGTCTTCCGGTTGTGAGTCCGAGGGAAGATGGGTGTCCATGCCAATCGTGGAGGTTTGGCATGTTCCTAGTTGTTTGATTTCAATCAAGGAACGCTACATCGCAACCAGATATGTTGTGTTTCGCTAGGGGAAAGCATGCAACATTTTGGGAGGCGAGATGGCGCAGGGCAGGGTCCATTCCACGGAATCCTTCGGGTCCGTCGATGGGCCGGGCGTGCGCTTCATCATCTTCCTGCAAGGCTGCGAGCTGCGCTGTCGCTATTGCCACAACGCCGATACTTGGGACGTTTCGCGCGGCGACCTGATGGAGGCCGACGACCTTCTCGACCGTGCGGAGCGCTTCCGTTCCTACTGGGGCGCCGACGGCGGTATCACCGTCAGCGGCGGCGAGCCCTTGCTGCAGATCGACTTCCTGATCGAGCTTTTCGAAAAGGCGAACGAGCGCGGCATCAACACCTGCCTTGACACGGCCCTTCAGCCCTTCACGCGCGATGAGGCCTGGCTGGCGAAGTTCGACCGTCTCATGGAGTCCACCGACCTCGTGATGGCCGACATCAAGCACATCGACCCTGAGCGCCATGCTTGGCTCACGGGCAAGGACAACGCCAACATCCTGGACGGCCTGCGCCACCTCGACGAGCTGGGCCAGCCCGTGTGGATCCGTCACGTGCTCGTGCCGGGCATCACGGACGACGATGCCTACCTCAAGCAGACGCGCGCCTTTATCGCGACGTTGGGCAACGTGCGGAAGGTCGAGGTGCTTCCATACCACGACCTGGGCGCCTACAAGTGGCGTGAGCTCGGATATCCCTATTCGCTCGAGGGCACGGAGCTTCCGAGCGCGAACCGGGTAACAAACGCGGAACAGATCCTCCGCGGCGAGAAATAAGGCAAGAGACAAGAAAAGAGGAACCATGCGCGAGGAATGGCACGGCTTCAAGGGAAGCCACTGGCAGTACGACATCAATGTTCGCGACTTCATCCAGAACAACTACACCCCCTACGACGGCGACGAAGCCTTCCTTGCCGGCCCGACCGAGGCGACCGACAAGCTTTGGGGCCGTGTGCAGGAGCTCCAGGCCGCCGAGCGCGCCAACGGCGGCGTTCTCGACTGCGAGACCGAGGTCGTCTCGGGCCTGACCGCCTACGGCCCGGGCTACATCGACGCCGACCACCCCGAGCTCGAGCGCGTCGTTGGCCTGCAGACTGACAAGCCCCTCAAGCGTGCCTTCATGCCCTACGGCGGCATCAAGATGGCCCAGCAGGCGGCCGAGACCTATGGCTTCCATGTGGACGATAAGTACGACCAGATCTTCAACGAGTACCACAAGACCCACAATCAGGCGGTCTTCGATGCCTACACGCCCGAGATGCGCGCCGCCCGCCACAGCCACATCATCACCGGTCTGCCCGACACCTACGGCCGCGGCCGCATCGTGGGCGACTACCGTCGCGTGGCCCTCTATGGCATCGACTTCCTGATCGCCAAGAAGCAGGAGGACCTTGCCAACTGCGGCGACGGTACTATGACCGATGACGTGATCCGACAGCGCGAGGAGATCGCCGAGCAGATCCGCGCCCTGCGCGGCATGAAGGAGATGGCGAAGGCCTATGGCTTCGACATCTCCCAGCCCGCCCGTGACGCCCGCGAGGCCGTCCAGTGGCTCTACTTCGGCTATCTGGCCGCCATCAAGACCCAGAACGGCGCCGCCATGTCCGTCGGCCGCATCTCGACCTTCCTGGACATCTACATCAGCCGCGACCTGGCCGCCGGCACCCTCACCGAGTCCGAGGCCCAGGAGCTCATCGACCACATGGTCCTGAAGTTCCGCATGGTCAAGTTCGCCCGCATCCCGTCCTACAACCAGCTCTTCTCGGGCGACCCCGTCTGGGCTACGCTCGAGGTCGCGGGTCTGGGCCAGGACGGCCGCTCCATGGTCACCAAGAACGACTTCCGCTTCCTCAACACCCTGCGCAACATGGGCCCCTCGCCCGAGCCCAACCTGACGGTGCTCTACAGCAAGCGTCTGCCCGAGGGCTTCCGCCGCTTCGCCGCCCGCATCTCCGTGGAGACCTCATCGATTCAGTACGAGAACGACGATGTCATGCGTCCGATCTGGGGCGACGACTACAGCATCTGCTGCTGCGTGTCGGCCACCCAGACTGGCAAGGAGATGCAGTTCTTCGGCGCCCGTGCCAACCTCGCCAAGGCCCTCCTCTACGCCATCAACGGTGGCAAGGACGCCAAGTACACCGACAAGCAGGGCAACCCCATGCAGGTCGGCCCCGAGCTCGCGCCGATTACCTCGGAGTACCTCGATTACGACGAGGTCATGCACAAGTACGACCTCATGCTCGATTGGCTCGCCGATCTCTACGTCAACATCCTGAACCTCATCCACTACATGCACGACAAGTACTATTACGAGGCCGCCGAGATGGCGCTTATCGACACCGACGTCCGCCGCACCTTCGCGACCGGCATCGCGGGCTTCTCCCACGTCGTGGACTCGCTGTCCGCCATCAAGTACGCCCGCGTCCGCTGCCTGCGCAGCGAGGACGGCCTGGTCCGCGGCTTCGAGACCGAGGGCGACTTCCCCCGCTACGGCAACGACGACGACCGCGCCGACGATATCGCGGTCTGGCTGCTGCGCACCTTCATCACCAAGGTCAAGAAGCACCACACCTACCGCAACTCCGAGGCGACTACCTCGATCCTGACCATCACCTCCAACGTGGTCTACGGCAAGGCCACCGCCGCCATGCCCGACGGCCGCGAGGCCTGGACGCCCTTCGCCCCGGGCGCCAACCCCTCCTATGGTGCCGAGAAGAACGGCCTGCTCGCGTCGCTCAACTCCGTGGCCAAGCTGCCCTACGAGTACGCCCTCGACGGCATCTCCAACACGCAGACCATCAATCCCGGCGCCCTCGGCCACACCGAGGACGAGCAGGTCACCAACCTTGTCAACGTGATGGACGGCTACTTTGCCAACGGTGCCCATCACCTCAATGTCAACGTCTTCGGCGTCGACAAGCTCAAGGACGCGATGGAGCACCCCGAGAAGCCCGAGTACGCCAACTTCACGATCCGTGTGTCCGGCTATGCGGTCAAGTTCATCGACCTGACCCGCGAGCAGCAGCTCGATGTGATCGCCCGCACCTGCCACGACCGTATGTAAGGTCGACGGGGCGTAAGACGCTAAGAGACGTCGTTTAGAAAGGGGGCCCGCCGGCAGTCAGCATCTGCCGGCGGGCCCTTTGTTAAGTATGTTCAGGCTCGTTCGGGCACGTTTGAGCTGAGAAATCGTTTGGTGACATATTGCCGCTGCTAGACTCCGCCTAATGACAGAGGAGGCTGTATGGGCACCAAAAACACCGGTAAAGCTCCTGACAAGCTGCTGACCTTCTCGACCCGTGGCGTGGATCGTTTCGCCACGACCGGCCCCTGGTGGTCGGCAGCCCGTTTGATCGCCTCGACGGCATGCGCCGTGACGATTGCGGTGGCGACGCCGACCGTGGTCTTTGCCAATACGCCCGACTCCACTTCGCAGGGACAGACTGTAATTGCGGCCGCTGAATGCAACGTCGAGGCGGCTTCTGCGAATTCGTACGGTCCTACCCTGAGCACAACGGAATACACCGGCGATGGGGAAAACAGTGACTTGACCAGCTCCACCGCTCCAACGGGCACAACCCCCGTTACCGACATCATCGACACGAATAAGGATGGCAAGATCGATACCGATGAGGCCATAAAAAACGAACCCATCTCCGCCGACGACTACGCTGCCCTGGGTCTGACCGTGGACACGACGCCTGACGTCAATACCGCCCAACAGGCCGTCGGCCAGGCTCAGGCAGCCCTGAACTCGGCCACCACCGATGAGGAGCGGGCCCAAGCACAGGCTGCCCTGGACAAGGCCAATGCCGACTTGGCGAAGGCCAAGGAATTGGACGCCGAAGCCCGTAGCAAGGCCCCCTACGATACCGACCAGTACACCTACCTTGAGGTCCCTGGCGAGATCTATGTGGCGGCAAACGGGTCCACGGGCAACAAATACACTGTTCGCGACGGCTTCGACGCCCTCAACGGCAGGGGCTCCGATGCATCGGAGCACTCCAGTGCATACGGTACCGTCTATGACACGTATGACTACTACGGCATCAACCGTGACAGGAAGAACTACGGAACGTCGTCCAATTTCAGCTCGAACACGGGCAACGCCCTGGCCCAAGGCGACGCGGACTTCAGCGGAATGTATGCCACCAGCGTTGCCTTTAGCCACAACACGGGACAGAACGCAAAGAAGAACTGGATTGCAGAGCTACATGCCTACGCCGGCACCTATGTGCAGCCGGTAAGCATAGATAATCAAGAAGTGGATGTTTCGGGCGGGCTCTACATCATCTTCTACTCGCTCGACGCGCACGGTAACCGCACCGCTCACCATATGGAGATGCCTACCGTGACGCGGGGGCAGCTGGGCGACATTACTATCAAAGATGGCAAGTCGACGTCGCGATACCTCTATATAGACGCTGGCTACAACCAGGAGTACGACGCCTACTTCGAGATCGAGGCGGCGGACGTGGACGGCGACGGTGCCGACGAGATCTTCGCCTACACGGGTGCCTATGAGGACAATGATGGCATCCGCTACGCCATCGTCGACATGTTCAAGTTCAAGACCGGGGCGGACGGCTCGGTTGCCGACAATGCGGATCTCCTGCACTACATAACGAAAATCGCCTGTGGGCCGGCCATCGAGTACCTCGACTCCTCCAAGCAGGGATGGGACGGCAGCTACGTCTCTTGGGAGGCGCTGAAACGTGCGCCGGTCGTCACCCTCTGCGGCGGGGATGTTGACCGCGACAAGAACGACGAAATCGCGATCTGCACCTCCGCCCCCACAGGGCACTCCCACGCCGCCGATGCGGCGCACGCGTCCATCTTCAAGTGGAATACCCAGGTCGGCAGGCTTGAGACCTTCGAGGGGATGGACGAAATCAGCCTCTTCCAGGATGGCGCGGACAAAGACGGCAAGAAGTACCGTTCCATGGTCTCGGTCAACGTTGCCTTCGGTACCTTCTCCATCCCCGGGAAAAACAAGACCGTGGATGCCTTCGTCTTCGCCGGCTACCAGACCAACGACGGCGATGAAACAGCCCTGCTCCACGAACCGGTGCACAAGAGCGGCGATAAGCATCCTTACTCCAGGTTTGCCTACCGCTTCCTCTATTATGACGTGACCCTGAAGAAATGGATCATCACCGACTACACCGAGCACCTCCTGGATAGGGTTGCCTGGCAGATCTCAAACAGCTACCACCTGGAGGGTAGGCGCTACGTGCCGGTCTTCGCGCCCCTGGCCCTGGCCTGTGCGAATATCGACGGGGTCCTTGCCAGTTTCGATTCCAGCCAGCAGGGCACCATCGAGAACGACGAGATCCTGGTCGGCGGTGACATCTACGAGGCTAATCTGTCCGAGTATGAGAAGGACGACAAAACCAAGTCCAGCAAGATTGAGATAAGCCAAAGACTCATCGGCAGCATCAGCCTCTGCGACGCGCAGGACAACCACAGCGGCAACAACAAGAACAAGGAGCAGATTTGGATCGGCGATGTGGTTGCCGGCCTCATGTCTAGCCTTCCCGAAGACTACACCTATGGCGAGTCCTTCCTTGCCGTGGTGGGCATCCACCGCGACGAGGACCTGCGCAAGGACGACGACTACTATTGGTACGACCTCTCCCTGTACAGCCGCCGGCGCGTCCCCATCGAGGCATCGAAGGATGGCGGGAAATCCAATGACAACCAAGGCAAGTACACACTCGACACCGCTTCGTACATCAGCGGTGAGGAAGGCGTGATCTGCGAGGGCAACCGCCGCACGGAGAACTACAACTCCTGGGTCAGCCTGGCCCTGCCCGACGTCGACGACGATGCGATCAAACTGCGCTACGTGGACGCCGCGCGTTTTGTCACGGAACCCACGCTGGCAGGTATCCTCCAGGACGCTCCCTACTATCGCGACCTGGAGGAGTCCGAGCACTACCTGGTCCTGGGCGGCACCGAGTTCGGCACCTCCCACAAGACGACGGAGGGAAGCGGCTACACCATCAGCGGTGAGGCGGGCGGCTATGTCGAAGGGTCCGTCGGCTGCATCGTCAAGCTCCAAGGGGAGGCCGAGCTCGTGGCCAAGGCGGGCTACGAACACGAATCCGCCAACTCCATCGAGTTTGGGATTTCGTTTGAGTCCCATGCGGGCGAGGGCAATAAGGTGGTCCTCTACGCCATACCCATGACCTACTACTATTACCAGGCCTACGACCCAGTGGAACACAAGTGGAAGGACGTCATCCTTCCCCAGGCGGGCACACCCACCTATTCCATCATCAGCGCGGAGAGGTACGACTCCATCGTCGAGGCGATCCGGGCACGCTGGCAGAAGGAGCATCCCGGCAACCAGATGCACTATAGCCTGCCCCTGGTGAAGGAGCTCATCAAGAGCACGTCGGGCGATCCCGTCACCTACACGGACGCCAACCTTGGCTTCGCCGTGGACCCCGACACCCCGGATCCCGACACGGTCAAGCGCAGCGAGCATACGGCCACGGTCACAAACTCGACAGGCGCAACCACCGACCTGGACATCACCATAGAGAATGAGAGCACGAGCTCCTACGAGGTCGGCGGCGCCCTCAATATCAGGATCGGCGCCGAGGTCGGCTTCCTCAAGATGCTCGAAGCCGGCGCAGGTGTCGTCTTTGGCTTCGAGGGCGGCTACACGACCATGGCTACCACCAGCAACGGCACGACGTTCGGAGGCTCCGTCGATAACCTGCCCGAGGATGCGGGGGATTACGGCTTCACCTGGCAGCTCGTCTCCAAGTACTATCCCGGCAAGTTCGCCATCGAGTCCGACGGATCCAAGAGCCTGACCCGCTACGTCAACGACAACAACGATCCGCAGGGCGTCTGGCTTGTCGGCTTCGTGACGACGAACGTCCATAAGCCCGACCTGCCCATGGTGGACAACCTTGCGGTCCAGCGGGTCAACGACACCTCCGTCGTGCTTACCTGGGATCCGACGGATGGCATAGCCGAACTGGTCAAGCAGATGCCGACCAAGTACGGAAACGTGAGCTACATCGTCTACAAGGTGTCCCAGAACGGCAGCCAGACCGACTATACCGATCCTAAGGTGGTGCCCTACTATGCCGCGGACGGCATCACCCCGACGACCAGCCTGACGTACGACACGAACATTACCCCTGGCTTGCACTACAAGTTCGCGATACGCCTTGCCAATACCGACGAGAAGGGCAACGTCAAAGACGGGGTGGCCGGCATCTACAGCCCCGTCGTCGAAGTGACGACGATGCAGGCAGGCGAGTCCTTCTACGTCAGTGGTATTACCCCCTCCACGGTAAGCGCTCAATCTGACACGCGTTGAGGCGGCGCCGCCGGCGCGCCACAATCCTGGCAGGGACAGAGAAGCCTTGACGGGAGGGGTCGATGGATCT
>OMXZ01000010.1 GCA_900315165.1 uncultured Actinomycetes bacterium | reverse complement strand
AATGGCCGCTTCCGCCCGGCTATGGCTGGCTATTTTCGTTCGGCTGGGTTGGCTGGATTAATTCGGCCTCGATTGGTCAAACTTTCCCGGCTCTAACAACCGCAAGTTACAGACTTTTATGGTGTCTTTCAGGTTGGAATTCGGGCTTGAACTGGGCGTTTTGTACGTTTAGTTGCACGCTATATAACGTTTTGGATTAGAACTCATAGGGCTCATCACTGGTATCAATATCAATTATTAATCATTAATAAAGCACGCAAACTCTCAAGCCCCACCTGAGGCTTTGCGGGTCTCCGATCGCGTGATGCCTCTCGATGTTACCCGTCGTCAGTACAGGATCGACCTTTCCAAGACTCACTCTTTGATTTTCTCCGAGATTTAGTAGGCGCTTCGGGTCGGAGCGAAGAGATCCTCCGCCGTCACGACCGACCGGAATCTGCCGGCGTAGGTGTTCTCCTTGAGCCCGTACGTGGTAACGAGGACCAGATGAATGGCATCGCGTGTCCCAGTCACCCTTCTGAAATCTTCCGCCTTGTCCCTCAATTTCTGATCGTACGACTTCGTCACGGCAAAGTCGGCGTTCGCGTACTTCATCTCGCAGATGTCTATCACCCGATCCCGACGAGCGATGAGAAGGTCGATTTGACTGCCGTTGATACCCTCATCTGCGTTGCCGACACAACGCCAGGAGTGTGCATGCGTCACGACACCCGAAATCCCGAGTCCCTGCTTGATCTGGGGAAGATGCTCGAGACAGACGAGCTCGAAAGCAAGTCCACACCACGTGTTCCTCCTCGCCGTGCCGAGAAGGTAGGTCCAAAGGTGCTCGTCGTCGGGTTCGTCCGCGAGGAACTTGAAGTGAAAGAGTGTGAAATTGTCGATGAGCTGGTAGACCGCGCCTTTTTTCTTTTTCCCGTACTCTGTGTACGTACGAATGAAGCCACAGCTCTCGAGCTCACGGAGCACCTTGGTGAGGATGCCCGAATTTGTGAGCGGGGTATGCCGCGCGATTTCCTCCCGGGTCATGCCCGCCCGCTTCTTGCCGAGCGCCTCTATCACAGCAAGATGGTTATGCGGGTTATCGAAAATCGAGGCGTAGAGGTAGTCGAACTCATGACGTAGCGGGGCGTCCGGTGCGAAGAACATGGTATCGATATTTTGGGTCAAGCTCATGCCTTTCTTGATGAAGCCCCAGTAGTAAGGGACTCCTCCCAAGATCATGTAGCACTCAAGGATGTCCTGCCGGCTCAGCACGATTCCATTGGCATCGAGGTATTGCTCGCACTCGGCCAACGTGAACGGCTTGAGGTTGATTTGGGCGGTCAGACGATTGTAAAGACCGCCCTTGTTGTGAACCACCTCATTCAGCATCCATGAGGTTGCGGATGCGCAAACGACGAGCACGATGTCCCTTCGCGCCGAAGCCCACCCGTTCCAGAAGCCCTCCAGGGCAAGCATCAAGTCGCCCCCTTTTGTATCCATCCATGAGAGCTCGTCGATGAACACCACCTTCTTCCCCTCTGGAGCAGATCGCAGAAGATCTTTGAGCAGGGAGAAGGCATCGAGCCAGCACGTCGGTTTGTCTGCAGGGAGTGTCAGCCCCGCGTCTTTGAGCGAGTCACAGAAATGTGCAAGCTGCTGGTCCAGCGTTCCTTTGGCAAGACCAGCATGCTCGAAGGCGAAGTGATACCCGAAGGATTCACGGATGAGGAAGGTCTTCCCCACACGGCGGCGCCCATACACAGCAATGAACTGGGAGTATTCCGATTCGAGCGAACCCTGTAAGAGGGTCTTCTCTTTGTTGCGGGCTACAAGCATCGGCCTACCTCCGTATCTTCCGATACCGTATCTATACTAAATCTACTAATTTTTCCGAGATTTAGTATATACAGACCGACCGAGACTTTCATCGGCGCCACCCACCCCTCGGAAACGCCACCCCAGCCAGGCTCGTACCCCCACATCGTTGGTAGCCGAATACCAACGATATGGGGGCGTGGGCCGAAAAAGCGCAGGTCAGAATTGCCACACCCCTCCATCGTTGGTAGAGACGGGACCAACGATACGGGGGTACGAGCCACGAAAGCCCAGATAAAATTCCCCGCACCCCCGGATCATTGGTAAGCGAATACCAACAATGCGGGGGTGCGGGGGCCTTTGACGAGGAGCGGGTAAGCCCGCTGGAGCAGCCCAGCGGAGGTTAGGCCTGATCAGAGTGGTCGGGGCGATCGGGCTGAGCAGAGCGCTTGGGGCGGGTGGCGCGGAGGCCCAGGATGACCAAGCCGCCATCGACCAGGGCGATCGCAAGGGTACTCACGGGATTGAAGAGGTCGCCCGTCTGCGCGAGGCCGGACCTATGCTCGTCGCTTTCAGGCTTGTTGCGGATCTCCTGGCGATACTCCGGCGTACGCTGATCAAAGAGCACGAGGGTGTCCTTGTCCTGCGCCTGGGCATGGTCCCCCCCGTGATGACAGTCAGCACGCTCTCGCTCGCGGCTTTTCGTCGTACGGGGCAATCGTGAACTCGATAGGGTCTGCCGCGGCATAGCCCGGGTCACATTCTTTGGGTTCGCTGCGTCTTCAGCCAAGGCAGGCGTCGGAACATCCTCGAAAGTCATCCAGCCATCTTCACCCGAGGTCTTATTACCCAGATAAACATCATTACCATTGGGGTTATGGAGCCAGAGGCCATACCGCGCACCCTTCAAGGGCTCGTCCCCGTCCGTCTTGGACGTCTTCTGGACGCGGACGTTGACGCGGCGCAGCGTGTTGGATTGGTCACGGTTTGTGCAACGCAATGCGTCGGACTCATGGCTCGAGACACCGCAATGCGGCCGCGGACTACTCCATCAGAAGGCCGCGCGGACCGCATCCAGGATCTGCGCCGTGCGGACCGTAGCCGCGAGCGGCATCACCGGCGACTCCTTTGCACCCGCACGCACGAGGTCCGCAAAGTGCGCCACCTCACCGTAGAAGTCGTCGACCACATAGGGCGCATCGATCGCGAGCGGCGCCTGGCCGTCCGCGCGGACCACCGCGTGCTGGCTGCGATGGAGCTCGTCCACCGTGAGCCGACCAGCTGTGCCGATGATCGTGGCCTGGCGGGGTTTGCGCACGTCGGCAGCGCATTCCAGCCAGCCCGTCCTGCCGTCCGCGAAGACGAGCTCGGCGTCCGCAAAGGAGTTGACCTCCCCGATCGTGCGCGACGTGCAACGGCGCACCGTGAAGTCGCCCGGCAACAGCGCCTCGAGCCAGCTTGCGCAATAGGTGCCGCAGTCGAAAAGGACGCCGCCGCAGGCCGGGTCGCTCAGATAGCTGTGGGGGTCGCGCAGAAGGTCGCTCATCTCGTTGCAGAGCGACGTCTCCACGGTCACGACCTCTCCCACCGCGCCGCAGGCAATCAGGTCCATGACCTCGGCATATATCGGCACAAAACGGGACTTCTGCGCCTCCATGAAGAGCACGCCTGTCTCGCGCGCGACGGCCGCGATATCGGCGGCCTCCTCGGCAGACATGGCCGCGGGCTTCTCGCAGAGCACGGCCTTGCCCGCGCGCAGGGCACGGACCGCCCACTCGTGGTGGAGACTGTGGGGCAGGCTGAGGTAGACGGCGTCGATGTCCGAGTCGGCTAGCAACTCGTCATACGTGCAGGTCCGGGGCACGCCGAGCTCTTCGGCAAAAGCGCGCAGGTGCTCAGGCGTCCGTCCCGAGACGACCAGGAGCTCGCTGCCCGGCTCGTACGCCAGGCTCGCCGCGAAGCGACGCGCGATTCTGCCCGCGCCGAGGATGCCCCAGCGTACCGTGTCCGTCTCAGCCATGCGACCTCCGTTTGTGCAAGTTGCCTGCAAGTTACCTGCTAGTCAGCTTGTTTGGGCTGCAGGATGTGCTCCATGCCCGTCTTGAAGGGCACAAGGCCCAGCGCCTCGTAGAAGCCCTGCGCCTTGGGGTTGCAGGCCCAGACGTTGAGCGTGACGTTGTAAAAGCCATGCTCAGCGGCCCAATCGCACACGTAATGGTAGAGCGCGGAGCCCACGTGCTGCCCGCGCGCCTCCTCGTCCACGCAGAGGTCGTCGATGTAGAGGGTCTTGATGGGCTGCATGTTGTTGGAGTGGGTGAAATCCTGCACAACGCAGAAGGCGTAGCCGAGGATCTCGCCCACCGGCGCGCCGTCGGCCACGGCGACCCAGATCGGGCGGTCGTCGTCGGCGATGATCTCGGCGAGTTCGGCGTCGGTGTACTTGCGGGTGTTGGGGCGGAAGAGGTCGGGGCGGCCTTCGTAGTGGACCATCAGGACCTGGTCGAGGAGCTTGATGAGGCCCGGCATGTCGGCGGTGGTTGCGCGACGAATGTTCATATATCCCCTTTCAAACGATGTGCCATTGGGTACAATACCGCTACCGAGCGGGCGGGCGCACCGCGAAATCGGAGGTAACTTGACACTCGCATGGTGGCCCTGTGGCCCCGTTATCGAATGGGGGCGACTGGTTTCGACAGGGTAGTTCTGAGATGGGCAGCAGGCCGTGGTCTCCTCGCCACGTAAAACAGGGGTACCGTCAAATTGAATTGACGACAACGTTTATTCTTTTGAGCCTTCCATGGCTCTCGCCGCTTAATTTAAGCCTGGCGCGTCAATCCGGGGAGTGCTCCCGACCCCGGTGCGACGTCATCTAGGGAGACGCTCGTGCGCACGTGACTGGTATGGCGCACGCTAAGACCGAACCAGCTGGGACGCGCGATGCTTGTCGCTGGACAGCGCGCGCCCGAGATTGACCAGCGACTGAGCCTGGAGACACCTGTCAGGGGATTGCTTTGGACCGGAGTTCGATTCTCCGCGCCTCCACCATGACACGAACAGTCGAACTCGCCTTCTTGCGAGGCGGGTTCGCGCTGAGGTATCGGTTTGAGGACGGCTACTAGGCCGTCCTCTTTCCATATGGATACAATATCTGGTAGATGAAACATCTTGCAACCACAAGATATATGGTGTAACATCTGTATCGTCGCATCGCGACAGGCCCAAACTTTAGTCAATAGGGAGTGATACGGGCCTCACACACCTCCGGCGTCAGTCTCCCAACCCGGGTTTTCTTGAAGGGTTGGGTTTTTCATGGCGAAGTACACCAAACGCATAGGCAGCGATAGAGCGTTCCTGACGGTCAATGAACTTGTGGCTGCGGGATACGGATCTCGCGTCACAATTTATCGTCACATCAAGGCCGGGAAGTTGCCTGCAATCAAGATGGGTGACGCGGTCCTCATCCCGCGCGATGAGTTCGAGCACGCTCTCGATGCCCGCCGTGTCGACAAGGCGGTGACGCAATGAGAGCGAGCGAAAAAACCCGTGTTTTTGGGGTGAAACCGTACCTAGAAATACAAAGTCACCGAGTCACCCGCCTCTTTTTCGCAGGTAGACCCCACAAAATGGGTGACTACGTAATAATCGCAAATAAAGTCACCCGATGCCAAAAATCGACAAAACACGAGGTCAGGCCAGCCGTTGATGGGCTTGTCCAACGGCTGGCCGCTAAAAAGTCACCGAGTCACCCGACATTAGTGCAGGTAGACAGCCTGTTTTGGGGTGGTTACTATGGGTAGGGGCGAGCATAAGGGTTACCGGAACAAGTGCTGCGAGATAGAGTCGCGGCTCTTCGATGATGCGGGGAACGAGCTGTTCTCTGTGCCGCGCCTCTTGGAGTGGCTGCGAACCAACGAGCAGAGCATCAACCGATTCGCATGGGTCGTGCACGACCGTGACGTCTACGTGGTCGACGATGCCGACTTGTCAGCTAAGCCTCCCACCGCAGCGCTTGCCCCTGCGGGCTTTTGGCTCCCCGCCGATGAGGAGCTGCGTTCTGTTAGGGCGCTCCTGCGCTCGCCGTTTGCCTTGCGCGGCGCACTCGGTACCACGAAGGCCGCCCATATCCATTGCGCCGTCGAATTCACCAACCAGCGCTCATATGCGAAGGTAGCCAAGGAACTTGGACTCCCCGAAGGACAAATCCATAAGCCTACCGCCCGCCTGCCGAAAGGTATGAGGCGCTACGTCTTCGAGGCGATGGCCGCGTACCTCTGTCACCAAGACCCTGAGCAGCTCGCCAAGGGCAAGACTCCCTACGACTTCGCCGAAATCCGCACGTCGGGCTTCGACTACGGCGATATGTTCCGTGGGTACATGAATCGCAAGACCCGTGCCAAGGCCTCCAAGATGACGAGAGCCGAGGTCAACGAACTGGCCGATGCTATCCGTCACGGCAATCTGACCATCCGCGAAATCGAGGATAAGTACGGCTGGTCGTTCTGTTGGCAGCATCGCACGCAGTTCGCCGACGCTACGACCGACTACGTGCTCTCCGACGATTGCGCTCTCGACAACAGGCTCAGCATGTACATTGGGCCTTCCAAGGACTACATCGAACGCGGTGGACGTATCGCTGGCCTCGGAAAGTCGGGGCTTTCGACCGAGATCGCGAGAGCGCTCCATCCTGAGCTGATGAACTCGGTAGATGCGTACCACGAGGTTACGAATCTGAAGGTGCCTTACGATCGCTACAAGGGACAGCCCGCCATCGTCTTCCACGAGTCGCGCGGGCGGATGGTTTCTAAGCTCGGAGGCGTGGAAAACTTCCTTAACCTGACCGATCCGCACCCGAAGAAGGGCGCCGAGAATATTAAGTTCGGCGATGTTGTCATCGTCTCGGACGTGCTCATTTTTGAGGGCATCCAGCCCCGTCAGCAGTTTTTCGAGAAGCTCGCTGGAGAATACGAAGACAAAAAGGGAAACCGGGTAGATGCTGAGGCACTGGAACAGGTGCCGCGCCGTTTCCCCCTTGTCCTCGAGTTGGAGGACAAGATGGTTCGCCTACTCATAAATAAGGGTGTGTTCAGCCATACCACCAAGACGAACGACGTCTTCGAGTACATCGTCGCCGCCGAGGTGAGTTGCGATGTCGGGCTTCTGTTCGAACACTATGCGGGCGAGGCGCTTCGGCAGGCCATCGGGCCGCTGCTCGATGCGGTCGTTCGCTATGTGCATGCGTACTTTTCGTTGATGCTGGCTCGTGAGGAGGACCCTGCCAAGGTTCTCGACGAGCATCGACCCGTCGTGCGCATCTACTCGCCCGAGGAGGCTATTGCACGCGCTGAGCGCGAGGAGGAAGAGGCCGTGCTCGCCGAGCAAGAGCGGCTCCGCGAGCAGCTCGTGCAGCAACAGATGCGACAGGCCGAACTCATCCTCGACTCGCCGAGACGTTTGGCCGAGGAGGCCAAGCGCGAGGCAGAACGCGAGGCGCAGCGGCAGGAGCAGCGCACGCGCGATCTCGCTCGGAGCCTTGCAAGCAAAGGCTTCGTGTTCACCGAAGAGCGTCTCCGGAAGATGGCTGAGGGGTGCATCATTTTCGATCCTGCCTCGCAGGGTCTGTAAGGAAGGAGGCCAACGATGGCCACACGCAAGGAGCGCATCGAAGCGATGGAAGAGAAGCTCCGCAAGCTCAAGGCTGGCCGAGCGAGCAGCCCGCCGCGAGAGGCAGCGTTTCGCGCTCGCTCTGCTCGACTGGGCCGAGCAGCGCACGCTTGGCGAAGGTGCCGATGCCATGAGCATCGCCGACTTCGCTCGCCGCGAGATGGCTCGCGCCGAAACCGCGGCTTCCGCTGACGCCTCCGGAACCCATATGGGTGAAGGCGCGTCTCGGGGGACGGCGGTTTCCGCGTCGGCTGTCGGCAACGACTCCGACGCGCAGGGGGAGGCAAACGCCGGGGGTGCGAACCCCCATGAGTGATAGTCCCGAGCGCAGCGAGGGCGCGCGGGTTCGTTTACGAACCCAGTCGCGCCTTCCACTGGCTTTCTAAAGGAAAGAGGTGAGCCGAATGTCCTTCCTATGCGCGCCACAGATTATGGGCCTCGTTCGCGGGGAGCCTAAGCCTGGTGCAAAACATCGCGCCAACGGCGGCAAGATTCTCCGTGAGGCTGGCGAGGAGCGTCACTCCAAGACCAACCACCTCGACCGCACGCTCAGCCACCTGAACGAGTACGAGGGTTACGAGTCGGGCGACGAGTGCTGGGCGGACATGGATGCTCGCGCCGGGGCCTACCGCCAGAAGGTGAAGGGCAAGACGAAGGCCGGCGAGGAGGTCATCCGCGAGAAGGGCTTGCGCAAGGACGCCGTCATCGGATGGGCGGTCATCATCCACCCGGCCGACGAGGCCACCCGCGACTGGACGTGGGAGGAGTTCAATCGTTTCGACGAAGACAGCATGGCCGTGCTCGCCGAGATATGCCCTGAGCTGTTCCGTGGAGCCAACGAGCGCATGAGCGCCACCCACAAGGACGAGGCGGGCAAGCACCGCCATCACTTCGGCGATTGCATCGCGGAGGATGGCTCGTACTGCGGCAACCGTATCGACGCGAAGTTGCTTATCAAGATCAACGAGCAGTTCCCTCGCATGATGCGCGAACGTGGCTGGCCCGTTGCCGACATGGACGTAACCGACTGGGAGCGCGCGAAGAAGGATAGCGCTTATGCCGAGGAGCGCCGCACGAAGCGCGAGAGCCAGCGCCTCGACACGAACGCCCATGTTCGCCGCGAGACGGAGAAGGCAGCGCAGGCCAAGCTCGATGAGGCCGAGGCCGTCCTCGAAGAGGCTCGCTCTATCGGGGCCGAGGCGGAAGACGAGAGACGGCAGGCCCGAGCGAGGATGGCCGAGGAGTACGGGCGGATACAGGCTGAAGCGATGATGGAGGCGCAGGTGCTGCGCCAAGAGGCCTACGATAAGGCCATGCGCGACGTGGCCGACAGCTACATCGCGTACGAGGAGCGCAGCCGAGACTTCCAAAAGAAGGAAGACGCCTTCGAGGCGCAGAAGGCGGTGCAGGAGGCCGAGGTCGCAGAGGCCAAGCGCCAGTTCACCGAGGCCGCGCGTCGCTACGAGCAGGCTGAGCCGACCGTCGAGAACATTCCCATGCGTGACGCCATACCAGTTATTGTTGCGGGCATCGCGGAGTATTTCACCGCCGCCGCGAACGATGCCCTCAGCACTCTCGGCAAGACACTGCAGGCCTGGATGGGCAAGAAGAACTACAAGGGCTCGCCGCTCATGGACGTCCTCGTCGAGAAGCTCACGAGTGGAAAGAAGCGTCCGCGTCCGTCGATTGTTGATTTGCCGCAGGCTCAGCGGTCGCTGGATGATGAGATGGGCCTCGGATGAATTGTTGTCTGGTGGGGCTGATAAAATGAATCTATCGCCCACAAATGGCATGTGGGGCTTCCGATCCGCAACAATTCAGCCGAAGGAGGATTGCCATGTACTCTGTTACGCAACGTATCAAAGCGATAAAGCAACCGCGGGGAGGTTACATCAATCCTCGCTCGTTGGAGGTCAAAGAGCTTGAAGGTCTCGGCACTCTGCACGACCAGAAAGACGAGAACATCTCGGCTGGCCTCGTGGGCATCGCCGTCGATTACATGACGCGCTTTGCCTGCGGTACACCAGTCAAAGAGGCGTTCCATATCAGTTTCCTTGGCGCTGAGCTTGTCGGCGAGACCGCTAACGCCGAATCGCTCGCGAACGTGATTAGCGGGCTGGACGATGATTCAATCATCGCTGCATGCAAGCTGGCGGGTTATGACTCCGCGTTTAGGGCAGGCCTTCAAGCATATCGTCCTGTTGAGGACATCTCCCCGAACGACGCCACCATCGAGAACGTGCGTGAGATGGTAGAACGCGGTTGCCGCTTCTTCGAGGAGTACGGCCCCGTCACCCATGACGGAATCACCTTCAAGGGCGGGTACACCTTCATGGTGTCGACAGGTGACGGCGATTTCACCACCAAAGACACGCTGTGGGATTTCAAGGTGTCAGTGAAGCCGCCCACCAACGCACATACGCTGCAGGTCTGCATGTACTGGCTGCTTGGCCTGCACTCAGAGGATGCTGAGATTTATCGCGCCATCGACAAGCTCGGCTTCTTCAATCCACGTTTGGGAACCGTGTACACGATTTCCGTCGGCGACATTCCGGGCAATGTGCTCCACGAGATTGAGACGGATGTTATTTGCTACGACGAAGAAGAGGCGTTGTTCTGATCCATGTATCTCCGACCTGTACCTGTACGAACAGCCCGACGTGGGAGGTGGTAGTCCTTGGCTGGTCGTAAGTTCATCCAGAACGACAATAGTCTTGCGATAGCCTACTATCGCTTCTCTTCGCACTCGCAGAACGAGGCGTCTATCGAGCAGCAGCGCGAGGAAGCACATCGCTACGCCGAGGCCAGGGGCCTGCGCATCATTCGAGAGTACGAGGACGCGGGTATCTCGGGGACGACAGACCAAAGACCGGGCTACCAGCAGATGCTTGCCGAACTCGACAAGGTCAAGGCCTCGACCCTGATCCTGTGGAAGACCGACCGACTCGGGCGTGACAAGTACGAGCTTGTCCTCGCCAAGCGTACGATACGCGACTCAGGCTATCGTATCGCCCTCGTGGCCGAGTCCATTCCTGATGATGAGGCCGAGGCTGCGCTGTTTGAATCGCTGCTCGATGGCATGGCCGAATATTACAGCAAGCAGCTGAGCCGCAACATCAGGCGCGGGATGCTCGCCAATGCGAGGAGTTGCCGCACTAATGGTCGGCGTATTACCGGGTACAGGTCGGACGAGGATGACCACTTCGAACCTGACCCCGACACGGCACCGATAGTGCAGCGCATCTTCGAGGAGTACGCTGCGGGCGAGCCGATGGCGAAGATAGCAGCACGCTTGAATGAGCAGGGCGCGAAGACCATCTTGGGCCATCGCTTCACTGTCAATAGCCTGCGGAGCATCCTGCGCAACGACGCCTACACGGGCGTTTACCGCTTCGCTGATGTGGTCATCGAGGGTGGCATGCCTGCCCTCGTCTCTCAAGACCTGTTCGAGCAGGCGCAGCGCAAGCTCCAAGAGAACAAGCGTCGAGGCGCTCGGAAAGCGAACGGTACGAGTCGAGCAGACGCCCCCGACTACTGGCTCGCCGGAAAGCTCTACTGCGGTGAGTGCGGATGCCCTATGCACGGCGTAAGCGGCAAGAGCAGTCGGTACTTCTACTATTACTGCGCAGGTCAGCGCAAGCATATGTGTGGCAAAAAGCCCGTGCGCAAGCAGGTAATCGAGGAGCTGGTGCTGTCTCTTTTGAGCGAGATACTCGACGATCAGGAGATGGTCGCTTCTCTCGCAGCCGACACCACGGCGTACTTCCGGAACGCCCACCGAGACACAAGCTTCCTTGACTCCCTTGTACGGCAAGAGAGGGAGACGCAGAAGGCCCTCGACAACCTCGTGAGGGCGTTGGAGCAAGGCGTCATCAACGACACCGTGCAAGCTCGCATCCTTGAGCTTGAAGGCCGCAAGAAGGCGTTGGAAGCCTCCATTCGCGACGAGGAGCTGAAGCTCATCATGATGGAGGAGGATGCGAACAGCATCGGCGAGTATTTCTACCGCTATCTGCACGCCGACCTGTCGAACACCGAGACGCGCGATGCGGTGATGGAGTATTTCGTCGACAAGGTTTTCGTCTACGACGATAGGGTGACGTTTACCGGGCTGTTCACCGAGAATGCCGAGATAGATATAGGTGATTTAGCTGATGCTGAGGAGGAGTTCGACGAGTACGCGTCCAGCTCCACCATGTGTGCCCGCGGGCCGCGACCGGCATCAGCAACGTCGCAGCCCGTTTTTTGTGACAGTACGCGTGAGGCTCCCCCGTGACACTCCCCCTTCACCTGTCACACGACGCTCGTGACATCACGGACCACGCCGAGAAGCTCCCTGCACTTGCGAGCGGATATTCCGCCCGACTTTCCCACCGACACGAGATCGTCCTGCGTGATCGCCGTGCCTTTACCGTTCACCAGCGTGGCATGCTCGCCCAAAAATCCCTGTACCCGCGTGAGGTCATAGGCGGGTGAGAGGTGCCATGCCCTTTCTGCCTCGTCATAGAGGAAGCTGAAGTTTTTCAGGTGATCGTCTTGATTGCCAACCAGAACGTTGAAGCACATGACCAGATACAGCTGCTCGCAATCCCGCACGTCGCGCGTGAGGTCGAAACAGAGGGCCATAAGCTCCCGATAGTCCGAGCTGTCAAAGGGGCTTTTCTCGAGGAGGGCTGCGGCAGATGCCATATATACCCTGCTCAGGCTGCCATCAGACAGGCGCACGCGATCGAATCGCTTTGTGGCAAAGAAGCCGGGACACACCTCGGAGGGAATGAGACAAACCTCGGGCACGATGATTCCGCACTCTTTCGCCAGCAGCATGAGGCGATACTCATCCGCTCCCGCAGAGAGACCGTCCTCGCGCGTAGGGAATTTTACGAACCACGGGCTCCCGTCCAGCCATATTTCCATCTTCGGGCGAGCGCCGCCCGAAGATCCACCGCGCGCGTAGAGTCTGTCGATGTCGTCCGCGTCCTTATCATCAAGGATCGCTTGGCATTGCAAAGCGAGCTTGTCAAAATCCTCCTCAGCCTGTTTGCTGCCCTCACGCTGGGCTGCAAAGACAGGGCGATACTCTAATGCCCCGGGGCCGTTAGCGCCGACGATAGAAAGTCGCTCCAGCGGTCCGAGTCTCGAAGCGTCAATGCCGAGCTCGGCAAGCCTGCGCTCGACGAGAAGCTGCCCCCAGTCGCCGGGGAGGCTATCGGCAAAGATACCGTGCAGCCCGCCAATCCCTGCGTTCGGCGGGGCCATTACCCCCTGTCGCAATTCCAGACTGTAAGGAGCGATCGCGAATCCATCGCGCATCCAAGCTTCATCGTATTCAAAGAGGCATGCGGACCTGGGGTCGGGCTGGGCCAAGGTACCTACGCGGCGACTCTGGTTCCACACCTCGACGTGAGTGAGCCCGGAGAGCACATCAGCGTTGACCCTTGCGCCTGTTCGCTTCGGCATCCGCGATCACCTCCTCGATGGAGGCGTATGCTTTGCGCTCGAACAAGGCTGAAAAATCACCGCTGTAACCGAGCGCTCCGGCAAGCTTTACCAGCGATTCCAATGAAATCTGGCCTGTCTGCTCAAACCGCTTGAGCGATCCCAAGCTCACACCGCTTTTGGCAGCGAGCTCTGACTGGCTGATTTTCTGTTCCCTGCGCCGCGCCCTCTCGCGCGTGGCGAGGCCGCTGCAGATGGCGTCGGGAGTTTGTTTGAGTAGGTCAATCATAGCTAATATTTTAATCCTATTTATATTTATCAATTATTCTAGATAATATATTAGCTGTTATATCGCCCTGTTTCAAGAATCTACGAAAAAGGGGCGCCGGGTCACCCCGACGCCCCTTGCACGTCACTTGCGTGTGACAGTCCCCTGTCACCTGTCGCGCAATGGTTAGTCCTCGACCAGCTCGAACATGTCGGGGCCGACGCCGCAGACGGGGCAGACAAAGTCCTCGGGCAGCTCGGGCGTATCGACGGTGACCTCATACCCACAGACGGTGCAGCGGAACGTGTAAGTCTTCTTCTCGTCAGCCATGTCGGCTCCTCTCTCGACGGTGCGCGGATGCGCGGCGCGGTCTGCGCTTGCGGCTAGTATACCCCGCCCGCCCGCGGCGGGACAGCCTTAACGGCTGCGCTCCTTGAGGGCGCGCTGGATGTCGCGGTCGACCTGGCGGGCGGCGAGGTCGCGGCGCTTGTCGTAGAGCTTCTTGCCGCGGCCGAGGCCCACCTGGACCTTCACGCGGTTGTGCTCGTCGAAGTACATCTGCAGCGGCACGATGGCAGTGCCCTTGTCGCGCAGCTTCTCGTCCAGGTAGCGGATCTGGCGCTTGTGCATCAGCAGGCGGCGGCGCCGGTCGGGGTCCACACCCCAGGCGCTGCTGTACGAATAGGGATGGATATGCATGCCCACGAGCCAGAGCTGGCCTCCGCGGACCACGCAATAGGTGTCCGTGATCTGGGAGGGACGCTCGCGCAGGCTCTTGACCTCGGAACCCGAGAGCTCGATACCCGCCTCCCAAGTCTCGCCGATCTCGTAGTCGTGGCGGGCGGTGCGGTTGCGCGCGATGACCTTGATCTGGCGCTCGTTACCCTTCTTGCCCGGCATCGCCGTCGCCCTCCTCGTCGTCCGCGTGGATGAGCTGGAGCAGCGCCATCGACGCGTCCTGTCCCACCAGGTCGCGGGCGCGCAGGGTGAGGCGGGTCGCAAGGTCGCGCTGGCCCAGCTCGGCCACATCGCTCGCGCACATGAGCAGGCAGATGGCGATCTCGGCGTTGGCGCCGTCGGGCAGGCCTTCCTCCGCAAGCACGTCACGGGCCTCGGCATCCGTCAGGGCATCGGGGTCGTGGTCGGTCCCGCGCGCCAGGTCGAGCGCGGCGTCCGTGGCGCCGTCGTGAGCGTCCAGCCGGCGCGCGGCACGCAGGGCGGCTGCCTGGGCGCGAGGCTTCTGCTCCGCCTCGAACCAGCCAGCGAAATTGGTGAAGGCGCGGGCCAAGTGCCTGACATCGCTCGCGCGCTCGAAGACGGAATAGCTCAGTGCCAGGTACTCCCGCATATCGCCAGAGATGCGGTAGAGGTCCGCGAGGTTGAGCCGATGCTCGCAACCCATCGGGTTCCAGCGCACGGCCTGCGTGAGCGCGCGCTTCGCGGCCTCGTAATCGCCCAGGCGCACCTCGGCCAGGCCCAGGTCGCCATAGAGCCGCTCGAGCGGCTCGCCCACATCGCGCAGTTCACGGGGGTCATTCTCCACACGGCGGTAGGCCAGGCGTTCAAAAAGGGTCGGGAAGCTGAACCATTGGAGCTCGTCGGTGGTGGGGCAGTTGCGGTCGACGTACTCCTCCGCATCCTCGGCGAGGCGGGCGAGCAGGTCGGCTGCGAGCTGGTCCTCGCCGTTTACGAGGAGGCCCTCCGCGCGGTTAAGCTCGTCTTCCATAGTGCTATGTGCCTGCATGTATGCTCCTGTACTCTCTGTGTCGTGTGGCTAGTCTACCCTACTGGCGGCCGGACAATGCGAAGTCGATCTGGCCCGAGGCGGCGTCGGCGCGCACCACGCGCACGGCGACCCGCTGGCCCACACGCCAGATGCGGCCGGACTCCTCACCGGTCAGCGACATCCGCGCGTCATCAAAGGTGAAATACTCGTCGCCCAGCGCACGCACGGGCAGGAGGCCCTCGGCGCAGGTGTCGTCCAGCTCCACGAAAAGGCCGAAGCGCTCGCAGCCCATTACGACACCCGAAAAGTCCTCGCCGATGTGGGCCGAGAAGAGCTCGGCCATCTTGAGTTTCTGCGTCATGCGCGCCGCGGCGTCAGCCGACCGCTCGACGTCCGAGCAGGTCCGGCAGATCTGCGGCAGCTGACGAGCGACCGCGCGCTGCTCGCGCGACTCGGTCGTACGGTGGAGCAAGGCCTTGAGGGCGCGATGGACCACAAGATCGGGATAGCGACGGATCGGCGAGGTGAAGTGGCAGTAGGCCTCAGCGCCCAGGGCATAGTGGCCGTCGTTGTGGGGCAGGTAGACGGCGCGTTTCTGTGCGCGGAGGAGGAGCGCCGTCGCGAGCGGGGCGGCGGAGGTACCCCGCGCTGCAGCCAGCACGTCCTGCAGGGCGAAGGGGCTGCCCGCCACGAGGTCCGGCTCTGTCGCGGGGTCGATGATCCCCAGCTCGCGCAGGACGGGCAGGGTCCCCTTGAGGTCGTCGGGGGCGGGGCGTTCGTGGGTGCGGAAGGGAGCCGGCACCTCGGCCTGTGCCAGCATGCGGGCCACGGCTTCATTGGCGAGGAGCATGGCTTCCTCAATCAGGCCGGTCGCGCGGGTCCGCTCGCGCACGCTCACGCCCGTGGGATGGCCGTCGGAATCGAGCACCACCTTGGCCTCGCGCGTGTCGAAGTCGACCGAACCGCGCTCACGCCGCCGCTCGCGCCGGAGTCTGCCAATTTCGTCGAGGATGCGCAGGGTCGTCGCGACGTCGACCGCATGCTCCGTCGCGCAGGGCAAGTGCGCCGCGTCTGTCGCACCCTCGAGCAGGGCATCCACGGTGTCGTAGTCCAGCCGCGCATGCGAGCGGATCACCGCGGGGAAGGCCTCGGCGGACATTACCTCGGCCCGCGCGTCGAGCGCCAGGCGGACGCTCATCGTGAGGCGGTCCTCGTCGGGCCGCAGGGAGCAGAGGTCGTTGCAGAGACGCTCGGGCAGCATGGGCAACACGCGGTCGACCAGGTAGACCGAGGTCGTGCGGCCGCGGGCCTCGAGGTCGATCGGGCTGTCCCAGGGCACATAGTGGCTGACATCGGCGATGTGGACGCCGAGCTCGTAGCCGCCCTCGGGCAGTCGTCGGGCGCTCACGGCATCGTCGAAGTCGCGCGCATCGGTCGGGTCGACGGTCAGCGTGAGCTCGCCGCGCAGGTCGCGGCGGAGCGGATCGGCGGCTAGGGCTCCTGCGACGTCAAGCCGCAGCCTCGCAGCCTCCTCCAGCACACGCGGCGGGAATTCGGTCGCGAAGCCATACGAGGCAATCACGGACTCCACGCCCAGGTCGAGCTCGGCGGAGCTGCCGAGCCGCGCATCAAGCGTGGCCACGCCGGCGCTACGGCGATCGGGGTATTCGAGGATACGGGCCCGCACGACATCGCCCGGCCGCACGCCGAGCCGGGCCACGCTCGTGTCCTCGGGCAGGACGAAGAAGTCATGACGCAGGCGGGCGTCGAGCGGGCGCACGACGCCCAGGGGGTCGGCCGTGTCGAAGGTCCCGACAAAGCTCTCGGTCGCCCGCGACACCACGTCGCGCACGACGGCGACCTGCTCGGGCCCGCCGCGGCGCACGAGCGACACGCGGACCTCGTCGCCGTTCATGGCCTCGCGCAACCCGCCCCGTGCCACCGCAAAGACGCCCTCGGCCGTCTCGACCGTGGCTCGCCCCTTGCCCGACACGCGCAGGGTCCCCTGCACGACCGGCGACGACTTGCGCGGGCCCCGCTGGTTGCGCTGCCGATACGCGCGCTTCTTCCCCATGGCTCCCCCTTAGCAAAACGGGCGGCACGACCTTCGCCGCACCGCCCGGACCGTACGTCTTGTCCCGCGCGCCTAGACCCGCAAATAGCGCCTCATGGCGATCGCGGAGCCGAGCAGGCCGAGAATCAGGCCCACCACCAGCAGCGCGACATAGGTCAGCACCATGATCTGCTGCGGCACCTGGAAGGACAGGAAGGACATCGCGCTCTGCAGGCGGGGCAGCAGGGCGCCCATCGCGCCGTTGAGGGCGACGATCGCGAGGATGGCGCCGATCAGGGCCTGGATGGCCGCCTCGGCGACGAAGGGCCCGCGGATGAAGCCGTTGTTGGCGCCGACCAGGCGCTCGATGGCGATCTCGCGGCGGCGCGCCGAGATGGCCAGTCGGATCGTGTTGTTGATGAAGATGAACGACACGAAGGTCAGCATCACGACCAGCGCGACCGTGGCGATGCGGATGTAATAGGTCACCGCGAAAAGGCGCTCGACCGTCTCACGGCCGTACAGGACGGACGCGGACACATCCTCGGGGTCGTCGCAGACCGCGGCGAAGTCGCTGTCGTCGGTGAGCTTCTCCGCGACGGCTTTGACCTGCTCGGGGTCGTCGAGCTTGATCACGAGCGAGGCGGGCACCGGGTTCTCGCCATCGAGCGCCGCAACGGCCTCGTCGGCGTTGCGGTTGCTCATCGTGGAGCGGTACTCCTCGAGCGCCTCGTCCTTGCTCTTGTAGGTGACGGACTCGACGTTGTCCCAGCCCTCGATCTTCTTCTGCAGGGCGTCGACCGCCGTCTGGTCCGCGTCGTCGGACAGGAAGGCCTGTATCGTGACGCGGTCCTCGACGCTGCCGACAAGGCCCGACAGCATGACGCTGCCCAGCACGAAGGTGCCGATCACAAATAGCGACAGGAAGATCGTGACGATGGCACCGAGGCTGGTGCCGAAGTTGCGGCGGATGTGGTGGAACGCCTCGCGGAAGGAATAGCGCAGGTTATAGAGCCCCATAGTAGCCGTAGCCTCCCCTCTCCTGGTCGCGGACCACATGGCCCGCCTCGAGCGCGATGACGCGCTTGCGCATCGAGTCGACCATCTCGCGGTCATGGGTCGCCATCACGACGGTGGTGCCCGTGCGGTTGATGCGGTCGAGCAGCTTCATGATGCCCAGCGAGATAGCCGGGTCGAGGTTGCCCGTGGGCTCGTCGCACACGAGCAGCGGCGGGCGGTTGACCATGGCGCGGGCCACGGCCACGCGCTGCTGCTCGCCACCGGAAAGCTGGTCGGGGTAGTTGTCCATCTTCTCCGCCAGGCCAACGAGTCGCAGCACCTCGGGCACCTGGGCCTTGATGACGGAGCGGGGCTTACCGATGCATTCGAGGGCGAAGGCGACGTTCTCGTAGACCGTCTTGTCGGGCAGGAGCTTGAAGTCCTGGAAGACGCAGCCCAGCTGGCGACGGAGGTAGGGCACCTTGCGGTTGCGCATGCGGGTGAGCTCCTGGCCGGCGACGAGGACCTCGCCGCTCGTGGCCTTGAGCTCTCGGGTGAGCAGTCGGATGAAGGTGGACTTGCCCGAACCGGAGTGGCCGACGATGAAGACGAACTCGCCGGGATAGATGTCCAGGCTGACATCTTGCAGCGCGGGCTTGTTGGGCTGGGCGGGATAAATCATCGTGACGTTGCGCATGGAGATCGTCGGCGTGCCGGTGCGCTCGACCTCGACGGCGGGCACGGCGCCCAGCTCGTCGTAGATGTTGCCGCCGCCCTGCGGGGTATCGACGTCGGCAGACGCCGTGTGCGGGACGATGGGTTCGGGCTCGGCAACCGGCTCGGCAAGCGGGTCGGGGATAGCCGCGGAGACGGCAGTCTGCACGGGGCTCGGCTCGGCGACGGGCGCGGGCGCCTCGAGGGGATCCGGGACGGGATTCGCGACGGGGGCGACGTCCGCATCAAGCGAAGCGAAGGCCTGCTCCTCGGCCGTCTGGCCGGCGTCGATCACGCTCTCGTCCACTTCGCCCTGTCGCTCTGTGCTGCGAAAGTGTTGTGCCACAGGTACTCCTTTGCTTTGTTTCGCGACATGGACAGACGCACATATAGTAGCAAAAGACCTGCAGCTCCCCCTAATGCCCACAGAGTGGGGCCAGACGGGGCGTGGGCGCTTCGTTGCGCGATGGCCCTTAGGCGCCGAGCGGCCTCAGCCCCTCCCCGATGGTTTCGGGATCGAAGAAGATCGTATGGAAGACGCGGCCGAAGCGTTCGTTTTCCGTCATGCGCTCCACGGCGAGGACGGTGTGCGAGCTCCCGTCCTGACTCATCACGCGATAGGAGGCGCTGGACTGCTGGCACGCATCGGGATTGGCCGCGCGCTCGGTCAGGTGACGGTCGAGCCGGTCGCGGTCCTCGGGATGCACTAAAAGCGATAGGCCCTGGCCAGCCCCCAAGAACTCGGCAACCGACGGATAGCCGAAGAGTTCGGCGCACAGGTCGTTGGCAAAGAGGATCTCGTGGTCGCCCTCGGACTTGAAGACCAGCATGGCGCCCGGCGCCGTGGCGGCCAGGCTGCGCGCGTTGAAACCGAGTGTGACGCGGAAGTCGTTCTCCATCTCGGGCGTATACTTGAAGAATTTATCCTTTGCCAACATCTTGGCATGGTAGAGCGCGGAATCGGCCATACGAGTGAGAGTGGCAAAGGAATCCGTCTGCTCGGGATAGGCCGCGAACCCGCCAGATAGCATGTAGGTGTAGGTCATGTCCTCGAATTCGAAGGAATGGGTGCTGTTGAAGAAACCATCCGCCTCTTGCATCCAAGCCTCGTCTGGGCCCGGAACGAGCAGGACGAACTCGTCACCACCGCTGCGCGCCACGAGAGCGTCCTTGGGAACCAGGGCGCGGAACTCGTTCGCCAGCGACATCAGGAGCTGGTCGCCGATGTGGTGGCCGAAGAGGTCGTTGAAGAGCTTGAAGTCGTTGATATCCACCGAGATGAGGATGAAACTCGGATGATCCAGCATGAACTGGGGCCAGTCCTGCTCGTAGCCGCGGCGGTTCATGATGTGTGTGAGCGCATCCTCACGCGAGTCGTGGCTCAGGGTGTCGTTGTCAGCGAGCAGGGCGGTGTTGTCCGCACGCAGGGCGTCGTTGCCGGCTGTCAGGGCGTCGTTGTCGCGAGTAAGGCCTGAATTACTGGCGCGCAGGGCATCGTTGTCGCGGGTCAGGCTTTCGTTATTGCGGGTCAGGCTCTCGTTGTCACGGGCCAGGCTCTCATTGAACTCCTGGAGCGACGAGTTGATGCGGACGTAGGTGTCGTTGCTCGCCTGCAGGGAGGCGTTGTCGCGGGTGAGCTCGTCGTTGCTCGCGCGGAGCCCGGCGTTGTCGCTGGTGAGCGAGTCGTTGTGGGCCTGCAATGCGGCGTTGTCCCGCGCATAGCCGTCATTGGACTCCTTAAGGGCGGCGTTGTCCCTCGTCAGCGCATCGTTGCCCGCGCGCAACTCGTCGTTGTCCTCCTGCAGGGAGGAGTTGATGCGGACGTAGGTGTCGTTGCTCGCCTGCAGGGAGGCGTTGTCGCGGGTGAGCTCGTCGTTGCTCGCGCGAAGCCCGGCGTTGTCGCTGTTGAGCGAGTCATTATGTGCGCGTAGATCGTCGTTGTCCGCTTGTAGGGCGTCGCGCTCGGCTTGGACGCCATCCGACAGCATGAGCATCTTCTCAACGAAGCCCTTGCTCGCCTGGTCGCCGTTACCGAAGACCACAACATCTGCGCCGCTCAGGAGGGCTGCCGCCTTGGTCGCGAAGTCATCGGAGAGCGTGGGGTCGACCCGCACGATATCGACGTCGTGCGCCTCGGACTCGAGCGCATGCCGGACCTCGGCGAGGGCCGGCGCATCCTCGGCGCCGCTGCTCGACGCGTCGCTGATCATCAAGACTTTCATCAGATCCTCGCTCCCCGCGGGCGGAGCCATCGGTGTAGCAGTTGCGTCATGCGGGCAGAAATCATGACCCGCGCGTGCCCCTCAGTATATCCCCTCGCCACGGGAAACCACCCCACGCCGCCGTAAGGTAACTTTATAGGTCTTCTAACCGTCTGGGCATCCGGGCCTCAGGTTTTCCGGCCTTCGGTTTTCCAGACGCAACCGGAAGGGGCCTCTTCCTTCGTCGCCACCCTCCGTCACAACCTGGAGGGCATGTTGCCGATGTCGTCTGGACTTTTGTCCCAAGATGGTCGTTCCAGCTGCGTCTGTAGTAGCCCTTCCGGCTGTGTTATGCCGACCAAGACCGGCTGTGAGAGGGGCCGTGAGGGGCCGGCTTTAGAGTCCGGGCCACTCGGGTTCGGTCCAGGTGTTGAGATAGACAGGCACAATCGCACGCCCGCCGCGCACGACCCGCACGTCCCCACCATCGAGCAGCAGGAAGGACGAATCGCCCGTCCGCCGGCCCTCGCTGTTGCACATGGACATCGTGTCGCAAAAGGCGAGGCGGACGCACGGCTCGCCGGCGGTGTGGCGGCTGGGCGGGGCATGCGGCTCATCGGCAATGCGGCTGCCACCGCGATACAGCCGGCAGGTCTCGACCGCCGTGTGGCCAACGGCCTGGTCGACGGGATAGGGATCGTCGATCAGCTCCTCGGCCCCGCCATGGCTGCAGAGCGGCTCCTCGACCCAGTCGGCCCATCCGGCTGCATCGAGCATCGGCGCGAGCGTCGCGGCGTCCAAGTCGGACGCAAGATCCATAGCGTGCGCATTTGCGCAGGTCAGGCCTGCATGAGAAAGCAGCCAACCCTCCGCGGCGATCGCCCAGGCAAAAAGCCCCCGGCGCGCCTCGACCTCCGCGCGCACCGCAGGCGCATTCGCAAAGGGCCCCATCAGGATCTCATCACGCCGCTCGGGTTTTCGGTCCGCCTCGCGCGCCATGTCGATGTAGCCCGCCTCGTGGTTGCCGAGCAGGAGGGTCACGTCGCCGCGATGCTCCGCCCAGGCAATCACCTGCATGAAGCGTTCGAGATTGACCCGTTCGTCTTCGAAAGGCGGCCAGACGGGGTCGAGGTAGTCACCCAGGCAGACGACGCGCTCGGCGCCCACCGCCTTCGCAGAGGCATCGATCTCGCTCAACACCTCGGGCTTCGCATGGATATCGCCGACGACCAGGGTGCGCATCAGGACTCCTCAGGGCCGGGGTCATCCGCAGGCGCGGGATACTCAAAGGGCCCGTCCAGCTCCGCGCCATTGCTCTCGACCACCTGTTGGTACCAATAGAAGCTCTTCTTGCGCGAGCGGGCATAGGTGCCCCGGCCGTCGTCGTCGAGGTCCACGTAGACGAAGCCATAGCGCTTGGACATCTGGCAGGTGCTCATGGACACGCAGTCGATGCAGCCCCAGGGGGTGTAGCCCATCACGTCCACGCCGTCGTCGATCGCGGCGCCGATGGCCGCGATGTGGCCGCGGAAGTAGTCGATGCGGTAGTCGTCGTTGATGCGGCCGTCGGACTCGACCGTGTCGTGCGCGCCGAGTCCGTTCTCCACGATGAAGAGGGGCAGGTGGTAGCGGTCCCACATGTCGATCAGCGAGTAGTGCAGACCGTCCGGGTCCATCTGCCAGCCCCAGTCCGATGTGGGCAGGTAGGGGTTCTTGACGCCGGTCGTGAGGTTGCCGCCCACCTTCTCGCGCTTGTCGGCGTCGATGCTGTCGACGACCGACTGGTAGTAGGAGAAGCTGATGAAGTCCACAGGGTAGCAGGCCAGAATCGCCTCGTCGTCGAGGCCCATATCCACATGGATACCCTTCTTGGCCCAGTAGCGTTTGACCCAGGCAGGGTACTGGCCCAGCACCTGGACGTCGGAATAGAAGTAGTTCTCGCGGTTCTCGCGCTGGGCGAGCAGCATGTTCTGCGGGTTGCAATCGAGCGGATAGACAAGCGTGCGCGTGAGCATGCAGCCCATCGCGGCATCGGGCACCATCTCGTGCAGGGCCTTGGTGGCCAGGGCGCTTGCCACGAACTGGTTGTGGACGCTCTGGTAGATGATCTCCTCGTGCTTGTCGGCCGGGTAGCGGTCGAGCAGAAGGCCGATCGTCGTAAAGCAGTGGCGGAAGACCGAGTCGATCTCGTTGAAGGTGAGCCAGTACTTGACCAGGTCGCCGAACTCCGCAAAGCAGGTCTTGGCGTAGCGTACGAAGTAATCGATCACCGCGCGGTCGTACCAGCCGCCATAGAGGTCGGTCAGCGCGAGGGGCTGCTCGTAGTGGTGCAGCGTGACGAGCGGCTCGATGTCACGGGCGCGCATGGCCTCGAAAAGACGGCGATAGAAGTCGATGCCCTCCTGCAGGGGCTCGTCCTCGGTCCCCGTGGGGTAGAGACGGGCCCATTGGATCGAGACACGCAGGGTCTTGAACCCCATCTCTTGGCAAAGGTCGAGGTCCTCCTCGTAATGATGGTAGAAGTCGTTGCCATGGCGGCGCGGGTACTCGTGCTCGTCGTCCGAGGCGACGGCCGCCGCGACCTGCTCGCTCGTCATGCCCACCTGGGCCTTGTAGTCCTTGGGGTCCACATGCGGCTTGTAGGTGGCGCAGTCTGCGACGGTCAGCCCTTTGCCGCCCACGTTCCACGCGCCCTCGCACTGGTTTGCGGCGAGCGCGCCGCCCCACAGGAACCCCTCAGGAAAGACGGACGTTGCCATTGCGGCTCCCTTCTCTTGTGTTTTCGCAGGACGCGAATCTCCGCAGGCCCTGCGTGCTTCCTACCGCACTCCCCTACTTCATGAAGGCGGGCATACCGCCCGACGGCGCCGCCGCGGCGATTTGCTCCAGCGCCGCCGCCACGGCATCCTCCCTCGTGTCGCCTATGTGCCAGCGCGCGGCCGCCTGCAGCTCGCTGCTCGCATTGGCGACGGCGACCGAGTTGGGCACCGCCTCGATCATCGCAAGATCGTTCTCCGAGTCGCCGAAGGTCGCGATCTCCTTGGGCGCCACGCCGAGGATCTCGCCCAACGCGAGCGCCGCCGTGCCCTTGTTCCAGCCAGCAGGCATGATGTCGATGATCTTGGCGACGTTCGACGGCATCACGAAATCCAGGCCCTCTACCTCGGCGTTTAGGCGATCGCGCAAGGCCAGGATCTGCTCGCGCGGGCCATCGCAGAGGATGTTCGTCTTGATGTAGCGCGGCTCGGTCAGCTCCGGGCGACTCATGCGCACGTGGTGGTCCAACCCGACAACCGGGTGGCGCTCCATCCACTCAGGATGCCCCGTCGCGAAGTAGGCCTGCTCATAGTCGTAAATGTCGTAAATGGTGAGGAACGCACCGAGATCCTCGCCGTCCAGGATGCGCTGGGTCGCGCGCAGCGGCTCGGCATCAATCCAGACGATGCGCACGTCTTGGCCGTCCACACGCAAAACCTGGCCGTTCACGAAAGCCCCCGTCGCGCAGCATCGGTCGTCACCACGGAACATCCAGCCCATCGCGCTCGGCACGCGCCCCGATACCGGACCGAAGTGCAGCCCCGCGTCGAGCATTGCATGGATGGCGGCGATTGCGCGGTCCGATGCTCCGCCCTGCCCGTTCGGGATCAGCGTGTCGTCGAGGTCGGTAAGGGCGAGTTTGATCATGGGCGCTCCTGCAAGTCCGCATATCGCGGTCCGTCTTACATCATTCGCGTCAAGCATACCCCATCCAACTCGGTGCGGCCCGGCGGCAACGACGAGCTCGCAGCGCCTGCGAGGTCGTCGTCGGGGCCTGCGTGATTATCGTCGGGGAGGGACACAAGAAAAACTCCCCCACCTCCAGGGAGGCAGGGGAGCTTCGTCGCGCTATGCGATGGGGCTTAGAGCTTGATCTCGATGTCCACACCCGCGGGGAGGTCGAGGCGCATCAGCGAGTCGACGGTGGACGCACCGGGATCGACGATATCGATGAGGCGCTTGTGGGTCAGCATCTCAAACTGCTCGCGGCTGTCCTTGTCCTTGTGCGGCGAACGGATGACCGTGTAAAGGTTGCGCTCGGTAGGCAGGGGGATGGGGCCGGCCACCTTGGCACCCGTCTTCTGGGCGGTCTCGACGATGAGCTTCGCGGACTGGTCGACGACCTCGTGATCGTAGCCCTTGAGGCGGATCCTGATCTTCTGGTTTGACACTTTTGGTACCTCCGTAATATGAGCTCTCGCTCGGTCGTTGACTTAAGAAGCAGAGCCGCCGTTCTTGGCGACGATGTCGTCCCTGACGCTCTTGGGGACGGGCTCGTAGGAGTCGAACTGCATGGTGTAGCTCGCGCGGCCCTGAGTCTGGGAGCGAAGGTCGGTCGCGTAGCCGAACATCTCAGCCAGAGGCACCTTGGCGGTGATGACCTTGGTGTTGGAGCGGTCCTCCATACCCTCGATCTTGCCGCGGCGGGAGGACAGGTTGCCCATGACATCGCCCATGTACTGCTCGGGGGTCTCGACGTCCACGCGCTCGATCGGCTCGAGGAGCTGCGGGTCGGACTGCTTCAGGGCCTCCTTGATGGCCAGGGAGCCGGCGATCTTGAAGGCGGCCTCGGAGGAGTCGACCTCGTGGTAGGAGCCGTCGACCAGGGTGACCTTGATGTCCTGGACGGGGTAGCCGGCGATGACACCGGTCTCGAGCGCCTCCTGGATGCCCTTGTCGACAGAGGGGATGTACTCCTTGGGGATGGAGCCGCCGACGGTGGCGTCGACGAACTCGTAGCCCTTGCCCTCCTCGTTCGGCTCCATGTCGATGATCGCGTCGCCGTACTGGCCGCGGCCGCCGGACTGGCGCTTGAAGAAGCCGCGGACGTGCTGGACGGCGTGGCCGGCGGTCTCGCGATAGGCGACCTGGGGCTTGCCGACGTTGCAGTCGACGTGGAACTCGCGACGCAGGCGATCGATGATGATCTCGAGGTGCAGCTCGCCCATGCCGGCGATGATGGTCTGGCCGGTCTCGCGGTCGGTGTGAACCTGGAAGGTCGGGTCCTCCTCGGCGAGCTTCATCAGGCCCACGGACATCTTCTCCTGCTCGGCCTTGCTCTTGGGCTCGACGGCGATATCGATGACGGGCTTGGCGAACTCGATGTTCTCGAGCAGGATGGGGTGCTTCTCGTCGGCCAGGGAGTCACCGGTGGTGGTGTTCTTGAAGCCGACGACGGCGACGATGTCACCGGCAGAGCACTCCTCGCGATCGACACGGTCGTTGGCGTTCATCTCGAGGATGCGGCCGAGGCGCTCGCGGTTGTCCTTGTTGACATTGTAGATGTAGCTGCCGGAATCGGCGCGGCCGGAGTACACACGGATGTAGGTGAGCTTGCCGACGTAGGGGTCGGTCATGATCTTGAAGGCCAGGGCGCTGAAGGGCTCCTTGAAATCGGCCTTGCGGGTGATCTCGTCACCGGTCTTGGGGTCGGTACCCTTGGTGTCGGGGATGTCGAGCGGGCTGGGGAGGTAGTCCACGACAGCGTCGAGGAGCTCCTGGATACCCTTGTTCTTGTAGGCGGAGCCGACGAAGACGGGGTTGAGCTCGTTGGCGATGACGCCGGCGCGGATGGCGCGCTTGACGACCTCGACCGTGGGCTCCTGCTCCTCGAGCAGCATCTCCATGAGCTCGTCGTCGTAATTGGAGGCTGCCTCGAGCAGCTCTTCGCGCTTCTCGGCGGCGAGGTCCTTGAACTCGTCGGGGATGGCGTCCATGGGCTCGGGGTAAATCATGCCCTTGGAGTCCTCCTTGAAGTCCCAAGCCGTGTTGGTGACGAGGTCAACGAGGCCCCAGAAATTGGACTCGGAGCCCATCGGAATCTGGGCGGCCACGGCGTTGGCGCCCAGGCGGTCCTTCATGGTCTCGATGGCGTGGAAGAAGTCTGCGCCGACGCGGTCGTACTTGTTAATGAAGGCGATGCGCGGGACGTTGTAGTTATGCGCCTGGCGCCACACGGTCTCGGACTGCGGCTGGACGCCTGCGACGGCGTCGAAGACCGCGACGGCACCGTCGAGGACGCGCAGGGAGCGCTCGACCTCGGCCGTGAAGTCCACGTGGCCCGGGGTGTCGATGATCTGGATGACGTGGTCCTTCCAGAAGCAGGTCGTGGCCGCGGACGTGATGGTCACGCCGCGCTCCTGCTCCTGCACCATCCAGTCCATGGTGGCCGCACCGTCGTGGACCTCGCCGATCTTGTGGGTCTTGCCGGTGTAGTAGAGGATGCGCTCCGTGGTGGTCGTCTTGCCCGCGTCGATGTGGGCCATGATGCCGATGTTGCGCAGAGACTCGAGACTGTACTTGGCTTTAGCCATCTGTTTCTCCTCCGGTCCGGCTTAGAAGCGATAATGCGAGAAGGCGCGGTTGGCCTCCGCCATCTTGAAGAGGTCCTCGCGACGCTTCACGGAAGCGCCGACGCCGTTGGCGGCGTCCATGATCTCGTTGGCGAGGCGATCGGCCATGGTCTTCTCCTTGCGGGCACGGCTGAAGTTGACCATCCAGCGGATGGCGAGCGTGGTCGCACGACGGGAGTTGACCTCCATGGGGACCTGGTAGGTGGCGCCGCCCACGCGCTTGGGCTTGACCTCCAGAGTCGGCTTGATGTTGTCCATGGCCTTCTTGAAGACGTCCATGGGGTCCTCGCCGGTCTTCTCGGCGACGATGTCGAAGGCACCATAGACGATGCGCTCGGCGGTGGCCTTCTTGCCGTCCAGGAGGACCTTGTTGATGAGCTGGGTCACGAGACGGTTATTGTACTTGGCGTCAGGCTGGACCTCACGACGAACTGCTGCTGCACGACGCGGCATGTGTATCTCCTATGCTGTCGGAACTGATTGATTCTTGATAAGACGGGCGAAGCGCTCGCTACTCCTTGGGGCGCTTGGCGCCATAGCGGGAGCGGGCCTTCTTGCGGTTCTGCACGGCAGCGCAGTCGTAGGCGCCGCGGATGATCTTGTAGCGCACACCGGGGAGGTCGCGGACACGGCCGCCGCGGATCAGCACGATAGAGTGCTCCTGGAGGTTGTGGCCCTCGCCGGGGATGTAGGCCGTGACCTCGATGCCGTTGACGAGGCGCACACGGGCGACCTTGCGCAGGGCGGAGTTCGGCTTCTTGGGGGTGGTGGTGAACACACGGGTGCACACGCCGCGCTTCTGCGGGTTGTGCTGCAGGGCGGCATTCTTGGACTTGGCATGCTGCTGGACGCGGCCCTGACGGACGAGCTGGTTGATGGTAGGCAAAACTCTCTCCTTCGTACCTATCTACTACGTGCCTTTTCTCATATTCAAGGGCGAGGCAGCACCCTCCACCCTGGATTGACGCAAGGGGATAATTTACGCTCACTTATGGCCGATGTCAAAAAGCCGCGCCACCGGGCGTGTACGTATCCCACAACATCAGCACACGCGGCTGCAGGATGGGCTGACAAAAAAGGCCCCAGAGCCGAAACTCCGGGGCCTTAAGTCAACGCTAACGGACGTTCGCGCTACTCGCCGTCGTCCTCGCGGCGTTCGACCTGGGAGAGCAGGTCGTGCAGGCTGCCGAGGTCTTCGTTGATGACCTCGTCGCTGCCTCCGTCCTCGGCGGGGGCGCCGATGAGCTCCTCATCGGAGGAGGAGTCGGACTCGTGCGTCGTGGCCGCGGTGCCCAGCATCACGTCTGCGTCGGGCGAGAAGACCATATTGAGCAGCTGGGAGAGATCCTCGCTGTCGGCCTCGTCCTCCTCGGGCTCCAGGATGTAGAGCAGGCCGCGTGCCTCGAGACCGTCACGGAGCTCCTCGATTGCCTTGGCGCCGATGCCGTCGATGCGCAGCAGATCGTCCTCGGTCTTGCCGATCAGGTCGCCGACCGTCTCGATACCGACCTCGGAGAACTTGTTGGTCCAGCGCTGCGACACGCCCAGGTCGTCGAAGAGGTAGAGCTTGGCGTCCTCGGAAGAGAGGGTGCGGCCGTTCTTGGAGTACACGCCGCCGAAGCCGTAGTCGTCGCCGACCCAGTCGAGCTGCTTGGGGAGCTGCTCCTCGATGCCCTTGAGTTCCTCGGGGGCCCAGTCGGGCAGGCTCTTGCTCTGCGCGGAAGTCGGGCCGTCGATCTTCTGGCCGTGGTAGGTGAGCTCGACGTCGTTGTAGGCAGCAAGGCCGGTGCCGGCAGGGATCTTCTTGCCGATGACGACATTGGACTTGAGGTCGCGCAGGTGATCGGTCGCGCCCTCGATGGCAACCTCGGTGAGGATGCCGGCGGTACGGCTGAAGGAAGCGGCGGACAACCAGGAGTCCACAGTGCTCGCGACCTTGAGGGTGCCCAGGATGACGGGCTCGGCCTCGGGCGGGGTGCCGCCGGCCAGCGTGATGTTGCGGACGGTGTCCGCGAACACGTAGCGGTCGACGTACTGGCCCAGCAGGTAGGTGGAGTCGCCGGGGTTGGTGACCTGGACGCGACGGAGCATCTGACGGGCGATGACCTCGATGTGCTTGTCGTTCAGGTCGACGCCCTGGGACGTGTAGACGTCCTTGACGGACTTGACGAAGGTGTGCATCGTGGACTCGATGTCCGTCAGGCGGCGGAGCTTGCGGAAGTTGACGAAGCCGTAGGTGATCTGCTCGCCGGCGCGCACCTCCACGCCGTCCTCGATGCCCGGCATGAAACGGGCGGAGGCGGGGACGCTCCACTCCTCGAGGATGCGGGAGTCGTCGTCGAGGTCGCGCAGCTGGATGCGGTACTCGGTCTGCTCGGGCGTGATGCTCAGGCGGCCGGAGTACGGCGCCAGGTCGGCCTCGCGGCCCAGGATCTTCTCGTTGACGTTGCCGACGACGTCGAACATGCGGGCAACCGTCGGGAGGCCCTGCGTGATGTCGTCAGCGCCCGCGACGCCGCCGGAGTGAATGGTACGCATCGTGAGCTGGGTGCCCGGCTCGCCGATGGACTGGGCGGCGATGATACCGACCGCGGTGCCGATGTTGACGGGGCGACGGGTGGAGAGGTCCCAGCCGTAGCACTTCTGGCAGACGCCGTACTTGGACTTGCAGGTGAGCAGGGCGCGCAGCTCGACCTTGCGCAGGCCGGCGTCCCACATGCGCTGCAGGTCGTCCATGGACTCGACATGCTCGCCGCCGGCCACGATGACCTCGCCGGTCTCGGGGTTGACGATGTCGTTGAGGGCGCAGCGGCCGATCAGGTCGGCGTCGAGCGTGGTCTCGCCCGGCTTCATCAGGTTGTAGGTGACGCCCTCGTCGGTACCGCAGTCCTCCTCGCGCACGATCACGTCCTGGGCGACGTCGATCAGACGACGGGTCAGGTAACCGGAGTCGGACGTGTGCGAGGCCGTGTCGACCAGGCCCTTACGGGCGCCGTAGGTCGAGATGAAGTACTCGAGCGGCACGAGGCCCTCGCGGAAGTTGGACTTGATGGGCAGGTCGATGGTCTCGCCGGACATATCGGCCATCAGGCCGCGCATACCCGCGAGCTGGCGCAGCTGGGTCTTGGAGCCACGGGCGCCGGAATCGGCCATCATGTAGATGGGGTTGTCATCCGAGAAGCCTTCGAGCATCTCGGAGCCCAGAAGGTCGGTGCAGGCGGTCCAGGCGTTGACGACCTCGTTGTGACGCTCCGTCTCGGTCAGGAAGCCGTCCTCGTAGCGCTCGTTGATCTGGTCGACCTTGTCCTGAGTCTCGTCCAGCACGTCCTGCTTGTCGCCCGGGATGACGGCGTCCCACACGGAGATCGTCAGGCCCGCGACCGTGGCGTAGTGGAAGCCCGTGGCCTTGATGGCATCCAGGATCGGCTCGACCTCAGCGAGGCTGTAGCGGTCGCAACAGTCGTTGACCAGCTTGGAGATATCGCCCTTGACCATCTTATAGTTCATGTAGGGATAGTCGGGCGGCAGGCACTGGCGATTGAAGATGACGCGGCCAGCGGTCGTCACGAAGCGAGTGGGGTTGACGCTGACGTCGTAGTCCTCGGTCTCGCCGCGGCCCACATAGGTGCGGAAAATCTCCGTGTCGCCGTCCTCGATATTGGCGTCGGCAGCGTCGATGCGCACGACAATGCGCTGCTGCAGGTCCATGTCGGGATTGCCGTCGTAGGCGGACAGCACGTCCTCGAAATTGGCATAGACGGGCAGCTGCTCGACGGGCAGGTCGTCGGCCTTCTCGGTGGTCAGGTAGTAGACACCGAAGACCATGTCCTGCGACGGCACGGTGAGCACCTTGCCCGACGCGGGCGAGCGCAGGTTGTTGGACGACAGCATCAGCACGCGGGCCTCGGTCTGGGCCTGGGTGGACAGGGGGACATGGACCGACATCTGGTCGCCGTCGAAGTCCGCGTTGAAGGGAGCGCAGACCAGCGGGTGCAGGTGGATGGCCTTGCCCTCGACCAGCACGGGCTCGAAGGCCTGAATGGACAGGCGGTGCAGCGTGGGGGCGCGGTTCAGAAGGACCAGGCGGTCCTTGATGACCTCGTCGAGCACGTCCCAGACGATCGGGGCGGAGCGGTCGATGGCGCGCTTGGCGCCCTTGATGTTCTCGACCTTGCCCAGCTCGACCAGGCGACGCATGACGAAGGGCTTGAAGAGCTCGAGTGCCATGGTCGAGGGTAGGCCGCACTGGTGCAGCTTGAGCTGGGGGTCGACGACGATGACCGAGCGGCCGGAGTAGTCGACGCGCTTGCCCAGCAGGTTCTGGCGGAAGCGGCCCTGCTTGCCCTTGAGGGCCTCGGCGAGGGACTTGAGGGGACGACCGCCACGACCTGACACGGGGCGACCACGACGGCCGTTGTCGAAGAGGGCGTCCACGGACTCCTGGAGCATGCGCTTCTCGTTGTTGACGATGATGGCGGGGGCGTCCAGGTCGAGCAGGCGCTTGAGGCGGTTATTGCGGTTGATCACGCGACGGTAGAGGTCGTTGAGGTCGGACGCGGCGAAGCGGCCGCCGTCGAGCTGGACCATGGGGCGCAGGTCGGGCGGGATCACGGGGATCACGTCGAGGATCATATTGGCCGGGTCGTTGCCGCCCTTGAGGAAGGCGTCGACGATCTCCAGGCGCTTGACCGCGCGCTCCTTCTTCTGCTTCTGGGCCTCGTCGGAAGCGACGATGGCGCGCAGCTCCTCGGCCTCGGCGGCCAGGTCGACGTTGCGCAGGAGGTCGCGCACGGCCTCGGCGCCCATGCCGCCCTTGAAGTAGATGCTGTAGTACTGGCGCATCTCGGTGAAGAGAGCCTCGTCGGAGATGAGCTCGCGGGGCTCCAGCTGCATGAACTTCTCGTAGGCGTCGCGACGGAGCTGCTTTTCGTCCTCGTACTCGGCCTCGAGATCGGCCACGCCGGCGCGGATCTCGTCGGCGGACAGGGGCTCCACGTCGCCGAACTCGTCGCCCTCAGAAGCCTCGCCCTGGGCCTTGAGGCGGGCGATCTCGTCGTCGCGCTCGGCGTCGAGCTCCTCGAGGTCGGCGGCAAGCTCCTCCTTGAGGTCGTCGGCATCGGCCTCGCGGGCCTCCTTGTCGACGTCCGTGATGACGTAGCTCGCGAAATAGAGGATGTTCTCCAGGTCCTTGCTCTTGATGTCGAGCAGGCGGGCCAGCGGGAAGGACGCAGGGCTCTTGAAGTACCAGATGTGCGAGACGGGCGCGGCCAGCTCGATGTGGCCCATGCGCTCGCGGCGCACCTTGGACGTCGTCACCTCGACGCCGCAGCGCTCGCAGACGATGCCCTTGAAACGGATGCCCTTGTACTTGCCGCAGGCGCACTCCCAGTCCTTGACCGGGCCGAAGATCTTCTCGCAGAACAGGCCGTCCTTCTCGGGCTTGAGGGTGCGGTAGTTGATGGTCTCCGGCTTCTTGACCTCGCCGTGGGACCAGCTGCGGATCTGGTCGGCGGAGGCCAGGGAGATCTTGATTGCGTCGAAATCAGGCGTATCGAAATCTGCCACGTTCGCTACTCCTTGTCGTCGGTGTTGTCGGCAAGCGCGGGCTCAGCCTCTTCCGCGGCCTCGGGGGTCGCCCCGATGAGGTCCTCGGCGGAGTCGGCCGCCGCGAACACATCGATGGCGTCCTGCGCCGTGTGCTCGGGCTGGTCTGCGTCGGTCTTCTTCTGGTACGTAATCGGCTCGATGTTGAGCGCGAGGGAGCGGATCTCCTTGACGAGTACCTTGAAGGACTCGGGGATCCCCGCCTCGGGCACGTTCTCGCCCTTGACGATGGCCTCGTAGGACTTGACGCGGCCATTGGTGTCGTCGGACTTGACCGTGAGGATCTCCTGCAGGACATTGGCGGCGCCGTAGGCATACAGCGCCCAGACCTCCATCTCGCCGAAGCGCTGGCCGCCGAACTGGGCCTTGCCGCCGAGCGGCTGCTGGGTGACGAGGCTGTAAGGGCCGGTCGAGCGGGCGTGGATCTTGTCGTCGACCATGTGACCGAGCTTCAGGATGTAGGAGGTGCCCACCGTGATCTGGTTCTTGAAGGGCTCGCCGGTGCGGCCGTCATACAGCGTCATCTTGCCCATGCTATTGAGCTGGGGCACGAACTCGGGGTTCATGTGCTCGCCGTAATCGCGCTTGGCCTTGTTCATCATGTTGATATTGGCACGGCGCTGGGCCTCGGCGACCTCGACATCGCTCGCGCCGTCGAAGACGGGGGTGGAGACGAAGAAGGGGCCAGGGACATACTTGTCGGAATCGTCGCTATCGAGGTCCCAACCACGGCTGGCAGCCCAGCCGAGATGGCACTCGAGGAGCTGGCCGACGTTCATACGAGACGGGACGCCCAGCGGGTCGAGCAGCACGTCGATAGGGGTACCGTCGGCCATGTAAGGCATGTCCTCGACCGGCAGGACCTTGCAGACGACGCCCTTGTTGCCGTGACGGCCGGAAATCTTGTCGCCCTGCTGAATCTTGCGGCGCTGGGCCACGAAGACGCGGACGAGCTCGTTGACTCCGGGCGGGAGGTCGTCGCCGGCCTCGCGGCTGAAGCGGACCACGTCGACGACGCGGCCGTAGGCGCCGTGGGGCATCTTGAGGGAGGTGTCGCGGACGTCGTGGGCCTTGGCGCCGAAGATGGCGCGCAGCAGGCGCTCCTCGGCGGTCAGCGCGGTCTCGCCCTTGGGCGTGACCTTGCCCACCAGGATGTCACCCGGACGGACCTCGGCGCCGATGCGGATGATTCCGTCGTCGTCGAGATTGGCCAGCATGTCCTCGGAGAGGTTGGGGATCTCGCGGGTGATCTCCTCGGGACCGAGCTTGGTGTCGCGGGCATCGATCTCGTGGCGGGAGATGTTGATGGAGGTCAGCAGATCGTCGCGGACGACGCGCTCGGAAACGATGATGCCGTCCTCGTAGTTGTAGCCCTCCCAGGGCATGTAGGCCACCGTGAGGTTGGTGCCCAGGGCGAGCTCGCCGTGGTCGATCGAGGGGCCGTCAGTGAGGGGCTGGCCCTCCTCAACGGCGTCGCCCACATGGACCACCGGACGGTGGTTGATGCAGGTGGACTGGTTGGAGCGCTGGAACTTGGGGAACTCGTAAGTCTTGGGGCCGTCGGCCGTGTCGAGCACGGCGTGTGCGGCGTCGACCTCGACGACCGTGCCGGCCTCCTCGGCGCGCACGACCTCGCCGGAGTCCATGGCGGCGCGGGCCTCGAGGCCGGTGCCGACATAGGGGGCGGTGGCGCGGATCAGGGGCACGGCCTGGCGCTGCATGTTGGCGCCCATGAGGGTACGCTTTGCGTCGTCGTGCTCGAGGAAGGGGATGAGGTTGGCCGCGACGGACAGCATCTGGCGCGGGGAGACGTCCATGTAGTCGATGTCCTCAACGGGGCACTGCTCGGGCGCGCCGAAAGAGCCGTCATAGTTGCGGACGCGGGCGACGACGGTCTCGGGATGGTAGACCTTTCCCTTGGCGTCGACAGCCACGAACTCGCCCGTCTTGGGATCTGTGGGGACGTCGGCGGGGGCGATCTTGTGGTTCTCCTCCTCGTCGGCGGTCATCCAGTCGATCTGGTCGGTGACCTTGCCGTTCTCCACACGACGGTACGGCGCCTCGATGAAGCCGTACTCGTTGACGTGGGCATAGAGGGCAAGCGAGCCGATGAGGCCGATGTTGGGGCCCTCGGGCGTCTCGATCGGGCACATGCGGGAGTAGTGCGAGTTGTGAACGTCGCGGACGGCCGTCGGTACGTTGGTACGGCGGCTGGAGCCGGACTTGTGACCAGCCAGACCACCAGGGCCGAGCGCGGACAGGCGGCGCTTGTGGGTCAGGCCGGACAGGGGGTTGTTCTGGTCCATGAACTGGGACAGCTGGGAAGAGCCGTAGAACTCCTTGATGGCCGCCACGATCGGGCGGATGTTAATCAGGGACTGCGGCGTGATGTCGTCCACGTCCTGGGAGGCCATGCGCTCGCGGATGACGCGCTCCATGCGGCTCATACCGATACGGAACTGGTTCTGCACCAGCTCGCCCACGGTACGGACGCGGCGGTTGCCGAAGTGGTCGATGTCATCGACCTTGCAGGAGGGGTCGCCGGCATGCAGGGCGAGCAGGTACTTGAGCGCTGCGACGATATCCTCGTCGGTGACGACACGGGAGTCGGAATCGAGTCCGAGCTTCTTATTGACCTTGTAGCGGCCGACGCGAGCGAGGTCGTAACGCTGGTTGTTGAAATACAGGCCATCGAGCAGGGAGCGGGCGGACTCGACCGTGGGCGGCTCGCCGGGGCGCTGGCGACGGTAGATCTCGAGTAGAGCGTCCTCGCGAGTGGTGGCCACGTCGCGCTCGATAGTGGAGCGGACGATGTCGGAATCGCCCAGGAGGTTCAGGAGCTCGTCATCGGTCTCGGCGATGCCGAGGGCGCGCAGGAAGAGCGTGGCCGACTGACGGCGTTTGCGGTCGATGGACACGACGAGGTGGCCGTGCTTGTCGACCTCGAACTCCAGCCAGGCGCCACGCGCGGGAATGAACTGCACGTGGTGGACGTCGACGCCGTTGTCGACCTCATGGCTGAAATAGACGCCCGGGGAGCGGACGAGCTGGGACACGACGACGCGCTCGGTGCCGTTGATGATGAAGGTGCCGCGGTCGGTCATCAGGGGGAAGTCGCCCATGAAGACGAGCTGCTCCTTGATCTCGCCGGTCTCCTTGTTGACGAAGCGCACGTCCACGAAGAGCGGCGCCTGGTAGGAGATGTCCTTGGCGCGGCATTCGGCGATGGAGGCGGGCGCGTCGCCGAACTGGTGCTCGCCGAACGTCACCTCCATAGTGTGCGCGGAGTTCTCGATGGGAGAGAACTCGCTGAGAGACTCGTCGAGGCCCTCGCCCATGAAACGCTCGAACGACTCCTTCTGCACGGAGATCAGGTTGGGCAGCTCCATGGCTTGAGGGATCTCGCTAAAGCTGACCCTCGTACGTCCAGACTTGGATTGCTGGGAAGACTTTGCGGTAGACACCAGGCGTATCCTCCTTAAAGAAGTAGAAAAGCGGCAGTTGTCGCAATCTAATAGAGTACCGAAGCGCACCCCAGCAATCAAGAAAAACCTTGACATTCGAACGGAAAACTAGTAGCGACGCAAAACCGCAGGTCACTTGTGTTGGTAATGTGTCGGTCGCCCCGAATGACAAAAAGGCCCGAGACACGTGGTCCCGGGCCATCTCATCCTCCGACGGAGGAAAGCCGAAAAAGGGCGTCGTTACTTCAGGGTAACGGTGGCGCCGGCCTCCTCGAGCTCCTTCTTGGCAGCCTCAGCGTCGTCCTTGTTGGCACCCTCGACGATGACGTTCGGGGCCTTCTCGACGGCCTCCTTGGCCTCCTTCAGGCCAAGGCCGGTGAGCTTGCGGACGACCTTGATGACGGCGATCTTGTTCTCGCCGAAGGAGGTCAGCTCGACGTCGAAGTTGGTCTTCTCCTCCTCGGCGGGAGCAGCGCCACCGGCAGCGGGGGCAGCGGCGACCGCGACGGGGGCGGTGGCGGAGACGCCGAAGACGTCCTCCAGCTCGTGAACCAGCTCGGAGAGCTCGAGGGCGGGCATCTCCTTCAGGGCCTCAATGATCTCATCCTTGGTGACAGCCATGTCATTTCTCCTTTTGTAGGGGCGCTTCCGTGCGCCCGGCTAACGTACAAACAACGGTCGTGCAAAGCGCGTGCTTACGCGGCGTTCTTCTGCTCCGCGACGGCGTCGAGCGCGGTGACGAGACCACGCGCGGGACCGGCGCAGACCTGGGCGATACCGGACAGGGGGCTGCCCAGCACGTAGACCAGCTTGGCGATGAGCTCGTCGTGGCTGGGCAGGTCGGCATAGGCCTTGGCGGTCGCGGCGTCCAGCGCCTTGCCGTCGGCGACGGCGGCGATGAACTCGAGCTTGTCGAGCTTCTCAGCCTGCTCCTTGATGGCCTTGGCAGCCTCGACAGGATCCTTCTCATAGAAGACATAGGCGCAGGTGCCCTTCAGATTCTCACTGATGTCGGGCAGGCCGGCCTCCTCGAGGGCGATCTTGACGATGTTGTTCTTGTAGACCTTCATGCGGGCGCCGTTGGCGGTCAGCGCGCGGCGCAGGGACTGGGTCTCCTTGACGGACAGGCCCTTGTAGTCGACGACGAAGACGCCCGCGGACGCCTCGACATCGGCCTTGACCTTGTCCAGCATCTCCTGATTAGACTTCGATGGCATGTAATACACCTCCTCGTTGTGCGGTCGGGCACGCTCGCCACGCGGGCGGGCCTTTCGCAAACACAAAAGACCCCGCTTGGCGTGCCAGGCGGGGTCTGCGAGTCGAGCTTTCAGACCACCTCGGCAGGCGGGTTGCCCCTTTGAGCCTTTCGGCACCGGCTGTCTCTGGCAGCGGACGTGCTGGTTGCCCACGGATGTGAGCGGAAAACACTATGCCTTACGCCTCAAACAAAGTCAAGGCGGAAAGACGACGTTCAGAACTCCTACGCCTCGGTGAAGTTGCGGGTGACGGAGGAGTCAATCTTGACGCCCGGGCCCATCGTGGAGGACACGACGACGGACTTGACGTACTTGCCCTTGGCAGAGGACGGCTTGACGCGGAGCAGCTCGGTGTAGAGCGCACCGTAGTTCTCGGCCAGCTTGTCGGCGCCGAAGGACACCTTGCCCATGGGGACGTGGCAGATGCCATAGCGGTCGGCACGGTACTCGACACGGCCTGCCTTGAGCTCGCCGACCATCTTCTGGACGTCCATGGTGACGGTACCCAGCTTGGGGTTGGGCATCAGGCCACGGGGGCCGAGGATCTTGCCCAGACGGCCGACCTTGGACATCATGTTGGGCGTCGCGATAACGGCGTCGAAGTTGATGTTGCCCTTCTGGATCTCGGCAACCAGGTCGTCGGAGCCGACGATGTCGGCACCTGCAGCCTCGGCCTCGCGGGCCTTGTCGCCCTCGGCGAAGACAGCCACGCGGACGGTCTGGCCGGTGCCGTTGGGCAGGCTGATGGAGCCGCGGATGTTCTGGTCGGCCTTGCGGGTGTCGACGCCGAGGCGGATGGAGACCTCAACGGTGGCGTCGAACTTCTCGGGCGCGACCTCCTTGACGAGGCTCATGGCCTCCATGGGAGTGTAGAACTTGGAGGAATCGACCTTGGCGGCCGCCTCGTTGTACTTCTTTCCGTGCTTGGGCATGTTGCTTACCTCCTGTGGTCAACGGGCGTTGCGCCCTCCCACTCCGTATGTTCTGCGCCGACCCCGTGCCGACGCGTTGGAACCCAATGAGCTACTCGGCGATGGTGACGCCCATGGAACGGGCGGTGCCGGCGACGATCTTCTTTGCGGCCTCGATGTCGTTGGCGTTGAGGTCCGGCATCTTGATCTCGGCGATCTTGGTGAGCTGCTCCTGCGAGAGCTGGCCGACCTTGTCGCGCTGGGGCACGGCCGAAGCACTCTTGAGGCCGAGCTCCTTCTTGATCAGATAGGCCGCGGGCGGCGTCTTGCAGATGAAATCAAAGGAGCGATCCTCGTAGACCGTGATCTCGACGGGGATGACGTCGCCCATCTTGTCCTTGGTCTGCGCGTTGAACGCCTGGCAGAACTGCATGATGTTGACCTGGGCGGCACCCAGGGCGGGGCCGACGGGAGGCGCGGGGTTGGCCTGGCCGGCGGGAATCTGGAGCTTGATGAAGTGCACAACCTTCTTTGCGGGCATGTGAGCCTCCTGAATACATTCTTCGAACGTACAACCTGCTATATCTCACGTCCCCCGAGAAGCCATCTCCACTGATGCGGGGGCCGCATGTGTCGCCTTGCTAAATAACGGCCGTCACCTGATCGAGAGTGAGCTCGACGGGGGTCTCGCGGCCGAAGATTGTAAGCATGACCTTGACCTTGCCGGCCTCCGGCATGACCTCGGACACGGTGCCGTCGAAATCGGCCAGGGGGCCGGAGACGACATGGACGACCTGGCCAACCTCGAGGTCGGTGGTCGTGATCTTGGGCGCCGGGGCACCGGATGCGGAACGCGGGTTCACGCGGCGCATGATCTTGTCGTACTCGGAGCGGCGCAGCGGCGTGGGTTTGCCGTCAATGCCGACGAATCCCGTGACGCCGGGGGTGTTGCGAACGACAGCCCAGCTATTGTCATCGACCTCCATGCGAACAAGGACATAGCCCGGGAAGACCTTCTCGTCCTTGTCGACGCGCTCGCCACCGTCCTTGACCTTGGTGACCTTCTCGGTCGGGATCTGGATGTCGACGATCTGGTCCTGCATGCCATAGGTCTCGATGCGATGCTCGAGATCGGTCTTGACCTTGTTCTCATACCCAGAGTATGTGTGGACGACATACCAACGCTTCGCCATGTCTACCCCCTCAGGCCCGTGAAACCGACCAACAGGGCGACGAACCCCGTGTCGACGAGATATACGCACACACCGAAGACAACCAGAGCGACAATGACGGCAACCGACCAATTGCGCAGCTCGTCCTTAGAAGGCCACGTCACGCGGTGCATCTCACTGCGAACATCGGTGAAATACTGAACGAAGCGATTGCGTTTTTTAGGCTTTGCCTTCTCCTGCTTTGCGGGAGCCTGCGTGGCTTTGGACACAACCGAAGCCTTCTTGGGCTTCTCGGTGTCATTGCCGGAGACGGCCTGCTCGTTAGCGACGCGCTCGCGCTCTGCGGCACGCGCCTTGCGGACGCTCCTCTTGTTGCGGTCCTTGTTCGGCATTCGCGAACCTTCCTCTGGGGACTTTCGTCCTCGTATCATGCAAACCGGCTAACCCCGAAGGGGATTAGCCGGTGGTGTTTCTGGCAGGCCAGGAAGGACTCGAACCCTCGACATACGGTTTTGGAGACCGTCGCTCTACCAACTGAACTACTGGCCTATGTAGTAGCCCCTATTTTAGCGGGTTTCCCGGTGAAGGGTGTGCTTGTGGCACCACGGACAATACTTCTTCATCTCGAGACGATCGGGATTGTTGGACTTGTTCTTGTTGGTGGTGTAGTTGCGTCGCTTGCACTCGGTGCACGCGAGAGTAACCATTGTGCGCATCGTTCCTCCTATAGACAGCCACAGACAAACTACTCGTCAGTGACGCGATGGGAAACGTTAGCAAACTGGCTGGGTCGCTGTCAAGGCAGGCAACGCCACAACGCAAGAGCTAACATTTCCCACACAACTTACGGTCGGACAACCCAAAGGGTCAAAGAATTTCGTCTCACGCCAACCCAAAATTCCTTGACTGTTTGTGTCAGCGAAAACCGAAAAAAAGACCCGGCGCCCAATCGGACGCCGGGTCGTGACGTGCCTAAACCGAACTAGTCGATAATCGTGGAGACACGGCCATCGCCGACGGTGTGGCCACCCTCGCGAATAGCGAACTTGAGGCCCTGCTCCATGGCGATCGGGTGAATCAGGTCAACCTTGATGGTGACGTGGTCGCCCGGCATGGCCATCTCGACCTTGTTGCCATTGGCGTCGGTGAGCTCCTGGACATCGCCCGTGATGTCGGTGGTGCGGAAGTAGAACTGCGGGCGATAGCCAGAGAAGAACGGGGTGTGACGGCCGCCCTCGTCCTTGGTCAGGACGTAGATCTCGCCGGTGAAGGCGTGGTGAGGGGTGACCGTACCAGGCTTGCAGAGAACCTGGCCGCGCTCGATGTCCTCACGCTTGATACCGCGCAGCAGGATGCCGACGTTGTCGCCAGCCTCGCAGAAGTCGAGGGTCTTGCGGAACATCTCGATGCCGGTGGCAACGGACTTCTGGGTCTCCTTGATGCCGACGATCTCGACGGGCTCATTGAGCTTGAGCTCACCGCGCTCGACACGGCCGGTGGCGACGGTGCCGCGGCCAGAGATGGTCATGACGTCCTCGATAGCCATCAGGAAGGGCTTCTCGTTGTCGCGGGCAGGCGTCGGAATGTAGGAGTCGACGGCGTCCATGAGCTCCCAGATGCACTTATACTCGGGAGCATCGGGATCGGTGGAGGTGGACTCGAGGGCCTGAAGCGCGGAGCCACGGACGATGGGCAGATCATCGCCGGGGAAGTCGTACTCGGTCAGGAGGTCGCGGGTCTCCATCTCGACGAGGTCGAGCAGCTCGGGGTCGTCGACCATGTCGCACTTGTTCAGGAAGACGATGATGTAGGGCACGCCGACCTGACGGGCGAGCAGGATGTGCTCGCGGGTCTGAGCCATCGGGCCGTCGGTGGCGGCGATGACCAGGATCGCGCCGTCCATCTGAGCAGCGCCGGAAATCATGTTCTTGATGTAGTCAGCGTGGCCGGGGCAGTCGACGTGGGCGTAGTGACGCTTCTCGGTCTCGTACTCGACGTGGGCGACGGAGATGGTGATGCCGCGCTCGCGCTCCTCGGGAGCCTTGTCGATCTGGTCGAAGGCCTCGAACTTGGCCAGGCCCTTGAGGGACAGGACCTTGGTGATGGCAGCCGTCGTCGTGGTCTTGCCGTGGTCGACGTGACCGATGGTACCGATGTTTACATGGGGCTTAGAACGATCGAACTTCTCCTTGGCCATTGCCATCCTCCTTCGGAAACCGCCTTTTTGGCCGCTTCTTGGAACTACTGCCGTACTTATGTTTAGCGGCGGTCGCCCGCCGCTTAAACTCTGGTACCGGTGACTGGATTCGAACCAGTGACATCGCGGGTATGAGCCGCGTGCTCTAACCAGCTGAGCTACACCGGCATAAGCCGTACTTGAAAAAGGAATGGAGCCCGCGACCGGATTCGAACCGGTGACCTCTTCGTTACCAACGAAGTGCTCTACCGACTGAGCTACACGGGCAGATGGTGGGGATGCCTGGACTCGAACCAGGGAACTCAGAGAGAGCGGATTTACAGTCCGCCGCAGTTGCCGCTGTGCCACATCCCCATTCCGTTTTCAAGTGCTCCCGCGGATGTGCTCGTCGCCCAAACCACGTTAGCGGATGAAATCTTACGTTCATGCCGAGAACTTGTCAACGAAAAAATTTGCATTCCACGCACCCGGGCGTGTATACCCACGATTTCCCCACGATTCTCGGTATGGAAAAGGCCACGCCGCAGGGGGCGTGGCCGGGCGTTCCTGGAGCCAGCAGAGGGAGTCGAACCCCCAACCCACGGTTTACAAAACCGTTGCTCTGCCATTGAGCCATGCTGGCGCGTGTCAAGTATTATGCCACAGACGTGGCCCGAGGGGGGCTCAGCGACCGAGGATCGCATTGAGCTTGGCTAAGGTCTCTGGGCTCAGGCGGTCCTCCACCGTCATCCTCGCATGGGTCCGCTCGCCGAGTTCGCGCGCCACCTCGCGATCCGTGGCCTCCATCTCGTGCACGAGCAGCGCACTCGAGATCTTGGTGACCGATGCGGCGTAGGGCCCGAGGGTCGTGGTGGAGCGTATCGTATTGTCGCTCGTGACGAGGGCGATGTCGCGGCCCGACCGGCGGGCCTGGGCGCAAGAGCGCTCGATGACGGAGTCGGCGCTCTCCCCCTGGGGGGAAAAGACTATGCGCACCCCCGCGACCTGCGTCTCGGGGCGGTCGGGCGAGAGGTTGTTGGCCCCGTCGTAGACGATGGTGGCTTCGTAGCTGCCCTGGGCGAAGGCCGCCACGTCGGCCGCCAGGGCCTCACGCGCCCGCTCGAAGGGATCCCCAGCGATAATGCCTCCGCCAGAGGCGCGACCGCTGCCGCCCGCCGAGACATGCGTCGAGGACGCGTCGTCCATCAGGGCCGCGTAGCGCGGGGTCGCGCGCAGGACGTTGTAGCCGTCCACGACGAGAAGGGGAAGGCGCGTCTTGCTCATCGCCCGTCGCCCTTCGCCATGGACCTGCGGAGCCATTCGTAGCAGAGCACCGTGGTTGCCTGGGCGACGTTGAGGGACTCGACACGGCCGCGCTGCGGCAGGCGGCATTCGAAATCGCAATGCTCGCGCACGAGGCGCGAGACACCCGAGCCCTCCGAGCCCATCACGAGCGCGATACGGCCATCGAGCGGCGCCTGCCAGACGTCCTGGTCGGCATGCTCGGTCGCCGCGGCGGCCCAGAAACCCGCCTCCTTCAGGCGGTCGAGGGCGGTCGCGAGGTTGGGGACCTGGGCGATGGGCAGGTGCAGGACCGCACCCGCCGAGGTCTTATAGGCACCGACACCGACGCCGGCCGCGCGTGCCTTGGCGATCACGACACCCGCGGCGCCGACTACCTCGGCCGAGCGCACGATGGCGCCGAAATTGCCCTCGTCGGTCACGTGGTCGAGCACGACGACCAGGGCATCGCCCTCCCCCGCCCGCGCAATCACGTCCTCGAGGTCGGCATAGCGATAGGGCGCGGTCTGGCAGAGGATGCCCTGGTGGGCCCCATGGGAGCTCATGGCGTCCAGCCGGTCGCGCGGCACACCCTGCACCTCCACGCCCGCGGTCTTCAGACGGGCCACAAGCGAGGCGAGCGTCTCGTCGCCACTCGCAACCAGCGCCTGGCGCAGGGGCACGCCGGTCTCGAGCGCCTCGGCGCAGGCGCGCCGGCCCTCGATCCAACCGACGGTCGAGGCCTTCGTGCGGGGTTTCTGGCCCTGGCGCTGGAACTTCTGCCCCGGACGCTCGTTCCCTTGCCTTGTCTTTTCGGTCCCCTGCCCTGCCCGCTGGGGTTTAGACGAGCGCTGCCTGGCGTTCTTGTTGTTCGCGCGACGCTGGGCCACGGCGTCTAGTCCTTCTTGGCGCGCAGGCGTGCGCCGGCGGCCGTGTCCTCGACGATGAGGCCGAGCGCGGCGATGCCGTCACGGATGGCGTCGGCGAGAGCCCAGTTCTTGGCGGCGCGGGCTTCCTGACGGGCCTGAAGCAGGACCTCAGCAGCCTCCTCGGCGGAGTCGCCCTCGTAGCCGGCCTGGGCACGAGCGAGGTCGACCAGCTCGGCAGGTAGGTCGCTCGCCGATTCGCGGTCGAGCTGGATGCCCAGGACGTCCGCGAGCTCCACGATCGCGTCGGACGCGCGCAGGGCGAGCGCGGTGGAAGTGTCGGCGCCGGCCTGGTCGAGGTAGGTGTTGGCGGCGGTGACCAGGGCAAAGATCGCTGCGAGGCCGCCCGCCGTGTTGAAGTCGTCGTCCATCTGCGTCGTGAAGTCGGCCACGGCGGTGTCGATTGCCGCGCCCAGGGCCCGGTCGGCGTCGTTGAGCTCGCCGTCCTGCGCGGAGTTGTGCGCCGCCCAGCGGAGGTTCTTGACGCAGGTCTGCAGGCGCTCCAGCGTGCCGACGGCGCCGTCGAGGCGCTCGAAGCTGAAGTCGAGCGGCGAGCGGTAGTGGGTCTGAAGCATAAGGATGCGAACGGCGCCCGCGGGATACTTGTCGAGCACCTCCTTGAGCGTGTAGAAGTTGCCCAGGCTCTTGGACATCTTCTCGCCCTCCACGCGCAGCATGCCCGTGTGCATCCAGGTCCGGGCGAGCTCATCGTCCCAAGCGCACCAGGCCTGGGCGGTCTCGTTCTCGTGGTGCGGGAAGACGAGGTCCTGGCCGCCGCCGTGGATGTCGATCGGGGTGCCCAGGTAGTGGTGGATCATCGCGCAGCATTCGGTGTGCCAGCCCGGGCGGCCGTCGCCCCAGGGCGAGGGCCAGGAGGGCTCGCCGGGTTTGGCGGCTTTCCAGAGGGCGAAGTCGAGCGGGTCGCGCTTGTCGGTGTTCTCCTCCACACGGGCGCCCACGCGCAGCTGGTCCACGTCGCGGCCCGAGAGCACGCCGTAGCGGTCGTCGGAGCGCACGGCGAAATAGACATCGCCCGAGTCGACCACATAGGCATGGCCCTTGTCGATCAGGATCTGGATCATCTCCTGCATGGCGTCGATCTCGCGGGTGGCGCGCGGGCGGATGTCCGGGTCGAGCACGCCCAGGCGGTGCATCTGCTCGATGAAGGCCTTCGAGAACTCGTCGGCCACCTCGGCGGCGGTGCGGCCCTGCTCGTTGGCGCGGTTGATGATCTTGTCGTCCACATCGGTCAGGTTCTGGGCGAAGGTGACCTCGTAGCCCTTATAGGTGAGGTAGCGGCGGATCACGTCGAAGGCCAGGAAGGTGCGGCCGTTGCCGATATGGATCTGGTCGTAGACCGTGGGGCCGCACACATACATGCGGACCTTGCCCGGCTCGATGGGCACGAACTCTTCCTTGCGATGGTTCTTGGTGTTGTAGATCAGCATGACAGCTCCTCGTGTCGCTCTTGTACGGAAGGATTCTAACGCTCGGCGTCGCGTTCGTCTTGCGCGAGGACGACCGCCCAGGCGGCGATGCCCTCCTTGCGGCCCACGAAGCCGAGGTGCTCGGTCGTGGTCGCCTTGACGCCGACGGATTCCGCGGGCAGCCCGAGCGCCTCCGCGAGGCGGTCCCCCATCTGATCGATGTAGGGAGCGAGCTTGGGTGCCTGGGCCGCGATCGTACAGTCGGCGTCGAGGATCCTACATCGCCGCTCCTCCGCCATCCGCCCGACCTGACGCAGAAGCTCAATCGAGTCGGCGCCTTGGTAAGCGGGATCGTTATCGGGAAAGAGGCGCCCGATGTCGGGAAGACGGGCGGCGCCGCAGATGGCGTCGATAAGGGCATGGGCAAGCACGTCCGCGTCGGAATGCCCGTCGAGTCCGCGCTCGGACGGAATCTCGATGCCGCCCAAGATGAGTTTGCGACCTTCGGCGAAGGCGTGCACGTCGAACCCGTGGCCGATCCTCAGCATTCCGCTACCCCTCTCCGAAGCCGCAACCCTCGTCGATCAGCCGGCGCTCGAGTAGCGCCTCGGCGATGACCAGGTCCTCGGGCAGTGTGACCTTGATGTTGTCGCGCCCGGTCTCGACCAGCGCCACGCGGCCGCCGGCGTGTTCGACCAGCGAGGCGTCGTCGGTGCCGAGGTAGCCCGTGCGGACGGCCTCGTCATGGGCGGCGATCAGCGCCGGCAGGCGAAATACCTGCGGCGTCTGGGCGGACCAGTAATAGGAGCGGTCGGGCGTCGAGACGATGAGGCGCCCCTCCGCAATCTTGAGTGTGTCGGTGCTCGGGGTGGCCGCGATGGCGCCGGCCAGGCGGCGGTCCGCCCGCACACAGGCGCACACGGCGTCGACCTCCTCGGGACGGATCAGGGGGCGGGCCCCGTCGTGCACCGCGACCAGGGTGCACCCATCCGGCACACAGGCCAGACCGTTGCGGACCGAATCCTGGCGGGTCATGCCGGATGGTGCGATGGCAAGCGGACGGATGAGAGTCAGGTAGTCGGCGATCGTCTCGCACATCTCGTCCTCGCGGCAACGGGGCGCCACCACCACGATGGAAGACACCGACGCGGCCCGGTCAAGGGCCAACACCGACCAGCAGATGAGCGGCATGCCGGCCAGATCCACGAACTGCTTACCGCGCGGGTCTCCGAAACGCTCGCCCGAACCGCCCGCTACGATGACGGCGCAGGTGTCCGCAGCGGGCGTTTCCGTCTTGTCCCGCTGCATCGCGGTGCAGGCGCAGATCTTTTGGCCGGACGTCATGGCCGGTTGCTCCCCATGCGGCGCAGGCTGTCGGCCAGGATCGTCGGATTGCGCACGCCCAGGTCACCGACGCGCTCGGGGTTCTCCTCGATGTCGTCGAGCAGCCCCTTGAGCGACCCGTACTCGTCCACGATCTTGTCCGCCACGCCGTCGCGCACGACCGAGACGTTGTTGAGCGTGCGCAGGCCGAGCGGGGTGAGCACGGTGTCCTCGCCGAAGTTCTCGTAGCCGAGCATGCGGGCGACCGCCTTGGCCGACCGCATATCGCCGTTGCGCGTCTCGTGGAACTTGCGGCGAATCTGGGCGGCGTTTTCCTCCGAGGAGTCGAGCGCGTAGTCGCGGATCATAAGGGTGTATTCCTCGTCAAGGTCGCCGACGAACTCGTCGCGCTGCATGGCGACCGTCTCACCCTCGCTGCCCAGCTCCAGGATCAGGTGATCGAACTCGGCGGCCTCAGTCATCAGCACCTCGAAGAGGTAGAAGACGTCCGTGACGTCGCGGACCGTGACGATGTTGTTGAGCTCGAGGGTGGTCAGGCGCAGAAGACCACGGTCGACCTGGCTGCGGGTGTTCTGCATGGAGACGAGCAGCTGGTTGACACTGCCCATCAGCTCCTGCACCGTGCGCAGCTGGTGGCCGCGGCCGTCGATATAGAGGTTCACGACCTGGCGGCGCTCCGAGACGGAGATGACCAGCGCGTGGGTCAGCAGGCTCATGCGCGCGGCGGTGCGGTGGCGCATGCCGGTTTCGGATGTGGGCAGGGAGGGGTCAGGGCTGAGATGGTAGTTGGCGCGGTAGATCTTGGTGAAGTCCTTGTCCACCACGATGGCGCCGTCCATCTTGGACAGCTCGAAGAGGCGGTTGGCGGTAAATGAGATGTCGAGCTTGAAGCCGTCGTCACCAGCCGCAATCACGTTGTCCGTGTCGCCCACGCAGATGAGGGCGCCCAAGTGCCCGGCAATGATCATGTCGAGCGCGCGACGCAGAGCTGTGCCCGGCGCCGTCTGCCTAATCGCCCACTTGAATCTCGCCTGGGTGTCGTCTGTCGCGGTCGCCTCGCCCATCAGCACCTCCTCGCATCTGCGCGCCTTCCGCACGCGTCTTCAGTATATGTCAAGACGGGCGCTCCCCCGGCTGCGGGAGGGGCGTCCGTCTTTGTTGTGGCGACGTCTGCCGCCTGCGTTCCAGCCTTACTCGGCGGAGCTCAAAAGGCCGCCCGCAGCCGGTGCCGCGCTGCCCGAGGTTGCGGGCGCCGACCAGCTCTCGCGGGCGCGCGGCCCCTCGAGGTGAACGCGCTCGGCGAGCTCGGGCATCTCGCCCTCGCGCTTGGTGAAGACGAGCTTCTCCTCACCGTCATCGCCCGTCTGGGCGTCCACACAGATGATGTCACCGGCAGCGTACTTGCCCTGGAGCATCTCCTCGGCTAGCGGGTCCTCGATATAGGTCTGGATGGCGCGGCGCAGGGGACGGGCTCCGTAGATCTTGTCGGTACCGCGCTTGGCCACGAAGTCGCGGGCCGCGTCGGTGAGCTCGATCGACATGCGCTGGGCCGCGAGGCGCTGACGCAGGTCCATGACCATAAGGTCCACGATGCGGCGGAGCTGCTCGCCCGTGAGCGACTTGAAGACCACGATCTCGTCCACGCGGTTGAGGAACTCGGGGCGGAAGAGGCGCTTGAGCTCGCCTTCCACACGACTGCGGATTTCTTTGTCGGAAAGGCCGTCATCGCCCTGGCTCGTGAAGCCCATGGGCGAGGTCTGGGCGATTTCGCGCGCGCCGATGTTGGAGGTCATGATGATGACCGTGTTGGAGAAGTCCACGTGGCGGCCCTGACCGTCGGTGAGACGCCCCTCGTCCAGGATCTGGAGCAGGACGTTGAAGACGTCCGGGTGAGCCTTCTCGATCTCGTCGAACAGAACGACGGAGTAGGGCCGGCGGCGCACCGCCTTGGTCAGCTCGCCGCCCTCGTCGTAGCCCACGTATCCCGGAGGGGCGCCGACGAGCTTGGAGACCTCGTGCTTCTCCATGAACTCGGACATGTCGAAGCTGATGAGGGCGTCCTGGGTGCCGAAGAGGAACTCGGCCAGCGACTTGGCCAGCTCGGTCTTGCCCACGCCCGAGGGGCCCAGGAAGATGAACGAGCCGCCCGGGCGGCGCGGGTCCTTGAGCGGGCTGCGGCTGCGGCGGATCGCGCGGGCGACGGCGGAGATGGCCTCGTCCTGCCCGATCACGCGCTGGTGCAGGGCGTCCTCGCAGCGCAGGAGCTTTGCGGCCTCGGCCTCGGTGAGGTTGGAGACGGGCACGCCGGTGATGTCGCTCACGACGTCGGCAATCGCGTCCTCGTCCACGGTGACCACATCGAGCGCCTGCTTGTCGCGCCATGCCTGCTCGAGCTCGTCGCGCTTGGCCGTGAGGGACTTCTCCTCGTCGCGCAGGCGGGCGGCCTCCTCGAACTCCTGGGCGTCCGCCGCCTTCTCCTTCTGCTCGGCAATCTCGACCAGCTGCTGGTCGACCTGGGCGAGCTCGGGCGGCAGGGCCATCTTGTGCACGCGGGTGCGCGCGCCGGCCTCGTCGATCACATCGATCGCCTTGTCGGGCAGGAATCGGTCCTGAACGTAGCGGTCGGACAGGGTGACAGCCGCCTTGAGCGCCGCCTCGGTGTAGCGCACGTGATGATGCTGCTCGTAGCGGCTGCGCAGGCCGTGCAGGATCTCAAGCGTGTCCTCCGCGGAGGGCTCGCCGATGTTGATGGGCTGGAAGCGGCGCTCGAAGGCGGAGTCCTTCTCGATGTGCTTGCGGTACTCCTCCGCCGTGGTGGCGCCGATGACCTGGATCTCGCCACGGGACAGGGGCGGCTTGAGGATCGAGGCGGCGTCCATGGAGCCCTCGGCGGAGCCCGCACCCAGGACGTTGTGGATCTCATCGATGAAGAGGATCGTGTCCTTGTCCTCGGTCACCTCATCGATGACCTTCTTGAGACGCTCCTCGAACTCGCCGCGGTACTTGGAGCCGGCGACCATGGCCGCCATGTCCAGCGTCCAGATCTGCTTGCCACGCAGGATGTCGGGGACGTTGCCCGAGGAGATGAGCTGTGCCAGGCCCTCGACCACGGCTGTCTTGCCCACGCCCGGGTCACCCAAGATGAGGGGGTTGTTCTTCTGACGGCGGGCCAAGACCTGCATGACGCGCTCGGTCTCGCGGTCGCGGCCGATGACGGGGTCGAGCTTGCCGTCGTGGGCGAGCTTGGTGAGATTGCGGCCGTACTTTTCGAGGACGGAGTCGCCGTCGCCCTCATCGGAGGACTGGCCGAAGTACTGGCCGAAGTTCACGGGCTGCGCCTGGCGGTGGCTCTCCTTCGGCTTGTCCTTGCTCACGAGCTCGTCCACGGCGTTGCGGACCGCGTCGGCGGAGATGCCCATGCGGCCGAGGGCGGTCATGGCGATGCCGTCGCCCTCGCCCACGATGCCGAGCAGCAGGTGCTCGGTCGCGATGTAGGTCTGCCCATGGGCCATGGTCTCGCGGTAGGCGTTCTCGAGTACGCGTTTGGCGCGCGGGGTGAAGGGGATGTGACCGCCCGACCCGGGCTGCACGTCCTCGCTCGAGAGCTGGCGGATGGTGGCGAGCGTCTCCTCGTAAGTCACGTCGAGGCTGGCGAGCGCCTTGGCGGCGATGCCGTCGCCCTCCGCAATCAGGCCCAAAAGCAGGTGCTCCGTGCCCACATACATCTTGCCGAGGCTCTGGGCCTCGTCCTGCGCAAGGCTCATGACCTTGCGCGCGCGGTCGGTGAACTTCTCAAACATGGGTTGTGCCCCTTCCCTGCCCCGCCGCATTAGGCCGGGCTCGTTTTTTATCTCAACACGTTTACCCAGATGTGTTGGGTGCTATACGACGGGCGGGCGCGCCCATAACTTCCCCGTCACACAAGAAGGCGCCCGAGTCGCAGCTCGGACGCCTTTGGGATAACGCGCGGAAGACCGCGATCGCCCCGCGGGGGCAGGCGCGCTTACTCGAAGGCCTCGCTGGTGCCCACGAGCTCCTTCTCGGCGTCGAGCACGCTGGTGAAGAGGTCGTCGAGCTCCATACCGAGCAGCTCGGCGCCATGGCGGATCACGTCACGGTCGCAGCCGGCGGCGAAGCTCTTGGTCTTGAACTTCTTCTTGAGCGACTTGAGTTCCATATCGGACACGCTGTGGGACGGGCGCATGTTGACGCAGGCGTTAATCAGGCCGGAAAGCTCGTCGACCGCGTAGAGGACCTTCTCCATCTGCAGCTCGGGGGCGGGCAGCTGGTCGTTGAGGTCGTAGTTGTGGGTCTGAATCGACTTGGCGAGCGCCGGGTTGGCACCGGCCTCCTCGAGCAGCTCCGCGGTCTTGACGGTATGGAGCTGGTCGTCCTGCCACTTCTCCCAGTCGAGGTCGTGCAGCAGGCCGACGAGGCCCCAGAACTCGACGTTCTCGGGATCGTACTTCTGGGCGTAATAGCGCATCAGACCCTCGACCTGCAGACCATGCTTGATGTGATATGCGTCCTCATTGTACTTGTGGAGCAGGTCGAGTGCCTGCTCACGGGTGATGCCCGCATCAAGCTTGTCTGCCATCTTGTCCTCCCTGTCTGCGCTGGCGCCGGCCTCGGAGCTGGCGGCGATCGCGTCCACCGATGCGAAGGGGTTGTCAGAGCTCGCGCCCTCGACCTGGGCGGCGATATCCGCGCGGGTGATCGTCTCGGCCTTCATCTGCGGGAAGAGGAGCACGTCGCGGATGGCGGGCTGGTCGCAGAAGAGCATGACCATGCGGTCGATGCCATAGCCGATGCCGCCCGCGGGGGGCATGCCGTACTCGAGTGCGCGGACGTAGTCGTAGTCGTAGCCCATGGCCTCATCGTCGCCGAAGTCCTTGGCCGCGACCTGCTCGGCGAAGCGGCCAGCCTGGTCGACGGGGTCGTTGAGCTCGGAGAAGGCGTTGGCGTACTCGTGGCCGCAGATGACGAGCTCGAAGCGGTCGGTCAGGCGCGGGTCCTCGTCCTTGCGCTTGGAGAGCGGCGAGACCTCCTCGGGATAGTCGCAGACGAAGGTCGGGTTGACCAGCGTGCTCTCGCCCAGCTCGTCGTAGAGCTCGAAGAGGAGCTTGCCGGCGCCCCAGTTATCCGCCCACTCGATGCCGTGCCTGTCGCACAGCTCGCGCAGGTGCTCGACCGGGGTGTTCATGTCGATGTGCTCGCCGACGACCTCGGAGGCCACGTCGGACAGGGGCACCGAGCGCCAGGTGCCGGACATGTCCACCGTCTGGCCCTGGTAGGTGATGACCTCGTGGCCCTCCTCACAGCCGCACACCTCGCGGGCAATCGTCTTGAAGAGGCCCTCGGTCAGCTCCTTCATGCCCTGAAGGTCGGAATAGGCGCGGTAGGCCTCCATGGTGGTGAACTCGGGGTTGTGCGTAAGGTCCATGCCCTCGTTGCGGAACTGGCGGCCGATCTCGAAGACGCGCTCCAGGCCGCCCACGATGCAGCGCTTGAGGGGCAGCTCGGTGGCAATGCGCAGGTAGAAGTCACGGTCGAGCGCATTGAAATGAGTGACGAAGGGCTTGGCGTTGGCGCCGCCGAGGATGTCGTGCATCATCGGCGTCTCCACCTCCATGTAGCCGTCGGCCTCCATGTAGTGGCGGATGGTCGACACGATCTGGCTGCGCTTGCGGAAGGTGTCGCGCACTTCGGGATTCATGATGAGGTCCACGTAGCGCTGGCGGTAGCGGATCTCGCGATCGGTCAAGCCGTGGAACTTATCGGGCAGCGGACGCACGGACTTGGAGAGAATCGTGAGCTTGGTCGGCGAGATGGAGAGCTGGCCGCGACGGGTGCGTACCACGGTGCCGGTGGCCTCGACGATATCGCCCGTGTCGATCATGCCGAGCAGGCCCCAATTGTCCTCGCCGAGCACGTCGATGCGGCAAAAGATCTGAATCTGGCCGGTGCAATCCTCGAGCACGAGGAAGCTCACCTTGCCCTGGCCGCGCTTGGCGCGGATGCGGCCCGCGACGGTCACGACGTCGTCGGTGTCGGCACCGTCTGCGAGGTCGACATAGCGCTCCTCGAGTTCGGCGGCGTGTGCATCGATGTGCGAGCGGATGGGATAGGGGTTGATCCCCTGGTCGATGAGGCTCTTGCGACGAGCACGGCGCTGGGCGCGCTCGTCGTTGATGGACGGAGCGGTCGTCACGGTCTGCTCGGTCTGGTCTGCCATGTGTCTGAGTTCCCTTCTGATGAAAAGACGGACAGCCGCGCCCGCTCAGGAAGCACGCCTGTCCGTCGGTCCCTACGCTCTATGCGCTCTAGCGCGTGATATTGGTGATAGTGAGCTTGCGCTCCTTGCCGTTGGGCGTCTTGTAGACGATGACGTCGCCCACAACGTGGCCGATGGCCGCAGCGCCCACCGGCGAGTCATTGGAGATGCGGTTGTTGAGCGAGTCGGTCTCGGTCGTGCCCACGATGGTGTAGGCGGTCTTCTTGCCCTTCTCGTTCTCGAACTCGACGGTGCAGCCGAGGGAGACGGACAGGTCGGCGCTATCGGACTCGACCACGCGCGCGGTCGCGAGGATCTGGCGGATCTCGTTGATGCGGGCGGCGTTTTTGGCCTGGTCCTCCTTGGCGGCGTCGTACTCTGCGTTCTCGGAGAGGTCGCCCTGGGCGCGCGCCTCCTTGATTGCCTCGATAATCTCGTTGTTCTTCTCGCCTTCGCGCCACTCGAGCTCCTCGACGAGCTTCTGGCGGCCTTCGGATGTGAGGGTCATTTCAGCTTTTGCCATGTGTTGCCTTCTCGGGAAAGTGTGATTCGTACGTGGTATTGGGCGGAAGCTTTACTTGAGAGGCGCGCCGCACTTCTTGCAGAAGTCGGCATCGGCGGGATTGGCGGTACCGCACTTAGTGCAGAAGACGGAGTCACCCTCAGCAGGCGCCTCGGTCTCGACGGTCTCGGGAGCCTCAGCGGTCTCGACGACATCCTCGACGTTCTCGTCCTTCTTCTCGTCGTCGTCACCCTCCATGCCCTCGCGGACGTTCTTGACGGTCTTGCCGAAAGCAGCACCGAGTTTCGGGAGGTTCTTGGGCCCAAAGATGACGAGCACGACGACCAGGATAACGATTATCTCAAAAGGTCCGAGATTCATGAGTAAATCCTCTCTTGTTGTGACGTCGCGCAATGGCATGCGCGGCACGGTAGCCCTGAAATTATATCCGCTCACATCGCAAAGGGCAAAGGCAGGTCAAGACCTCACACCATGTCCGCATTGCGCCTAGCCCTGCGGCATATACAGGACCTCGAAATCGACGAGCTCCTCGTCCGTTGTCTTGAGAAAATTGCGGGCAGCGTCGGCGCTGCCGTAGTTGATCGTCGTGAGCGAGCCGGGGTTGTCGAGCACGTCGGAATAGACGGTGGTGTTCTTAGTCGTGCCCGAGATGGTGAGCTCCACGACATCGCCCGTCACGTCATCCGTGATCGTGACGGTGTTGTCCGTATCGTCGCCCGACTTGTCGTAGTCCCCAAACCAGGAGCAGTATTCCTGCTCGGTGCGGTCGTAGCAGACGAACAGCGCGACAGTGCGGTTGCCGTCTTTGCCGAAGCCGTAGGCGACGCCGCGGTTGTAGGCATCGGCGCCCACGTAATCCGCTCGCATTAACGCCATCGCATCGGGTAGGGCCAGCTGCGTGGCCGTGACCGCCGCCGAGCCGGACCCGACCGTGACCGTCGTGCCCGCAGCGCCTCCCTGCGAGCAAGCTGCGAGTGCCAAAGCCAAGGCCGCTGCCAGGGCCGTCTTGATGACCTTCATATGAGGAGCCTTCCGTGCTGAATCAGAACAACGTGAACAGAATAAGCGAGCAAGCCTCGATGGCAACTGCCGGCGGGTCGATATGGGTATCGCAGTTCTCGTTGCAATAGCGGGCAAAGAGCAGGTAGATGAGGTTGGCGAGGGTGCCGAAGCAAATGGCGATCAGGACGTTGCCGCCCGTCATAAGCATGGCATAGCCGACCACGAGCGTCTCGTGGTGCGTGGTCGGGTAGGTGCGATGCTGCGTGTCGAAGCCCGACAGGAGGATGAGCGCGGCGGAGATGTTGAAACCGACCGTGTAGAAGTCGGGCGTCACATACGAGAGCGCGATAGCCGTGAGCCCGCAGACGCC